>JBGSHT010000088.1:0-49284 GCA_041752135.1 Chitinophagaceae bacterium | reverse complement strand
AAGATGGCCAAAGTGAAAGAACTGATCAGGCTCTCCTCGGCACAGGAAGGATCATCGGGATTATAAGATCAGGAAAGGGTCTGCATCTTTCCAAAATGGGATTTGCTGCCGGGTCTGGTCCAGCATATTTCGGTCAAGCGTTATTGTTAGTATCCCTTCTTTACCAGGTTCCATCTGTACCATTTCACCCAGGGGGTCCGCCACCATGCTGAAACCACTGTGTGCTATGTTGTTTCCATCATGCCCAATGCGGTTCACACCTGCCACGTAACACTGGTTTTCAATGGCGCGGGCGGGCAACAATGTTTTCCATGCATGAATGCGGCGGTCGGGCCAGTTTGCCACATAGATCAGCAGGTCAAATTCGGGCGATGTGGCATCGGGTGATTTGGTTTGCCTGGACCAAACAGGAAACCGGAGATCGTAACAAATACAGAGGTTAACTTTCCAACCCTTCACCGATGCTATCAATCTTTTATCGCCGGGTGTGTAGTACTTATCTTCTCCGGCCAGGCTGAAGCAATGCCGTTTATCGTACTGGCCAAACTGGCCATTGGGCAGCATCCATATTAACCGGTTGAAGTACTGCCCGTTCTCTTCAATGATCAGGCTTCCGGTGAGGATGATTTTTTTTTCTGCAGCGACCCTTTTCATCCAGGCAACAGAGGGGCCTTCCATGGTTTCTGCAAGGTCGGCCGCGCGCATACTGAACCCGGTTGAAAACATCTCGGGCAGAATGATGATCTCGGTTTTATCTTCCAGAGCGCTGATCTTTTTTTCCAGCATCTGCAGGTTTGCGGGTTTGTCTTCCCAGAAGAGATCGGTTTGAATAAGCGAAATGGTAAGATTCGACATTTGTCAAAATTATGCAATCAGTCATTTCCTTTTGAGCAAAAGGATAAATAATACTTTAGGAGAATTTTTATAAGATTACGAAAATAGATCCTTCTCCGGCGCATGCGGGATCATGATGACAGGCTGAGGGAGAATCAGTCATTCGAGATAGCAACTATTAGTCGACCTTTCCCCTGTCATCCCGACTCGCCTGCCGTACCTAAAGGAAGGCAGGCGAAGGAGGGATCTAAAACGTTGAAAAATTACTTGAATATAAATACAGAGATCCCTCCTTCGTCGGGATGACAGGATAGAGGGTAACCAATAGCTATAACCCTAATGAATGATGAATCGTATGAATGATTAACCGAACGAATGATGACTGGAATTAATAATGCCGCGCTCCATTGGCAATTCTTGATAGTAGCCATTTGTAATCCACTGCCCTTGTCATCCTGAACCCGATTTCCGCTAAAAGAGTGACGCACTAAAGATAACAGGGTGAAGGATCTAATTTGTATAAGCATCGAAAGTATATTGATCGGTTTTAATAGCGCAACACATTAATAAATTTATTCCGCAAGTGCAACTCTACACTGATATTGGCTTAAATTGATCAAAATATCTATCCATGACTCCGTTTTTTTCGCGCTCCGCATTTCTCCGGCAACTTACCATTTTAGGCACCGGCGCGATTATATCGCCCTATATTTCACCATCTATAACGGGAGCAGAAAAACGCATACGCGTTGCCGTGATCGGCTGCGGCAGTGTATCCAATATGTACCTGCCCCACCTGTCCAAATCGCCCTTTGTGGAGCTCATCAGTGCCTGCGATATCAAACCGGAACGGGCAGCGGCACAGGCTAAAAAATACAATATACCTAATCAGTATGCTCATATAGATCAACTGTTGGCCGGTGCACCCTTTGACATGATGGTGAACCTGACCAATATGCAGGAACACGGGCGTTTGAATAAACAGGCCCTGTTGGCTGGAAAACATGTGTGGTCGGAGAAGCCGATGGCTAATACCTATGCAGAAGGTAAGGCCCTGCTCGACCTGGCCAGGCAAAAAAACCTGCGCATCTGGGGTGCCCCGGCGGTAGTGAATAGTCCGCAATTTGCCTTCATGTCAAAAGCGATCCAGGAAGGCAAACTGGGAAAACCCGCAGCGGCACATGCCCATTACGGACATACCGGACCAGGCTGGTCGGCATTTTTTTATGAAAAAGGCGGCGGCAGCCTCCCCGATCTGGGTGTGTATAACCTGGCTACTTTATCCGGGTTGTTTGGTCCGGTTAAATCTGTGATGGCCATGACCAGCATCATCACCAAAGAAAGAAAAGTGGATGATAAAGGCACCATCAAGGTGGAGGCAGAGGATAATGCCATGGTATTGATGGACCATGGCAACGGCGTTTTATCCCATGTGCAGTGCGGCTTTAATTATTTTGATCCCTATGGACATGAGGGAAAAGGACAGGAGCGGCCCACTATTTCCATCTGGGGTTCGGAAGGAAATATGGCGCTGGTAGGCTACGACTGGGCCCCTTTTGGCGTGGACCTGGCCAATTCGTGGACAGAACCGCCTAAAAGACATGCAACAGATACGGGAACATATGTCTGGGAACAGGGCGCCAGTGTTGTGGCCGAAAGCCTGGCAACCGGCAGAGAACCACTCATCAACGCAGAACATGCCCTACATGTACTGGAGATCATTGAGGCCGCAAGGGCCTCCCAGGAAAGCGGTAAAAGGATAACGCTGCAGTCGTCCTTCCCATGGCCGGTGGTTAAGTAATGCTCAGGGTGTTTCGTCGGGCGCGTTGATCTCCGCAAGGATGCGTTTGATGTAAACAGGCTCGAATCCCTTTTGCATGAGGTAGGATGTTGTTTTTGCCACCCGGGTATACACATTTATGCCCGGCCCTTTTATGCTTTTCCATTTTTTCTCCGCCAGCTTTTTAAGTGTTTTCAGATAATCCGCTTCTTCAATGGAGGCAAGCGCTTTTTGAATGTTGTAATCACTTACTTTTTTTTGCCTGAGTTCATATTTGATCTTAACCCTGCCCCATTGCTTGGTCCTGAAATGCCCTCCGGTAAAACTCTGCGCATAGCGCTCTTCGTTCAAATAGTTTTCTTCGATCAGTTTCGAGATCAGTACCTCCACATCGGATTTATGCAGGCCCAAACCATAAAGCTTTTCCTTTACTTCCGCATGCGACCGCTCCTGGTAGGAACAATATTGTTTAATTTTAGGATAGGCGTGCTCGGCTGTATAGGTTTTACGAAAGGTCATCCGCCAATATAATCATGGTTTATCATACATCGGGAAATTTAAAATTACATCCCATATCAATTATATGAAAAAGTGTTGGCTGTATTCGGTTTTAACCCTGCTATCATACCCGTTTTTATACGTGTTTTCAACAGGAACATGCCGGTTTACCCCAATATCCATACGCCAGAAAACCTTCGGCAGAAAGGTTCACAAAGTTCCATAACCGATTTGCAATGTAATGCACATTATAGTGCATCTTATGCGCAAAATGTTTAAAAAATGGGGGATTTGGTAGCTTCCATCCACCTATATTTGCTGAAACTCAAATCCGCCAACAGATTATGAAATTTATTGTTTCCTCATCGGCCTTATTGAAGCAGCTGCAACAGATCAACGGTGTCATAAACGCCAATACCGTTCTGCCCATCCTGGAAGATTTTCTCTTTGAAATAGAAAAGAACAGGCTCACCGTGGTGGCTACCGACCTGGAAACCGTCATGAAAATTCATATGGATATTGAGGCTAAGGACAGCGGCAAGGTTTGTATTCCGGCAAAGATCCTCATGGATTCCTTAAAAAATCTGGCAGATCAGCCACTGACTTTCACCATCGATAAAAACTTTGGTGTGGAGATCACCAGCGATAACGGAAAGTATAAAGTGATGGGAGAAAACCCGGATAATTTTCCCAAGGAACCCGCCGCGGACGATACCAATGGTTTTACAATGCCTTCATCAGCCTTATTGACCGCCATCAATAAAACCCTGTTTGCTGTAAGTTCAGACGACCTGAGGCCAGCGATGACCGGTGTTTTCTTTGAACTGGATAAAAAAGGATTTACCACTGTAGCCACCGATGCACACAGGCTGGTAAAATATAAAAGAAAAGATGTGAGCTGTCCAAAAACAGATAGTTTCATCGTACCTAAAAAGCCGCTTACCCTCCTCAAAAACGCCTTACCGGATAATGAGGATGAACTGAACATTTCCTATAACAGCAATCATCTTTTTGTTTCCCACGGCACCACGCAAATGGTTTGCCGGCTGATAGACGCCCGCTTCCCGGATTATAAAGTGGTTATCCCAACAGATAATCCATACCGCATGACCGTTAACCGTGCTGATTTCCAAAGCGCCCTGCGCCGGGTAAGTATTTTCAGTAATAAGAGCACCAACCAGGTAGCCCTTTCGATCAACGGCAGTGAACTGCAACTGACCGCACAGGATATCGATTTCAGTTTCGAAGGAAACGAACGCATGAGCTGTCAGTATGATGGGGAAGACATGCAGATTGCTTTCAACGCTAAATTCCTGGTGGAAATGCTGGGCAGCACATCCGGTGAAGAAATCAAAATGGAACTTTCCACGCCTACTAAAGCGGGGATCATTAAGCCTATTGAAGAAGATGAGAACGAAGAGCTGCTGATGCTGGTGATGCCGCTGATGCTGAATCAATAAAGAACGCATTAATTAAATAATATAAAAAAGGATGCCTTAAACATCCTTTTTTTATTGCAAACAAATGCTGTAATTTACCTGAAGAAACCTTTGCCATGGATTCCATCATTCAATACTTCCAGGAATTAGACAAACACCCTTTGCAAAGGGGTGTTTTTTTTGTAGGTACGATGGTTCTCCTTTGGGCCATTGAGTCCGCCATTCCCCTGGTGCATATGCAATACAAAAAAACCAAGGGAAGGCACGCATCCATTAATCTTGGTTTTACACTGATCCATTTCATCATCCATACTTTCCTGGCTGTTTTTATTTTGCTGATTTCTGATTGGACCAAAAGCCACCAGTTTGGACTGGTCTATTGGTTAAAGAGCAATCTGCTTATGACGATCATCCTCTCGGCGCTTACGCTGGATTTTTTTGCGGGCTGGCTCTGCCATTTTGTGGAACATAAAGTGCCGCTTTTCTGGCGCTTCCACCTGGTGCATCATACGGATAATAATGTTGATGTCACTACCGGGCTTCGGCATCACCCTTTGGAAAGTGTCTGGCGGGGGCTGTTCTTTTTCCTGGGCATTTTTGTATCCGGCGCACCCATGTTTGCGGTTATGATCTACCAGACACTTTTGATCTCCATTACCGGTTTCACCCATGCCAATATCAAATTGCCCGAATGGCTGGACAAGGGCCTGAGCTATTTCCTGGTTTCGCCCAATATGCATAAGATCCACCATCACTGGAAACAACCTTATACCGACAGCAATTACGGTGCTGTTTTTTCCATCTGGGACAGGCTGCTGGGAACCTTTATGAAAATGGACCCGTCGCAGTTGCGCTATGGCCTCGACAGGTATTATCCCAATGAGAAAGATGAAGATTTTATTTCGCTGATGAAACGTCCGTTTCAGAAATTAAAAGATTGATTACGGTATCAAAGCGGCCACAGAGGGCCACGGAGAGATGATTTTTTCTTTTTGTTTGTCATCCCGGGTGGATATTTCCCGTTTCAAGGAAATGTTCTTTGAAGATGTCAGATTTATACGCGACGTTAAGGATTTAAAATAATGTCGCCCCGCTGGGGCTCTATTTAACAATCAATTGTTTTCTACAAGAATGTCGCTCCTCTGGAGCTTAAAGGCAGAAAGCAAATCACCATTTACATTCGAACCCCAGCGGGGCGACATTCTTGTAGACCCGCATGCATTTTGTATTCGAGTCCCAGCGGGGCGACATTTTTGTAGACCCGTATGTATTTTGTATTTGAGCCCCAGCGGGGCGATATTCTTGTAGACCCATATGTATTTAATATTAGTGTCCGCCGCGGCGGAGCGATATTATTTTGTTGTCCTGAGCATGGGTTTCTATATTCTTTATTTCCCATTATAGGAAGAGGGTAAAGGATCTTGTATTTCAATCGCACAATAGCTTAAATCCTACTTTAAGATTTGAAATCTCCCCATCTCACCGCTTATTTCATTAATTTTATTCCAAACCCTTGTCCTTGTATACAATTGCAGTTATCCCTGCCCGTTATGCCGCCACGCGCTTCCCCGCAAAGCTCATGCAGCTGCTGGGCGACAAGACCGTGATCCGGCATACGTACGACAATACCGTGGCCACCGGATTATTCAACGAGGTTTTGGTGGCTACCGACAGTGAGATTATTTTCAAAGAGATCGTTTCCCATGGCGGGAATGCGGTAATGAGCCTGCGCGAACACGAAAGCGGGAGCGACCGGATTGCAGAAGCCATTGCCGGCCTGCAGGTTGATGTAGTGATCAACGTACAGGGCGATGAGCCCTTTATTCAGAAAAAACCGCTGGCCGATCTGTTGGCTGCTTTTTCCGATGATACCGTGCAGGTGGCTTCCCTGATGCAAAAAATTGATTCGGCGGATCAAATTGATAATCCCAATATGGTGAAAGTAGTTACAGACCTTAAAGGTTTTTCGCTTTTGTTCAGCCGGTCTCCCATTCCCTTTCACAGAAATACGGATGCGGCGGCCGTATATTTCAGGCATATTGGTGTCTATGCATTTCGTAAAGCATCTTTGATGGCATTCACCCAATGGCCCATGGGCATACTGGAAAATATCGAAAAACTCGAACAGCTTCGGTACCTCGAAAACGGCATCCCCATTAAAATGATCGAAACCTCGTTTACGGGCATCGGTATAGATACTCCCGAAGACCTGGAGAAGGCGAAAGCGCTTTTACCATTGCTGTAATGAGGGAGTTAAAGAGACAAACAATCCTCCCCCTAAAACCTGAGTAGGTGTTAAGCTCGAAACTCACCCCCTCCGAGAGGGGGATATTACTTCTCCGGAACATTCTTATAAAAATTCAGTAATCACTTTGATCCAAAACAACATTGCAAGGAAAGGCTGTTTTGTCCCCCTCCCATGGAGGGGGTGAACCTCGGAGGTCTTTTACTTTAGTGCATCAGAGGGAGGACAATCCTGTTATTTAATCCCCAGCTCTTCCTGGATTTTTTCCAAAGTCTTCCCTTTTGTTTCCGGTAAATATCGCCATACAAAAAAGAGATGCAGCACCATCATGATGGTATAAAAGATAAATGAATAATACCCGCCATTGGGGCTGCTGTTTACGATCACCGGGAACGCATAAGAAATGACGGCGGCCATGATCCAGTGTGTAAAACTACCCAGCGAGCCGCCCTGCGAACGGACCGAATTGGGAAATATCTCGGAGATAAAAACCCAAATAACAGCGCCCTGTGAGAAGGCAAAAAAGGCGATAAAACCAATAAGGTACCATACCACATTTGGATTGGTCACGCCGGGATCTTTAAAGGCAAAGGCGGTCAGGCCCAGGAAAAAGATCATCCCAAAGGAGCCGATCAGGAGCAGTTTTTTTCTGCCGAACTTATCAATCAATGACATCGCCAGTAGTGTAAACAGGAGATTGGCCGTACCAATATAAATGGATTGAAGGTAGGCGTTGGAGGTATCAAATCCGGCCATTTCAAAGATCCGCTTGGAATAGTAAATGATGGCATTGATTCCTGATAGCTGGTTGAACATGGCCAGCAAAACCGCAAAAACGATCGGCTTACTATAGCGGTGCTGAAAAAGTTTTTCTTTGA
The DNA here is from genome assembly GCA_041752135.1 of Chitinophagaceae bacterium. GTDB lineage: Bacteria > Bacteroidota > Bacteroidia > Chitinophagales > Chitinophagaceae > Pollutibacter. The sequence continues at coordinate 41,610 of JBGSHT010000088.1, read as the reverse complement.
TATCGGTCACCGAGGCCCTGATATCTTCAATGGCCTTTTGGGGATCTAACTCACCAATGCGGTTCATGATCGGAATGGCTTTATCCACCTCATGGTTCAGAATAAGCCACCTTGGAGATTCGGGGATGGTGCGTACCAATATGGCAAATAACCCGGCCGGAATTACCATGACTCCCAGCATCCATCTCCAGGAATCTTCTCCCGCGCCGGCAAAATAATAATTGGAAATATAGGCTACGAAAATACCCAGCACAATATTCAGCTGGAAAGATCCCGCCAGTCTTCCCCTCAAATGGGCAGGGGCAATCTCAGAAATATACATCGGGCCCACCACCGAAGACGCGCCTACAGCAACACCGCCGATAAACCGGAACATAACAAAAATGAGCAGGCCGGGCGACATCGCGCAGCCGATGGCCGAGAAAAAATACATAAGGGCTATAACGAAGAGCACTTTTTTTCGTCCGTACCGCTGGGCAGGAATGCCAGCCAGCAAAGACCCAAGCACCGTACCAAACAGACTGGAAGCTACGGTGAGTCCCAGTTGATTTGGCGTAAGGCTCCAAAGACGCTCGATGGTTTGCTCCGCACCGGAGATCACGGCCGTTTCAAAACCAAATAGAAATCCCCCTAAGGCGGCTATTAAAGCAATGCGGACCGGGTAACTCATGGCAATCGTTTTGGTTGTATAAGACAGAAAGATAAAGAAAACCTGTCTCATTTTACAGAATATCCGATAATGGAAAATCTTAATAACAGGAAAGATGATTACATTGCTTAAACGTTTAAATCAACGACTATGAGCCAACCAATATGGGGGATCGATCTTGGCGGAACCAAGATCGAAGCCGCCATCCTGTCTTCCCTCGACGACCCCATGCCTATTATCAGGAAACGTATCGACACCGAAGGGGAAAAAGGATACGACCACGTGCTTGGACAGATCAAAACCCTGGTTGACCTGATTTCTGCTGAAACCGGATTATATCCCGGCAGTATTGGTTTTGGTACCCCCGGGGTTTTGGACCCGGTACTGCATACCATGAAAAACTGTAACAGTACTTCCCTGAATGGCCGCCCGCTGCAAAAGGACCTGGAAGCTTTACTGGGTATCCCAGTTAAACTGGCTAATGATGCCAATTGCTTTGCCCTTGCTGAAACGCATTGGGGCGTTGTAAAAGAAAAGTTTCCAGATGCTTCTCTTGTCTTTGGCATCATAATGGGAACGGGTGTGGGCGGCGGTATCGTTTGGAATGGAAAAATTTGGCCCGGGAAACATGGCATCGCCGGCGAATGGGGGCATAATTTCCTCGACGAATCGGGCGGTCCCTGTTACTGTGGAAAAACAGGTTGCGTTGAAACGGTGCTTTCCGGACCGGGGCTTCAGCGTTTTTATCAGCAAAAAGCACAAAAATCATTATCCCTGAAAGAGATCGTGCAGGCCGCACGAGAAGGAAACGATCCCGTTGCTATAGAAACCATGGAAAGGCTGCATCATTTTTTTGGAAAAGCCCTTTCCGTTGTGACCAATATCATTGACCCCGATGTGATTATTATTGGCGGGGGCGTTGGCAATATTGATAGTATTTATGCTGCCGGACGGGAAAGCCTGGATCATTTTATTTTTAATAACAGGCTGGATGTCCCCATAGTAAAACCAACCCTCGGCGACAGCGCGGGTGTTTTTGGCGCAGCGGCTTTGGTTGCATGATTTATGAACGGAAAGGGAAATTATTCGCGAAAACACAATACCTTATGTACATGAAAAAGTTGTTGCTATTACTGTTTTTCTGTTACCAGGAAACTGGTTTTGCACAGGAGCCTGCCGCCTCCTTATACAAGGAAGCCTTTCGTCCGCAATATCATTTTACCACAGAAAAAAACTGGATAAACGACCCAAACGGGTTGGTGTATTTTGATGGCGAATACCATTTGTTTTACCAGCATAATCCCTTTGGCAACACCTGGGGGCATATGACCTGGGGCCATGCAGTATCCACAGACCTGGTATCATGGAAGCACCTTCCCCTTGCCATCCCCGAAGAAAACGGCATCATGATCTTTTCCGGTACGGTGGTGGTTGATGAAAAAAACCGCTCGGGGTTTGCGGGCACAAGCGGGAAGGTTCCCATGGTTGCCATTTACACCGGCCACCAGGAAGGCCTTAACCAGTCGCAGCATATTGCTTACAGCCTCGACAAAGGTCGTACCTGGACCAAATATGCAAAAAACCCGGTGCTTGACCTCGGAAAAAAAGATTTCCGTGACCCTAAAGTTTTTTGGTACGAGCCCGAAAAAAAATGGGTGATGGTTGTGGCCCTGCCGCTGGAGAAAAAAATACAATTCTATCGTTCGCCTAACCTGCTTGACTGGACCTTCTTGAGTGATTTTGGCCCGGCGGGTGATACCACCGGGATATGGGAGTGCCCGGATCTGTTCCAGGTACCGGTGAACAATAACCGAAAAGAAAGCAAGTGGGTGCTGATGCATTCTCCGGCCCCTTACATGCAATATTTTGTGGGTGAATTTGACGGCACCCGGTTCATAAATGAAACACCGTCCAATGTGATTTTACGTCCGGATTATGGTCCCGACTATTATGCCGCCATCGTTTATAATAACCTGCCTCCAAACACCGGTCCCGTAAGCATTGGCTGGATCAATAACTGGAACTATGCCAACGAAATTCCTACGCATCCCTGGAAGGGCGCTATGTCGCTTCCAAGAACCATCTCGGTTAAAAAAACGAATGATCAATGGGTGATGGTACAGTCGCCGGTAGCCTCCTTAAATAAACAGAGAACGTCTCCTGTCCAATGGGAAAAACGAAGCCTGGATAAATCAATGGCTGTTCCCGATTTGGGAAATGCCTGGGAAATGGAATTGCAACTGGCCGTATCTGCTGCCGGAAAAACCGGCATCAGGCTGGGATCAAAAGAAAAACCAGCTTTTATGCTATTCTATGATCCAACTGTGAAACAAATCGTTTTAGAAAGAGGGTCGGGCAATCAATTCAAGCTTGCCGCTTTTGAAAAGCTGAATCGCTTTGCTGTACCTTTCACTCCAACAGACCGGAAAATTTCCCTGCGCGTATTCTTTGATAACAGCATTATCGAGGTGTATATCAATGATGGCGATCGCGTGTTTACGGCACAGGTTTTTCCGGAAGAAAAAAATCCGCCTGTTGACATTTTCAGTGATGGAGCAGGCGTAATCATTCATAGCCTTAAGGTTTGGAAGTTGAAAACAATCTGGTAGGGGGGAGAGGAAATCGAAAATCGAAAGTCAAAAATCGAAAATAAAAGGCAAAATCCATAGATGACAGAAAAAAGTTGTTGTATCATTTCTGTAGTTTGACTTACCCTTTGTAAAACAAAATGCCTGTGTTTTTGTATCCATAAATGAAATCACCTTAACCGTTTTTCATGGCTGTTATTGCAAGGGTTGTTCAGGCTTCTAAAGAATTCAAAAGCGGGGATTCCGTCATTGTTGCGTTAAAGCCCTCCAACATGGACCTGGAAACCGGTAAGGTAACCCTGATATTAGGTCCCTCCGGTTCCGGAAAAACAACACTCTTATCGCTGATCGGATGTGTCATTTACCCAACTTCGGGCGATGTGATCATTGATGGTGTATCCACCCGGGACCTCAGCGCCAAAAAAATGGCCCGGATCAGGCTCAATAAAATTGGTTTCGTTTTTCAGCAGTTCAACCTGCTGGCCCCACTAAGCGCAGAACAGAATGTGATGCTCCCGCTTACTTTGCAGGGCGTTCCCACCAGTGAAGCACGGGAGCGGGTGAAGCAGGCCATGCAAAAAGTGAATATGACCCATCGCGCCAAAAGCCTTCCAAAGATGATGAGCGGCGGAGAGCAACAACGCATTGCCATTGCCCGGGCATTGGTCACTGACCCGCCGATCATGCTCTGCGACGAACCCACCGCCAGCCTGGATACCGAAAGCGCCCATGTGGTGATGGAAGAACTTAAACTACTGGCCGCTGAAGGAAAAGCCGTTGCCATTGTTACCCACGATATGCGCCTTAAGCCCTTTGCCGACGAAATTGTATACGTTGAAAACGGAGAAATAAGCAAAACAGAAATCAACCAACCTATCTGATCCATCATGTCAAAATTAACTTCAGCCCTGGTCTTTCTCTTTTTCCTGATGGCTTGCTCCCAGGAAAAACAAACCCAAAAGGAAGATGCACCATCCACCAAAGACTCCCTGGTAAAACCCGATGTGCAGCAGGTAGCCGGCACCGGTAGAATAGAACCTGAATCGGGGATCACAGACCTCGCCAGTGATAATGGCGGACTGATCACCCGCATATACATCAAAGAAGGTGAGTTCATTAAAAAAGACATGCCGCTGATCCAGCTGGATAATATTGTACAGTCATCACAGGCGGAAGAAGCAACGGCCCGCCTTAACACGCAGCAGCAGCAATTACAGCTCGACAAAGTAAAGATTGCCGAAGCAAGAAACAACCTCCATCAATCTCAGACCGATTTTGACCGTACGAGCAGGCTGGTGGAAAAAAAAGCAGAAACACAGCAACAGTTAGATAATGCCCGAACCGACCTCGAAAACAAAAAGCTTGCCCTTAAAAATGCAGAGGCGGCATTGGCCTTATCAGAAAAAAAAGTATCTGAATCCGGGGCTGCCGTGAAAACGGCCCTTGCCACCGAAGGAAAGTCCATCATCCGTGCTCCCCAAAACGGCCGCCTGCTGGAGGTTTCCGCAAGGGTTGGCGCAAGCCTTACACCGGGTCAGCGCTATGCACAACTGGCGCCCGAAGGAAGGCTCACGGCGCTCTGTGAAATTGATGAGCTGTTTGCTGATGAAATAAAAACGGGGCAAGCGGCTTTCATCAGGTACAAAGGCTACCCGGATACGGTGTCAAAAGGAACGGTTTTATATACAGCTCCATACCTGAAAAAGAAATCTCTTTTCAGTGATGAGGTTGGCGTAAAAGAAGACCGGCGGGTAAGGGAAGTGAGGATCCTGTTAGATAACCAGGAGCTGCTCATCAACAGACAGGTTGAATGCATTATTAAGATCAAATAAAGAAAAGATATTATGCTGAAATACGCCTGGCAGTTCATGAAATACGATAAGGCCAAAAGCATGGGTATTGTCATTGGCATCATCATCAGCATTTTCCTGATCGGCCAGCAAACGGGTATTTTTCTTTTTTTGACCAATGCGATGAAGGCGCTGGTGACCAATTCCCAGGCGGATCTCTGGGTGGTTGACAGCAAAACAATTAATGCCAATGCGCTCGGGAAGCTTGATATCAGAAAGGTAAAAGAACTTGAAAGTATCAAGGGAGTGGCGCGGGTATTTCCGGTTGTTGTGGCCGGAGGCACGGCAAGATTTGATGATGGTACCACGGCGGGGATACAGCTTATTGGCACCGATGCACCCTCTTTCAGGGTTGGCCTGAGTCCTGAAAAAATAATCGGCGGAAGCCTGGAGGCCATGCTGGAAGATGGCGCGGTTAGTGCAGATTTCTTCGATCGAAATACTTTAGGTGGCGCCCAACTCGGAACAAGTTTTGAGATCAACGGGAAAAAAGCATTCATTGCCGTACAGACAAGCGGCGTCAGGGGCTTTGGCGGCATATTCATGTTCACCACCATTGAGAAAGCCCGGTATTTTGGCAATATACCCAACACCAATATAAGCGCGGTTTTAATTGATGTTGTTCCGGGAACGGACCCTCAGCAGGTCAAGGACCTGATCAATAAGACCCTCTTTGGAGTGCGTGCCTGGTCATCCAACGACTTTGCGGCATCAACGGTGCGCTTCCTGTTAGGCAACAGCGGCATTGGTTTCAGCATCGGCTCGCTCATTGTTTTTGCACTGATCGCGGGGTTTTTCATCATCGGCCTGACCATGTATTCCGCAGCGCTCGACAGGATACGGGATTATGGAACACTGAAAGGCATCGGCGCGTCAAACGGGTATATTATCCGATTGATATTGCTACAGGCTTTCCTGTTTTCATTGGTTGGTTTTGTGCTGGGATATGCTTTCATTGAACTTTTCAGGTGGGGGGTTGGAAAAGCGGGGACTGTATTTACTTATTCACCGGCGATCATTGTTGCTTTCTTTTTGATAACGCTGGTCATTTCTCTTGGCGGGGCCGCATTTGCCATCAGGCGTATTGTTTCACTTGAACCTGCATCTGTATTCAGGGGATAAATAAATGGTCATGAAAAACTGTATAATTGTCTGCCTGCTGATCTGCTCAACAACACAGGTTGTAAGGGCCCAGCAGCCTGCACCATATCTTCGGTTAACCCTGCCCGAGGCATTAAAAATTGCCGCCACATTACAGCCAGACCTGAAAAATGCCGAGCGTAATATTGTGTATGCGGAAGTGGCTACAAAAGGCGCTCGTTCCGGATATCTGCCCAGGCTGATTCTCGAAACAGATTTGCATTATAACCCGATCATTCCAACAAGTATCCTGCCGGGCAACGCTTTCAATCCGTCCGGAAACCCCGAAGAACTCATCCCTATTCGATTTGGAACCCCCTGGGCGAATACTGTTGGGCTCCGGTTGACACAGCCTTTATACGATCCGGTCAAACTGGCCACGATCAAAGGAAACAAAATGGCCGAAGAGTTTGCGCTGGCGCAACAAAGAAGACTACTGACAGACCGCTACGAAGAAATTGCGAAAGCCTGGTATGCATTGCTGCTGGCAAAATCAACCCTGGCGTATAACCAAAAAGATATTGAACGAAACAAAGAGAATGCAATTCTGATCGGGGAACAGGTACAACAAGGCCGGGCGCTGGAAAATGACCTCCGGGATGCAAACTTACGTCTACGGTCATCCGAACTGGAAAAGGAAAAATCAGAACAGGATATTTTTACAGCCAGGGTTTACCTGAGTTATATGATAGGATACGATAGTCTTGTTTTGATTGATCCGGTTGAAAGCCTGGAAAAGATGTCAACTCAGGATGGTTCGGGTTTTTCAGATCCTCTTGCCAAACTTAAAACCGCCGAAGATGCACATCCCGAAATTGAGGAAGAAAAAATTAACCTGGAGATCAGCGAACTGGAGCTGTCGCGCAAAAAAGCAGACCGGCTGCCTGTTTTAAATTTTGAAGGCTACCTCGGCGCAAATCATTTTTCCTATAATTTCAATCCGTTTACCAGTTGGTTTGGCAACAGTTTCCTGGGGTTTTCTCTTCGCTGGCCAATCTATTCCGGGGACGAAAAAAAACAGGAAGTTGAACTGTCAAAGATCCAGGTGGAACAACAGAAAAACATCTTACGCAAGACCAGGCAACAGGTTTATTACGACCTGGTGAATACACAAAATAAAACGGCTTACCAGTGGCAGCTTGCACGGGTGCAGGAAGAAAGGATACAGGTTCAGGCAGAACGGGTAAATATTGCGCGCAACAGGTTACAGGAAGGCCGCGCCACCGCCCAGGAGTTGCTGGATGCAGAAACAACACTTTCAAAAGAACAGGATACGCTTTTTAGGATACAATATGATTTACTTGTTGCCAAACTGGCCAAAGAAAAGGCGGGCGGTCTGCTCGTTCCGTCAAAATAAATGCATGGCGGCATGAATTGTCAAAAACTCGGTTTTATTCTGTAATTTTTCTGGTGCAATTTATCACATGAACAGCAACAGATATCTCAAAATGCTGGGTGTTCCCCAGTTGTTTGGTTCGGGAAGGACCAAAGAAATCCTGGATGTAAATCCTACGGTGATCCCTTTTCGTGAAGAAGCAAAAGACGTGTCGGTTTTTGTTTACGATTATGATTCAGAAGATTTAAAAGAGTTTCGGTCGTCATCCGTAGACGAATGTCTTCATTTTAAAACATCCAATCGATTAAGCTGGATCAATATAGACGGGCTGAGAAAGTCTGAGGTAGAAAAAGTGTGTGAGCACTATGGCGTACACCCGCTCTTGATTGAAGATATTCTCAGTATTAATCAACGGCCCAAGATGGATGAGGTTGAGGGGGTGATGTTCTGCCTCCTGAATATGCTCTATTTTAATGATGTCAAAAAAACGGTGGAAACAGAACAGATAAGCATTGTGCTTGGTAAAGAGTTTGTGCTTTCTTTCCAGGAAGATGCCAGCCGCGATGTATTTGATCCATTACGCCTTAAATTGAAATTGCCCAAAAGCCAGATCCGGCAGCGTTCTGCGGATTATCTTTTATATGCCATGCTGGATCTTATCGTAGATAATTATTTCCTCGTCATGGAAAAACTCGGCGAGCAGATCGAGTTCCTTGAAGAAGATGTGATCCGCAGAAGCAATACCCGTTCCCTGGCGCGGATCAACCAACTTAGAAAGGAACAAATCATACTGAAAAGAAATGTTGCGCCCGCACGCGACCTGATAAGCTCCATCATCAGGAGCGAAAGCGAACTGCTGGAAGACAGTACCACAAAATATTTCAAAGACGTTTATGATCATATTGTTCAGGCATATGATCTTAGCGAAAACTACCGGGATATCATGATGAGTATGCAGGACCTGTACATCAGTAATGTGAACCTTAAAATGAATGAGGTGATGAAAGTGATGGCCATAGTAACCAGTGTGCTTGCTCCGGCAACTGTTATTGGCGGTATCTTTGGAATGAACTTCGATATTATTCCTTACAGCCATCATGAATGGGGTTTTTATTTTGCGGTGGCCCTTATGTTGCTCATCCCCATGTGGATGTTATGGGCGTTTAAAAAACGCGGCTGGTTTTAAAATTTTTTTACAACAAAATTTCCCGTTATGAAAAATCTATTTATGCTCGTATGTTTTATAGTCTCTGGTATAGCTACTCAAGCCCAATCAGACCCGGAAACAAAACTTAAAGAAATGGGCATCACACTTCCTGTCATGAGCAAACCCGTGGCCAACTATGTAAAATATGTTCAAACGGGCAAGCTGATCTATCTCTCGGGGCATGGTCCCAAAAACACTAAGGGAGAAGATATCACCGGAAAGGTAGGAGACGGGATAACGATTGAACAAGGCTATGAAGCTGCCAAAGCATGTGCGATACAATTGCTTTCAACACTCAAAGATGCAACCGGCGGAGACCTCAAAAAAGTCAAGCGGATCGTAAAGATCCTTGGCATGGTAAACTGTACTCCGGGTTTCACCGATCAGCCAAAAGTTATGAATGGCTGTTCCGATTTTCTGGTGGCTGTTTTTGGGGAAAAAGGCAAGCATGCACGCTCTGCCGTGGGAATGAATGCACTTCCCAATAATATTGTTGTAGAAATTGAAATGATCGTTGAAGTAGAGTAACCTCTTTCCTGAATTAATTATTTACTTACGTGTTGTGCTATCAAATAACCAATTAAATAGTATTAAAAAGTCAAAAGAAACAAGTTTAAAATATAGGATTAAGTATTTAGAACGCAAAGCCTTATTACAAGGTTATTTTACAGTATCACTTTATCCAAAAAAGTACAAAAAACATTTATACCGGACTTGCGGGAGTTAAAGAGACTAACAGTCCTCCCCCTAAAACCTGAGTATGTGTTAAGCTCGAAATTCACCCCCCGCCTCCATTTCATTACGTCGGGCAAGCCTCCAGCGGGGGATATTGCTTCTCCAAAACCTTCTTATAAAAAATCAGTGAACAATGTACAAAAATCATTGCAGGGAAGGGCTGTTTTATCCCCCTCTTTGGAGGGGGTAAACCTCGGAGTCATTGTACATTGGTGCTTTAGGGGGAGGATAATCCTTATTTAAATCACACAATAGATCACATCTATAACCGCCAACCCTTGATCCAAATTACAAATGAGTCTTAAATGTATGGTCCTATTAAAATATTCCCCGCTGGTGTTATTCCGTTATATCAAACCAGAACCTGTATAATCCAGTCTGGATTGTATTTACTTTAAGTATAGACATGGAGGATATATAGATTTTTAATTTTAAAAGAATGAGCGAAAAGAATGAAACAAAAAATAAATGGGCACAGAGCGAAAGAGGTTGTTCTCTGTGGCCCTCCTTTTTTTCTGAGGCTCTCTGCGGGCTAAAAATATTATTAGCAAGAAGCGTCCAGGATGCTATTCCTTAGAGATTTGCTCTGATTTCGAATAAGATTTAATAGCACAACAGGTTATTTCCTTTTATATACCGGCACTGTGCTGCATGGTTCGCCGTACATAAGCGTTTTTACAATTGGTTGAAGCAAACTTGTAATTTCAAGATAGGCATACACACCGATCTGCTTATCGCCGCAGCCTTTTACAACAACTCTTTTGTTTTGAAATTCTGCCTTATCGATTTTTTTAAGGTTTTCCAGGAACATGCTTTTTTCAAGTTCTTCCGTTGTTCCGGCGTAAACGATATTTGCAATACCGCTCAGCATAACGGAAACCAGCATATAGGCCCAGGCAGGAATTATCGCATCTGATGAACAAAAAACCGCAACCGCTTTTCCTGAATATTTCGACCAGTCTTCTGCTTGCATGGATTCGCGGAAATCTTTTTCTTTCAGGATCAATCCCCTGAAAAGAAAAGGCGTGAGATCAAAAGCAACGATCTCCTCTTGTGGAATATATTTTTCCAGGTCAAGGGTAATCAATCCGCTTTCAGCCACCTTATTAACTATTGCACTTTCCATATCCGGTGTTGTTTATACCTGCAAATATAACACTAAATGCGGCGGCGGGTTCGGAACATGTGTGTGCTAAAAACAGCAGCCACCCCGTGCGGAGTGGCTGTGCCTGTCTTCTCATGTAAACTCTTTGAAATTAATATCCGGCGTCCCGCCTTGTATCTTTAATTTTTGCTGCTTTGCGCAAGGATTCCAGTGTGCTGTAACTGGCAAATTGTTTCAGTTGCATTTCCTGGCTTTTCTTCATCATGTCAAGGTCAACGCCAGCGGAAGGAAGCGCACCGGACTGGTTAACCTTAACCACAAAAACACCGCTTGTTCCTTCAATTGGGCCGGAAATTTTTGACTGGTAATTTTTATTAAATGCAGCGCCGATCACTTTGGCTTCATTGCCCAGGTTGGGTACAAAAGGATCAGCAAAACGAATGGTATCTGCCGTATTCACCTGTGTGCCGGTTGCTGAAGCAATGGCTTCCAGCGTAGAAGCGCTTCCAATCTTCTTGATAATTTCTGCCGCCTTTTTCTTGTTCCTTAAAATGGGCTCTACCATTGTACGTGCAATTGCAGCAGGCTGAACGCCTTCTTCCATTGCACCGGTAATGGATACTACCACATATTTATCTTTCAGGTCAAAGGGCTCTGAAACAGAGCCTACTTTGTTTTCAAATATCCATTTTACCATGGCGCGTGACGGCATCCCTGTTACAGAAAAGTCCATTTCCTTGATATTATCGGCCACGCGTTTATTCAGGTTCATTTTAACCACATTTTCATCAAATGCCTTAACGGTTCTGCTGTTTCCGGCAAATTGTGTGGCCATGGAAGATGCTGAATTATCGGTTTCCGGACTGGCTAAAATCTTTTTTGACAGATAGGCCATTTTGTATCCTTCTTCGAAATTCCATTGTTTAAGCACTTCTATTACGTGATACCCGAAAGATGTTTTTACAACTTCTTTGCTTCCTACCGGTTTATAAAAGATATAGTCATAAAAAGCCTTGTCCAGGTTCATGTCTATGGAAGAGAAGTTGTATTCCCCTTTATTATTCCTGCTGCCTTCATCTTCACTAAGTACAGCAGCCAGAACACCAAAATCAGATCCGGTCTTCAGTGCATTGTAAATACTGTCAATCCTCTTTTTGGCTGTACTATCGTCCCTTTTGGGTTGGCCGGTTTGCGGATCAACAGTTCCTATTAATATGTGCCTGCATTTTACAGAATCCGGAAGCACACGGGTGTCAATTTTTTTGGCAATCACATAATTGGAAGCATCCAGGTATGGCCCGGCAACAGAACCATTTGGCATTGCGATAATGGTTTCTTTTGCGTCCATTTGCAACCTTGATTTCAAGGCGTATCCATCAAAAAAAGGAAGTGATGTATTGTTACGGGTGATGAATGCTTTAGGGTCTGGGGCTGTTTCAAATTCTGCTTTCAGATTATTAAGCTGATTGTAGACAACGGCAGAATCCTGTCCGCTTGGATTTGCATCAAATACAACATAAGAAACACTTCTTACTTTTTCCTGCTTGAACTCGTCTTTATGTTTGCTTACATATTCATTTATTTCTGCGTCAGTTACTTTTAAGGAAGGCAGGCTGTCATTAATGGTTGTGTATGGCACTCCCACATAGGAAACAGATGCAAAAAGACTGTTATCTGTATTCATTTTCTCCAGCATCCATTTGGGAACATAAGAACCCTGGGAGAAAAGTGAATTATATTTATCCGTAAGTAATCTTGTATGTAATGGATTGATCAATTGATCGGTAACCATTTTAAGGTCTTCTTCCTTTTTACTCTTTTTCAGGTTGGTGAACCAGTTACGGGCAGCCTGAACATCAAATTGTCCGGTGTTTGGATTAGTAAACAGTTGTTTGAATTCCTGGGGTGCGTTATCACTGAACAACAGATCGCCCAATTCTTTTGAGGTAAGCGACAAACCAAGTTTATCTGTTTCTGATCTTACCAGTTCGTCCTGGATATATCCGTTCCATATGCTTTCAATGATGTTCTGCGTCATCATTTCATTGGTCTGCATACCCTGGTTACGGTATCCCTGTTCGGCCATATTGACCTTGCTGTTGAATTCCATAGCATCAATTTCCTTACCATTGATGGATCCTACGGTTTTACTCTGACCAGTGAAAGCACTGCTGCTTTTACCAATAAATGCATCCTGAACCAGGAATCCAATAAGACTCAATGCAATCAATGTGGTGAGCAGAACGGCCGCTTTATCACGAATTTGCTGGATTATAGACATAATATGAGGGTCAAATTTTTTAAATGGATGGCAAAAATAGGGTAAAAAAGCTTATCAACAAACTGTGGAAAACCTATAAAATATCGGCAGATATTGATCTTTAAAGGAATTTTGTGTTTTTTGGATGGTGATGTTACATACCGCTCATATGTTATAAAAGTAACATTTATAAACTTTCCACAAGGGTATGTTAATGAAGCCCAAAACCTGTGGATAAACCCGATTTCTACCCCTGGTTTTTGTGGGTTCTTTGCGGAGATCTTTTCATCCGGCTACCTGAGGGCGGCGAATTTTGTATAAGTTGCTTTTTCTTAGACCTCCATTAACATCGGATTCTTGAAATAAAAAACCTCTTTTTATAAAGTCCTTTCGTTATCAACTCCTGTTAATAAGTGCTCAAGATCCTTTCCCGATGTGTAATTGCCGGATTGAATAAGTTGTTAATATCGGTGAATAAACAAGCTTCTTTGATATTGCCAAAATATTAAAATAAAATTCTTTCCACCAATTCACAGTCCTAATAGTAATAGTTAATTTTATAAATAATATAATACTATAAATACTATGCCGGTTATCCACGTTGATACAGCAAAAGCAAATCTGGCCAAAACCGGGTTCCTCGATCTGGACATAAATCCTTCGCTTGATCTTTTTCTGGAAATAGAAAGATTGAAAAAAGAAAAGAATGCGATCATCCTCGCTCACTATTACCAGGAACCAGATATCCAGGACGTGGCTGACTATATTGGCGACAGCCTGGGGCTTGCCCAGCAGGCCGAAAAGACCAAAGCTGATATCATTGTTTTTGCCGGTGTACATTTTATGGCTGAAACTGCCAAGATACTTAACCCGGAGAAAAAAGTAATCATACCTGATTTAAAAGCAGGATGTTCTTTGAGTGACAGTTGTCCTCCGCCACTGTTTAAAAAATTCAAGGAACAACACCCGGATCATAAAGTGGTATCCTATATAAATTGCAGTGCCGGCATTAAAGCACTCAGTGATGTTATTTGTACAAGTAGTAATGCAAAAATCATTGTTGAAAGTTTTCCTAAAGATCAACCGCTGATCTTTGCACCAGATAAAAACCTTGGTGCCTACATCAACAAAGTTACCGGCAGGAATATGCTCTTATGGAATGGAGCCTGTATGGTACATGAAATATTCAGTCTGGAAAAGATCAATCAGCTAAAATTAAGACACCCTGAAGCAAAAATGATTGCGCATCCTGAATGTGAAGAGGCTGTTTTAAAAGTGGCCGATTATATCGGATCCACCACACAGCTTTTAAAGTACACACAAACTGACCCGGCTAATTCTTTTATCGTTGCTACAGAAACCGGGATACTTCACCAGATGATGAAAGATTCACCTGATAAAACTTTTATTCCTGCACCTCCGGATAATGCATGTGCGTGTAATGACTGTCCGCACATGAAATTGAATACCCTCGAAAAACTATACCTGTGCATGGAATACGAATTACCGGAAATAACCATGGATGAAATACTTCGACTTGAAGCCAAAAAACCCATACAGAGAATGCTTGAGATTAGTGCAAAAGCAGGATTATAAAAAATTAAGTCTTGGTCAGGTGATGTTTATATTCGGGTAATTATTTGAGATTATATCATTATCAGGGGCAATACATTTAAAATATGCAAAAAGTTTTTCTTTGCCTTTTTGTAGTATCTGTTTTCTGTCAGTCCGCTATAAAAGCACAGAAAACAGATAAAGTGCTTCAGAAAAAAATTGAGTCAATACTTGAAGGTTTTAACGGAGAAGTTGGCGTTTATGTAAAACATTTACATTCCGGAAAAACGGTTGCCATTAATGCGGATACTGTTTATCCAACTGCGAGTATGGTTAAAGTACCCATACTGATTGGTCTCTTTGATAAGATAAATAAGAATGAACTTTCTTATCATCAGCAACTTTTATATCGTGATTCACTTTTGTATCCGGGAGAAGATATCCTGGGATCGTTCAAAGACAGTCAGACTATCGAACTATCAAAAGTTATTATGCTGATGCTTACCACCAGTGATAATACTGCAAGTTTGTGGTTGCAGCAAATTGCGGGAACAGGCAGCAGCATCAACCAGATAATGGTTTCCAATGGACTAAAGGATACGCGTATAAATTCAAGAACGCCGGGAAGAGAAGCAAACCGAACACTATACGGTTGGGGACAGACAACGCCGAGGGAAATGTCCTTGCTATTTGAAAAATTATATCGTGGTGAAATAATCAACCAAAGTGCTTCTGAAAAAATGATCAGGCTGCTTGGCAGGAATTATTGGGACGAAGAAGCTTTGTCACAGATCCCACCGTATATTTTTACGGCGTCTAAAAACGGAGCAGTTAATCAAAGCAGGAGCGAAACTATTCTTGTAATGGCACCATCAGGCCCTTATATATTTTCAATTATCACTAAGAACCAGAAAGACGAAAGGTGGGAACCGGATAATGAAGGTTGGGTATTGGCCAGAAAATTGTCTGCATTGCTCTGGAATTATTTTGAAAATGGTTCCGGGAGGAAATGAAATGTAAATTTTCAGGGCCTTTCTTAAAATGATTAAAAGTAATGACATATGATACTAAGAACTGTTGTTATGTTTTATTCAGTAGTGACCTTATTTCTGCTGCATTCATGTGTAATAACCGAACCGGTTTCATCCAGATATACAGGTGAGGATAAGCAGGTTTTCGATCTGATTGAAAGATTAAATAAGAACCCTAACGATCAAGAAGCATCTAAGTTGTTGCCAGATATTTATCAGCAGTCGCTCGATTCAAAAAGACAATTGAATCAGGAATTGCTCTCGCAAATGGCACCTGGCGACAGATATATTGAAAAAGCAAAACAGCTGGAAGTACTTCAACAAATGTATAACAACATAAAATCCAGTCCGGCTGCATCTAAAGCTGTTTCTAATCCGTGGAATCCTTATGAAGCCATTCAAACAAACAAAAACAATGCTGCCAAAGAGTATTACAGCCAGGGAATGAATTATCTTAATTATAATAACCGGGCCTATGCCGGAAAGGCTTACGAGATGTTTGATAAGGCTAACAGGGTCGTGCCCGGCTATCTTAATGTACAGCAAATGATGGCGGAGGCAAAGCGACTATCCACCATATATGTGATTATTAGACCCGTAAATTATTATAATTATAACTATAGTCACTGGGGATTTCAAAACGATTTTCTCCAAAGCCAGATGGTCAGAGACCTGAACGCTTCTTCTTTCCGGGATACAAGATTCTTTACAGATTGGGAAGCGAGGACCCAACACGTTCAAATGGATAAAGTGGTAGACCTGAATATCGTTGATATGTTCATCGGGCAGTCCTATACACAAAACGATAGGTATCAACGGTCCGCCCAGATCCAGGTTGGCACTACAAAATCTGTTCCGGCAAAACCTGTTTATGAAACGGTTTCTGCAACCGTTTATGTAACTACTCGTTTGTTGGAAAGCCATGCCGCACTGGAGTGCAGGATTTACGACTGGGTATCAGGCACCAATATGTTTTTTGATCGCTTTCCCGGAAGATATAACTGGAGGGTTCAAACGGCAACATACAAAGGTGACAGGCGTGCCCTGACAGCTGAAGACCTTAGGCTTATCTCAAGCAGCGGTTCAACATCAGCTCCTTCAAGAAACGAAATTGCCAGCAGACTATTGAATGACTGTTATGGGCAATTGCTGAACAGTATTAGAAACGGTGTAAGATTCAATTAAAAAAAATGAAGGAATACAAAACAGTTATTTTCGATCTGGGAGCTGTGCTCATTGACTGGCACCCGGATCATTTGTATAAAAAGCATATACCCTCAGAGGAGGAAAGAAACTGGTTCTATGAAAACATATGTACCTCAGAATGGAATGAAGAACAGGATGCAGGCAGGTCGCTGGCTGAAGCCACACAATTATTACTCAACCAGTTTCCTGAACATGCAGAGATCATCCGGATGTATTATGACCGATGGGAAGAAATGCTAAACGGACCAATTCAGGGAACGGTTGAAATTTTACGTACGCTCAAAGACAATGAACAATATCAGTTGATTGCCCTGACCAACTGGAGCGCTGAAACATTTCCCATCGCGCTTGAAAAATATGATTTCCTTCATTGGTTTCATGGGCGTGTTGTTTCCGGAGAGGAAAAGACAAGAAAACCCTATACGGATATTTATCAAACCCTGTTGGACAGATACAAAGTAAATCCCCGGGAAGCCATATTTGTGGATGACAACAAAAGAAACCTTGGCCCGGCAGAAGCATTGGGGATTAAAACAATACATTTCGTTTCACAGGAACAATTCAAAGAGGAACTTACTTCTTTAGGAATTCTTTAGTAGGTTTAGTTAATCTTTATACAATTTGCTTATCCTGAAATAACTTCCTGCTTAACTTTTCGTCGTACTCTGTAAGGAGGGCGATAATATGAATATCAGAATTTTACTTTTGGCAGGCATAACTGCTTTTTTATTTCTTTCTTGCAGCAGTAACAGAAAGATTTCTTCTGCTGAAGAAAAGAGCCTTTATTCCAAACTAAGAAAACTTGAAAAGGATCCTGGGAATACGATACTACGACAGGAAGTAATAGACCTGTACCAGAGTGCTATTAATCAACAGCAGGATCGAGTTTCTGCCTTAATGCTTTCAAGCGACATCTCACGCTTTGATAAACTGATAAAGGAACTGGAACAAAGCCAAAAGATAAGCGATGCTATAAGAACATCTCCGGCTTACAGGTATATTTCGCCACCCAATTATTATCAGCAGATAACACAAATCAAAGAAGATGCAACAAGGGAGTGGTATAATGAAGGAGAAAACTATTTACGTTTCGAAGGAAGAGAAAATGCCAGGCATGCATATAAGGCTTTTAAAAAAGCCGGGCAATATGGTTCAGGAACTGCCCGGTTTCGGGAAAAAATGAATGAGGCTTATGAAAAGGGAACAGTCAATATTGTTATCAGGCCCGTTCAATTTGAACATTATTTTTTTGGATCATGGAATTACAATTTACAAAGGGATCAACAAACAAATACACTGGTAAATGATCTTGGGGGCAGTTATGCCAGTTCGGTACCGGCCAGATTTTATACGGAGCAGGAGGCTATGTACAGGCGAGTAGAACCCAATTGGATAGTTGACCTGGTTTGGACGAATATTGATTTCTCCGAACCAACAGTGAGCCGACAAACGCGCACACTTACAAAAAACATACAGACGGGCGTTGATACTGCCGGCCGGCCATTATACAAATCCGTCACCGCAAACCTGCATATACAGCGGCGGATTGTACAGGGATCCGGTTACCTCGAATACCGTATAACAGATCTGGATAACCGAAAGAAACAAACAGGGAACAGAACGTATGCGCATTTTAACCGGGAAGATGAATTTGCATCATATGACGGAGATTCCAGGGCACTGGGACCGGAAGACTGGCGGCTGATCAACAATAGGGGGAGACGCGTTCCGGAAAGAAGTGAGATACTGGATGAAATGTACCGGACTGTTTATAACGATGTGAAAAATAAAATTAGAAACGAGGCAGACTGGTAATAAATTAAATGTATTTGCCAGGAGAATAGTCTTCACTTTAAAATCCAATAAGCCAGCATGCTCAGCAGATAAGCAAGGCCCGTCATATATACGAACATTATGATGGGCCATTTCCAACTCCCCGTTTCCCTTTTAACTACGGCAAGCGTACTCATACACTGCATGGCCAGCACATAAAAAATCATCAGTGAGACGCCTGTTGCCAGCGTATAGACCTTGGTCCCGTCTGTACGGACGGCCGATTGCATTTTTTTACGCAGGGTGGTACTGTTTTCGTCGGCCCCATCACCTACGCTATAAAGTGTTGCCATCGTGCCTACAAAAACCTCACGGGCTGCAAAAGAAGTAAACAGGGCGATGCCAATTTTCCAATCGTAGCCAAGTGGTTTTATCAGTGGCTCCAAAGAACGGCCTACAATACCAGCATAAGAAAATTCCAGTAGTGCGGCATTTCTGTCTGCCAGGTATGTCTTTTGGTTGGCCGGATCATTTTTAATGAGGGTTTCATAGGCCTGCCTGATGGTCTCTCTTTTTTCTCCGGGGCCATATGAACTCAATGCCCACAGGACCAGGGAAATGATCATGATCACCTTTCCGGCGTCAACCACAAAGATCTTTGCCTTCTGAAACATGGTCACAAAGATGTTTTTCCATCTTGGCGGCCTGTAAATTGGCAGTTCCAGTATAAAAAAGCTCTTTTCTTTGATCCTGATAAAGAGATTCAGGATTGCAGCCACCAGGAGTCCCATTACCAGGCCCAGCAGGTAAAGCCCCATCATCACAAGTCCCTGGAGGCTCAGGAAGCCCAGTAAATTTGTTTTTGGTATAACGAGCGCTATCAGGATCGTGAAGACCGGCAATCGCGCGCTACAGCTCATGAAGGGGGTTGTAAGAATCGTTAGCAGGCGCTCTTTCCTGTTTTCGATATTCCTTGCGCTCATTATTGCAGGCACCGCACAGGCAAAACCACTGATCATCGGCATCACGCTTTTTCCGTTAAGGCCAAGCTTTCGCATCACCTTATCGGTAAGGAAGCTAATCCGGGCCATATACCCGGTGTCTTCCAATATGGTAATCAGTCCAAAAAGGATCATGATCTGGGGTACAAAAACCAGTATTCCACCCATACCGGCAACAACGCCATTGATGATCAGGTTACTCACCCACCCGTCTGGTAATACACGACTTAACCACTGACTTAGTTCGCCAAAGCCCCATTCTATTGCATTCATGGGATATTCAGCTATCCAGAAAACGCTTTGGAACAGGATGAACAACACAAAAAGCATGATCAGATAGCCCCAGGTCCTGTGCAGCAATACATTATCCAGCTTCTCAGAGAACATTTTCTTTTTTTCCGGGTCCGGTTCAATAACTGCAGCCTGCATAATTTCCCGTATCCGGCTGTATCGCTGCTGTATGTCCTTGGCTTGTACCCTGGTATGATTGAAGTCATTGGATTTTTCGATTCGCTCGATCTTTTGCTGTGTGTCCTGTGGAAAATCAAAGGATTCGTGATGAATGAGGTAATGGATGGCGGTATAATCACTGATGGCCGGAAACATTTGTTTCAGCTCGCCTACTGCTTCTGTAGCGAGTCCGGAAGCGGGTATGAAATGTTTTCCGGGGAGCCTTTCTTTTTTCTGAAGTTCACCTGCTATGGCTTTATCAAGTTCAACCATGCCCGTATTTTTTCGGGGGTTGATTTGAACCACTGGTACTTTTAGTTCGGCTGATAGTTTTTCCTGGTCTATTTTGATACCCTTTTTACGGGCAAGGTCCATCATGGTCAACGCCACTATAACGGGTTTGTCAAGATCGATCACCTGGGAAACATAGAGCAGGTTTCTGCGAAGATTGCTGGCGTCTGCCACAACAATGATAAGATCAATGCCCTCTTTGTTGTCTGCTTCCATAAGGGCCCGGTATGCCACCCATTCGTCTGCCCTTCTGGGATAAAGGCTGTAAGAACCGGGCAGGTCAAGAATTACCGCATCCCGATTTCCGGGCAGTGTACTTGTCCCTGATTTTTTCTCTACGGTTACTCCTGGAAAATTGCCCACCTTCTGGTTAAGTCCGGTAATAGAATTGAACAGCGAAGTTTTTCCGCTATTTGGGTTACCGATTAGTGCGATATGTGCCTTGGGTCTCAAACGTTGATAATTTGTAAAATTACACCCAAATGAGGTACCCCATTTACGAAAGAGGTAAAAAGCCTGAGCCCGGACCCTTTTAATGACCTATTCTTAAATTTTAACGCGCTATTCCGTTGTCTGAGTTTAACTTTGCCACCAAATGAATCCTTTTTAAGCCATGAAACGCATTTTTTTCCTTTTTATCCTATTCGCTGAAGCCGCCTTTGCACAGAAATTAAAAAAAGCAGATAAGGTTATTGTTCAAAACCTTAAATCACATGTCGAATTTCTGGCAGACGATAAGCTTGAAGGAAGACGTGCTGGTTCAAACGGCGAAAAGCTGGCAACAGAATACCTGGTCGCTCAGTTTAAAAGCATTGGCCTTAGCCCCGCCGGCGTCAATGGCTCCTACCTTCAGCCCTTTGATGTGGCAGAAGGAAAGCAAATCCTCAAAACGACCATTTTCAATATAAACCAGCACGAACTGGCTGTTGGAACTGATTATTTCCCTTTCTCTTTTAGTCCAAATTGCAGCGGCTTTGAAGCAATGGTTTCTCCTTCACTGGCAGAAACCGGACAGCCCTGGTTTAAAGATATTGGCGATATACTTTTGAATAATAAAGAGAATCCGCACTTCGACCTGCAGGCCCAATTGAGAACGGAAATAAAGAATGCTGCGGATAAGGGAGCCAAGGCCCTGATCTTGTATAATAGTTCCAATTTACCTGACCAGCTCAAGTTCGATGCTAAAGACAAATCGGAAGCGGCGTCTATACCTGTGCTTTATCTTATGCCAGGAGCGAGGGAAAAATATATGAATGATCTTTCTGCTGCCTATGATACAAAAATCAAGGTGGATATTGGCCCTAAAAGCCGTCAGGCAAATAATGTGGTTGCCTACATAGACAATGGTGCCGGTCAGACAATTGTGCTGGGAGCCCATTTCGATCACCTGGGATACGGAGAAGACGGAAACTCTATGATTAGAACAGGTGAAAAACAGATCCACAATGGTGCTGATGATAATGCCAGCGGAACCGCAGCCCTGATTGAACTGGCCAGGCTGTTGAAAAAAACAAAATCACCCAAAAGCAACTATCTTTTCATTGCTTTTTCGGGTGAAGAGCTGGGCCTGTACGGGTCAAAATATTATGTGGATAATCCTACCATTCCTCTTGATAAAATAAACTACATGATCAATATGGATATGGTTGGCCGCCTGAACGACAGCAGCAAGACCATAACCGTTGGAGGATTTGGTACATCTCCCGCCTGGAACGAAATTCTGTACGGGGTAAAAAAACCAGGATTCAATATTAAAATTGATTCCAGCGGAACAGGCCCAAGCGACCACACTTCTTTTTACCGCAAAAACATCCCCGTTTTATTTTTCTTCACCGGCCTGCATTCCGACTACCACCGCCCAAGTGACGATGCGGCCAGGATCAACTATAACGGAGAATTACAGATTGTAAACTACATTAATACGGTAATTCAAAAAAGCCAGGACCAGGGCAAACTGGCGTTCTTAAAAACAAGGGAACAACAGACATCTACCTCGGCCCGGTTCAGTGTTTCCATGGGCATCATGCCGGACTATACCTATAGTGGCGCTGGAGTAAAAGTGGACGGCGTTTCAGAAGGCAGGCCGGCCATAAAAGCGGGGATTCAAACCGGAGATATCGTAACACAAATGGGAGACTATAAAGTGAACTCTGTAGAAGCATATATGCAGGCCCTCGGGAAATTTAAAAAAGGCGATGCCATTAAAGTGGTTGTCAAAAGAGGCGCTGAAGAAAAAACCTTCGATATCGTTTTCTGATATGAAGATAAAAATGGACAACAGCCTAATGGTGGAGGAGTTCTTTGACGGAACCCGACTGCTGGGCATTGTTGCTCCCATAAAAAGTTACCAGTTCTGCTGGCTGCTGAACCAGTATATGCAAATTGATTTTCGCATCAACCACGAAATAGAAATCCAGCTGGAAAAGAAAAAGAGGAAATATTTTTTTTCGATCTATGAATACAATGAACCGAATGGATCACGCACACATTATTTGTATAATAACCAGTTTGACGGAGAATATCTGCTCCCAGAATTCAAACACCTTGATTTCCTCTGGTTATTAAAAGGCGATATAACCAATAATGAAGAGTTGCTCCAGTTACAGAAATCTGTACGGGGCATCGCGGGTGTTCAGCTGGTAATGGAACTCACCGCCGATAAGATCAAACATAAAGCCCACCTGATTTTTTAATCTTAAAACCTGTTCAACATGTGGAAAGAGGCCGATAATAAATTGTACCGCAGGTTTGAATTCAGAAATTTTTCTGAAGCCTTTGCATTCATGACAAGGGTTGCTATAGAGGCAGAAAAAATGGACCATCACCCGCTCTGGACCAATGTATGGAACACAGTTGAGATCTGGCTTTCCACACATGATGCGGGAAACCTGGTTACCGAAAAGGACAAAAAACTTGCCCAGCGGATTGACGCCCTCCTGCAGTAAATGAGTTTTTCTTAAACGATTATTTACCTGACACGGACCCGTGTTTCTGAATCTGTGCCAATACTGCCAATGGGTTCTGTGAATTCACCCAGTCCGGCGGCGCGCAGTATTTCCTGGACCGCTGATAATCCTTCAGGGCTAACGGCAATGAGCAGGCCACCGCTTGTTTGAGGATCAGCAAGCAAGGGTTTACCGGTTTTTGCAATCGCATCATTTTCAAAAAATATTTTGTGTCCGTAACTGTCCCAGTTGCGGTTTGTGCCTCCCGGAATGGATTGTTGTTCGAGGTATGCATAGAGGTCTTGTGTAATGATTGGTACTTTCTTAATATCGATTGTTGCACCCCAACCGCTTCCCTCCGTCATTTCAACAAGGTGACCAAGAAGACCAAACCCGGTTACATCTGTCATGGCATGTACTTCTCCGCAAGTCCCTAATTTTTCACCAACCTTATTCAACTGCATCATTTGATTTGCTGCAAGAAACTGATGTTCTGCTTTCAGTATACCCTTTTTTTCTGCAGTGGTGAGAATGCCAACACCCAGTTTTTTTGTCAGCAATAAAAGATCACCAGGTTGTGCCGTATTATTTTGTTTGATCTGTGATGTGGGGACCAATCCGTTTACGGCGAGCCCAAAAATTGGCTCTGGAGAATCAATGCTATGTCCTCCGGCCAATGGTATACCCGCTTCCAGGCAAATGCTCCTGCTGCCTTCAATCACTTTTTGTGCTATGGACGGAGGTAATGTATTGATTGGCCATCCAAGTATGGCAATGGCAAGAATGGGTTTTCCGCCCATCGCATAAACATCACTGATGGCATTGGCCGATGCGATCCTTCCAAAGGAATAGGGATCATCAACAATCGGCATAAAAAAATCGGTTGTGGAAATAAGCGCCTGTCCGTTACCGAGATCATACACCGCTGCATCATCCTTACTGTGGTTTCCAACAATAAGCCTGTTATTATCCGGCATGGTTATATTGCTGGTGAGAATTTCATCGAGGAGTTTCGGTGATATCTTACAACCACAGCCTGCACCGTGAGAGTATTGGGTCAGTTTAATCAGTTGTTCTGTTACCATATACATTTTTAAGTTGAGCGCCTAAAAGACGCGAATTAATTTTTGCATCAACACCAGCGCATTCAATCATCGTTATCAATTGTTTTGCTTCATTCCTGTTGGCCAGGCTTTTCTTATATTTCTTATCGTAATACTTCAACAAAATATCAAAACAGCCACTTATATTGCCTTCCACCAGGTGTCCCAGGGATGTTTTTGTTTCCAGTCCGCCCAGTCTCTTTTGTATGCGTGTAATGGCCGCCGCGAGATCACCCTTATTTAGTTTTCCGTAAGTTTCTGTCAGGTATTTTAATCTTTCTTCAAAAGGAATATCCAGAAAATATACAGGTTGTTTTCGCATGTGCTCCCATAAAGCAGCTGGAATATTTACAGTCCCGATCCGTTGACTTTCATCTTCTACCCAAATTTGTTTTTGTATCTCTTTTTTCTCCGATTCAGCATGCCGTATCCGAAAAATTGCTACTGCAAGTTTGTTCTCAAACATTTCCTGCGAGGGTTGTGGAGCCAGGCCGATTGCTCCAAATGCTGATCCTTTATGTATGGCAAGACCTTCAAGATCTATAACAGGATCTTTTCCCTGTGTTTTAATTACCTGAAGTAAGTCTGTTTTTCCCGAACCCGTGTAACCGCCCAGGATATGTATGGGCCCGGGATTTGTAAAACGGTCAAATACCCAGCTCCTGAAAGCTTTATAGCCACCTGCCAGGGTATAGACTTTGAACCCATACAGATCAAGGAGCCAGGCTATGCCGGCACTTCTCATGCCGCCGCGCCAGCAATGCACGAGAATTGGTTTTGTTGCTGAGTTGATATTATAAGAACTTCCTTTGGGAATTAATGACGGGTATTGTTGGGCAATTTCTTCCACCATACGGCGCATTTTAACGCCAAAAAAATCCAGGCCGGTTCTTATGGCACTGTCTTTTCCCTCCTGTTTATACAGGGTTCCTACGATAGCCCTTTCCTGGTCTGTAAATAACGGTAATGAGTACGCGCCGGGGATATGGGCATGCTGGAATTCTCCCGGGCTGCGCACATCCAGTACCGGATAGTCGGCCGACAATGAAATAAACTCCTGTATCTGTATCCTTTCTACCGCCATTTGAAGCGCAAAGTTACCGGAACGAATTTGCTAAAACAACAATCGCCGGCTTAAACCGGCGATTGATAAAAAAGATATTTGATTCTTATTACCTGTTCATACTGGTCAGGAACTCATAATTGTCTTTGGTTCCCCTCATTTGTTTCATCAGCAGGTTCATGGATTCTTCGCTGTTCATGTCTGCCAGGTGATTTCTCAATACCCACATACGCTGCAGCACATCTTTGTCCAGCAGGAGGTCTTCCCGCCGGGTTGATGATGCCGTAAGGTCGATGGCAGGGAAAATACGCCTGTTGGCAAGGCGCCTGTCGAGCACCAGTTCCATGTTGCCGGTACCTTTAAATTCTTCAAAAATAACCTCATCCATTTTGCTTCCGGTTTCAATCAGGGCCGTTGCCAGGATCGTTAAGGAACCACCGTTCTCAATTTTACGGGCGGCACCAAAGAATTGTTTTGGTTTCAGCAGCGCATTTGCTTCCACACCACCAGACAGCACTTTACCGGATGATGGTGCAACGGTATTATGTGCACGGGCAAGGCGGGTGATTGAATCCAGGAGGATGATCACATCATGACCACATTCCACAAGCCTTTTTGCTTTTTGAAGGGCAATGGTGGAAACCTTTACGTGTTTTTCGGCTGGTTCGTCAAACGTAGAGGCAATGACCTCCGCTTTAACGCTCCGTTCCATATCGGTAACCTCTTCAGGCCTTTCATCGATCAGGACAACCATCAGGTAACAATCCGGATGATTTTCTGCAATGGCATTGGCAACTTCTTTAAGGAGCATTGTTTTACCCACTTTTGGCTGGGCAACAATCAGTCCCCGTTGGCCTTTACCAATTGGCGTAAATAAATCAATAAGCCTTGTGGAATAATTATCTGACCGCGTAAAGAGGTTTAGTTTCTCGTGCGGGAACAAAGGGGTCAGGTAGTCAAATGGAACCCTGTCCCTTACTTCTTCCGGAGAACGGTTATTAAGTGTTTCCACTTTCAGCAAGGCAAAATATTTTTCACCTTCTTTTGGCGGCCTTACGGCACCATATACGGTATCTCCGGTTTTAAGTCCGAATAATTTTATCTGGGACGGAGATACATACACATCATCAGGAGATGATAAATAGTTGTAATCACTGCTGCGTAAGAATCCATATCCATCAGGCATCATTTCCAGCACACCTTCGCTCAGGATGACTCCGTCAAATTCTATATTGAACTGTTGTTCTTTTCTTGGTTGTAATTGCCTCGGTGCAGACACCATTTCATTATCTCCGGCCTGTACTGCAGGTGTATTGCCCTGCTGGACCATTGAGCCGTCTTCATCGGTGGCAAATGCATTACCGGATTCAGCATTAAATTGATCCTGTTCCGGAAGGGGTTGTATTTCTTCTGCCGGACGTGGTTTCCGGGTAATTTTTCTTTCCGGCTTTTTTTCAACAACAGGCTCCGGTGCCGGTGCCGGTGCTTCTTCCGCTACAGCAACTTTCTTCCGTAGTGGTTTTACTTTTTCTCTTACAGGATCATTTTCCACAATAGCCTCTTCGGTACCGCTTGAAGTGCTTGTTTTAACAATACGCTTCTGACGTGCCGGCTTTTCTTCTTTTTGTGCCGGGCCTTCACTGTTTTGGACAGCTTGTTTGTCGAGGATCTTATAGATAAGCTCCTGCTTCTCTAATTTTTTAGCGTGGGTGATTTTGAGTTGTTCTGCTATGTCCAGCAGTTCCGGAACGAGCATGTCGTTCAATTGTAGGATGTCGTACATAAAATGTCTTAAGAATTAAGGTACCATGAAGCGAAGGCCCTGAACTTGAAAATTAGAATTTGATTAAAGATTGATCTTGATCGGAACAGGTATAACTGATTAGCATCGGGGAATAGAAATATATCTATCAGTCAGATTCCTATGCAAGATTACAGCTAAATTTCCAAAAATGCAAAATAATTTGACCGGCCGTTCAGCCGGGCAAGCTTACCATATTCTTAAGTTCGGTGCCTTTTTCGAAGGAATCCATATTGGCATAGGTCACACGTGCGATCTCTGACAGGGCTTCATCTGTAAAAAAAGCCTGATGTGCTGTGATCAGCACATTTGGAAAACTCATCAATCTCATGATCTGGTCGTCCTGGATCACATTTTCCGAGAGGTCGCGGAAAAAGAGGTTTTCTTCCTGTTCATAGACATCAATCCCAAGATAGCCGATTCGCCCGGTTTTTAAAGAATGTATCACCGCGCCGGTATCTATCAATGCGCCCCTGCCGGTGTTGATGATCATTACACCACGCTTCATGAGGTGTATTGTTTTTTGATTGATCAGGTGCCGGGTACTATCAGTAAGCGGACAATGTAAAGAGATTATATCCGACATATGGAAAAGCTCATCCAGATCGGTTATTTGCCATCCTTTCTGTTCCCAGGTTGGATCAGGGATGAGGTCATGTACCAATATTTTACAGCCAAAGCCGCTCATGATTTGTGAAAATACCCGCCCGATTTTGCCCATGCCGATTACGCCAACGGTCTTCCCGTGGAGATCAAAACCGGTAAGCCTGTCAAGAGAGAAGTTGCCCTCTCTGACACGGTTATAGGCTTTGTGCGTTTTACGGTTCAGTGTCATGATCATGGCCACTGCATGTTCGGCTACTGCATAGGGTGAGTAAGCCGGAACACGCACAACCGTGATGCCCGCTTCGCTTGCCGCCGGGAGGTCTACATTATTATATCCGGCACAGCGCATAGCGATCAGTCTTATTCCTTTCTCTGCAAGTGCTTTGATTACTGTCGCAGAAAGGTCATCGTTAACAAAAGCGCATACGGCAGTTTCGTCTGTAATAAGTTTGACCGTTTTCTCTTTCAGGGAAGTTTCAAGAAAGTTGATATCGTGTCCCGGGTTAAGGCGGGTGAAATATTCTTTATCGTAGCTCTGCGTGGAATAAAAAGCCATTTTCATTCGTCTAAAATAAACCAATAGTACCAGACCGGGCTTTAATGTCAGTTCGATTATCTTTGCGGCTCTTAAAAGAAATGCAGCTATGATCAGTAAAAGAACCAAGATAAAGGAATTGCTTACCTGGAAGCCGGAAAGCCAGGACGTTTGTGTAATGGGTTGGGTACGTACTTTCCGGAACAATCAGTTCATTGCTTTGAACGACGGATCAACCAATACCAATTTGCAGGTTGTGGCAGAATTGGGTGGTTTTGATGATAATCTCCTGAAAAGAATTACCACCAGCGCCTCCATTAAGGTCAAAGGTCTGCTGATACCTTCGGCCGGTAAGGGGCAACCTCTTGAGCTTAAAGCAACGGAAATAGAGATTCTGGGAGATTCAGACCCTGAAAAATATCCCCTGCAGCCTAAAAAGCACAGCCTGGAATTCCTTCGGGAGATAGCCCACCTGCGTTTCAGGACTAACACTTTTGGGTCTGTTTTCAGGATCAGGCATTCACTGGCTTTTGCCATCCATAAATTTTTCCACGAGCAGGGTTTTGTTTACCTGCACACCCCCATTATTACTGCCAGTGACGCAGAAGGTGCCGGTGAAATGTTCAGGGTTACAACCTTACCCTTCGATAACCCGCCCAGAAATGAGGATGGCAGCATCAATTTTAAAGAGGATTTTTTTGGTAAAAGCACCAACCTCACCGTAAGCGGACAGTTGGAAGGTGAGCTGGGTGCCACCGCTTTCGGGGAGATATATACATTTGGTCCAACATTCCGGGCAGAAAATTCAAACACCACCAGGCACCTCGCCGAGTTCTGGATGATAGAACCAGAAATGGCTTTCTATGACATTGAGGATAATATGAACCTTGCGGAAGCATTCATTAAATATATCATTCGGTTCGCGCTTGAAAATAACCGTGTTGATCTTGAGTTTCTTGCCCAACGCCTGGCTGAAGAAGAAAAGGCGTTACCACAGGATAAGAGGAGTGAGATCGGGCTTATAGAAAAACTGGAATTTGTATTGAATAATGATTTTGAGCGGATCACTTATACAGAGGCCATTGATATCCTGCTTCAATCTCCTGCATATAAGAAGAAGAAATTTCAATACGATGTGAAATGGGGTATTGATATGCAAAGCGAACACGAACGTTACCTGGTTGAAAAACATTTTAAAAAACCGGTCATAGTTCGCAATTACCCCAAAGAAATCAAGGCTTTCTACATGCGCCAAAATGATGATGGCAAAACAGTAGCTGCCATGGACATCCTTGCGCCCGGTATTGGAGAAATCGTTGGCGGATCGCAAAGGGAAGAACGCCTGGAAAAACTGGAGGCGCGGATGAATGACATGCACATCTCAACGGAAGAACTGAGCTGGTATCTTGATACCCGCCGATATGGTACTGTTCCACATGCCGGATTCGGACTGGGATTTGAAAGAATGGTACAGTTTGTAACCGGCATGACAAATATCCGAGACGTGATTGCTTTTCCCCGTACCCCTAAAAGTGCAGAATTCTAAATCAAATATGCGGCAAATACAAATTTCGATTTGCCGGACTTTTTTATTCATGGATGCACATGATCGGGATATGGGATTCAAATACGAGTTCCCGGGTATGACTTTTTTGAAACAGGCCGGATAATAACTTATGCTTTTTAGGAATGGTAATTACGAGGTCGATGTCTTGTTTTTCTGCAAACTCATTGATTCCTTCAACCACATCCTGGTGTTCGATATATTGGTATACAGGATCCAGGTCTTCCAGCAGGGTATGCAGCAATAAAGACTCTTCCGGGGTCTCAGGTAAAAAATGTTTGTTTTTAAAGTCTACATTCAGAACGTGCAACTTAGCATTGAACATTGCACAAACCTCGTGTATTTTGTCGCTCGGAGTTGTTTCCACAACCTCATTAAGGTCGCAGGCAAAACCAATTTTTTTAATGCCGTTAAAAACAGCACCGGGCGGAACAACAATTACGGGATAAGTCAGGTGCCTTATGGCAGTAAGCGTATTGCTTCCAAGGAACAGGCGCTCTAACCCGCCAGCACCTTTAGTGCCCATCACAACGGCGAAAGGATTTATTTTTTTGCAGAGGTCTTCGATCTCATCAGTTACTTCACCAAGCCTGGATTCTGCATAGATTTTCAGTTTGCCGGATGTAACGTGTTCCAGGCCCTTTTTCAATTCTGCAACCTTTTCTTCACTGATCTTTTTTATTTCTTCCAGGGAAATATTTACTACCGGTACTTCTGTAAATGTTACGGGAATCTGGTAAACGTGCAGTAATAGCAGGCTGGCATCAATGCTCAGGGCCATGTCTGCCGCATAGTTCATGGCGTTTATGGATACCGGGGAAAAGTCTGTAGGAACGATCAGGGTTTTCATAATCCTGTTTTTAGGACCCTAAAGCTAAAGAGGATTGTTTAAAATATACATGACCCACATCAGTATACCGTCTGACGATTATTCCTGTTTTAGGTTAAAATATTTGATCCTTCTGGCTACATCTTCGCGTATGTCGATATAAAAAAGGTTGAAATCTCCGGCATGGTAATTTTTGGTCACGTAAAATACCCCTCCTGGAAAATGTGGTTTACTTATCCAGAGGGCATTACCGGAGATCCGGCTGCTTTGTGTATGCGGATAAATTTTATTGAATTTATAGAGTACCGCTCCTTTTTGCAGGGCCTTAGCGGCAAGAACAGGATCGGGACTCCACAGTAAAGGATTGATAACAGCAATGGATGTATCTGTCTTAGATACGTATCGACCTTCATAGCCCTCCCGGTAGGTCCTCCAACTAATAAAGCAACCCGTAGATGTTGAGTCGCGGCATAATGGCAAATTTGTATAAAGGGTTTTTTCAACTGCAATACCCAGAACATATGCCGCAACTAACTTTTCCTGTAGAGGGGTTCCGTCAACAAACTCTTTCAATAATCTTTTAGCGTGAGTGGTGCCCTGGCTGTGTGAGGCAATGATGAAGGGCATGTCGGGATTGCGTCTCGAAAGGAAAATTTCAAAAGCTGATTTAATATCCTGGTATGCTAATTCAAATGCAGCAACAGCTTTGGCTGTATCTGTAGTATAATACATTTGTAAGTGTGCCTGACGGTATCTTGGTGCATAAACATTACAGGCTTCATTGAAAACGCTCGCCTGGTATAATATGGAACCATAATCCGTTTTTTTATTCAGGTAGGGGTCGTCAATGGTGGCATTGGCCTGTTCCGCATATTTTTCATCAGTAAAGGTTGTTGGATGTAAAAAGAAAACATCTGCTATTTTTTCTTTTATGTTTTTTCTTAGTGGAGCCGGGACAGAGTCTGATGGATCCCACTTTTCCGGGTGTGCTGCCCAAAATTCCAATCTGGTATAATCTGGGCTTCCTGTATTTGATTTGAATAAATTTTCTCCGGTGTATGGAGTAATTTTTGGTGAACAGGATTGTATCATCTGGCTGATCAAAATCAGTATAAAAAGGGTACCAATATATCCTGCCGCAGGTTTGCTCATAAATTTTTTCTTTTCACTCAAAAATATGTTTTGTAATTTTTACCACTCAAAATAATATTATGAATATTCCTGTTGTTAACCTGAATGTTTTTCTGGAAGGGGAAGCAGAAGCCAAAAAAGGTTTTGTCAATAAGCTTGGCCATGCTTATGAAGAAGTTGGTTTTGTTGCTGTACAGAATCATGGAATTGACAGTAAGCTGATAGCCAGCTTGTATGACCAGGTGCAGCAATTTTTTTCCCTCCCCCTTGAAAAAAAGCGCACCTATGAGATAAAAGGTTTGGCGGGCCAGCGCGGGTATACTTCCTTTGGACAGGAACATGCAAAGGGAAGTGATGCACCTGATCTGAAGGAGTTTTTCCAATATGGCCAAACTGTTTCTCCGGACAGTAGGAATGCCAGGGAATATCCTGATAATGTACACGTGAATGAACTTCCCGGTTTTAATGATACACTTCTTGAAGCTTACAGGGCTTTTGAAAAATCCGGCAAAGCATTGTTGGCTGCGATTGCATTGTATTTGAATTTACCGGAAAATTATTTCGACGAACAGGCTGAAGAGGGAAATTCCATTCTCAGGGCTATTCATTATCCCCCCATAACCCAGGAACCAAAATCTGCCATCAGGGCTGAGCAGCATGAAGATATCAATCTAATAACCCTCCTGGTTGGGGCCTCTGCCGATGGATTACAAATTTTAACGAGGCAGGGTGACTGGGTCCCTGTAACCGCATTGCCCGGACAGATTGTTGTCAATGTAGGGGATATGCTGCAAAGATTGACAAACAACAGGCTAAGAAGCACTACACACAGGGTTGTGAATCCGCCACGGGAACTTTGGCACACTTCCCGGTTTTCTATACCTTTCTTCCTGCATCCAAAGAGCGATGTTTCTTTAGCCTGTCTCGACAGCTGCATTTCTGATCAATCACCTAAGGCGTATGAAGATATCACTGCCGGTGAATATCTGGATGAGCGTCTTCGGGAAATTGGTTTAAAGAAGTAGTTTCTCAACTTATTCCCGGGCATATTCTGTTTGCAGAATTAACCAAGTCGTTAATATAAGAACCTGATTGAAGCTTTTAAGACATATTCCGTTTCTCAAAGCTGTTTTACTGCACAGCCTTACTGCTTTTGGCGGGCCGCAGGGACATTTGGGTATGATGATGAAAACATTTGTTGATAAAAGGAGAGATGTAACTCAACAGGAGTTGCTGGATTATAATGCCTTTTGTCAATTGTTACCCGGAGCTTCTTCAACTCAAACACTGACGCTTATTGGTTATAAACGTGGGGGTTTTCTATTGGCCATATTTACATTAATTATATGGATTCTTCCGGCGGCAGCAATCATGGGCGGACTTTCTTTTCTTCTCAGGCATTTTGATCAAAAAGATATTACCAGTAATTTATTCCGGTTTGTTCAACCAATGGCCATTGGGTTTTTAGCTTATGCGGCTTTCAGGGCTTTCACCCTTGTAGTCAGAAACCGCGTTGCTCGTTTCATAATGGTTGGCTCAATGCTGATTACCTATTTCTTCTTTAACAACCCGGTAATCTTTCCCATTGTTATTTTGCTTGGCGGGCTTGTGACAAATTTTTCAGAGAAGCGGGATAAAAAAGCAGTCCTGGTGCCATACCGGCCAATCAAATGGGGCAATATAGTAATCTTCCTGGGCCTTTTTGTTTTGAGCGGAATTCTTTCTGAAACATCAAGGAAACAGGAATGGCCCAATCGGAAAAGCTATAACTTATTTGAAAATTTTTATCGATTCGGCAGCATTGTTTTTGGCGGTGGGGATGTTCTCATTCCGATGATGTATGAGCAGTATGTTGTAAGGCCTGCATCAGAAAGAGTCCAACGCAAAAATCAAAATGTTATCAGAATTGAGCAGGATGATTTTCTAACCGGTGCAGGTATGGTCAGGGCTATTCCGGGACCAGTCTTTTCCATTGCCTCTTTTGTTGGAGGAATTACGATGAAGAATGAAGGGGCCACAAAACAAATAATAGGTTGTCTGATTGGGACTATTGGGATTTTTATGCCCAGTGCATTACTGGTCTTATTCTTTTATCCCGTCTGGCATAATCTGCACAGGTATAATAGTATTTATCGTGCTTTAAAGGGGATAAATGCTGCAGTGGTTGGAATTATGGCTGCTTCAACCATTTATCTTACCCGTGATATTTCATTTCTTGGTTTAGTTGAAGGCAAGACAGTAAGCCTGTTGAATATCGGGGTTATTTCTGGAACATTCCTGATGCTTTTATTTACGCGTATACCGGCGCCAATAATTGCGTTGATCTGTCTTTTGCTTGGACTTATCTTCTGATTATTTATAATAGTGATTTCTTTCAATTTCTTCTTTTACTGAGTCCGGTAAAAAATATCTGACGGATTTCCCCGATGATATCATTTCCCTGATTTGTGTTGCTGAAATTTGTAACAGGGGGGCCGATACCACGGTGAGCCTTGTCGGCAGATCCTGCCTCACCGGGAACCCCGGCCGCTCATAAACATATATGGAATAACGATCTAGTATAACCGAAGCATTCTTCCATTTATCAAGATTCTGGTAGCTGTCGCTTCCCATTATAATTGCAAATACGTAAGAAGGATATTTCTCCTCCAGGTATGCAAGTGTATTTACGGTGTAGGAGGGTTTGGGTAGACGAAACTCTATATCAGAAGCTTTGATTTTTGTCTCACCTTCAAGTGCCACTTTCGCAAGATGAAGTCGATGGTATTCATTTAATAAACCATGATTTGGTTTAAAAGGGTTCTGTGGGGAGATTACCAGCCAAACCTGGTCAAGGTCAGTGTATTGCTGGATATAATTAGCTATAATCAGGTGTCCGTTGTGTATGGGATTAAATGATCCAAAATATAATCCAATTTTCATAACAGGCTGATGGTCAATTAATTATGAATTATGGGCTCTACAATTATTTTTGATGCTTCATTAAGCCGCAGGCTAACCTGGTATCCTGCGATTTGTATGGCAATGGGGTCACCCATTGGGGCTACTTGTTCGATCATAACATTTTCGCCCGGCAGAAATCCCATTTCCATTAGTTTTAAAAAGATTTCATCATCTTCAAACCGCCGAATTGTTGCTTTTTGGCCAACCCCAAGTTCTGAAAGCTTTTTAAGCATTGCAATCGTTTTATTTATAGTCGGCAAAGCTAGTCATGCTAAATTGAATAATCATCATATTAATTTTGTCTCCTCATGAAACAAATTCACTTTCATTTTGAATCCCCTTTCCCGTTGCTAAAAAACAGGACCAAACTAAAGGAGTTCATTGCAAAACTATGTAAATCGGAAAAACAGATTCCGGATGAGATATCTTTTGTCTTTTGCTCTGATGCTTATCTGTTGGAGATCAACCAGCGGTTTCTGCATCATGATACTTATACAGATATTATCAGCTTTGATTATACCGAGCAGAAGGGTCCTTTAAAAGGAGAGATCTATATTAGTGTTGACCGTATAAAAGAGAACGCACAAAAACTGGATGTATCCATTGTTCATGAATTGCATCGGGTCATTTTTCACGGGGTATTGCACCTTTGTGGCTATAAGGATAAGTTAAAAGCCGACAAGATACTTATGAGGACGAAGGAAGATTTTTATCTTCGGGAATATTTCGGCCATTAAACCAATGTTCCACGTGAAACAAATCCTTTTAGTACTGATCCTTTTCCCTATAATTTCTTTCTCCCAGGGTACCATGCAACTAGAAGACAAGCCCTTTGTCAGCAAGCAGGCCAGGGTTAGCTCTGTTGACAGTTTTTTGGTTTCCTTCAAAACCTTTAAAAGTTATACTTCAGATGAACAGGCTTTTTTCTACTGGGTAAATGTTTTAAGGTCTGACCCGGGGGCATTTAAAGAGCAAATTATAGAACCTTTTCTGGCTTCTTTTCCTGAAGCGAATTCAAACTACTCTAAAGGCCTTCTTGTTGATTTGTCAAATCAAGAACCTTTACCATTAGTTGAACCAAATAGCCTGTTGACGAAAGCCACAAAGGAACATGCCTATGACCTGGTGCATAATCAAAAGGGTATATCACATTCTTCGAGTGACGGGAGAAACTTCCAACAGCGGATGAAAGATGCCGGTATAACAAAATGTGCAGGTGAGAATATCCTGGAGGGGAATAAAGATGCACTCAAGGCAATCATAATGCTGCTGATAGATCAGGGTGTTCCAGATAAGGGACACCGAAGGGCATTGCTTAACCCTTCCTTTAACCTTATGGGCTGTTCCATACTCGCTAAGTCAAATGGCGATGACCATATTCTGGTCCAACTTTTTTCCTGTCGCTAAATATCTCCTGCATCAGGTTCCACGTGGAACATTAAAATTATACATGTACAAGCGGGGAATTGTAATTTTGCAGCATGTTTCCAGAATATGATGTAATAGTTGTAGGTGCAGGTCATGCCGGTTGTGAAGCGGCAGCTGCTGCGGCCAATCTTGGCAGCAAGGTTTTGTTGGTGACCATGAATATGCAAAACATGGCACAAATGAGCTGTAATCCCGCAATGGGTGGTATTGCGAAAGGACAGATCGTACGGGAAATTGACGCACTTGGAGGATACTCGGGGATCGTTACAGACCGTTCCATGATACAATTCCGGATGCTAAACCGGTCCAAAGGGCCGGCTATGTGGAGCCCAAGGGCACAAAGCGACCGTATGCTTTTTAGCCAGAAATGGCGGGAAATGCTGGAGGCAACTCCAAACCTGGACTTTTACCAGGATATGGTAAACGGCCTGTTGGTTAAAGACGGTCGTTGTTATGGTGTAGTTACCGGAATGGGACACCAGATCAAGTCAAAAGCGGTGGTTCTGACCAATGGTACCTTCCTTAACGGAATCATTCATATAGGAGAAAAACATTTTAATGGAGGAAGAATGGCTGAAAAAGCTGCAACCGGAATAACCGAGCAGCTGGTTTCCCTTGGCTTTGAAAGCGACAGGCTCAAAACCGGTACCCCGCCCAGGATCGATGGCCGAAGCCTTGATTACTCAAAAATGGAAGAGCAGCCGGGTGACACTGAAATAACGGGATTCTCTTACCTGGATATCGAACGCATAAAACCTGCAGAACAAAAGAGTTGCTGGATCACTTATACAAATGGGGCAGTTCATGAATCCCTAAAAGAAGGGTTTGCCCAAAGCCCCATGTTTTCTGGTCGTATTGATGGGGTGGGACCAAGGTATTGCCCAAGTATAGAAGATAAAATAAATCGCTTTGCGGAGCGGGAACGGCACCAGTTATTTGTGGAGCCCGAAGGATGGAACACCGTTGAGATATATGTGAATGGGTTTTCTACATCCCTGCCTGAGCATATCCAGTTCCAGGCGCTTCGCCAGGTGGTTGGGTTTGAAAACTGCCGGATGTTCAGGCCTGGATATGCCATTGAATATGATTTTTTCCCCCCAACCCAACTTGATTATTCATTGGAAACCAAGCTGTTACAAAATCTATTTTTTGCCGGGCAAATTAACGGCACCACCGGGTACGAAGAAGCTGCCTGCCAGGGACTGATGGCCGGGATCAATGCCCATAACAAGGCTGTTGATAAACAACCACTTATACTTAAGAGAAGTGAAGCATATATCGGTGTGTTGGTGGATGACCTGATCAGCAAGGGGACACAGGAGCCCTATCGCATGTTTACCTCAAGAGCAGAGTACAGGACGCTTCTCCGTCAGGACAATGCCGATCTGAGGCTTACGGAAATAAGCCATAAACTGGGATTGGCAAAAGAGGAAAGACTCACACTGGTTGAGCAGAAAAGGGATGGGGTTAGTCGCATTAAAAAAATTATTAATGAATTATCGGTTGATCCGGTGGATATTAATGATTACCTGGCATCTGCCGGATCCACAGAAATCAGCCAGAAACAAAAGGTTGCCCAGATTCTGCTCCGCCCCGGGATAGGATTGGCCAATATGGCCGGGGCTTTACCCGTGCTGTCAGAGATGCTGAAACCGTTTTCAACTGATACAATTGAACAGGCAGAGATACAGGTCAAATATGAAGTATATATTGATAAAGAAAGAGAACTGGTTAGCCGGATGAACCAAATGGAAGAACTGGAAATACCAACCAAGTTTGATTACGGAAAGGTCCAGGCCATCAGTAATGAAGCGAGAGAGAAACTGGGTAAGATCAAACCCCGGACCCTGGGCCAGGCATCTCGTATCTCGGGTATAAACCCAAGCGATGTACAGATCCTTATGGTATATATGGGGCGCTAAAAATATAAACCGGCGCAGATAAATACTGTTAATGTTCGGCTCATTGAGCCAGAAAGATTTTACCATTGAAACCAACATCAGCCCAATTACAGGCCTTACTTGATTTCGTTGTGCAAATACATCCGTTGCCGGAGCATGACCGCGAGGCATTTTCGGCCATTTGGGAAGCGGTTACGGTTAAACGAAAAACAGTACTGCGTTCTCCCGGCGAAACCGAACGAAACCTTTATTTTGTCCTGGAAGGCGTTCAACGGGCTTACCATATTGATGAAGAGGAAAATGAGCAAACTATTGTATTCACTTATCCTTACTCTTTTTCCGGGGTGGCTGATTCTTTTCTCACTCAAACGCCCACGCCGTATTTTCTGGAAACACTTACGCATAGCGTACTGCTAAAAACAAGCTATAACCAGTTGTCCTTCCTGATGGAACAATCACATGCCATTGAACGGATGATCCTTAAAACAACGGCCTTTGCTTTAAAAGGTGTTATAGAAAGACAGATCGAACTGGGCAGCTATTCTGCGGAAAAAAAATTTACCACCCTTTTGCACAGGAGCCCGCATTTGTTACAAATCATTCCTCATAAATACCTTGCATCATACCTGGGCATAGACCCGGCAACATTCAGTAAATTAATGGGTAGGATCCGTTTATAAAATCTTGGTATTTGCCATGATTTTATAAGTCAGGGGTGAATAAGTTTGCTGTTTAATAATTATTTTATGTCAGATCCCGTTTCCACATCCGGCTTTATTTCCCAGCGCAAGGAAGAAATAAAAATGTTAACAGAACAGCTGAAACTTGTATCCGAAAAGTACAGCCCGGAAACACTTCGGCAATCACCGGCAGAAGGGAAGTGGTCTGTTGCACAAGTGCTCGATCACCTCAATGGGTATAACCGGTATTACCTTTCTGCCATAGAGGCACAATTGCATAAACCTGCACATCCCCATGCACAAGAGACATACCGGGCAGGATGGCTGGGAGACTATTTTACAAAGTTGATGTTGCCTCCGGCGCCGGGAAAAAAGACAGTCAAAATGAAATCGCCAAAAGACCATGAACCGGCTGCATTTCCTGATCCGGAAGCCATGATCCGTGAATTTAATTTTGGGGAAGAAAAACTTTTAATGCTGCTGGAAAAAGCACGGGAAATAAATTTGGAAAGGGTACGCATACCCGTTTCGCTTAACCGGTTTATTCGACTTAAACTGGGGGACACTTTTCATTTCCTGATCGCACATCAGCAACGCCACTTTCTGCAAATACAGCAAATACTTGATAATGTAAATATGCCCCTAAAAACCAAAGGGGTTTAAAAATTCACCGGCAATCTTCGCCTATACGTTTATGTCACCCTTGTGGCAGTATGCAGATTCTTGAATATTATATCGTATTATTCAATATAAACGATATGTGAAATTAAACCAGCTCACGAATTAATTCATTTCTCTCCCGGAAATGGCCCAACTCACATGTGCCCGGCATCAGCATTACAAACAGTGTTAATCGATCATTTGTGATTGCAGTCTTTTTCCTTTGCGGCTTTGCGGTACTGTATTTTAAGTAGAGTTTCTTTTTTCATTTCCCCTGCGCTATTTGCACCACAGCAATTAAATTCCGGGTTCCTCATTATCGAAAACTCAGACAATGGCCTGATAAAACAACTTCGAAGATTGTTGCCGGAAAAAATTAAGGTTGCCGGTAATTATCCGGCAACCTTACAAATTTGGAACCTCGATCATGCAGCAGCTAAAGACAGCCTGGATCCAATATTCAAGCCTGCCGCCTGCAACCTTTCCGGACTCAATGACATCAAAATCCTTCTCTTCGAGCTATCTGAACCTTCAGAATCTGATCCCATCCATTCAGAAATTTCCCGGCTATTCATACCCTTTAACATCCATTGGGTAAATTCCATTGCATGATTTTCTTCCAGATTTATCCGGTCCGTTAAAGCCGTTTTATCTTCCTGCGTGTCAAGTCCGCTGAACAGTGATTCCTGCCTGTTCATATAAATAAGCATATGAGATAGAAACTCCATGTAGGTTTGCTGGATATATGCACCGGTTGCCCGGTAATGTCCATCTGTGCCTGGCTGCAAGTAATTATCAAGGCTTTTGGCCAGGCGCAGGTAATGCTCCCTTACCTGCCGGTTTTCTTCTTCCATGAGTGATAAAACATAGGGGGCCTGCAAAGCCAGGGCAGGTAAAAAATATTGTTCCTCTAAAAACGACTTCCTTCCTAATGCTTTTAATAATTGAGATAATTCTGAAACCGTTTTCCTGCCTTCTGGCACACAGGTAAAATCCGTTTGTTGAGCCAATGTTCCGCCTTCAAAAAGCCAAACCCTTAATCCTTTGTTCACCCTGTTAATAATTCCATTCCTTTTCATGTCCGTTCTGTTGTACTTGTTATTTTCTGTCGTATATATGTAATAGACGCGGGAGTAGAAAAGATGTTACAGGATGTTGCACAGAAAGGGGTAAAATCTGAGCCTAAAAACACCTGTGGTTATACTGGTTGATGGGCGGGGGCCTTTGTTAATCATTTTACATTTTGTACAAAAAACGATAAGCAGGTCTGTAATTAAAAAATGAGGTAAATTTGAATAATGACAACCACCATGTATACACCAGAAGAGCTTATGCGGTTTTTCCCGCTTTTTGATAAAGACCTCGCTGATTTCCTGGCTGAAATAGGGGAAGTGCGTACATTCCCGGAAGGAGAGATCATGATGAAAACCGGCCAGTATTTC
Organism: Chitinophagaceae bacterium; assembly: GCA_041752135.1. Taxonomy (GTDB): domain Bacteria; phylum Bacteroidota; class Bacteroidia; order Chitinophagales; family Chitinophagaceae; genus Pollutibacter. The sequence goes on along the minus strand of JBGSHT010000088.1, from coordinate 803 downwards.
AAAGCAGCAATGCTGATTGTAAAAGGCAGGGTCAAGTTATACCGGGAAGGAGAGGATGGAAATGAATTCTTTATGTATTTCCTGGAAACCGGGAACGCCTGTGCGCTCAGCATGATTTGTGCCACGAGAAACCAGGCCAGCGGGATCATGGCCGTTGCAATGGAAGAAACAGAAGTGATCATGATTCCGATTCAGTATATGGATCAGTTAATGACGACCTATAAATCCTGGTACTATTTTGTGCTGGAAACGTACAGAAGCCGCTTTGAAGAATTATTGATCGTAATCGACAATATTGCTTTTAAAAATATGGATGAAAGGCTTGAATGGTACCTGAAACAACAAGCAGCCAAACTTGGAAAACAACTTCACCTTACACATCAGCAAATTGCCAACGACCTTAATTCTTCCAGGGAGGTCATTTCCAGGCTGCTGAAAAAAATGGAAAAAAATCAACGGCTTAATTTACATCGAAACCACATTGAGTGGATTGCATAAAGAAATTGGTTTTTAGGATTGAGTATTTAGAACGCAAAGTCTTATTGCAAGATTATTTTACATGATTACCTTGATGTAAAAAACTAACCCAAAAAACTCATCCCACGCGTGCATGAGTGAAAGACACAAGTCATCCTCACCCTAAAACCTGTGTTTTTGTTAAGCTCTGTCTTGTCCTAAAATAGGTTTACACCAAAAGTGTAAAATATGGACCCAAAAATCATTCAAAAGTCGAGGAAATACTTCACCGACACTGAAAAGCATCAAGTTATCAAGGCATTTCTTTCAAGCGGACTTTCTAAGCG
>JBGSHT010000087.1:0-141810 GCA_041752135.1 Chitinophagaceae bacterium | reverse complement strand
GACCGACTAATTTTAGTTCTGTATTTTTGCTCATGTTATAGGTTGTTTGTCGTAAAACAAATCTACAACATAAGTGGGCCCCCATACCGGGGCCTATTTTTTACCTTTTTTGATTAGTTTACTCGGTCACTAGTGATAAAGTAATTAAATTGGAATTGAGCATTGTGGTTTTAAGAATCAATATCCTTAATGACAGCAGTTCCTTACTTCGAAATATCTGCTGTATTTTCATAAGGACCTTTAAATCCTGATGGGTCAATACTAAAATGGCGGGTATAAATATTGGAAACCCGGAATTGATTCTTTAAACGAAGGGCGGATTGTTCAAATCCCCTGGCATCATTTGCATCATAATCATTTAGTGCCAGTCCGCTTGCTTCCTGCATCATCTTCTGTGGATCATCCAGATAATAATATATCACTGCCAGATTATAAAAACTGGCGTATCGAATTTTGCGATCGTGTTTACTGTTTGACGGATAATGCTTTTTAATATTTTCGAAATACTGTATCACCGGCTTTAATTGCTCCCTTACACCATCGATCGGTGTGTTGGCATCGAGTCCAAATAATACTGCATTCATTTGCTGAAAGGCTTTTCGGTGCGCATCGTATTCCGGATGTTTACGGCTATCGATGATCCACATGAAATCATTCACAGTGACCTCCCCAAAACCAAAATCATCTAAGATGCGTTCACTAAGGTAATGCATGGCCCGGTTCACACTTTTACGGTATATCTCACTTGTAACTTTCATAGAGTTTAGCATAAAATATCCCGCTGCGATCTGTTTGATGGGAAATTCCGGACTCGTATAAGTTTGTTTGTTACTTCGGCTGGCGAGCTGCAGGTCATTTACATGCGTACCTTTATAATCTGTGATAATGGCTGTGGCAGAAAAAGTATAGGTCACTTCCTGTGCATAAAATGTTTTGGTGCCGGTTATTTGCCCTGATCTGTCCTTGATATTTTCAACTCTTTCTTTAATGGTAAATGATTCCGGAAGCAGGTCGTCAAGTTTTACTTTAATGGAAAGATGGCCTTGTTCCGGAAGCTTTCTCCAACCTTCCAGCAATACATTCTTTTCCGGATCCGACTCCTTTAGAAATGTTTCCATCAGTTTTGTGCCTTCAATTTCTACATTATAGGTTCTGTATGTGCTGTCAAGTTTATAATTGGGAAGTGACCGAAACTGAACAGTAAAGCCGAATTTATCCAGGTCTACTTTCTTTTGGGCAAAAATTGATATAGGTAGCGAAAACAGCAGGTACAGGCATTGTTTAAACATGGATGATGGATTTTCTTAACATAATAACGGGGAATAACCTTATATATTTCCAGTTATTGGAAGATGACAGGCATTGAAAATCAGTCTTTTAAAAAGATTTTTTGCGGAACCTTGAACACATTCCTTCTTTACTGCCCTTGAGCAAACTATCGGATTCGAACCGACGACCCTTTCATTACGAATGAAATGCTCTGCCAGCTGAGCTAAGTTGGCTTATGGCGTAAAGTTATATATTACCTGAATTTCCGGCAACGTTAGAAGGGATTCTTTACAGGGTTTCAAAAATGTTTCCAGTCATTTTCTGTCATATAAAATCCGGCTGAGATCAAAAAATATATTCAAGCGATTGGTACAGTATGATTTTCATCATTGAACCAATCAATGCAGATAACTATTTTCATAAAATAGCATATTTGCATGAAGCAATCTTCTACTTGGATACAGGCCATAACAAGACTTCGAAAAGCTGTCAATACAGAAACGCAATTGGCCGCACTCCAGTTATGTCATGAACTTCCCTTAGCCAATGCTGTTGTACTTAAATCATATCATGATGCCCTCTTGTTTGTAATTGTATGTCCTTTTCATAATAACTGTTACCAACTTGCATTAGCTGAATTGCAGCGACTGGTTTCCTTGTTAAAGATTCGTAAGGATAATAATCGCTGGAAGTATGCCCTAAGCGGAAGCGGACTGCCTTATACTGAAATAAGATGCCAGTATAGTGCTTCACTTGTTAAATGGCTTTTAGATACCTTTCCAAAGCAAATTGACCCGGTTGATTCTGCCGCGACCCCTGAAATGTTCCGGGAATTATGCCAGGTAGCCTTGCCGGGAATTGAATTTCACGACACCACACAGGGGAAGCATAATATTTGGAGCCGGATCAGGTTATTGAGCAGGCATCACCGTAATATAAATTCATTGCAGTGGCTACTGGATATGATCGACCAGCAGGAATGGCCGCCTTTATTGAAAGACCAGGTGTATGACAGGTTGAAAATATTTGTTTGCTGGAAACCAACCGATGAAAAAGTCAGTCGCACTTTTTTACGCTGGCCTGTTTCTAATGTTCATTTCCGGAATCCAGTCAGGGAGAAAATGGATAGTCTTTCCATTCTCTGCCAAAAAGTTTCAAAGCCATTGACTTTATCCGGTAAGGAAAAAACGGAACTCGTTAACATGTTGCGAACTTCCCTCGCCTTATACGCCCGTGAAACGGATCCGGTAACTTTTGCTGATACAGATGAAACCTTTCTTTATGATTTGGGCGATGGACTGCAGATCGCTTTAACTGGAATGGTCAAAGAAAGGCGCCTGTCGCTCGAATCCTATATTGGGTATATGGCTTTCAAAAACGGGCTGCCTGTTTCTTACGGCGGGGCCTGGATTTGGGGCCATAGGTGTAAGATAGGGATCAATATTTATCCGCCTTTTCGCGGCGGTGAGTCCGACAAACTTTTCTGCCATATACTTCGACTTTATTTCCAGGTTTATGCAGTGCGTCGGTTTGTAGTGAAGCCTTACCAGTTTGGGAAAGGAAATCCGGAAGGCCTGAAGAGCGGCGCCTTTTGGTTTTACTATAAGCTTGGTTTCAGACCGGTTAATGAGGGTATAAAAAAAATGGCAGACTCAGAATGGAAAAAAATTTCTGCCGGCAAAAACTATCGAAGCCCTTTGTCTGTTCTCAAAAGTTTTACTGCTTGCAATAAGGAATGGGAACCTGTAAAAACCAGGCTGTATTTTATTGATGCAGATAAGGTAAGCATTACCGTTACAAAAATGATCAATCAGCAATTTGCCGGTAACCGTAAGCAGGCGATTGAATCATGTATGAAGGAGTTAAGGTCATTTCTTGGTTTAAAAATTTTACCGAAACTGCTGCCACTTGAAAGAAAAGTTTGGCAGAACTGGAGCCTGCTTTTTGCAAGTATGCCGGAAACTGCTCATTGGCCTACAACTGTTCGGAAACAATTTCAGCAATTACTGGAACTAAAAGCTAATGGACAAGAAAGGGATTTTATCCGGGAACTCCAGAAGCATGAAGAATTTTGGAAATCTTTGCTCAAAATGACTGCTAATTGATTTTCAGCTGACTGGTAAAGGGAAGGCTTGAAAACAGTTTTATCGGCCAATACTAAATGGTGAAAACAGATTATCTTCCTTAATCAATTTCAAAGCATGTTTAATCCCCGGAAATTATGGCTGGTATTTTTACTTATATCAGGAAATATTCTTGCACAAGAAAATCCCAACATCATCTACATCATGGCAGATGACCTGGGTTATGCTGACCTGAGTGGCTATGGCCGTAAAGATTTTAAAACTCCAAACCTCGACAAGCTTGCATCACAGGGGGTTAAATTTATCAATGCATATGCTGCTGCTGCAGTATGTACGCCAACCAGAACAGCGTTTATGACTGGCCGTTATCCTGCCCGCACGCCGGTTGGATTGATGGAACCACTTCGATGGGGACATAAGGATAGCCTTGTCGGTCTTACACCGGATTATACTTCCGTGGCTACGCAATTACAGAAAAGCGGGTATAAGACTTTCCTGGTAGGCAAATGGCACCTGGGGTACATACCGGATTTTAGTCCTTCTAAGAATGGCTTTGATTATTTTTTTGGATTTAAAGCAGGGGGGACAGATTATGTTAAGCACACCAATCCCAAAGGGCATAATGATCTTTATGAAAATGACATGCCGGTAAAACAGGATGGATATCTTACCGATATATTAGCTTCGAAATCCATTGAGATCATCCAGTCAAAACACCTGAAACCGTTTTTTCTGAGTATCCAGTTCAATGCTCCTCACTGGCCCTGGCAGGGACCAGGAGATCCGGCATATCCGGATACATTGAACTGGCATAAAGGCGGCAATCCACAAAAATTTGCTGCCATGGTGAAAAGTATGGATGATGCTGTAGGAAAGATCATGCAGGCGCTGGAAGATCAAAATCTTGCCCAAAAGACAATTATAATTTTTACCAGTGATAACGGGGGCGAAGAGTTTTCAGATATGGGCATTTATGCGGGTATGAAAGAAACTTTGCTGGAGGGTGGGATCAGGGTGCCCGCCTTTATCCGCTGGCCTGGCAAAATACCTGGAAATACTGTAACAGAACAGGTGGCTATTACCATGGACTGGACAGCCACTATCCTTGCTGTGGCAGGATCACGGCAGGATCTTGAATTTCCACCGGATGGTATAAACTTGTTGCCCATAGTAACAGGTAAACAGAAAAATACGGATAGGATATTTTACTGGCGTCTTTTCCAGGAAAATTATCAAAAAGCCATAAGGGATGGAAAGTGGAAATACCTGTCATTTCAAAAAGGGGAATTTTTGTATGACCTTGCTGTTGATCCCGGCGAACACAATGACCTTAAAGAAACGTTTCCTGAAAAATTTAACCAGTTAAAAAAGAAATTTCAGGATTGGGAAGTGGGTGTTTTAAGTCCGGTTCCATTATGAAGAATTTTTGGCTTTGTAAAAGAATGTGTCAAACTTTTTCAAAAGGTATTTATTATAATCTTATGAGATACATAACCGCAGATATCATTACCTCCTGGGAACGTTTTTACAGGGCAAATTTTATCAATTGCCTGTCGGGGTTCAAACCGGTAAGCCTGATAGGAACAGCTAACATAAATGGACAACCGAACCTCGGGTTATTTAGCAATATTGTGCATATTGGGGCTGATCCTGCACTTGTTGGTTATATCAACAGGCCAAGGCCTGCAGCGCCACATACGATTTCAAACATTGAAGCAACAGGCGTTTATACCATCAATCATATCCATCCAGATTTTGTTGAAAAAGCACATATGGCCAGTGCCAGGTATCCGGAAGGTGTCAGTGAGTTTGATGAAACCGGTTTAACACCGGAATATCTTGATGATATTTCGGCGCCTTTTGTCAGGGAGAGTTTGGTGAAGTATGCATTGGAACTCCGAGAAATTGTACCAATCAGTTTTAATGATACCTTCCTGGTAATAGGGCAGATCATATCAATTGCATTGGATGAGTCAATCATTTCCGCTGATGGTTTCCTGGAACTTGACAAAGCAGGATCTGTTTTCAGTAATGGGATAGACGGGTATTATACAGCAAAGAAATTAGGTCGCTATACTTATGCAAAGCCCGGGTTAAAACCTCGAAAAATTGATTGACCTGTTTTTTATGTTGTTAATGTTTACCCGGTTCTTTCATTCTTAAGGGTCATAATCCCGAATATGACGTAAATAAAGCGTACCTTGTAAAAATGAGCCAAACCAGTATCGTGCAGTTCGTTTCTTTTGAAACTGTTCTGGACAGAGAGAAATTCATACCTCAGTGGGAGTTATTTAACCGGTCTGCAAAAACTGTGCTCCGGGTTACTTTGCAGCAATCTGAGAAAAAAGGCGGTTTTCATTATATGGCCCAGCATAGATATGCTGAGGGCGAGTTCCAGTTTGTATTTGAAAAAAGGGCAAAATCCTCCAGGACGCCCGAAGTAGAAATCAAAGCCAGGCAGGCAGGCGGATACGCCATTTTGCAATTGGAAAGAAATATTGATACTTACGAAGATGAAAATAAGGTCTTTGTTTTCCTGTCAGATCCACAGACGGATCTTCAACCTTACAGGGAACTGTCTGTTAATAAAAACCTGAATATCTACGAAGCTTTCTACGAAAATTGCCAATATGCATACATCCTCGAATATTTTATCACCCATAAGGAGGAAGCAAATTTTTTGGAACAACTGAGATTGCATTGCCCCAATAAATTTGAAGTATATAAAGATTGTATGCTGGAAGAAGCATAGAAGAAGAAGTCGCCAGTCGCCAAAAACAGCCGCAGTCTGCAGCCAAAGGCAGCAGGCAATTGTAAATAAAAAGAGCAGCCAAATTCATTATCAAAATGAATTTGGCTGTTTTGTATTTAAAAAATTGTATTGGCTGTTTCCGACTCCCGACTCCCGACTCTCGACTCCCGACTCCCGACTCCCGACTCTCGACTCCCGACTCCCGACTCTCGACTCCCGACTCTCGACTCCCGACTCTCGACTCCCGACTCCCGACTCCCGACTCTCGACTCCCGACTCTCGACTCCCGACTCCCGACTCTCGACTCCCGACTCTCGACTCCCGACTCCCGACTCCCGACTCCCGACTCCCGACTCCCGACTATTTCCCGGCCAGTTCCACATACTGTACATAAATGCCCAGCAAAATATGCCAAATCAAATAATGGCCGAGTCTTACAAAAAGAGAAGCCAGCAATCCGGCTTTGCGAAAATAAAAAGCCTGCACCAGGTTCATCAGGAAGCCTGTAGTTAATGCGTACACAATAAAAAGGTTGCTGCCTGAAGGCATTTGTTCTAGAGGTTCCCGAAGTGATGTAAGTATGGCGGCTATAATGAAAACCTGGTTATCGTATTTGCCTTTAAGTAATTTGTTTCCTACCAGCCACATAATGAGGGTGAGAGGGATCAACCTGTACCAGACTTCAATGGACAGCGCTCCGGCTGTGTACAAAAAAATGGAGTAGGGGAATGGTTGAAGGAAAGGTGGTAATGATTCGTATGGTTGAGGGTGTTGAATAAGTTTGATCACCAGCACATCAAGTATGCCAAAAATTATGCCTGCCATAGCGGGCAATACATACCTGTCACGGGCACTGATTTTTTTATCAAGCAACTCAGGAAACCCGCTTTTTTGTAAGAGTAATAAAAAGGGCAGGCCAATGGCTACTTCAGCAACAGAGATCCAGTTCCATACCCTGATGCCTGAAAGAAATTGGGAAAGTGACTGCCCGTAAAACAATGTGATCACACAGAATAGTATGCAGCCGGCAAAAACGGTGATAGAAACCCTGTTTTCTTTCCTCATAGCCGGCTAAATTATACTGCAGCTGGATAATTGATTTATGAAAAATGATGACCGGAAATTAATGAGGTTTCAACGAATCTTAAGCGTAACAAATGGTATTGTTATAACTGTTGGCTATTATCGGGTATTGGCAATAAACAGGTAGCCTTTTTATATTTTACCTTTGCCGAAATTTTTTTAATGGAATCTGTCATTGCCCTGCTGAGCCTTATTACACTTGAAGTTATCCTGGGATTGGATAATGTGATCTTTATTTCCATCATTGCCTCCAGGCTTCCGGCTGACCAACAAAAAAAAGCACGCAATTGGGGGTTGGTAATGGCCATGTTTATGCGTTTGGCGCTGCTCGCCGTTATATCCTGGATTTTAAAACTGGAGGGGAACCTTTTTTCTGTTATGGACAATGATATTTCCGGGAAGGATATCATTTTGATCCTGGGTGGCCTATTCCTGATCTATAAAAGTACCGTAGAGATATATCATAAGATGGAGGGAGTTGATGGTGATAAATCTGCCCGCATTTCCGTTACAACTTTCAGCCAGGTTCTTGTACAGATACTACTGCTTGATCTTGTTTTTTCAGTCGATTCCATCATCACCGCTGTAGGTATGGTAAAGGAATTATGGATCATGTATACGGCTGTGGTCATTACCGTGATCATCATGTTATTTGCTGCTGAACCAATCAGCAGGTTCATTAACAAACATCCTGCCTTCAAGATACTGGCATTAAGTTTCCTCTTACTGATAGGGATGTCTTTGATGGCTGAAGGACTGGATTTTCATATTCCCAAAGGTTATATTTATTTTTCCATGGCTTTTGCCTTTTTAGTGGATGTGATACAGATGAAGGTGAAAAAGAAATCAGATCCTGTACATACACATGAGCATTATAAAAAAATATGATTCCCGGATCAACTCATACTTTTTGATTAAAACAGGTTGTTTAAAAAAAAATATATTCTCGGAAATAGTACAGTGTGATTTTGTACATTCGGACAAATGCATAAAATTTCTTTTGTTTTTTCAGTCTTTTTTGTTTTTGCGGCAACTGCACAACAGAAAATTGACCTGGTGATCAGCAATCCGATGATCATACAGATTAATGATGGGTCGATCTTACGTAATCATGATATACTGATCCGCGGCAAATCCATATCAGCGGTTGTTCTGCATAAAGCAAACTATCCCTCAGAAACAACTGTGATTAATGCTGCAGAGAAATATGTGATCCCCGGCCTTTGGGATATGCATATGCATTTTGGCGGAGGTGATACACTGGTGCAGGAAAACAAGAACCTGTTGCCACTTTTTATTGCACATGGTATTACTGCAGTGAGGGATGCCGCTGCAGACCTGAGTCCGCACGTTTTACAATGGAGATCGGAAATCGCCAGTGGTAAATTATCCGGACCGACCATTTTTACATCCGGCCCAAAGATCGAAGGGATCAATTCCATTTGGGTAGGGGATATAGAAGTGGGTACGATTCCGGAAATGCAAAGAGCCATGGATTCCCTCCAGAAACTGCAAGTGGATTTTATTAAGATAACCGATAACACACTTAAGCCTGTAATTTACCTCGAAGCCATCAGGGAGGCCCGAAGGAGGGGCTTAAAAATTTCAGGGCATATTCCAAATGCACTTAGTATCATGGAGGTTTCGGATGCGGGACTTACTTCCATTGAACATATGAGTTATGTGTTAAGGGCGGGCGCCAGTGATGAAGCAAATATAGCTTCAAAATTTGCGCAAGGGAGTATCAGCGCCAGGGAAGTAATGCCTCTGGTAATGGAAAGTTATGATGAAGAATATGCTTTAAGTGCCTATAAAAGACTAGCCATTAACGGTACCGCTGTTGTGCCTACTTTGACAATCAGCAGGGTTACGGCTTATCTTGACCAGGAGGACCACTGGAAGGATGATTACCTGAAATACCTGGGCCAGGGTTTGAAAAATACATACTGGTGGCGGGTCAACAGGGCTGCAGGTGATTCAAGGGAAGCGATCGAGGTAAGGCACCGCGTTTTTGAAAAATCAGCATCCTTACTGCCACTGTTAAAGAAAGCCGGCGTAACCATAATTGCAGGTACGGATGCGGGTTATTTGAATTCATTTGATTACCCCGGCCTGGGTTTGCATACCGAATTAGAATTGATGGTCAAATACGGACTGAGCCCGTTGGAGGCTTTGCAGGCAAGCATCATCAATGGCCCCACTTTTTTTGACAAACAACATATGTACGGAAAAATTGAAAAGGGTTACCGCGCGGACCTGATACTGCTTTCCGCTAACCCGCTGGACGTTATTTCAAATACAAAGAATATCCATTCGGTGATCCATGACGGTCAGTATTTTTCCCGGGAAGCGTTGGATAAATTATTGTCAGATGTTGAGAAAGATGCCGCAAAAAGCCCTTTCAAACCGGTACAATAAAAGCACTGATCAGTTAGATTAACTGTGCAGTTATGTAACTGTAACTTTTTAATCGATCATCCGTATTATAGCTATTCTTGGTGTATGAAATTAACGGAATCAGGGTCAGAACGGAAATATTATATAGACTGGGTAAGGGTTTTGGCCTTTTCTCTGCTGATTTTTTTTCACTGTGCCATGCCCTTTGTTGACTATAACTGGGAAATTAAAAACAGAGAAACCTCAGCGGGACTTACCAGGCTGATCTGGTGGCTTCACCAGTGGCGTTTACCGCTTTTATTTTTCATTTCGGGAGTAGGCATTCACTTTTCTCTTCAGAAAAGATCGGTGGCCTTATTCACCGGGGAAAGATTTGTAAGATTATTTATACCGCTGCTTTTTGCCATGTTCTTTACCATTCCCCTGCAGGTTTATTTTGAGTGGTTACAGCGTGGGAAAATCACAGGCTCTTATGCTGATTTCTATCCTTCGGTATGGCAATTTGTTCCATACCCAGATGGAAGCCTTACCTGGAGCCATATGTGGTTTGTAGTTTATCTTTTTGTCTTCTGTTTGCTGCTGATCCCTGTTTTTGGTCTTTTCAGGATACCTGTTCTGAATAAGTGGAAGTCCAAAATGGCAGATAAACTGTCTCATCCGGTTATCCTTTTATTATTGAGCGTTCCGTTAATGCTGTATCATTTCAAGCTCTATCTCGAATATCCTGAACAGGGAAGTCTGCTTGATGACTGGTTCCTGTTTTTGTTTTCATTAACCCTTTTGTTTTATGGCTATATTTTAGGTGGCAGCGATCGTTTTTGGAATACCTGTGCGGAATATCGCTTTTATTTTTTAGGTATAGCCATTGCCTGTATCCTGTATTTATTCCGTGCATACTGGTGGCATATGAACCTGCCGAAAGTGAAAGATCAAAGGCTGTATGTATTCGGTACTTTAAATTCCATTCATATCTGGTCTCTCTTATTAAGCATTCTGGGTTTTGCTAAAACACATTTAAACTTTTCCAATGATTTTTTACTCAAAGCCAACCATGCTGTATATCCCTTCTATATTTTGCACCAGACTCTGATCGTCTCGTTTGGCTTTTATATTGTTCAGTGGCCTTTGCCCATATTGATAAAGCTGATCATTCTGATCCTGTTATGTTTTATTTCATTGTTTTTGATCTACCGTTATTTGATCAAACCATTTATACTCACCAGGATATTATATGGAATGAAACCGAAAGAAAAATCATCCTGAAACTTCGCGATCTTTGCGGTAATATTTTAATCATTTAATGCCTGGTATACTACTGTCTTCACCCTGTCACCAAAATCCCAATGATTTGTCGGCCAGACGTTTCGCATGAAAACAGCTACCACTCTTGCTTTTGGGTCAATCCAAAAATGTGAGGCAAACATGCCGGCCCAGTCGTAGGTTCCTGCATAAACAGGTACAATGGCTTCACTTTTTTCAGTATATACCCCAAATCCCAAACCAAATCGGTAAGGATCATTGGCAGCACCCCACATAGCCAGTTCCCCGATCTGGTTTTGAGTCATGATCCTGATCGTATGCGGAGAGAGCAGCCTCCTGCCATCATATTCCCCTCCATTGATCAGCATCTGTGCAAAGATCGCATAATCGTAAGCTGTAGCGCTTAAACCCGCACCTCCGGAAAAATAGGAACCGTTTGGTGTCTTTGGGAAATCACGGTAAAAATCACCATTTAATTTTATGATAGAATCCTGCATTCGTAATCTGCCCTGGCTGTCCTGCTGATAAAGGTTAACAAGCCTGTATTGCTTCTCTTTGGGGATAAAGAAATAAGTGTCTTTCATGCCCAGTGGTGAAAAGATCTTGTCAGTTAAGTATTTGTCAAGCGGCATTCCACTGATTACTTCAACCAGATATCCCAGCACATCCGTATTCAGGCCGTATAAAAATTTTTCTCCGGGTTGATGGAAAAGAGGAAGCGTTGCCAGGCGGTTGATCATATCTTTCAGGGTGGAGTAGGGGGTGCCTATCCCTCCATTGATATGCTGCTTATAATAAATTGCATTGGCAAAAGCGGAACCTATCTGCGCATAGCCGATACCGGAAGTATGATTCATCAGCTGCCTGACCGTGATTTCAGATTTTGCCGGGATGGTTGTATAGCTTGTGTCAGCTGGATTGTATTTGTCTATTACTTTAGGGCTCTTAAATGCCGGGATGAATTTCGAAATGGGGTCATCAAGCGAAAATTTTCCTTCTTCATAGAGCATCATGGCAGCCACACTTATGATTGGCTTGGTCATTGATGCGATGCGGAAGATATTGTCTTTCTGCATGGCTTTTTTCTGCTGTATATCACTAAATCCAAAAGCCTTGTGGTATATGATCTTGCCATCCCTTACTACTATGGCTGTTGCACCGTTGATTTGTTTGTCGTCTACATAATGCTGTATATATTGATCCAGACGCTGCAGCCTGTCCTCACTGGCGCCTGCAGCGGAAGGGGCTGATTCAATTAGCACGGGTTTGACAGTTTGTCCGTTTACTAAATTTTGCATCTGTAAAAAGGCAAATAGGGTAAACAAAAATTTGTACATATAAGCGTGAGTTTGAATTGAGTTTGGAAAAAGAAAGGTATAAAAAAATGTCAGCCTGCAATTTTTTAACTGGAAGTATATTTTCAGTTTTATATTTCAGTGCCTGAACTACCGGTGTTATTTATGCGTATCAATCCTGAACCTGTGGTATACACCCTGGTTGTTTTTACTTGTAGTATAGATACTGTGGATACATTGATTTGGAATTACATTTGAAAGAACGAATAGGATGAAATCAAAAATACAAGGTCACGGAGAGCCACAGTGCAATACAGGAGAAACTCTGAGTCCCTCCATATTTTCTCTGAGGCACTCTGCGGGCTAAAATACTTATTGAGCCAGAAAGGGACAAGATTATTATTCCATCACCATTGATCTGGTTTAGCTTAAAAATTAATAGTAGAACACATTAAATATAACGGGTTGTGCTATTAAACGAATATTTACAATTACGCTTAATAACATAAGATCCTTCACCCTGGCATCTTGATTAAACAACTCTTTTAGAGAATCCCCGGGTTCAGGATGACAAGAAAGAGGTCGATAAATATTTTTTTGCCAAATGACTGAACTTCCCTAAACCTGTCATCCTATGTTTGTCATCCCGACGAAGGAAGGGTCTTCAGGTATCACAATAAGATGCCTCGTTCCTCGGCATGACAGGTAGATATTTGTCATCCTGAACCCGAGTGGCAGGCGAATTTCAGTCACTTAAGATAATAGGGTGAAGGATCTATTTTCGTAAACTTCTATAAGTTTTCCTAAGACTTACTCTTAGAGCAATTGATAAACTTAATTTACTTATTCATCCAATAGCACAACAAGTTGAATATAATTATCATCCGAAAGCAAAACTTACTTATGTTCAGGCGAATTGTTCAATTTTTCTAAATACATCAATACCTCCTCATCGCTTACCTGTTCAAAATCCTCATAGAATCCCCCCACTCCGTAAAACTCTTCAAGTATAAGTGGTATGACCATTTCATCAACCAATTTTGATAATTTATCTACGGAAGCTCTAGGCGCAACAGGCACCGCGATCACTATTTTGGCTGGTTTCTGATTACGCAGCATTTTTACAGTAGACATCAGGGTGTTCCCTGTAGCGATGCCATCATCAACTATAATTATAATTTTATCTTTCAGGTCGATAGGTTTATTATATCCCATGATTTTTTTGTAATTCTCCTTTAGTTTCTCACGTATACGTTCAGTTTCACTTTCAATATATTCATTTGATACGCCTTCGTGGGGAATTATAATGCTGTCTGTAAGGCTAATCGCGCCAATGGCATATTCAGGGTTATTTGGATGTCCGATTTTCTTCGACAACAGAATTTCCAAAGGCAGTTTTAATTCACGGGCAATGATATAGCCCAACGGCACACCGCCCCTGGGTATAGCAAGCACTACACCGGGTTGTCCTGCATATTTTTTCAATTGATCAGCCAGTACCAATCCGGCTTCTATCCTGTCGGCATACATGATCATTGGGTTTTAACAGGTTGCAAATAAGTTTCAAACCAGTCTCCGGCAGCTATACAAACCTGTTCCATGGTTCCGGGTTCTTCAAACAGGTGCGTGGCATTTTCAATGACCGTAATTTTTTTTGGGGAATTAATTTTCCAGTAAGCTTTTTCATTAAGCGCAAGTACATCAAGGTCCTTGCTTCCAATAATGAACAAAACAGGAGCCTTAACAGCGTGTAATTCATCCATGGCCAGATCAGGCCTTCCACCCCTGCTCACCACTGCGCCTATTTCCGGAATTCTTGCTGCCGCCTTCAAGGCCGATGCTGCACCGGTGCTGGCGCCGAAATAGCCTAACCGGCATCCTTCTGCCGGGACATAATTAATGAGCCAGTTTGTTGCTGCGATGAGTCGCTGTGTGAGCAATTCAATATTGAATCTGGTTTGGTAAATGCGGTCTTCCTGTGTGGTTAACAGATCAAATAATAAAGTACCCAATTGTTGCCTGTGAAGGTACTCTGCTACCATTCTGTTTCTCGGGCTAAATCTGCTGCTGCCGCTGCCGTGAGAAAAAACAACTATGGCATTTGCTTCTGCGGGAATGATCAGTTCTCCATCCAATGTAATTTTATCCGCAGGTATATTTACCTGTTTGTTATACCGGAAGTTCATTTTGACAATATTTAAAGCAAAGCTATACCAGCTAAACACCCGTATAAACTGACACAGATCAGTATTCTGTTTGATAGGTATCATTTATAAAAATCAGTGCTTAGTGTAGCTTCAATCAAACTACCCGTGGGTTATGAAACGATATTTTTCCAGCCCCGTTTTGTTTGACGAAAAGCTGGCCCTGCAAACCATTTCAGAAAATTCCAGGCCATTACGTACTATTCAGGATCTGGATCCGCTATTTAATCGAATTGGTGATGCCCGTATTGTTATGTTGGGTGAAGCCTCTCATGGCACACACGAGTATTACACCTGGCGGACAGCGATCTCCCAGCGGCTGATCAAAGAGCATGGTTTCAACTTTATTGCAGTGGAAGGAGACTGGCCGGATTGTTACCGGGTAAATCGATTTATAAAAGGATATGAATACAAAGAGAAAACTGCTTTCTCTGTTTTACACGAATTCGACCGCTGGCCAACCTGGATGTGGGCGAATTGGGAAACAGCAGTATTGGCTGACTGGATGAAAAATTTCAATAAAGATCTCCCGGCGGAAAGAAAGGCCGGATTTTATGGTTTAGATGTTTACAGTCTTTGGGAAAGCATGGAAGCGATCATGGATTACCTCAAAAAAGTTGATCCCTTTGCATGGAAGATTGCAGCTTCCGCCTGGCATTGTTTTGAGCCGTATAAAAAAGAAGGGCAGGATTATGCGCGCGCCACACAGTTTGTTCCGGAAGTGTGTACAAATGAAGTAGTGGACCTGCTCCGCGAGATTCGCTTAAGGATGCCACAATACAATACGGATCATGAAAATGTTTTTAATGCGGAGCAGAATGCGCTTGTTGCCGTGAACGCTGAAAAATATTACCGGGCAATGATAGCAGGAGGCCCGCATTCGTGGAATGTAAGGGACAGGCATATGTCTGATACGCTTGACAGGCTTATGCAGTTCCATGGCCCGCATGCCAAAGCAATCGTTTGGGCCCATAACACCCATATCGGCGATGCACGGGCAACAGATATGGCAGATGAAGGCATGTATAACATGGGTGAACTCGCACGGGTGCAGCATCACGAAAATGGCGTTGCACTGATTGGTTTTGGTTCTTACAACGGTGAAGTTATGGCCGCTAAAAGCTGGGGTGCCCATATGAAAAAAATGGCACTTCCCGCTGCGCCAACGGGCAGTTGGGAATACTATCTCCACAAAGCCGGGGCGGAAAATAAATGGCTGATGATGGACGGACTGATGCAGGATGTATTCATGGAAAACCATATAGGGCACCGGGCAGTTGGCGTGGTTTATCATCCGGAACATGAAAGGTATGGAAACTATGTGCCCAGTATTTTGCCGTTGAGATATGATGCTTTCGTTTTTTTGAATGAAACAAAAGCACTTCATCCGCTGCACATAAAACCGGATGGCGGTCAAATGCCGGAAACCTATCCATTTGGAGTGTAAAATTAATTTTATGCCAGATAAAAAAAAGGAAGGGCAACCTGTTGAAGTGCCTGCACCGGATAAATCTCCGGAAATAAAACCTGAAGTGGATCCTGAATATCCTTTATTGCCAGATGAAAGTCCGGACGTTATACCTGAGGAGGAGCCTTTTGTAACACCTCCGTATGAAGTGCCTGAACCAGGTGAAGGGCCCTGAATACCGGGAAAGTTTATAAATTATCTGTTTGCTGAGTTCATTCTGCCAATGGCTGACCGAACCAGGCTTTCTTATATTACAGAAAGATGATCATCCTCTGTCTTTCTTTTAACGCTTCAATTTGATCTGACGCTGTATTTTAAGTTATCTTGCTTTATATTTTCAACAAATACAAGTATGAGATCAATGGTCAAGTCAATCCCTGTTTTATTTTTCCTTTTCGTTTCCAGTAGTTACCTGGCTCCGGAAGCATCGGCACAGAAAAAATCTGCTGTTGTAAAAACAGAAGTGGCCAGTCTGGTGCTTGATACCATTGCAAAGGGTATCACAATCCCTTTTGCTATAGAATTTTTACCGGATGGCAAAATGCTGGTATCAGATCGCTCTGATGGGAAGATTTGGCTGGTTAACCCGGCTTCTAAGACAAAAACAGCACTGAAAAATGTTCCTGAGGTTTTTAATGATGGTCAGGCAGGTATGATGGATATCCTGATTCATCCTGATTATGCCAGCAATGGCTGGATTTATTATTCTTATTCGGCTAAAAAAGATGGTCTCAATGGCACTGTGGTTGAACGGGCTAAACTGGATGGCAATACGCTCGCAGGCCGTCAGCAGATTTTCACCACACACCCTTTCTACAAGAATGGTGCGCATTTTGGTGGAAGGCTGGTGCTGACAAAAGGTTATTTATATATAACAATTGGTGAAAGATATGCGCTGAAAGATTCTGCTCAATTACTGGGGAATGACCTGGGAAAAATTATCCGGCTGAAAGATGATGGCACTATTCCGGCTGACAATCCATTTGTAGAAACACCAGGCGCCTGGCCTGAGATTTGGAGTTACGGCCACCGAAATTCGCAGGGGATCACGCTGCATCCCGAAACGGGCGCTCTTTGGGAAAGTGAACATGGGCCAAAAGGGGGTGATGAGATCAACATAGTTGAACCTGGAAAAAATTACGGATGGCCTGTGATCACCTATGGTATTGATTATAGCGGGCAGCCTGTGGGGGAAGGAATCACTGAAAAACAAGGAATGGAGCAACCACTCAAATATTATAAGCCGTCCATAGGGCCCAGCGGGATGATGTTTTATACCGGTGATAAAATTCCCGCCTGGAAAGGAAACCTCTTTATTGGCGCTATGGCTCTTACACATCTGAACAGGCTTGTGATAAAAGATAGCAAGGTGATAAAAGAAGAAAGGATCTTCGAAGATAAAAAATGGCGTGTTCGTTCACTAAAACAAGGCCCTGATGGATATTTGTATCTGGGTGTAGATGGCGGAATGGTACTCAGGATTAGAGAAGCCAAATAATATAGATCCTAAAAGGATACATTAAGTATATGCAATAAAAAAACTCATGGGATCCCATGAGTTTTTTTATATTTTATAGGGAAAGCTATTTAGACAACTTTACATTGGTTGCACTGGCACCTTTAGGACCCATCTCAACTTCAAAGGTCACTTTGTTGTTTTCCTTAATGGCTTCTGTAAGAGAATTGATATGTACAAAAACACTTTCCTGTGTTTCAAGGTCTTTAATAAATCCATATCCTTTCCCGTCATTAAAAAAGGTAACTATGCCGGTGCGGATCAGGTCTGCAGGATCAATGGGCCCCTGTTTGGGAACACCAAGCTGTATATCGTCTGCATTGATCTCAACTTTTTTACGGGGGTCAGGCGGAGTGGAGGAGAAATTGCCATTCTCATCAATGTAGGCAATCATATCATCAAAACTCTTTCCTTCTTTTGCATTATCTTTTCGTTCCTGCTTCTTCTCTAATTTATCAAGACGGTTCTTTTGTTTTTTCTTTTCCCTTTCTTTCTTATTCCATGTTTCCTGAGATTTGCTCATAATGATGTAACTGATTTAAGCGCCTGTGTTCCCCGGAAATGTCAAAATACGGCGCGTGATAAAAGGGAACCGTGATGTATGTAAAGATAGTCTTTTTTGGCCCAATAATTCCTGGTATTACGCTCAAAGACTCAGGTTTTAACGGTTTTTGCAGGTTTAAAAAGCATATTCTGGATAAACCTATGTTAAATAAGCCACCTGGCGGGAGATAGCATAAATTAAAATCCCTGCTCTCAACAAATGTTTTTATCTTTGCCAACAGTGATATTTTCGATACATACAGTAATGACCGCTGCAACGTTCAATCCTGCCTTTCAGTAACATTTCATCCTTCTTTACCAGTAGTAGAAGCTTTTATCACACAGTTTATTGTTTTATTTAATAAATTCTTTTTTATGAACATGTACGTTTCGAACTTAAGCTTCAACACAAGTGATGAAAAACTTAAGGAACTTTTTGAAAAATTCGGTGCCGTTTCATCTGCTAAAGTCATCACCGACAGGGAAACCGGTCGCAGTCGCGGCTTTGGTTTTGTAGAAATGGCTAATGATACAGAAGCCAATGCTGCTATGTCTGGTCTCAACAACACCGAAGTTGAAGGCCGTGCAATGTCTGTTTCCGTAGCACGCGAGAAGCAGCCACGCAATGACAGCCGCAGGTGGTAATCTAATCTGTCCGACAAGCTTATGCAAAAGGGTTCGTTTCATTACGAACCCTTTTGCTTTATGTTGATTTTTTTTCAGTAGCTCTGGAATTTACCTTAGACTGCTTAATTTTATTGCAATTTATGATCAAACAGACACAGCATTACTTCTTCATAGGAATCGCAGGTACCGGAATGAGTGCCCTGGCTCAGTATCTCAAAGGGATTGGTAAAACTGTCAGCGGTTCAGACCGTTTTTTCAAGCCTGGTGAATACAATGAGACCCGCAATAAACTTGAAGCTGAAGGGATACGATGCTTTGAGCAAAATGGCGATGGAATTACCACGGAAATTGAAACCGTTATTATTTCCACAGCTATTGAAGAGACCGTTCCCGAAGTGGTAAAGACAAGGCAACTGCAGATACCCCTTTTAAAAAGAAGTGAATTACTTGCCCAGATAGTTTCTGCCAAAAAAACCATCGCAGTTGGCGGTACTTCCGGGAAAAGCACTACCAGCGCCATGTTATTTGATATCCTGAAATATGCAGGCATTGAGCCTGGCATCATCAGCGGAGCCGGGTTAGTGAGTATCATCCGGGAAGGAAAGATTGGCAATGCAGAAGCAGGAAAGGGTGAATGGCTGGTTATTGAAGCAGACGAAAGCGACGGTTCCATTGTACAATATCATCCCGGCATTGGTTTGCTCCTGAATATTGACAAAGACCATAAAGAAATTGATGTGTTGATGGATGTATTTTCAACTTTCAGGAAAAACAGTGATCACTTTATTGTCAACCGTTCACATCCGCTTGCTGCTTCTCTTTCAACAGATATTAAAAACGATTTTTCGATTGAACCAATAGCCGGGATCGGATACCTTGCCTCGCAATTTGAGCAGGAAGGCATGAACATACGTTTCCGTATAAACGATGTTCCTTTCAGCCTGAAAACCGTTGGCCGGCATAATATGGAAAATGCACTTGCAGCCGCTGCAACGGCTCACCAGTTGGGAGTGCCGCTGGAAAAATCTGCTGAGGCGCTTTCCAGGTACGAAGGTATCTATCGCCGACACCAGGTACTGGGACAAAAAAACGGCGTCTGGCTGATCGATGATTATGCCCACAACCCCGTTAAATGCGCCCGTTCCATTGAAGCTTGCCAGCCACTGGCAGATAAGGTGATCGCCTGGCTTCAGCCTCACGGTTACGCTCCAACGAAGTTTCTCCGGAAAGATTTTATCCGGGAAATAGCCGCCGTACTTCGCCCGCAGGATGAAATCTGGATGAGCGAGATCTTTTATGCAGGCGGCACAACCAATAAAGACATTTCTGCAGCCGACCTAGTGGAGGATCTTCGCCAGCTTGGCTGCAATGCTTTTTTTACAGAGAACCGTGATGACCTGCTTGCCTCAATGCGGCCTCATTTCACGCAAAACTGTGTATTGCTCCTGATGGGGGCCCGTGACCCAAGTCTCGAAGCCTTTGCAAGCCAAACCTGGCAGGAGCTCTGATAACTTTGACAACTGACCTAATTTGTACTGATTCAGTTCAATACTATTTCTGATGACTACGATCCTGATAAACATTCGACAACTTATTGGTACAAGAACGGTATCCACAGTTTTACGCGGTAAGGCCCTGTCTGCACTTCCCCTGATAGATAACGCATACCTGGTAATTGAAGATGGCATCATTAGTGAATATGGTTCGATGGCAGATCTCCCGGCAAGGTACCTTTTGCAAAATAACATTCTTGATATACAGGGCGGGAATGTATTGCCCGCCTGGTGCGACTCCCACACACATATTGTATTTGCCGGAAGCCGGGAGGGGGAATTCGTGGATAAAATTCGCGGGCTGAGCTATGAAGAGATCGCTGCAAAAGGGGGAGGGATATTAAATTCCGCCAACCTGCTCAACAAGACCTCTGAAGATGAGCTCTTCCGGGAGGCATGGGACAGGCTGGATGAGGTTCGCAGAATGGGCACCGGCGCCATTGAAATTAAAAGCGGTTATGGTTTAACGGTAGCAGGAGAATTGAAAATGCTCCGGGTGATCAAAAAACTAAAAGAAAAATCACCCCTCGCCATTAAGTCCACTTTTCTGGGTGCACATACCTATCCGCCGGAATACCGGAATGATCACCGCGGATATATTGATCTTATTAAAACAGAAATGCTGCCTGTTATCGCCACAGAAAAACTGGCTGATTATATTGATGTTTTTTGTGAGCAGGGATTCTTCTCTCCTGAGGAAACTGAAGAGGTCTGCAGGGCAGGACTGGCCATTGGACTGAAGCCTAAAATACATGCCAATCAGATGCATCTTTCCGGTGGCACACAGGTTGGTGTGAAACTCGGTGCTGTTAGTGTTGATCACCTGGAAACCATGGACGGGCCTGCGATTGATGCCTTGGCAAATTCAGACACCATTGGAACTTTATTACCCACCGCTGCATTTTTTCTGCGCATGCCTTTTCAGCCGGCAAGGGCACTTATCGATACTGGCTGTGCCATTGCGCTGGCGAGCGATTATAACCCCGGTTCATCACCGAGCGGTAACATGAACCTGGTGATATCAATGGCCTGTATCCAGATGAGAATGCTGCCGGAAGAAGCCATAAATGCTGCAACAATAAATGGCGCTTTTGCAATGGGCGTTGAAAAGGAAACGGGTAGTATAACCCCGGGAAAACTGGCAAACCTCATCATTACCAAGCCAATACCCGGTATCGCTTACCTGCCTTATTCTTTTGGCAACTCTAAAATAGTTCAGGTACTCCTGAAAGGAGAAAGTATATGCTGAATATCCTGATTCTTGTTCGAAAATTTCGATTAATTTCAAACCATGAATGAACTCCAGACAGAAACCTTACTCATAATCATATGTTCTGTTATCGTAATTTCATATGTTTTTTCGATTCTGAGCCGTTTTATAAAGATACCTTCCGTTCTGCTTCTCCTTTTTTCCGGCATGCTTCTTCGCGTAATTGCAGACGCTGTAAATTTTCAGATACAGTTGCCCGCAAAATTCATTGAAATGCTGGGAGTAGTGGGACTGATCATGATAGTGCTGGAAGCAGGGCTGGATCTAAAACTGGGAAAAGCTAAAATACCGCTGATCAGGAATTCCTTTTTATCAGCATTGATACTTCTGCTGCTTTCTTCTGCCGTTCTAACCGCCATACTATACTATATGCTTCATGAACCCCTCTTGAAATGTATGGTTTATGCCATTCCCCTTTCAATCATGAGCAGTTCAATTGTTTTGCCCAGTTTGCATGCACTTACACCCGCCAAAAAAGAATTCCTGGTATATGAAGCTTCTTTAAGTGATATATTAGGTATTTTGCTGTTTAACTTTATTGCGGCAAACGAAATCATAAATACGAATGCTGTTTTAGGTTTCTCAACCAATTTGTTGCTGTCTATAGTTCTTTCCCTGGTTCTTTCTTTTGTGCTTTTCCTCATAATGGCTAAGACCAAACTGGATATAAAGTTTTTTCTTGTTTTTGCACTGCTAATACTTATTTATTCCGGAGGGAAAATAATGCATCTCCCTTCTTTGATAATAATACTTGTATTTGGATTAATGATCAATAACTGGGAAAAAATCCGGATCAAATACCTGACATCCATCATTGCACAGGATAAAGTAGATGAGATGAGGCACTTGTTGCATTCAATCACTGCAGAGACATCATTTCTGATACGAACATTTTTCTTTATTTTATTTGGGTTTACGATCAGCCTGAATTTGTTAATTGAAAGAGAAGTAGTCATTGTGGGTGGATTAATGGTTTTGGGATTGTTGCTTCTTCGATTCTTATATCTA
Organism: Chitinophagaceae bacterium; assembly: GCA_041752135.1. Lineage (GTDB taxonomy): Bacteria > Bacteroidota > Bacteroidia > Chitinophagales > Chitinophagaceae > Pollutibacter. Next base: position 119,481 of record JBGSHT010000087.1, on the reverse strand, counting down.
AGGTTTTTTCTTCGTACAAATCTCTTCCCTGAAGTTTTTTTTATTCCAAGGGGATTGATTACCATCGTATTATTTTATAAGATCCCGGATTCTTTTAAATTGTCATCTTTTAATGAGGGGATATTGTTTTTTGTTATTGTTGCTACAAGTTTAATCATGACAATTGGAATGCTATTCTATAAAAAACCTATGGACGAGATGGTAGAAGATGCCCACTTTGTAAAAGATGAATTAAGTAAAAAAATACTTGAATGAAACATTTCACTTTTTATACGAAACAGGATCTGCTCAACCAGACCCGACTCAGGCGTTATGAAACCAAACTGGGCGAGAAACTCCGCGTAGTGGATGATCATCAAAAACTGGCGGAGACTATCGCCGCATCTTCAGCACGATACGTGCTTTTTGGCATCCCCGAAAGCATCGGCATTCAGGCCAATTTCGGTATTGGAGGTGCCGAAACAGCCTGGCCTTCCTTTCTGCACTCTTTTGTAAATATCCAGAGCACCGATAAATTCACCGGAGAAGAGATCATCCTTCCCGGTTTTTTTGATTTCAGTGAAGTGATGAGGATGATTGACAGTCATTCAAAAAGCCCCGACGAAAAAGTGGATGCCTGCAGGCATGCGGTAGCCAATATTATAGACGATGAAGTGGAAGAATTGGTAAAGATCATTACAGGTGCCGGCAAAATTCCCCTGGCAATTGGTGGCGGGCATAACAATTGTTATCCCATCATCAAGGGAAGCGCCAAAGCATTGCACAAAATGGGAAAGATTCCCAGGGCCCGGATCAATGCCGTTAATGTTGATGCACATGCAGATTTCAGGATCATGGAAGGACGCCACAGCGGTAACGGTTTCCGGTATGCCATCGAAGAAGGCTACCTGGGAAAATATGCCATCGTGGGCCTTCATGAAAATTACAATCCGCAAAGCATGATGGACGACCTGTACAGCAATGTCAATATACAGTATTCATTCTTTGAAGACATCTTCATGCACGAAAGGTTGAACTTCATGCAATCCATTGCGCAGGCATTTACATTTACCGATGATCAGTTTACCATAGTGGAGCTTGACCTGGATGCCGTTGAAGGTGTTTTGTCCAGTGCCATGACCCCATCCGGTATTTCGTCTATTCATGCACGGCAGTACCTGAACTTTGCCGGTGCCAATCAGCAGATTGCTGCGGTTCATATCTGTGAAGGGGCAGAACGTTTACAAAACGGCCTGGAAAGCGGGCAAACCGGTAAATTACTTGCATACCTTGTAAGTGATTTTGTGAAGTCAGCGATTTGATATTTTGCTTTGCGGTTAATGTATTTTCAGAAAGGAAGCCCGATATTTACATAGGTACTTAATCGTTGCGACTGATCACCATACATGACACTGAATTCAATCGGCCCTATGGCAGAGAGATAAGCCAAACTCAGGGAATAGCCAGATAAAAAAGATGATTTAGTGTTCGTCAGATTATTATTTATCAGATCATAAAACATGCCATTTGCACGTAATGTCATATACAGGCTGCTGTATAATTCATGGCGGTAAGCTGCCTGCAGGGCCGCCAGGCTTCCGGTATTAATGATTCCTTCCGGATACCCGGCAAAAACGACCTGGTTCCTGAATTGTCTTAAAAGCCCGCCGACATAATAATCATTCAGATAAAACTGGTTATAATTGAAATTCAGGCCCGCCTGGAATAAGGCCTCAAATGTACCTCTCTTTCCTGTTTTGAAAAATTGCTGGACAGTACTGGTAAGCCTGAAATAATTATTATAATCAATACCTAATGAGTCTGTGTTTAAAATCGGTTTACCGTTTGATAAAAATTCCAGGTTGCCCGACTGGCCATACGTCCAGTCGCCATTAAAATCAATATATGTGCCTGTTCTGGGATAGGTATTTCTGTCAAGTGTATTGTGCTTGAAATAAACAGATGAAGTGAAAAAATCATTTTTCCCTTTAATGGATAATGCAGACAACAGGGAAGGTTTATACTTAAGGTTTTCATACCGGGTACCGATACCTGTGGCAGTAGATCTGTTCCAGGAATACTGCAGTTTGATCTCCCCTAAAAAATAATTCTGCCTGTAAATATCTTCCTGCTTGTAGTCTTTGTAGGTATTAAAGTCAATAGCTTCAAAGCGACTGCCCAGGATCATGGCAATATTCTTGTTTTTACCCATGAATTGCATATGCTCGCCCCTTACCCTGAAATTTTCACCCAGGTTCATTGTAAAAAAAGTTCGCGAACTCTTTGTAAAGAAATTGCGTGTGGTATAATTAAAAACCAGGCTGACACCCATAAAAGAATTATAATGGAGGGCAGCTTTAGCCGTAGAGATCGGGTTCTCTTCAACCTGTATATTGATCTTTGAACTTCCGTCGGATTGAGGTTCCAGGGAATAGGTGATTCGGTTAAAATACCTGGTTCCAAAGACCTTCCTGATTTTTCTGGAAATCTCCTTTGATGTATAATAATTGTTTGCTTTCAAACCTAAAAAGTGCTCAAAAAAATCATAATCAACTTTTTTTAATCCTGAAACTTCAACTTTGCCGATCAATACCGAATCCATTTTCGGCAGCCTGTTTTCTGATATTTGTCTTTTCCCATAGATATTATCCAGGGAGTCTGCGATAGCTTTGAACTGAGGATAAAAGCGCATCCCAACCGCAATTCCAGTGTCCATAATCTCTTCGCTCTTGCCAAAACTGGCTGTTGAAAAATTGTCAACCGGCATGGGAATGTAAATATTACAGAGCGGAATCTCTTTTTTACTGTCTTCGGATTCTTTAAAAAAAACAGAATTCATGAGAATAGAAACCGGGTTGGTAAGTTTTTCCGTAGGTGTGAGTCCGGAACTAACGTTCACGCCTATCACATAATCAGCCCCCATTTCCCTTACGTTGCGTACAGGGAAATTCCTGACCAAACCGCCGTCAACCAGTTTCTTGCCGTTATAGTCCACGGCTGTAAAAAATGAGGGGATGGCCATACTTGATCTGACAGCCTGTGTGATTTCTCCCTTATCCAGGATAACAATTTCTCCATTGGCAGCATTGGTGGCAATACACTTGAAGGGTATACTGAACTGATCAAATGATTTGATCCGGTTGACAGGAAAAAAAAGTTCTGAGAATTTAAGCCATAGTTCTTCACTTTCCACAACACCGGTAGGCAATCTGAATTTATTATCCTGGTATGGCAGTTCCACTGCATATTTGCCGTATTCATCTTTTTCTTCCATGATGATTGAACGCAGGTCGGACTGGTTCGACAAAAGCTCGTTCCAGTTGATCTCGTTGGCAATTTTTTCGATCTGTTTGCCGGAGTAGCCAACTGCATACAATGAGCCTACAATAGAACCCATGCTGGTACCGGTGATATAATCAATCTTTAAACCGGCGGAATCCAGTGCCTTTAAAATACCAATATGTGCAATGCCTTTTGCCCCGCCACCACTAAGTGTAAGACCGATTTTGGGCCTGTCCGTTTTTGCCTGGCTGTAAACGTGAAATGAACCAGTGATACCTGCAATAAAAACTAGTAAAGAAATAACCGCGAATAAATTCCTTTTTTTTGGCTGATACATAGGCACGCTCCGGATAATTAAAATCGGCTTTAAAATACTATACTTAATGCAAATTTCAAACCGGCTGATCTTTCCTTAACATAATCATACCAATTCGATTTCAATCAATAAACAATCAATTAATAGAACAAGTCAATTATCAGTTAACAGTCCCTACCAGGTCTAGCATAAATGCATATTTCAAAGCAGTAAGTTTCTGCCTTTCAAACCTTCCCGATTCTCCGCCATGACCTGCACCCATATTACATTTAAACAGTATGGGGTTGTTGCCTGTATTGTTTTCCCTTACTTTCTGTACCCATTTGGCGGGTGAAAAATAAGGTACCTGTGTATCGTTAAGTCCACCTGTGGCCAGAATCGCCGGGTAGTTTGCCTTTTTTACATTATCGTATGGCGACCAGCTCAGCATATAGTCGAAATACTTTTTATCCCTCGGATCACCCCACTCGTCATATTCCAGTGTGGTGAGCGGCAGGTTGGGATTGTACATATCGGTTATGACATCCATCCAGGGGACTTCGGCTATGATACCACGGAATAGTTCCGGCTGCATATTAACTACAGCACCCATGAGCATCCCTCCTGCGCTTCCGCCATTGGCGAATAGTTTCTGCGGACTGGTGTATTTTTCTTTAACCAGGAATTTTGCGCAGTCAATAAAATCGGTGAAAGTATTTTTCTTCTTCATCAATTTGCCGTCATCATACCAATACCGGCCCATTTCCTGGCCCCCGCGGACATGTGCAATGCCAAAAACAAAACCACGGTCGAGAATACTGATCACGGAACTGTTGAACCATGGATCAGAACTTGCACCATAGGATCCGTATGCATATAATAAAAGCGGGTTGCTGCCGTCTTTTTTAAAGGAACTTTTTTTATAGACAATCGAAATGGGAACCAGCGTACCGTCTGTAGCAGGTGCCCAGATCCTTTTGGTTTCATATTCAGACTGATTGAATCCGCCACCAACTTTCTGTTGCTTCAAAGTTATTTTTTCCTTTGATGAAAGATTAAATCCAAAATCAGTTGGAGGGGTTGTCAGCGAAGTATAGGTGTAGCGGATACTGTCTGAAGAATAATCATCCGTTGGCATTTCCATATTGGCTACGTAGGCATCCTCCGTAAATGGTACCTGGTAGCTTGAATTGTCTTTGCGGTTTGTAACGGTTATACGTGTCAGGCCTTTTGCCTTATGCTGTGCCACAATGTATTGCTGCAGGATTTCCACATTCTCCAGTAAGGCGGAATCCTGGTGTGGGATCAGGTCCTTCCAGTTGTTCATGCCGGGTGTTGCAATAGGAACCTGGGAAAGCTTGAAGTTTTTTGCCTGGTGGTTATTATAAATGATGAAGTTATTCCCTTCAACATAATTGGGATAATACAGGAGGTCACGCTGGCGCGCCTGAATCAAAACCGGAGCCGAAAACGGATTATTGGCATCCAGGTAATGCGCTTCGGTTGTGGTTGTACTTGACGAATAAATAAAGATATACCGGTTATCCTTAGACGCTGAAAGGTTCACTGAAAAAGTACTGTCTTTTTCCAGGTAAATTTCCACATCCTTAGATGGATCATTACCCAGGATATGCTTGTACAGTTTATACGGACGGACAGTATGATCGTTTACCACATAGTAAAATGTTTTGTTGTCATTGGACCAGGCATAGGAACCGGATGTATTAGGGATGACCTCTTTCGAAAAACTGCCGGTATTGAGATTCTTAAAATACGTAGTACTGCGCCTGTTGCCGGTGGTGTCTTCAGCATATGCCACCCAGTTATTATCCCTGCTAACAGATCTGCCCCTGATGAGGTAAATCTGGTGTCCTGCCGCCAGTTTGTTAAGATCCATCATGACCTGTTCCGGAGCGCTTAAAACATCTTTTTTCCTGCAGTATAAAGGATATTGGCTGTTTTCATCATAACGGGCATAGTACCAGTATCCATTTTGCCTGGTGGGCAGTGATTCATATTTTTTATCGATCCTTTCCACCATTTCATCATATAATTTTTTTTGGATGCCTTCTGTATGTTTCATCATGGCCTCCACATAGGCATTTTCTGCTTTCAGGTGAGTGATCACAGCCGTATCTTCAGGGTTACTTAGCCAATAGTAAGGGTCGTTGCGCTGGCTTCCCTGTTCTGTAAAAACCTTCACTTCCTGGCGGGCTTTAGGCGGTTCAACAGTCGCAGTGTGGGATTCTTTTTGTTTGCAGGCGAATAAAAAAAGACAAATTAATGCAGTGATAATTCTGGTCATAAGTAAGTCTGTAAAGTTGAGGTTCTAAGGTAGAATTAATTCCTTACTAAACTGAATCAAAGGTTGAATGACACATTTCCTCCAAAAGATTGAAAAAGGTGTTGCTCCTCAGTGAAATATTTTCAAGCTATTAATTTTTTCGTATCATGGATTTTGTTAATTTTCATTTTCCTTCAATAACTAAATTAATCTGATCCTTCATGCCCGACTTCCAGGTAAAAAAACAAACCAAACAATATGATGCTGTTATCGTAGGCTCCGGTGCCGGGGGCGGTATGGCCGCATACATGCTTGCCAAATCAGGGCTTAAAGTATGCCTGCTGGAGGCCGGACCAAATTATGATCCGGCAAAAAATGTAACCCAGCTGAAGAATCCATGGGAATCGCCAAGGCGTGGGGCAAGTACGCATTTCAGGCCTTTTGGCGATTTTGATGCCAGTTACTGGGGATGGGAGATCGATGGAGAACCGTATACCAAAAAAGAAGGAACCAACTGGGATTGGTGGCGGGCAAGGATGCTTGGTGGAAGAACCAATCACTGGGGTCGAATATCCCTGCGCTTTGGCCCAAAGGATTTTAAAAGAAAGAGCATCGATGGTTTAGGTGATGACTGGCCCATTGGATACGAAGACATCAAGCCTTATTATGACAGGATCGATAAACTCATTGGCATATTCGGAACAAACGAAGGCCTGGAGAATGACCCCGATGGTATTTTCCTGCCGCCGCCGAAACCCCGGCTGCATGAACTGATGATCAAGAATGCGGGGCAGAAATCAGGCGTGCCGGTTATCCCTTCCAGGTTATCGATCCTTACCCAAAAAATAAATGATGAACGCGGGCAGTGTTTCTATTGCGCACAATGTAACCGAGGCTGCACTGTTTATGGCGACTTCTCTTCATCTTCTGTATTGATCAAGCCGGCCCTTAAAACCGGCAATGTGGATCTCATACCGGGTGCGATGGTACGGGAAGTGCTTACCAACAGTGAAGGACTTGCAACAGGCGTTTCCTATGTCAGCAAAGAAGATATGATGGAGTACCAGGTATTCGGCCGTACGGTGATACTCGCCGCCAGTGCCTGCGAATCTGCGCGTTTACTGCTAAATTCAAAGTCGGCTCAACATCCAAACGGGCTGGCCAATAACAGTGGGGTGGTTGGTAAATACCTGCATGATTCAACCGGTGCGGCCATGGGTGGAGTGCTGCCCCAATTGTTTGGCCGTAAAAGATATAATGAAGATGGTGTTGGCGGCATGCACGTGTATTCTCCCTGGTGGGGCGATAATAAAAAACTTGATTTTCCCAGGGGTTACCATATTGAATACTGGGGCGGAATGGGGCAGCCGGCATATGGTTTCGGTTTTGGCATTGAGGGTATGAATGGACAGTATCCTGTAAACGGTAAGCAAAAAGAAGCCGGAGGGTATGGTAAATCACTTAAGGAAGACTATCGCTTTTTCTATGGCGCCGGTGTTGGCATGGCCGGAAGGGGGGAAGCCATTGCGCTGTCTTCCAATTACTGCGAGATAGATCCCAGTGTGGTTGATAAATATGGTATCCCGGTTTTACGGTTCAACGTAAAGTATACCGATTATGAGATCAAGCAGGCAAAACATATGAAGGAAACCTTCCGCGAAATGATGCATGCCATGGGAGCTGTTATCACCTGGGGTGATGACGGGCCAGATAATAACTATGGACTGGAAACACCGGGCAAGATCATCCATGAAGCCGGTACAGTAAGAATGGGCAATGACCCCAAGGCTTCTGCGCTCAACAAATGGAACCAGGCCCATGATTGTAAAAACCTGTTTGTTGTAGACGGCGGTCCTTTTGTTTCCCAGGCTGATAAAAATATCACCTGGACCATTCTGGCTTTGTCTATGCGCGCTTCGGAATATTTGGTGGATGAGATGAAGAAGAAGAATATTGTATAAGATAATAGATAATAAGATAATAAGATAATAAGATAATAAGATAATAAGATAAAAAGATAAAAAGGTAATAAGATATTAGATATTACTTACTAGATTTTGGGTTTATCACAGGGCTGTTTAATTCGCTAATTCACTATTTCGCTAATTCGTTAATTGATTCTATGGACAGAAGAAATTCTCTCAAAGCACTTGCCATCGGAACCCTTTCAGCGGGCGTTTTGCTTGATGCCTGTAAGTCAAAGGACGAAGCAGAGGCAGCCAAGACAGCGGTTAAGGAAGCCGGTACTTCGTTTACGCTTGACCGGCAGCCGGAGGAACTGGAACATTATAAAAAAGTAACCTCCACTACCTTCTTCACGCCTCACGAACTGGCCACTATCACGGTACTTGGGGACATCATCATACCCAAAGATGAAGTGAGCGGCAGCGCTTCTGATGCGGGCGTGCCTGAGTTCATTGAGTTCATCGTAAAGGATATGCCGGATCACCAGACCCCGATGCGGGGTGGCCTTCGCTGGCTCGACCTGCAAAGTTATAAGCGGCATGAAAAAGCATTCAAAGATTGCAGTCCGGAACAACAGCTGGCGCTGGTGGATGAGATCGCTTACCCCAAAAAAGCCAAACCCGAAATGGCACAGGGCGTTTCTTTTTTTAACCTCATGAGAAACCTCACCGCCACCGGTTTTTATACATCTCAAATAGGCGTTAAGGATATCGGCTACATGGGTAACAGTCCCAATCAATGGGATGGCGTGCCGGCCGAAGTACTTTCGCAGTACAAATTGTCGTACTCAGAAAAAGAACTCAGGGAAAGCGTAAAATTCGATTGATCAATATGCTGTACAATACAGCGCTTAACCATCAACGTAAGGCCATGTCAAAACAAAAAAACAAACAGCATTATCAACGTCGTCAGTTTATCAGGGATGCATCCTTAAGCCTGGCGGCTTTTACCATTGTGCCCCGCCATGTATTGGGTAAAGGTTACCTGGCGCCAAGCGATAAACTTAACATTGCCGGTATCGGCGCCGGCGGAAAAGGGGAGAGTGATCTTTCCGAATTTGCCAAAAGCCCCAAAGCCAATATTGTTTGCTTTGCCGATGTGGATGAGCGACAGGCAAAAGGCTCTGTGAAGCGTTTCCCAAAGGCAAAACTGTATAAAGATTTCCGCGAAATGCTGGAAAAGGAAAAAGGCAATATCGATGCTGTTTCGGTTTCCACACCGGATAATACCCACGCGGTTGCCGCTCTGGCAGCAATGCAACTGGGCAAGCATGTCTATCTGCAAAAACCCATGACCCATGATATTTACGAGGCACGCATCTTAACCGAAGCGGCTAAGAAATATAAAGTGGTAACCCAGATGGGGAACCAGGGTGGTTCTGGTGACGGCGTAAGACGCACCCAGGAACTTATCGGCAGTGGATTAATCGGCGATGTTCATTCGGTTCAATGCTGGACAAACAGGCCGGTGTGGCCACAGGGTTTACCTACACCAACCGGAAAGTTTGATACCCCTAAAGAACTCGATTGGGATCTGTGGATCGGTCCTGCAAAGATGATCGATTACAATCCGGCTTACCTGCCATTCAACTGGCGTGGATGGTGGGCCTTTGGTACCGGTTCCCTGGGTGATATGGCCTGCCATATCATGGACCCTGTTTTCCGTTGCCTGCCTATTGATTTTCCTACCGATGTGGAATGCAGTGTGGCCACCATCTGGCGTGAAATGTGGAACGATACGCCCAACCTGGACAGTTGTCCCCCCTCATCAATTATACACCTGACCTATCCACGGAAAGATAATAAAGGCAATATCAAAGTATCCTGGTACGATGGTGGTTTGCTGCCCCAGCGTCCGGATGAACTGTTACCCGGCGAAGCTTTTGGTAACTGGGATGGCGGCGTTTTGTTTGAAGGAAGCAAGGGCAAACTGCTGGCTGATTGCTATGGTGCCAATCCGCGCCTGTTGCCTACCAAACTGATGGAAACGGCCAATCTTCCAAAGGAAACCCTGGCCCGTGTTCCGGAAGGGCACTATGTGCAATGGGTGAACGCCTGCATGGAAGGTTATGGAAAAGGGAAAACAAGTTCCCCGTTTGAATTTGCCGGTCCGTTTACCGAGAGCATCCTCATTGGTAACCTCGCCCTTCGCAGTTATATGATCAAGAATCCCAAACTGAAAGGATGGGATGATAAATACCTGGGACGGAAGAAACTCCTGTGGGACGCAAAGAATATGAAGATCACAAACTTTGATGAAGCCAACCAGTTTGTAAAACGCGAATATCGCGATGGCTGGAATCTGGTCCTTTGATGAGGCATAGCGTACATTGTTTCTTTGCAGTTAATTAATAAAAAAACCCTTTCATTGAGAAAGGGTTTTTTATTGCAGTTAGTTTTGGTTCGTTTAGTCCTCGCGGTGTAATAACCATAGAGAGAAAAACGTAAAGAAAAGCAATATGCCGGTAAAACTGAAGAAAAGTCCTGTCAGGAATTTCTGGGCAGGCACGAAAAACAGCATGGAAACGGCTATGATGAAATAAATTACAAAAATGAAAATCAGGGTTGATATTCTCTTATCCATACAAAGTTATTTTCGGGTCAAATATCGAAAATTATTTTCAATGATCCTTACTTTTTTAAAAAACAGGGCCTGTTTTTGGGAAATCCTTCCCCTTTCCTAATGCATCCAGTGATTTTTTTACTTCAGCCGACTCCTTATTTTTCCCTTGTTTCTGAAGGGCCACCCATAACCCGGTGAGGGCCCACCCATTATCCGGGTTAAATATCAGGTCCTTTTTCAGCACATTGGCAGCCTCGGAAAACTGTCCTTTTTTTATGAGTACGGCTGCTAAATAATGCCTTGGTGGCAGGAGCCAGTCTTTGGGTTCGTCATAAATCATCTCGTCTTCAAGTTTTACAGCTGCTGACAGCCATTCAATGGCCTTATCTAACTGATTTTCCTCTTCGGCAATGATACCTTTAACTATGGCAACTGCAATTTCCCCGCCTGCATAAGCCGTATTGAAAGCGCCCATTCTTATTTTCAGTTTTTCATTGTCCCTCAACCCTTGTTCCATTTTTTGGAGTGAAAGTCTGGCGTCATCAAATTTTTTTAAACGAGCATAAGAAATTCCCCTGCCAAATTCAAACAGGATATTTGCATAACCCTGGCTATCGGGAACCGGTGCGTGTTGCAGAATCTTCTCCCATTTACCATAACGTACATAACTGAAAATTTCCGTCATATACATGTATTGCAGGTATTCCGCTTCCGGTGGCGCCGATCCCAAATAATCAGCCGGGATCTGTTCTCTGAGCATACTGGAGGAACTTACTGCATCTTCGTAATCTCCGTTCATGATGGCACAGGTGGCCAGCATATGCTGGTTATGGTAAACGTAAAGGAAAACCCCGTTTTCAACCGATGGGAAGAGTGCATTGTACTGGTTGTACCCTGCAATTGCTTTCTGATTAACCTGCTTTCCTTTTTCGTACATCCCCGTCCTGATGTAAATATGCGAAGGCATATGCACCATATGGGATACGGCCGGCAAAAGATCTCCTAATTTATCTGCGCTGGAAAGTGCCCGCTCCGGTTTTAAAGATGCCTCAACCGCATGGATATAATAATGATTGGCGGCGGGATGTTGTGGATTTAGTTTAAGTGTCCTCTCCAAAAGAGTCACCAGTTCCGGTGTCCAGGGTTTGGGTTTTTGCTGATGATCATACAGGTCCCAGGGATGCAAAAGCATCAGGGCATCGGCGTATAAGGCGCCTGCATCCGCATTTTGCGGGTGATTTTCATAAAGTTCCTTCATGGCTTTTGCATAAGCGCCATCAAGTTCATATCGTTTTTTTGACGTATCAGCAGAATACCTGAGTTTCATGGCCTTTATCAGTCCTTTCTCAAACGGCGTACAACCATATGAGAGAGAATCTGATCTGCGTATGGCTTCGATCGCTTTTGGAGTAGCCGTGTACGTTACATCATTGATATTGGGTCCGTAAGCAAGGGCCATCCCCCAGTAAGGCATCGGTGAGGTGGGGTCAAACCAGGAGGCCTTACTGAAGGAGGCCAATGATTCAATGATGTGAAAACTGTAATACATATTGATGCCCTGCGAGAAATAATAGCCTGCACTGTCTGAGGATGTTTTGATTTTCCAGGAATAACTGCCCCAGCCGGGAAGTGGTACCATATCAGCCGGATTTTCCGGCAACAGGCCCGGGTTGCTCCTGTCCGGGGCGCAGCTGATACTGAACTTTTTTTTCTCTTCCAGGTATTGGCGTATCACCGCCTGGTCTGAAAGTTTAATTGTTCTTACCGGAAAAAGAAGGCTGATGAGGGCGTATAAAACCCCTGCTGAAAAAATGAAATTTTTCATGGGAGTATAATTTATTTGAAATAAGATACATCATTGAATTCTTATCTCCATAAATAAAATTGAAACCAGGATTCAAATCCACTACCGGACTTATCAAAACTCTACAACGGCATATGCCTTATTATCAACATACGGACCGCCGGGGTGGCGCGCAGAATAATCAAGGTTGATCCAGTATTCGCCATTTTCTTCCCGGTAATATAAACCCGTGAATGGCTGGTCGGCAAAGAGTTCTGTAATAGCTGTCTGTATTTTAAGGAAACTTTTTTTATCGCCGCAATGCAGTTCCGGATAAACATGGTCGGTTGACAGTACCATCCTGCACTTTGCACCTACAGAAAGCATGGAAGAGATCATCAGTATGGTATGATCGTCGCAGTCACCACCCAATTTTGATTCAATCGTTTCCCTTGCTGTGGCGTAATACTCATCCCGCTGCGCATCGGCAACATATTTGAAACCGCTGTTTATGTGTTTGAATAAGGAAAGAAAACGAACATAGTAGCCGTACTTATGATAATATTCGTCAAAATAATCAAGGGAATGTGTGACGGCAAAATTCCTTACCACCGAATCCCGGACCAGGATCTTTGACTTGATCCCTTTGACTGCCATCTCTACCTCGGTATCAAACAAAGATGACTTTACCAGAAACAGTTCTTTCTGTTTTTTGTCTTTGTTCCGCCAGTTTTGCTGAACCAGGTTCCGGTAATCATTTACCATGCTTTTCAGGTTATAGGAACTGGTAAAGGCATTAAAGGTCATGATCAGGCAAACCATCACAAATGCAGGAATCATCAATGGTTTAAAGATCCAGAGTATAAAACGGACAAAGCCATAGGCCAGTAAGATGGCAAGCACCAGGTCGGCATTAAATCCGCCAATAATAATGGGTGGTATGATCCGGTTAATAAGCGGAGCCAGCGGGATTATCGTAAATAAACCCACTGCATTGAGTATGAAATTTTCGGCAAATACCGATTTAGGGTTCAACTGCTCCATAAATCTACGGTGACATAACGCAAATATCCCTTAAAAATTAGTGTGCCGCGTGTTAATTACCCAAAATGCTTCGTTAAAATGCAGAAATCACAGCATGTGTTTAAAACACTATTCTTCGTCCTCTTCGTAATTAAAAGCGTTGTTATTATAACTGGATTCCCATGACCTTACAGCTTCGTCACTCAAAAGCTCTATGATATCAAAAATAATATCAGACTTCTTTTTCCATTTGATTTCTTCTTCCATGCCAAAATAGGAAACATACAAACAATGGTCCGTTGACATATTGATTTTAATCAGGCAAATAGGGTCGTTCTCTTTTTCCTGGATCAGATAATAACAACCAGTCTCCAACAATTCAAATGCATACATAGTCTACCAGTTTTAAAGTAATAAAACAGTCATTCAAAAAAACGAATGTTAATGGGCTAACAGGAATTTAACGGGCTGAGAAGTTTGTCAGATTGGATGTTCGGTTTCATAGGTAAGTTGGGGGTAGTAAGTTATCTGTATGCAATGTACAAATTCGACACAAAATCTCCAGCTCCTTTTAGTTAATTAATCCTTATGGACTAAAATATTTTATAAAATATTTAATATCAAATAAATACAATATATAATTATAATTAATTTATAAAGGTTTTTAAGCAAATTGTTCATTATTTAAGCCCTTTCGTGCTTACATTGCTAAAAATATTATCAGGAATGTGACTTTTTTGCTTGCATCAATTCCGTAATGGCTTTTTCCCTGAAAGGCGTTTTTCGTTATAAGCAATTGTAGACATATTAAATAAGGTGGATACAGTGAGTATTTTTTTGGGAAATTCCTCAATTTGTCTTCAGGAGGGGAAAGTTTATACACATTTAGTTGATAACCGTTGTTAGCTAAAACTTGGGGCATTGACTATATTTGCGGGCTTGTTGAATTGCTAAATAACTTAGCTTTGCGACAATACTTATTGTTTTTTGTAGAGCCGGCAGATGGCTAAAACCTTTTAAAACCATATGGCAAAAGAAAAAGAATCCACCCTTTTTGAATACAACGAAGCATCGATCAAAAGCCTCGACTGGCGAGAGCATATCCGCCTTCGGCCGGGCATGTATATCGGTAAACTCGGTGATGGCAGCAGTGCAGATGATGGCATTTATGTATTGCTGAAAGAAGTGATGGATAATTGTATAGATGAGCATACCATGGGGTATGGAAAGCAGATCGAACTTAACATCGTTGATAAAACCGTATCCATCCGGGATTTTGGCAGGGGAATTCCCCTGGGCAAGGTTGTGGATGTGGTGAGCAAGATCAATACCGGCGCTAAATACGACAGTAAGGTTTTCCAGAAAAGTGTAGGCTTGAACGGTGTAGGTACCAAGGCGGTAAATGCGTTGAGCGACTATTTCAAAGTAACTGCCTATCGCGAAGGAAAGGAGAAAACTGCCGAATTTGAAAAAGGAGTCCTGGTCAGGGAGCATAAGGAAACCAAAACAACCGAAGCTAACGGTACCCTGGTGAGCTTTATTCCGGATGAGGCCATTTTCAGGAACTTTCACTATATCCCCGACTACCTCGAAAACCAGCTTTGGAACTATTGTTACCTGAATGCGGGATTGATCATCAATTATAATGGGAAGAAGTTCGTGAGTAAAAACGGACTGATGGATCTTTTGCAGCGAAAGACAAATGAAGATGAGATCCGCTATCCCATCATTCACCTCAAAGGGGAAGATGTGGAGATCGCTTTTACCCATAACAATGAATACGGTGAGGACCTCTACAGTTTTGTAAATGGTCAGTATACCACACAAGGTGGTACACATGTGGCCGCTTTTCGTGAGGCTTTTGTCCGTACGATCCGCGAATTCTACAAAAAAGATTACGACACCAGTGATATCCGCCAGAGTATCGTGGCTGCCATATCTGTCAGGGTACAGGAACCTGTATTCGAATCGCAGACCAAGACCAAACTGGGATCACAGGTAGTATACGAAGGTGGGCCGAGCATGAAAAACTTCATGGCTGATTTCCTGGGAAAAGAACTGGATAATTACCTGCATAAGAATACGGCAGTGGCCGAGGCGCTGAAGAAGCGCATCGAACAAAGTGAAAGGGAGCGAAAAGAACTTGCGGGCATTAAAAAACTTGCCAACGAGCGGGCTAAAAAAGCCAACCTGCATAATAAGAAACTGCGTGATTGCAGGATTCACCTTAACGACGAGCCGCCGGCAAAAGGTAAAGAAGAATTCATTGCCAAGCAATTACTCAGTACCATCTTCATTACGGAAGGAGATTCTGCCAGTGGATCCATCACCAAGTCGCGTGATGTGGAAACACAGGCAGTATTCAGTCTCCGGGGTAAGCCGCTTAACTGTTTCGGCCTCACCAAAAAAGTAGTGTACGAAAATGAAGAGTTCAACCTGCTGCAGCATGCCCTGAATATTGAAGATGGTAATGAGGGATTGCGGTATGGCAACATCATCATCGCCACCGATGCGGATGTGGATGGTATGCATATCCGGCTGCTGCTGATGACCTTCTTCCTGCAATTTTTTCCCGACCTCATCCGCGACGGGCATGTATTCATCCTGGATACGCCGCTGTTCCGTGTGCGTACCAAACAGGAAACCATTTACTGTTACAGCGAGCAGGAAAAGAAAAATGCCATCCGTAAACTGGGAGCAAAATCGGAGATCACCAGGTTCAAAGGGCTCGGCGAGATATCCCCTGAAGAGTTTGGAAAGTTCATAGGCGCCGATATCCGCAAACAACCGGTATTCCTGGAACAGCATACACATATACAATACCTGCTGGAATATTATATGGGTAAGAATACACCGGAGCGCCAGGACTTCATTGTCTCAAACCTGAAGATTGAAATGGATGTGGTAGAGGAAGAAGCAGTAACAGAATAATGCATTGCGTTCTTATTTCTTTGCGGTTAATCAAAAAATGTACACATAATGATTCATATTGTTTTTAATGAACCTGATGTTGCCGTACTGCAACAGGCCATAGCACTCGACGAAACCATGCAGGGTGATGTATTGCTGATACGGGATGATTATGCCGTTGGCCCGCTTGGCGATATCTACTCGCCCGACGGCATTGAAAAACGATTTAACTGGTGGAAAGAGGAAGTGTTGGCCGGCGGTGATTTTGCCATACTAACAGAAGAGCGTAAGGTTAATGATCCGCTTGTGATGGAAGGACTCCTTCAAAGGATGAATGAAAACCCCGATGAGATCATCTGGATCTGGGCAGCACAGAATAAACACGACGTCAGCGGTTATTACTGGCTGATGAGCCAGCTGAAGGACCTGCAGGGCAGGGTCTTTATTTTATACCTGAATAACCTTCCTTTTATTAATGAAAAAGGGCATATATTTTATCCAGACTGGCTCAGCCAGATCCAGCCCAAAGAATTTCTCAAAGCCAAAAAACTGGCCCGTCCCATTACCCTGAGTGAATTTGAAGTGGACCCGGACGAGTGGAAAAAGATATGCCAGGAAGATAAAGGTGTACGAATCCTCGAAGGGGGGAAAAAGCTGGTTCAGTATGATTACGATTTTTATGATGCTGACCTGAAAAAGTTTGTGGGTGCCGACTGGCAAAAGGGATCAAAGATCATCACGCAATTCCTGCATAAGAACAAGCAAACTACCGGAGATGCATACCTGTTATGGCGCCTGAAGCACCTTGCAACACAGGGTGATTTTGATGTGCAGGGCGAACTGAAGTCGATGCGCGATTTTGAGTTGAAAGCAAAATCGGCTGTAGCCGCTTCTGCAGGACAGGAATAGGAAATAAAAAAGACTGGATACATGAGTACCCCCAAGCAAAAACTGAATGAAGTGACCGGTATTGATACCGGTGTACATGGCCAATATAAAAACTGGTTCCTGGATTACGCATCCTATGTGATCCTCGAACGCGCCGTACCGGCCATTGAAGATGGATTGAAACCGGTGCAACGCAGGATCCTGCATGCCATGAAAGAAATGGATGACGGCCGGCTGAATAAAGCGGCCAATATCATTGGCCAGACCATGCAATACCATCCGCATGGAGATGCGAGTATACAGGATGCGCTTGTGAACCTCGGCCAGAAGGACCTGTTGATAGATACGCAGGGAAACTGGGGTGACCTTCGCACAGGTGATGATGCAGCCGCACCCCGATACATTGAAGCGCGCCTGAGTAAGTTTGCGCTGGAAGTGGCTTTCAATGCTAAAACAACCGAATGGGCGCTGAGTTACGATGGCCGGAAAAGAGAACCGGTGACATTGCCCATGAAGTTCCCGCTGGTACTGGCACAGGGTGCTGATGGCATTGCAGTAGGCCTTTCAACCAAGATCCTTCCGCATAATTTCAACGAACTGATCGATGCTTCCATAAAATTCCTGCGCGGTAAAAAATTTGAACTGTTCCCTGATTTTCCTGCCGGCGGAATGATCGATGTAAGCAATTATAATGAAGGGAAAAGGGGAGGCCGCATACGCTGCCGTGCGCATATTGAAGAACAGGATAAAAAGACCATTGTGATCCGCGATGTGCCTTATGGTGTTACTACCACCCAGGTGATGGATTCGATCGTAAAAGCCAACGACCAGGGAAAGATCAAGATAAAAAAGGTTACTGATAATACCGCTGCCAAAGTGGAGATCACGGTGGAACTTGCCCCGGGCATTTCACCTGACAATACGATTGATGCGCTGTATGCATTTACAGACTGTGAAGTGAGCATTGCGCCCAATGCCTGTGTGATCGTTGAAAATAAACCGGTGTTTCTTGGCGTACCCGAGCTGCTCAGGATATCAACGGAAAATACGAAAGAACTGCTCCGCCGGGAACTGGAGATCAAGCTTGATGAGCTTGAAGCCAAATGGCATTTCACTTCCCTGGAAAAGATATTCTTTGAAGAGAAGATATACAAGGAACTGGAGAAGAAGCACGAAACCTGGGAAAAAGTGCTGGATTCCATTAACAAGGCCTTTCAGCCTTTCCTTAAGAAACTGAAAAGGGAGATCACCCGTGAAGATATCCTCAAACTAACGGAAAAGCCTGTACGCAGAATTTACCGGCTTGATATCGATGAACTGATCGAGCAGATAAGGGGAATCGATAAAGAAATCAAGGAAACAAAAAACCACCTGGCCAACCTGGTGGATTATGCTGTTTTGTATTTTGAGGGGCTCCAGCAGAAATATGGTAAAGACCGCCAGCGTAAAACAGAGATCAAACCATTTGACGTTATACAGGCCCGCCAGGTGGCCATTGCCAATGCCAGGCTTTATGTAAACAAGACAGAAGGTTTTATTGGAACCGGTCTCAAAAAGGATGAGTTTGTAACAGAATGTTCCGATCTGGATGATATCATCGCTTTTACCAAAAGAGGCATCATGAAAGTAGTTAAAGCCGGTGATAAAGTGTACATCGGTAAGGACATCATCCATGTTGCGATCTTCAACAAAACAGACGAACGGATGACCTATAACATGATCTATACAGATGGTGCTACGGGGATATCATTCGCCAAGCGATTCAATGTTACAGGTATTACCAGGGATAAAGAATATGACCTTACCAAGGGAAGTGATAAAAGCAAAGTACATTATTTTAGTGTTAACCCCAATGGTGAAGCGGAAGCGGTGACGATAGTGCTGAGCCCTAATTGTACGGCAAGAAATAAGCAGATTAATTTTTATTTTGAGGAGCTCGATATCAAAGGCCGTGGCGTATTGGGCAACCAGGTTACGAAATATCCTGTCTCCAGGGTGAAGTTTAAAGAAGCGGGCCGTTCTACACTGAGTGGCCGTAAACTCTGGTTTGATGATACTGTTGGCCGGCTTAATGCAGAAGAAAAGGGAGAATACCTTGGCAGTTTCGAACCCGAAGACAGACTCCTTGTATTTTATCATGACGGTACATATGAGTTAAGGGAAACTGAACTTACCCAGCGCTTTGATGCTGACCAGATCATAGATATAGAAAAGTTCAACCCTGATAGGATTGTTACCGCCATTTACCTCGACCAGGAAAAATTGCAATTCAATGTTAAGCGATTCAGGATTGAGACTACCACGCTCAACAACAAATTCATGTTTATCCGTGAAGGGGAAGACAATTACCTGGAAGCTGTAACCACGGTTGAAAAGCCGGTTGTTGCCGTTAAATCCGGCAGGGGTACACAGGCCAGGGTCACCAAAGTTAAACTCACTGATTATGTTGAAGTGATGGGCTGGAAAGCAGTTGGCAATAAACTGGCGGATTACACCAAGAGCACAGAAATGGAATGGCTGCATAAGCCGGAAGATCCGCAGCAAGAATTGTTCTGATTAACCGCAAAGTAAAAAAGACGCAAAGGAAATACTACAATTTTTTATTACTGATTAAGGTTTCTTTCTTCGGATGCGGACTGTTCCGTTCAAGGAGAGGTTACTGGTAGAAAACAATTCATACCGGTTTACGCCGTCTGTAATGATCATCAGGGCTGTATTGGGCGGTATTGATCCCATGGTTTCTGCAAACAAACTGACCTCGTGAACGGCAATGGTTGAATCCAGGTACAAATAAATATTTACTCCCTGCGCATCCAATCCCTGGTGTTTAAGAACTGGAACTTTGTTATAAAAAACAGAAACAGTATCCCCATCAATATCACCATTGTCATACAATGTTATCCTGAGTGAATCTGAGACCACTTCAATTTCTTTGAGCAGGAATGGTTTCCTTTCTGCAAATTGAGTAACAACAGGCTCAGCCTGCAGGGCTTCCTTTTGTTCAGCCACAAGGGTAGGGGTAACCACAACTTCTTCCAGCACTGGCGACCATATTTTTTTTACGGCAACGGCTTCCCTGAGTAAACTGTCGGTATTTTTTTCATTTAAATCTTTGAAGAAAACGATCTCCAGGTCGGGGCAGGTATAGCGGTAGCGTTCGTCGCGCAGAAAATTTCCTTTTAATTGTGTCTTTACTTTTGAAACCAGCAGCTGTGCCTGGAAATCCATGATGCAACTTACCGTAGGTTTAGAGGTGGAAGAACGGTAATACATTACAGGGATATCTTTGATCTCAATCATCCTTGTTTTGGCATCATACGTACCCCTTACAATAAAACTCTGGTATGTATTTTTAAAATAATATCCCATCACACCCTGAACCTCATTCCCTTTTTGCTTTATAACCATTTCGGCCAGGTAATTATTATTAGTGCCCTGCATCATTACTTCAGCATGGCCATACCAACTGCCATTGATATCCTGTGCCTGGCATAATAAAGAGGTAAATGCAATTAAAAAGGAGAGAAGTGTTTTCATCGATTTAAAATAAGTGAAAATATCGTGCCATTAGAAGGGCAAATGAAGATTTATGTGTTTGTTCTCTTTCAGATGTATTATTCAGATTGAAATACAATGGATTGATAAAAAGATGAAAATCTTATTTAAGATATCTTTTTATTTCTCTTTCCGATTCACGATCCTTTATGGAAGCTCTTTTATCATGAAGCTTTTTACCTTTCGCCAGTCCGATCTTGATTTTAGCCAGTCCTTTTTCATTGAAGTATATTTTAAGCGGGATAATAGTATATCCTTTATCCTTTAACCTGTTTTCGAGTTTTTTGAGTTCTTTTTTTTTGAGCAATAGTTTTCTGTCGCGGGTTGGAACATGATTAGCATACGTACCAAAATCATATTCGGCAATGTAAAGGCTTTTTACCCAAAGCTCACCATGATCCATGATGCAATAGCTGTCGTTAAAACTGGCTTTACCGTCGCGAAGGGCTTTTACTTCCGTGCCGGTCAATACCATTCCCGCATCGTAGGTGTCGCCGATGTAGTATTCAAAAAATGCCGATCTGTTTTTGATTTCCATGTTTTCAGCTGCAAAATCCGTGGCTCACCTGTTCTGCGGTCAGTGTTTAAAAAGCGTGAGTAATGTCGCTATTTTATCCCTGAGCTCTTTACGATTTAGGATCAGGTCAAGGAAGCCATGGTCCATGACAAATTCGGAACTCTGGAAGCCGGCAGGTAAATCTTTCTTGATGGTTTCTTTGATAACCCTTGGTCCGGCAAAGCCGATCATTGCACCCGGTTCCCCGATGTTGATATCACCCACCATGGCAAAGGATGCGGTGGTTCCGCCATAAGTTGGATCGGTACAAAGTGATATATAAGGGATGCCAGCTTCAGAAAGTTGTGCCAGTTTACCCAATGTTTTTGGTAACTGCATAAGTGAAAAAGCACTCTCCATCATCCGGGCTCCGCCGCTCTTGCTGATGATCATCAGAGGTATCCTGTTTTTCCGGCAATGGTCTGCAGCACGGGCAATTTTTTCTCCCATCACGCTTCCTAAAGATCCGCCGATGAAATTGAAATCCATACAGCAAACCACCAGGTCGTTCTCTTTCACTTTACCTTCACCAACTGTTATCGAGTCGTGCAGGCCTGTTTTGAAATAAGCTTCTTCAAGCCTTTTCTTATACGGTTTAAGGTCATTGAATCCCAGGTAATCTATTGAGTGTACACCGCCGAATAGCTCTGTATAGTTTTTGTCGTCAAAAAGAATTTCGAAATATTCTGCACTTCCAATGCGGTGATGATAATTGCATTCAGGACAAACAAAGAGGTTTTCTTTTAAGTCAAGGGTTGTGCAGGTAAATTTACATTGCGGGCATTTGGTCCATAAGCCATCCGGTGCCTCCTTTTTTTCTGAAGTGGAGGTACTGATGCCTTTTTTCATTCTTTTAAACCAGCTCGAATGTTCTTGCTTTTCTGTATCATCAGAAAGCTGGTCGTCAAAGTCTTCGTCATATTTTAAAGCCATATCCTGTTCTTTTTTTTCGGTGTTTCACAGCCGGGCCGTTATTTACAAATTTCCTACAGAAACACAGAAACTTATCTTAAGGGTTGAGTGGGTGCAAAATTACGTAAAAAAGAACTACTGGCTGAAGAAGCTACAAGATCGTCAAAACCAGCAGTTATTAAACTTTTAACTATGCGATCGTAATGCTTTTATCCAGGTATACATCCTGGGTTGCTTCCAGTATGTCAACGCCTTCTTTGAATGGGCGCTGGAAAGCTTTTCTGCCCAGTATCAGACCCATGCCGCCCGCTCTTTTATTGATCACAGCTGTATAAACGGCATCAGCCTTGTCGGCCATTCCTTTGGATTCCCCGCCGGAATTGATCAGGCCAATGCGACCACCATAACAGTTAAGCACCTGGTAACGGCAAAGATCTATCGGATGATCAGATGTTAGTTTTTCATACACCAGGCTGGAGGTCTTGCCATGTTTGGTGGCGAGATAGCCGCCATTATTCGTGGGCAGTTTTTGTTTGATGATATCTGCCTGGAGGGTAACCCCCAGGTGATTGGCCTGGCCGGTAAGGTCTGCAGAAGTGTGATAATCCACACCATCTACTTTGAAACCGTTATTACGGGTATAGCACCAGAGTATGGTTAGCATGCCCAGTTCATGTGCCATCTCAAAAGCTTCTGCAACTTCTTTCAACTGGCGCGCACTCTCTGCAGAGCCCCAGTAAATGGTTGCGCCAACTCCGGTTGCTCCCATGTTCCACGCACTTTTAATGGTGCCAAACATCGTCTGATCGTACTTGTTAGGAAGGCTCAGGAATTCGTTATGATTTATTTTTACGATGAATGGTATCTTGTGCGCATATTTCCGGCTCATTAATCCCAGCACACCATACGTGGAAGCAACGCCATTGCAACCGCCTTCCATGGCCAGTTTGATGATGTTTTCCGGATCAAAATAAATGGGGTTTGGCGCAAATGCAGAACCGCCACTGTGTTCTATTCCCTGGTCTACGGGGAAGATGGAACAATAACCTGTGTTGGCCAATCTTCCATGGCCAAGCAATGATTGCATATTGCGGAGTACGTTGTTATTTCTGTTGCTGTTGATCCATATATTATCAACATGATCGGGGGTAGGCAAATGAATGGTTGACTTTTCAATTGTTTTACACTCATGGCTGAGTAAATATTCGCCTTTATCACCAAGGAGTTCAAGGAAGTTCTTGTTCGCCATATGGGTTTTGGTTTTAGCAAATATAAGGGTTAATGATATATGGATATTGTGCCGGATATATGGCTACAAATGAGCCCGGAGATCCCTGAAATAGTTGGCTGAATGCAGCAGTCTGCTGCCATACCAGCTGAACATTTCACCATCAGCCAGTAATACTTTTACCCCGGGTAATTGCTGCTCCAAAATCCCGATATGCTTTTCGCGAAAGGGGTAAGGTTCAGATGATAATAAAACAACATTTGGCGAAACAGCCTTGATTTCTTCAACTGTAACTTCCGGGTAGCGAAATTTGTGGTTAAAGACATTATTCAGACCGCAAATTTTCATCATATCATTTATAAAAGTATCTCCTCCAACTGTCATGTATGGATCTTTCCAAATCAGGTAAACTGCAGTCAGGGGTGTGAATTCGCCGGAAAGGGCCGACAAATCCGCTTCAATGTCTGAAGCGAGCCTGTTTGCTGAATTACTTTTGCCGGTAAGCAAGCCTATAGCCCTGATCATGTCCATAGCATCAGTTAGCCTGGAGATATCACTTGTCCATACCGGACAATATTTCCTGATCTCTTCCACCTGTTCGCGGGTGTTTTCTTCTTTATTGGCAATAACCAGGTCGGGTTGAAGGTTCCTTATTTGGTCAAGGTGCAGATCTTTGGTGCCTCCGATCCGGGTTTTTGTCCGATACCAGCTTTCCGGATGGATGCAAAATCGGGTAATGCCAATAGTCTCTTTGTCCAGGCCGAGTTCAAAAAGCAGTTCCGTCTGGGAAGGCACTAATGAAATGATCCTTTGCGGTGGTCCTTTAAGAGTGATTTTTTGTCCGGTTTGGTCTGTTGACTGTATCATGCATTATGATTCAGTCGAATATAAAAAAAAGTCCCGGTGTTTCCACCGGGACAATCATTTTGTCAGAGGCCAATCTTTCTAGGTTTTTGGTCATAGGAATTGAGAACAATTAATAATCTGATTACGGATGGTTTTCAGATAGTTTCGTCATCAGGATTTGGATCGATGGCTCTTGGACAATTGGATAATAGTTTGGTTTTACTTTGGATACCGGATTACAAAAATACCGTAAAGGGTTGTCAGGCGGTTTTTCGCTAGGTTTGGAATTTGGATGGTTTAAGGACAACTGAACTTTAAATTCTTCTAAAGGATAATGGATTTGGATACCTGATTGGGGTAGGTAAGACCCTGGTTCTTCCGGTTAGATATTGGATTTGGATGTTGGATTTAAAACGGAATCAAAAGGAATTGGAAAAAAAGGAAGTTGACTGACATTGGATTGTAAACACCATTTCATTGGAATTGGATATTACTTTTTTTCGGATGGTTTCTGGATATTGAACGGTCAAGGTGTAACTTTTCCTATTCAATCAACTTCTGACACAAAGATAGCTCGGGTGCTATACCTGCACAAGAGCGAATTCACTCTATTTTGATGGTACATTAAATACCGTCTTAATCGAAGAACTACATTAATACCTCACGTAAGCTTGCTAGTAAAATCATCGTAAAACTACGCAAAATGGCACTCCCCGAAAGGCAAAAAAAATGCTGCATTTTGGTGAAATGCAGCATGGGTAAGGCTTTGGATGATTTTAGCCATTATTTCGCCAGGGCCTGCAGAATATCATATTTGGTGACGATATGGTAATTCCCGGTTTCGTCTTTACTCAAAACTGCGCCATTTTCTTTATGGATCAAAGTGCTTAATCGTTCAACTGTCGTATTAAAATCAACCATAGGATAGGCGGGTTCCATCACTGTCTCCACTTTTGCATTGCGTATATCCGGATTAGAGAATACTTTTTGAAATAGCCCGGCTTCACTGATGGCACCGAGTGGCTGATTATCCTGCATCACTGGTATGTGTTCAATATCATATTTTTTCATGAGGCCTACTGCTTCCGCAACAGAATGCCCGGGGTTCACTGAAATGAGTTTTTGTTTTGGCCCCCTGCCATTAATGATGTCTTTAAAGGATTTTACTTCCATAAAACCGCGTTCCATCATCCACTGGTCGTTATAAATTTTACCAACATAACGTGAGCCATGATCATGAAAAACCACCACCACCACATCATCTTTTTTCAACCTGTCTTTCAACTGCATCAGGCCCTGCAGACAGCTGCCTGCACTGTATCCGCAGAATAATCCTTCTTCTTTTGCGATTCGCCTGGCCATGATGGCGCCATCCTTATCGGTTACCTGTTCAAAATGATCAATGACCGACATGTCGTAATTTTCCGGAACAAAGTCTTCTCCAAAGCCTTCTGAAATATAAGGGTGCACTTCACTCATATCAATTTCTCCGGTGCGGAAATATTTGGTGAGCAGGGAACCATAGACATCAATAGCCCATACCTGTATATTAGGATTTTTTTCTTTCAGGTATTGTGCGGTACCTGTTACAGTTCCACCCGTACCTGCAGTACAAACAAAGTGCGTGATCTTTCCGTCTGTCTGCTTCCAGAGTTCAGGTCCGGTGGTTTCATAATGTGCCAGTCGGTTGGCTAAATTATCATACTGGTTGGCATGAAAAGAATTAGGAATCTCCTTTGCCAGCCTGCGGGCAACAGAATAGTAACTCATTGGATCATCCGGTTCCACATTGGTTGGACAAACGATCACTTCTGCCCCAACGGCTTTCAGGATATCCATTTTTTCTTTCGATTGCTTATCGGTTGTTGTGAAGATGCATTTGTAACCCTTTACAATGGCTGCCAGTGCCAATCCCATACCGGTATTGCCGGAAGTACATTCAATGATGGTTCCGCCGGGTTTAAGCTTGCCTTCTTTTTCAGCAACTTCAACCATTTTCAGCGCCATGCGGTCCTTGATCGAATTGCCTGGGTTGAAGTAATCCACTTTGGCGAGTACATCACAAGGCAGATCGCGGGTGATCTTATTAAGCCGAATGAGTGGCGTGTTGCCTATCGTTTCCAGTACATTTTTTTTAATATCCATCAGGTTATGTTGAGGCGTCAAAGTTAGTGCAAGCCTTTGAGTATTCAGGCATGAAAAAATATTCAGCAGGTATTTTATGATTCCCTTTGCGCGGTATTTTTGTCATAATTTTGTGGCATGAAAGTGTATTTTATTCCGGGGCTTGGTGCGGATAAAAGGGTCTTCAGGCATATCAGTTTGCCCGAAACATGTGAGGCTGTTTACCTGGAATGGCTGAAGCCTGAAAAAAAGGAGAGCCTGGAAAAATATTCCATCAGGATGTCTCAACAAATACAATCAGACGAACCCTTTTATGTGCTTGGGTTATCCTTGGGCGGAATGATTGCAGCAGAGATCACCCGGGTTTTTCCCCAGGCTAAGCTGATCCTCATTGCCAGCATACCGCATGCCGGACACTTCCCTTTTTATTATCGTTGGATAAATAAGGCAGGACTGCAAAAACTCGTTCCGGTTACGGTAATTAAAACTTTTGTTTACATAAGGCGGTATTTCACCGCAGAAACCCGGGAGGATAAAAATCTCATTCGGTCCATGGCCCGAGATGCAGATTCTTCTTTTATCCGCTGGGCGCTTAACGCCGCGCTTGAATGGAAGGGGTATGATTACCTGGAAGATACCATACATATACACGGTACAAGAGATATAGTGCTACCGGTTAAGTATACACGCCCAACACATATTGTATTGAATGGTAGTCATTTGATGATCATGGACAGGGCGGAGGAAATTAATAAGATCCTTGGTGAGGTGATGAGCATGGAAATCGAAAGTCGAAAGTCGAAAATCGAAGGTGAAATGGAAAGTATGAAAATATGATCAGATTCCTTTTACTTTCTGTTTAACCTTTTTATAATGGTGATATTTGTCCAAAAGCATTTGCTGCTCAAGGCCGGGGCAGAAGAAATTTATAAGTGCTTTGAGGGTCATGATAGTGGAAATCGAAAATCGAAAGTTGAAAATTGAAACTGAAAGGCTGTTTATCCCCCTTTGGAGGGGGTGAATTTAGAGATAATTGAAATCACCAGGGTTTAGGGGGAGGAGAAAATCGAAAATCGAAAGTGAAATGGAAAGTAAGAAAATATGATCAGGCTCCTTTTACTTTCAGTTTATCTTTTTTCTTATTGAGATATTTGTCAAGGAGCATCAGTCCCAGAACAACATCAATCATCAGGAAAATATTCAGGGTAGTGGAATTGATATATGCAGACCACTCGAAATTCATTTCAGGCAGGTTCTCCGGCATCGTTAATGTTCCTGGTTGTGTATAGTCAATCTGTGTGAACAGGTAAGCCAGCATACCGCCTATCAGTAACATAAAGAAACCGCCAATGCTGTAGATGATTTTTTTATTTACATAAGATTTTGTTGCCGGGGCGATTTTGTGTTTAGCGATCTCTTCCATCACATTTTTGGAAAAACGCATGGAAGGCTCTTCCAGGCTTGTTTCACGGAAAAGGGTATTCATATCCATCATGGATGCATAGGCTTTTTGCCAGGCCGGATTAGTTTCCAGCAGGCGGCGGATCTCTGTTATTTCATCAGGGCTTGAGAACCCGTCTATGAACTCCCACAAACGCTCTTCCATATTTTTAAGATTTTCCATAAATGCCCCAATGGGTATTAATATTTTATTGATCCTGTATTAAACTGATTGAAGGTTTGACACTTCCTCCGCAAAATACTTTTCCATTTTTTCTTTCAATTTCTGCCTTGCCCTGAATAATCGCACTTTAACCGTATTTGTTTCCATACCCATTACTGTGGCAATTTCGTCCAGCGACTGGTCGCCTTTGTAAAACAAGGTAATGATCTGGGCATCATCAGACGCGAGCATTTCAATGGCCCGGTTCACCATGGCCTTTTTGGATTTATCCTCCACCTGGTTTGCTTTGAAATCTGATTCCTGGTTTTCCAATTGCATAAAGGTAGCCTCATCATCAATGGCCAGTATCTTTTGCTTTTTCTTTCGCAGGTATGTGATGCTGGTATTATGGGCTATGGTATACAACCAGGTACTGAATTTAGATCCGCCTTTAAAATCTGCTAGAGAACGATAGGCTTTTACAAATACATCCTGCGCCACTTCCTCCGCATCTTCCCTGGATTGCAGTAAACGGTAAGCCAGGGTAAATATATACGACTGATACCTGTCAACCAGCACCTTATAGGCCTGTTGATCCCCTTTTAAAACAAGGTTGATTAACTCGTTATCAGGAAGTCTGGTTTGCATTGCTGTATATATGACTACATTTTATAAAGACAGGTTACACTAATGTTCTATATTAATATCATTCGGTGTCTGATATTATTGTACGATAGCCCATGAAATTTCATAAAACATTTAAAATCAATTATATGTATAATTTTTGATTTTATTTTTACAATTTCTGTAACCTGGCCGATCCTGTTGTAGTCTGATCTTTCGTAACTGATCATTAAAATTAAAAAACAAGTTTTATGGACGGCGCAGAAATATTAATTCCGATTTTAGTTCCTCTGGGTGGATTTGCTATGGTATTTGGGATTTTTTATTTACGTAACAGGGAAACCATGGCCATGATTGAGAAAGGCCTTAATCCCAAAGAATTTGCCAACAGGCCCGCACCATATCGTAACCTGAAAAACGGTTTACTGTTGCTTGGCGCTGGTATTGGCCTGGCATTAGCTTATATCATAACACAGTACATCCTGCATGATGAAGATAACCCGGCATTATGGTTTGCCCTGATTGGTATCGGTGGTGGATTGGGGCTGATTGCTTCCTATAAGGTAGAGAAGCGTGAACTGCTCGACAAAGAACAACAATCCTGATAATAAGAGTAAAGTTTACTGAGGCATCTTTCAAACAGAGAGATGCCTTTTTTATTCCTTTCTTGTAGCCTGGAAGGTTCCTTCCGCCATGCTGCCTAGTTTCACGGTTCCTTTCATGGAATTACCATCCCTGGTGCCACTGTATTCTATGAGGTTATCATTGACGGTAAATGAAAATTTTACTTCTTTCCCACTGATGGTTCCTTTAACCGGGGCCTCGCCTAACTGCCCTTTGTACGTGCCGGTAAAGCTGGTTTCAGTTTCCTGGTTAAAAACAAAAACGGGGCTGCCGCTGCCGGCGCTGGTTTCAACTGTGAAGTTCCAGGTGCCGGTTATTTTTTCCTGCGGCAAACTTTTTTTCCAGGTATTAAATGAAGCAAGCATGGTTGCTGCCGAAAGCATGAACAGATAAAGAAGTATGTTTTTTTTCATATGCGCAAGTAATTTAAAATGACAGATAAGCTGATTTACTATGCAGTTTTTCGGCTATGCAAATAAATTTACTAAAAAAAAGGATGCGTTGTTATTAAAGCAGTGTATTGCCTCCCGCTAATACACCACGGTAACCGTCCCTTTCCGGGAAAATTTCTGATCTGTACAGCTCATCTCGGCCATATAAATATAGGTTCCCGGCGGTACTTTGATTCCTTTTAGCTGGCCATTCCATGAACCGGCCGGATCATCAATTTTGAAATCCTTTTTTTCAAAAATAACCTGGCCGAAACGATTGTATATCCGCAGGTAATGTACGATCCTGATGCCCTGTCCCTTAATGGCAAAAAAATCATTTAATCCGTCATTATCCGGTGTAAAGATGTTGGGTATATAGACTTTACTTTCCGCACACAAAATGGTTACGGAAACCGAGTCCGATGCAGAACAACCTGCGGCATTGGTAACCGTTAGCTGGTAGGTGAGCGACTCAATCGGACTTGCCTGTGGGGTGGCGCAGGTATAGCAGCTCAGGTATCTTTCCGGTGTCCATTTGTACGTGGTTACATCGCTGCTGACCGTGGGTTGTAAAAGATATGGCTCCCCTGGGAAAATGGTGCTGTCCTGGCCGGCATTCACAGCAGGCCTTTGCGCCACGCTGACGCGGATCGTTGCTGTATCTGTAAAACAACTGTATTGATCTGTTCCAATTACGGTGTAGGTTTCAGTTGAAGAAGGTGATGCAACCGGGTTAGGAATTTGTGTATTATTTAAGGTACTGTTATTATTGATCCACTTATATGTATTTGCCCCGGTTGCATTCAGCTGTATGCTGTTCCCCTGGCATACCTGCGCATCCGGTGCCAGTTGCAGTTGAAAGGGTTGTGCAACAATAATCCTTACGGAATCGGTTTTGCTGCAACCCGCGGAATCGGTTACCCGTACGGTATAGGTTGCATTTAACCGGGGTGATGCGACCACAGTTTGCCCCGAAGTGTTATCCAGGCCCAATGCAGGGCTCCATAGATAAGCCACACCGCCGCCTGCCTGGATGGTCAGCTGGTTTCCGGCACATAATACCGTTTCCTTTGCAGACAAAGTTATAACGGGATCCGGATGTACGGTGATTGTTTTGGTAAGTGTATCAATACATCCATTATTATCCGCAACCAGTTTTACGATGTAAGTTCCTGCCGTATTATAAGTTTTGGCCGGCGGGTTTTGCAGCGTTGAAGTTGTTCCGTCATCGAAAAGCCATATCCACTTTGGTTGCCCAGGCAATTGAGTAGAAGCCGTAAAAACCGCGGCACTGCCCCGGCAGATTTCATTGGGACCGTTTATTACTGCACCCAGTCCCTGGAATGCGTTTATAGTTGCCCGCGATTCACTTACGCAACCGGATAATGATTTTACGGTCAGTCGTACGTTATATGTGCCCGGGTTTGTGTATGTAAAAACAGTATTCCGCTGGTTTGCAGTATCACGTGGATTACCGGTGCCAAAGCTCCAGTGATAAATGAGTAGTTGCGGGTCCTGGTTGCCCGACAGGCTTATGACCGTGGGATTAAATTGTATTTCCCTAGGCGTACAAATAGAAGCTGGCAAAGCATTTAAAGAAGTATTAAGCGAATCAATAATGATTGGTTTATCGAGATTCACTGAAGCGGAACATCCCCGGGTATCTTTAACGATCAGTTTGGGATAATAAATGCCGGCCGTGCGGTAAGAATGGGTTGCTGCGCTGTCTGTTGACTGGCTGGTACTGCCATCGCCATAGTCCCATATATAAGTTGCATTGTTCTGCAATCGCGATTTCAGCGACACATTCAGGGAAGTGCATCCAAGGTACCGGTCTGCCTGTAAAGTAGCTGCAGGGGCAGGGTTGATGGTTACTGAATCGATTGTCGTGTATACGGTTCCGTTATCACTATATCCCCTGACAGTAATTTTATATTTACCTCCTTTTGAATATACATGGCTGGGATTAAATACATCATTGACGATGGTGCTGTCGCCAAAGTCCCAGGTAATCTTTGTGATATTGCTGGAAGTACTCCTGAACTGTACCAGCACCGGCGGACAACTGCTGTTGCTGATAAAGGAGCTGTTATAGGTGAAGGCAGTATTCACAAAACGTACTTCCAGTGTGGCCCTTGCTGTGTCTGTACATCCTTTTGCCGTATTGGTGGCTATCAGCATTATTTGGTAAATACCGGGGTTATTATAGGTTTTGGCGGCATGCCTGTTGGTTGATGTGGTGCCTTCACCCAGGATCCATCTATAGGTTGTTTGCAGGGTGTCTGAACTTAAAGATGTATTGGTGAAGTTCACCGTAGTACCGGGGGATATCTGTAATGCTGAAGATGTGAAAGAAGCTCTGAGGCTGTTGTTTTCCGCATTGATGTATTTCACGGCATAAGAAGTACAACCTTCCGCATCTGTTATTACCAACTGTACCGGAAAGTAACCGGGATAATTATACGTGTGTGAAATTTCATTTCCATTCTGGTATGTAGCTGATCTGCCATCGCCGAAATTCCATTCCCAGTTGCGAATGGCCACGTTTCCGCCGGCCCTTGAACTGTCTTTTAGATAAATGATATTACCGTTGGCACAGGCCCGGGGAATTTCCTGCATGCCTGCAACAGGACCTTTGAATTTCAGGGGTATGAAATTAGTGGTATCAGTGCAATTGAAATGGTAAGAAATGGTCATTGCCCGAAACCCTTCTTTTGTAGGATCAAAATTCCTGATGAGCATTCTGAACGGCATAAAACCAAGATTCGAGGAACTAATGTCATTATATGTTCGGGCCATCCAGTTGGTACTGTCACTGTATTGCCAGCCGTAATAATTGTAGCTATATTCATAATAGCTGCTGTATGGTTTTGGATTTTTTTCGAGATTGGAAAAAGTAAGCTCAACGTATTCATCATTGTTGCAAACAACCGTCTTGTTAGCTGTAAGTATTGGTCTCTGTTTCAGCAGTACAGTAATGTCTATGGAATCCTTTACAGTACATTGTTTATTGGTTGTGGTAAGTACAACTTTGTAATAACCGGTTTTGCTATACTCATGGCTGAGTTCCGGCTCTCCGCTATTTGAAATCCTTGTCCCGTCGCCAAAATCCCAGGTCCATGTTTCTGCCTGCCTGGATGATTGCTTGAATGTTACCATGCCCCTTGTTCCTTCGCAGGTATTACTGTACCCATCGATTTTTGGAAAAGGAGGAGATACCCTTGCAAGGTTAACCTTTGTAATGGTATCTGCACATACAAGGTCTGTGGCTATGAGCCTTACTGTATATACACCTTCCTGTTCATATTTATGTTCGACAGGAATATGATTATAGTATGATTGACTTTCGGTTCCATCTCCAAAAGACCAATTATAGTATGTGGAAGGTCCGGAAGTATTGGTAAAAACCACCGGCGTATTGCCGCATATATTTGTAGTGGAAATATTGAAATCTGCTTTGACAGGGGCCCGGACTATGACCGGGTATTGCATTTCGGTACTGTCTTTACATCCGTTAGTTAGTGTATAAACAAGTTTAACCCGGTATTCCCCGGGTTTATCATAGGAATGAACCGGAGTGGCAGTAGTATATGTTTTCCCATCCCCCATATCCCAGTACCAGGTAGCAATTTGTTCGGTTGTCCTTGCCCGGTATGTTGCGGGTTTAATGCCACAAATCTGTACAAACCCGTTCATGGCAACGTCAGGTGACTCGATGATCACATAAGGGCGGCGGATAATAAGTTCCTTGCTGATGGAAGCGGTACAGCCTGCTGCATTGGTGACCGTCAGTGTAGGGAAAAATTGATAATCGAACGTATAGATAAAACTCGGGCTCTGAAGGTCTGATGTTTCATAAAAATAGGGAGCAGTCAGGTCCCACCGCCATTTGACCGCACCCGGTGTGGTATCTTTAAAATTGACCCTGACCGGTGAACCACAGGGTTTTTCAATTTCCGAAATAAAACCAGTCACCGCAGGGAGCGCATTGATCTCAATGGTTTTAGTGATAACCTGGCTGCATCCGCCAAACTGGTTTGTAAGCTGTATGGTATGTGGGCCAACAGCATTGAAACTATAATAGGCACTGTCTTTTCCGTCTTTTTCGTAAGGGAACCCGTTATCAAAAACCCATGTACTCATGCCCGGTACCGGTGAACCGCTGTTTTTGAAATACATGCCACGTTCCCTGCAAAATGGCCCCTGTACATCAATTTCACTTTTATAATTCGCAACATTGATGGGTGTTTGAAAAGTAAAAGTATCTGTACATCCAATCGAACTGTTTACGGTTAGCCGAACAGGGTAGGAGCCTGCCGCAGCATACACATGTGAGGGATCTTTCAGTGTTGAGGTTGTGCCATCCCCGAATTCCCAGCGATATGATAAGGTGCCCGGCCCCGTGCTGTTATTGGTAAACCGCACTGTTTCCGCAATGCTGCAGAGCACTTTTTTGTCAGGTGCAAAGCTGGCCACCACCGGCGGCAGGGCCTCAGCTATTTTCTCTTTCCTGGTTGTGGATTGGCACCCATGGCTGTTTGTAACCGTAAGGCTTACTGAATGGTTGCCGGTTTCCGTATAGGTATGGGTTATGGATGGTTGTTCTGAACCTTCTGTAAACCCGTCACCAAAGGCCCAGAAATATTCCCGGATCGTACCGTCCCCGGCTTCAGCATTACTGGTAAAGGAAATCGGGAAAGGTACGCATCCCCTGATCGTCGATGCAGCAAAATCAACCACAGGCGTTTTGTAGACCCTAATCTCCTTGCTCACTGTAGCCACTTTTCCACTATCCCTGACGGTGAGTGTTACGGTATACCGTTTTGCTTCAATATAAACTGCTCCTGGATGCTGCAGCAGAGAACTGTTTCCGTTACCGAGGTTCCATTCATAGGAAGCTGCAGCGGAATTACCCGTGGTCGTATTGGTAAACACCGCTGCAAGGGGTGAACAGCCGGAGTTTTTATCAATGGAAAAATCAGCCCTGAGTTGGGCATTTGCAGTGAAACCCCAAAGTACCAAAAGGGGTAAAAGCCAGCATATATTTTTGAGGGACCGGGTATTAAACATATAATAATCAGCGCATGTTTTCAGGCAGGCAGTTAGCCATGATAAATCCTGAAAATGTGATGTTTATAAAACGGATCAAGATATAAATTCTTACGTGTCAGTCAAAATAATTGTGATAATATAGCTGATGGTATGAAGCTGTACATATTGGTTTGAACCTTAGCAAAAAACCAGTACAAATCGGAGAATTAAAGAGGCGGTAACCATTCAATAAAGATGAAAGAGGACTTACGGTAATAAAAAAAGACCCAATTTTGTATTGAGTCTTTTTTTGTGCCCAGAACAGGAATCGAACCTGCACTACCTTGCGATAACCAGATTTTGAGTCTAGCGCGTCTACCAATTCCGCCATCTGGGCTGTCAAACGCAGAATTACTGCAATCGGGGTTGCAATATTAGCAAATCTCCTCAACTCAGGCAATAATATTTATCATATTTTCCTTCGATGTCCCTGCGGGTGAAAAGGTTATTTTTACTGACTTTTAAAGATTGACAGCTATATGATTATTATAGGACTCATCGGGGAAGGCAAAGTGCCGGCAGATAACAGGGTGGCATTGACACCCGCCCAGTGCAAATGGATACAAAAAAATGTGCCCAATATACGGATAAAGGTACAGACCTCAGCGAACCGCTGTTTTTCCGATAAGGAATACATCATGGCCGGCGTGGAAGTGAAGGAAGATATGGGCTCATGCGATATCCTTTTCGGGATAAAAGAAGTACCTGCCGATCAGCTGATTCCGGGTAAAACCTACCTTTTCTTTTCGCATACCCGGAAAAAACAGGAACATAACCGTATGCTTTTTCATGCGATCATGGAAAAACAGATCACCCTGATCGACTTTGAGTGCCTGGAACATGAAGACGGAACGAGGATCATCGGATTTGGTTTTTTTGCTGGTATCGTTGGCGCACATAATGGCATGATGGCTTATGGCAACCGAAGCGGGGCTTATAAGTTGGAAAGGGTTTTTAAGCAACGCAGTTTCCGGGAACTGATCCATACTTACTTTGGTCTCCACATCCCCAATGTCAAGATCGCTGTTACAGGTTCCGGCCGGGTGGCACATGGCGTACTGGAGATCATGAACCTGATGGGTATCCATGAAGTGGAACCGGATGAATTCAAAGAAAGGGAGTTTCCTTACCCTGCCTATGTTCAGTTGAAAGGGTCTGACCTGTATGCACACAAAGTAACGGGAAAATATAACCGAAATGAGTTCCACGATAACCCTGAAAATTACCGGTGTCTCTTTCCGGAATATGTAAGCTGCTGCGATATCCTGATGAACGGGGTTTACTGGCAACCCGGGATACCCCGGTTATTTGAAACCAGCCAGGTGTCTGAAGAAAGTTTCCGGATACAAACAATTGCGGATATTACGGATGATACCAACGGCTCAGTACCCATCAACCTCGGCGACCAGACGATTGAAAACCCAATCTATGGAGTTGACAGAAAGACCATATCCAAAACTGAGCCCTATCTCCCGGGGTCTGTGGATATTATGGCTGTTGGCAACCTTCCTAATGAATTGCCACGGGATGCATCCCGCTATTTTGGTGAACAACTGATAAAGTTTGTACTGGCCGACCTGGTAAATAATGGCAGCGAAGTTATTGAAAGGGCTACCCTGGTGAAGCAGGGCCGGCTAACCGACCAGTATGCTTATCTGCGTGAATATGCCGGGCTTTAAGCCTTTCAGAGATAGAGATAATAGTCTTTCATCAGTTTAATAAAATCTGCTGAATAGTCACCGGTACTATCCCGGATATGCAAAGTTGAATGTATCTCCATGCCATTTTCTTTTCTGCCCAGGTGAAGAATGCTCCTGAATGTGCCATGAGTAGGGCTATGGGAAATTTCCAGTTTTTCAATCAGAAAAAAGCCTTTCTCTTTGGCCATATTTTCAAATTGTACAGCCCTGTCTGTTGGCAGAATAATTCCCAAACGCCCTGCAGCGGACAAGTGTGCATCTATGGTTTTCAATAATTCCTCAAGGGTGAGTGATTCGCCGTGCCGTGCAAGGTTGATGGAATGGTCGCTGCTTTTGAGCTGCTGTTCATAAAACGGGGGATTGGTGATGATGAAATCATAGGCCACCGGCAACGGGTAGCTGCGAACATCGCCCTCAAAAACCTGGCAACTGTCTTTCCAGGGCGAGCGGTCAATATTCTCCTGTAATTGCCCGGCCGCCTGGTGATCTATCTCAATACCATGAAAAAAACCCTGCCATTGTTGTGCCAGCATAAGCATCAGCAATCCTGTGCCGCTGCCAATATCGAGGACAGCCATTGCACCGTTTTTTTGCCTTGCAAACCAGGCTCCCAGTATACAGGCCTCCGTGCTCACTTTCATGGCACAGCGATCCTGTTCTATGGTAAACTGTTTGAATTGAAAATATGGATTAGGCATTTCTTCGCGTCCTTCCTGCCTTAGCGGTTTTTGTATTTTCCTTCTTTATTCTTTGTTCTTTATTCCTTATTCTTTATTCTCACCATGCCGCTCTTGCCGAAGCACTAACGGATAAATCGCTAAACTCTCCGGCCAGGTATTTATAATGCCCCGTAATGGCGATCATTGCCGCATTATCCGTACAATATTGTGTTTCCGGTATAAAGGTTTGCCAGTTCATTTTATCGCCCATTTCCAGAAAGGCTTTTCTCAATCCGCTGTTGGCTGATACTCCCCCGGAAAGGCATACCTGCTTTACGCCTGTTTCGAGGCTGGCTTTTTTAAGTTTATGGAGCAAAATGCTTACTATACGGTGTTGTATAGACGCACAAAGGTCGGGCATGTGTTTTTGTATAAAATCAGGGTCTTTCCTGGTCTCTTCCTGTAAAAAATAGAGTATCGCCGTTTTAACACCGCTGAAGCTGAAATCAAGTCCGGGTATCTGCGGCTCCGGGAACAGAAACCTGTTAGGATCTCCGCCTGCAGCATATTTGTCGATAAGGGGACCGCCGGGGTAAGGTAGTCCTAAAAGTTTGGCTGATTTATCAAAAGCTTCACCTGCTGCATCATCGATCGTTTCGCCCAGAATTTTCATTTGCAGGGGTGATTCACAATGTATGATCTGGGTATGGCCGCCGCTGACGGTAAGGCACAGAAAAGGAAATACTGGTTTAGGGTCTGCAATCAGGTTTGCCAGCACATGTGCCTGCATATGGTGCACGGCTATAATGGGTATGCCCAGTGATAGTGATAATGATTTAGCAAAACCGGCCCCAACCAGTAAGGCGCCAATAAGGCCGGGAGCCTGTGTAAAAGCAATGGCATTCAATTCGCCAAGTGATATGCCTGCTTCAGTTAATGCGGTTTGTACAACGGGAACAATATGCTGCATATGTGCCCGGCTGGCCAATTCAGGAACAACCCCGCCGTATTGTTGATGGATATCCTGCGTGGCAATTATATTGGACATTATCCTCCCATTTGAACAAACAGAAGCGCTTGTTTCATCACA
Source organism: Chitinophagaceae bacterium (assembly GCA_041752135.1). Classification (GTDB taxonomy): domain Bacteria; phylum Bacteroidota; class Bacteroidia; order Chitinophagales; family Chitinophagaceae; genus Pollutibacter. Next base: position 81,467 of record JBGSHT010000087.1, on the reverse strand, counting down.
TGAACTTTCAATGGCCAGGATAGTTACAGTAGCAGGCATTTAAGCCGCTAAGGTAAGTATACCACGTCATTTATCCTTATCCTTTGAGAGTTGTCGGCTAAAGTACTTACCGCATCATAACATATGCGGACCCTGGCACCGGATGATATAACAATATTTTCCTGTTCGATGAGCGGGTGATAGATCTTTTGATCTTTGCCTTCAATATAAAGACTGAACCCATTGATATCGTTCTTTTCTTTTACCATTCCAACGATCTCATATTTGCATGATTTCATCGGCTTCTTTTTGGAAAATAAAAACATGGCGGAGGATAATAGCACAAAAAATGCTGCGTAGATTAATTTAATCATAGGATAAACGGTTAACGGATTAGTATAAAATTGTTTTCGGGGTGGGTCTGCGTCTCTTGTTAAAAAGACACGGACATATATAAAACGAATGCTATTTAAGGCTTAGTATCGCTTTAAATAAATATTGTGCAAACGATTGGAAATAAATTATTTGTAAAATGAGGAGAAAATGTTGCCCGGCTTTGTAAAATGGAGTAAATAGAATTTCCAAAAAAATATATTTCGAATAGGGGACAACGTTATCAAATATTTATAGCTGAATTCAACGCATAATCCTTTTTAATTCATGGTGTTATGTTCTGGCAGCCTGAACTGAAAGCCTTTACTGGTTTGATTATCAGAAAAAATAAACCTGTATTTTCCTAAAGTACCGGGTAATCGCTTTGAAATATGGTTTATATTTTTATATTATCCGGTGATTGCCAAAATATCAGCAAATAGAAAAGATAATAACCTGATTAAATAGAAATTTCAATCAGTCGGATAAAGGCTTCATTTCAGTAAATGAATAATCGGTTATTCAATAACGATAGTAACTGATAGAACTCTGGTTTTGCAGCGAATTGGTTTTACTGCTCTATGGATGGTTCATAAAAATTGAAAGAAGAACTTATTTTGATCTTATAGCCACTACCGGATCCATCCTGGCGGCAATGATGGCCGGGATAATGCCTGCAGTTACTCCAATGAACAGGCAAATGCCAAATGCAAGTCCCAGGATATTGGAGGATACGGTAATTGGGAAATTAAAAACTTTGGAAAGGAGGCTGGATAATATGATCACCAGGACCAATCCGATCAGTCCGCCGATGATGCAAATAAATGAACTCTCGAGGAGGAATTCCATCAGTATCGTTTTTTTCTTCGCGCCGATGGCTTTCTTCAGGCCTATATACGGTGTCCTTTCCCTGACGGTCACAAACATGATGTTGGCAATGCCAAACGCTCCTACGATCAGGCTTAATAATCCTATAAGCCACCCGCCAAAATTAACGTTGGCAAAAAGGGAGGAAACTGCTTTACTGAAATCCGAAATGGCATTAAGGGCAAAATCATCCTCCTGTGCAGGCCCCAGTCGCCGAATGGATCTCATCGCTCCCTGAAGTTCACCCTTAAGTGCATCGGATGACATATTGTCCGGCCCTTTCACAATTATCTTGGGGTTGTTGAATCTTTCGTCAAACAACAATTGTTTCATGAAATTATACGATAACACAATGCTTTGGTCGAAGCGCCAGCCTCCGCCACCCAGGAGACTTGCGCCTTGTTTTTTTATCACCCCTACAATCCGGCCTTTTCTGTTGCGTAACTGGACTTCTTTTCCAACTGCTTTTTCCGGATCGCCAAAAAGGTATTCTGCATTTTCATAACCCATGAGTATACTGGGTGTTCCATAATCAAATTCCATCTGGTTCAGGTATCTTCCATATTGTATTTCCAAAGGCTGGATTTCTGAAAACTCACTGGTAACACCATGGTAATTGATATTCTCCAGTTTGTTGTTTTCGTACTCTATAAATGACTGTGTGGAGAAATTGAAGACCACTTTTATATCCGCTCCAACTTTCTCACGAAGGATTTTTGATTCCATCATTTTGGGTGTAGGACGGTTTACATATTTCCACCATGGATAATCAGCTCCCCCCTGGTAATCCCATTTGTCAATATATACCGTATTGGTACCGAGAGATTTCACGCCGTCCTGGATATTTTGTTCCAGGCTGCTTACTGTTGACAAAACGCCAATAATGCAGAAAATGCCAATAGTTACCCCAAAAAGGGATAAAAAAGTCCTGAGCTTGTTTTTGTGTAATTCCTGAATGGCCAGTTTCAGCGTTGAAATAAGTATTTGTATCGTTTTTTTCATGCTTGCTGTATTTGATCAGGAGCAAAAGGCTCTCAGACAAATATAGCCAAACACCTTCATTAGAAGGTTGTTTTAAAAACAGCCGGAATTTTAATGAAAAGTCTTTTTAAATTTTGCACCTTATTTTGACCGTATCGCCACAACTGCATCCATTTTTGCAGCAATGGATGCCGGAATAATACCAGCCATTACCCCAATGGAGATACACAGAAAGATTGCCATACCTAATAATCCGGTTGAAATAAATACCGGGAAATCAAGGGCGCTGGATAAAATCTGTGTTAACGTAAAGACCATTACAATACCAATGATCCCTCCGAGTATACAAATGAAGGCAGATTCCAGCAGGAATTCGGTGAGTATCGTCCCTTTATTGGCCCCAATGGCTTTTTTCAGGCCTATGACCGGCGTTCTTTCCCGAACCGTCACAAACATGATATTAGCTATACTGAAAGTACCTACGATCAGGCTGAGCAGCCCTATAAACCAACCCCCAAGGTTAACCGAACTGAAGAATCCGCTGACCGCCTTACTGAAGTCGCTAACTGCATTGAGGGTGAAATTATCTTCTTCTGTGGGTCCCAGTTTGCGTATGCCCCTCACTGCACCTTTCAGGTCATCTTTCAGCGCCTCAATGGTCACATTTTCTTTACCCTGGATCATAATGGTTGGGTTGGCATATTTTTCCTCATACATCTGCTTGAAGAAACGATAAGGCATAATTATGCACTTATCAAATTCCCATCCGCCAATCAGGCTTTTTCCCTGTTTTTTTATCACCCCAACAATGACAGCTTTCCTGTTTTTCAGTTTGACTTCTTTGCCCAGTGCTTTTTCTGCATTGCCAAAAAGGACTTCCGCATTTTCATAACCCATTACAATACTTGGTGAACCGGAAGTGAAGTCAAATCCCGTCAGGTATCTGCCAAAGGCAAGTTCAAAGGGTTGTATGATGTTGAAATCTTCAGTAACACCGTAATAGTTTACCCCTTCAATGACATCATTCTCATGCTCTACCGCGAAGTTTGTATTAAGGTTAAAACAAATATTGCCAACGGCACTTGATTTTTCAACGATCAGTTTCATCTCCTCATATTTGGGCTCAGGACGGTTCACATATTTCCACCAGGGATAATCCGGCCCGCCTGAATAATCCCATTTGTCGAGATATATGGTATTGGAACCTAATGCATTGATATCATCCTGCACATTTTTTTCGAGACTGCTGACGGTAGCCAGAACCCCTATGATACAGAATATACCAAATGTGACGCCCAATAAAGAAAGGAAAGTACGTAACTTATTATTGCGGAGCTCTAATACTGCCAGCCTGAAACTGTTGCCAATAATTTTAAGGGTCTTACGCATGCAACAAAGATAAAAACATGCTCAAAAACATTTGTTTAAATATGGTCAGTGGGATGGAAACGTGACAAACGGAACAGTTCAGGTTTTATTTCAAAGGGCGTTTCTTGATCATGCCGCCCTTGGTATCTTTAATGCTATGCATCACCACAAAAGCATGCGGGTCAATGGCTGCAATTTCTGTTTGCAGCCGGGATATTTCGAGCCTGGTAATAACCGTAAAGATGATCTCCATATCGCTGGTGGAATGGCCCCGTTTACCATAGCCCCTGGTGCCATTATACATGGTAATGCCCCTGCCGATTTTTTCGGTTATCATTTCTGCAATGAGCTGGCTCTTGGGCGAAATGATGGTTACCCCTGTATATTCTTCGATCCCTTCAATAATGAAATCAATGGTTTTGGATGCCGCCAGGTAAGTAAGAATGGAATAGAGTGCTATTTCCAGTCCGAGTAACCAGGCCGCAAATGAAAAAATGATGATATTAATGAGCAGGATAATATCTCCAATTGTCAGGGATGACCTTCGGCCAATATAAATAGCCAGTACCTCTGTGCCGTCCAGCACCCCGCCGCCCCTTACCGCCAGGCCGATGCCCGCGCCCAGGAAAAATCCGCCAAAAACAGCTACAAGTAATTTATCTGTGGTGATGGCCGGGTAGGGCAAAAATGCCACAACCAGGGCAAGGCCTACAATCGCCAGAGTGGTCTTTAGAACAAACACCCTCCCGATCTGCTGATAGCCCAGTATGATAAATGGGATATTCACTAAAACGAGCAGAATGGAGAGCGGTATTTGAGTAAGCTGGCTAATCAGCAGGGATATGCCGGTTGCCCCGCCGTCCACAAATTTTGAAGGAAAGAGAAAACCTTTGAGCCCGAATCCGGCTGATAATACACCCAGTGTCAATAAAAAGAAATCCCTGATACTGCCGGTAAGGAACACCTTGAATTTATACACCCGTTTTGCCAGCTGATAACTGCTTTGATTGGCATCACTGCTATTCCTGCTTTTTCGGGCAGCTAAATTTGCTATTATCCTGTTTTTAGTAGACATATTTCAGGCTTTAAAGGTACGAAATCCGAGGGCATGGCTATTGGAACTGAAGCTGGTTTCTTAACACAGGAAGGCTTACCTTTGCCAACTTTGGGAAGGAGAGGGTAGAGGGTAGAGGGCAGAGGGCAGAGGATAGAGGATAGAGGATAGAGGGTAGTGAGTTTAAAATATTTGGCAATGAACCATTATCCATTCTGCCCATAATAGAGATTATAGCTTAAAAATTGTTTTGAAATTAAAAAGCCGGCTGTTGACTAACTACCCTCTATCCTCTGCCCTCTACCCTCTATTCCAGCTTGCATTCGAATACATTATACATCACAATGAAATTTGATTCAGAAATACAAAAGAGAAGGACCTTTGCCATCATATCCCACCCGGATGCCGGTAAAACAACATTGACAGAAAAATTCCTGCTATTCGGTGGTGCCATTCAAATAGCAGGAGCAGTAAAAAGCAACAAGATAAAAAAACACGCAACAAGCGATTTCATGGAGATCGAACGTCAGCGGGGTATCAGTGTGGCTACATCTGTAATGAGTTTTGAATACAACGGCACATTGATCAACCTCCTGGATACACCTGGTCACAAAGATTTTGCGGAGGATACTTATCGAACCCTAACAGCCGTTGACAGTGTTGTCCTTGTGGTTGATGCCGTTAAAGGGGTAGAGGAGCAAACCCGGAAACTGATGGAAGTGTGCCGGATGCGCGATACGCCCGTGATTGTTTTTATCAATAAACTTGACCGTGATGGTAAACTGCCTTTTGATTTGCTGGATGAAATTGAAAAAGAACTGAACATACATCTGCACCCGCTTTCCTGGCCCATCAATATGGGTAAGGATTTTAAAGGCGTATATAATCTTTACCGGAAAAGCCTGCTGCTCTTTCATCCAAACCAAAAAGCCACGGAAGACGATATTGTGGCGCTCACAAACCTGGCAGATCATAAACTCACAGAACTGGTTGGAGAAAAAGATGCTAATCACCTGCGTGAAGATGTTGAACTGATCGAAGGTGTATATGGTGATTTCGATCCCGTTCCATACCTGGCAGGTAAAACAGCGCCTGTTTTTTTTGGAAGCGCCATTAATAATTTTGGTGTTAAAGAACTGCTGGATACATTCATACAAATTGCACCGAAGCCCCGAAGCAGGGAAACAACCAAACGTGTGGTTGATGTGCAGGAAGATAAATTCAGCGGATTCATTTTTAAAATACACGCAAACCTTGATCCAAAGCACCGCGACAGGATCGCATTCCTCCGCGTTTGTTCAGGCCGGTTTGAAAGAAATAAATTCTTTCACCACGTACGCCTCGATAAAGACGTTCGATTCAGTAACCCGTATAGTTTCCTCGCCCGCGAGAAAGATGTGATACAGGAAGCTTTTCCCGGCGATGTAGTGGGATTGTTCGATACTGGCAATTTTAAAATCGGCGATACCCTCACCGAAGGGGAAGATTTTTATTTTACCGGTATTCCGAGTTTCTCTCCCGAAATATTTAAGGAAGTGGTGAATAAGGATCCTATGAAAACAAAACAGCTTGAAAAAGGATTGCTTCAACTTACCGATGAAGGTGTGGCGCAGTTATTTACCCAGCATAACGGCAACAGGAAGATCATTGGTTGTGTGGGCGAACTGCAGTTTGAAGTGATTCAATACAGGCTGCTGCAGGAATATGGCGCCTCCGTTCAGTTTAATACACTGCCTTTCTATAAAGCCTGCTGGATCACATCTGATAATAAAACCAAACTGGATGAATTCACCCGTTTCAAAACGGGCAATGTGGTGACTGATAAAGACGGGCACCTTGTTTACCTGGCACAAAGCCAGTGGTTCTTAAACACGGAAATTACCAATAACCCCGAGATCGAATTTCATTTTACTTCGGAGATACATAAGTAAAGCATTTACCGCAAGGAAATAAAGGCGCATAGAATTTACTTCGGTAAAATGCCAGTATAATTAAATGGTGTAATTGCTTTCAACTCTTTTTTAAGGGCCGCAGTGATCTTCAGCGACTGGATAAATTCCTGCAGGCTTTCCTGCGTGATCTCTGCATTTCCCCTGGTAAGTTCTTTCAGCGCTTCGTATGGATTGGGATAATTTTCCCGTCTTAAAATGGTTTGAATAGCTTCCGCAACCACGGCCCAGTTATTGTCCAGGTCTTCCCGTATGGCTTTTTCATTAAGCACCAGTTTGTCCAGCCCTTTATCGATCGATTTAAAGGATAAGATGGTATGTGCAAAGGGCACCCCGATATTCCTTAATACCGTGGAATCCGTAAGGTCGCGCTGAAGCCTTGAAACTGGCAACTTGACTGATAAATAGTCAAAGATCGCATTGGCAAAACCCAGGTTACCTTCTGCATTTTCAAAATCGATCGGGTTTACTTTATGCGGCATGGCCGAGGATCCCACTTCACCTTTTTTGATTTTCTGTTTGAAATAATCCATGGAGATATAGGTCCAGATATCACGGCAAAAATCAACCATGATGGTGTTCAGCCTCCGTATTGCATCAAAATGTGCAGCGAGGTTGTCGTAATGTTCGATCTGTGTGGTGTATTGCTGGCGCTGCAGCCCCAGTTTTTCGGCACAAAAACGATTGGCGAAAGCTATCCAGTCGATCCTGGGAAAAGCGATAGCATGAGCGTTGAAGTTGCCTGTTGCGCCGCCAAACTTGCAGGAATAGGGGATATGGTGCATCAATTGCAGTTGTTGTTCCATTCTTTCCGCAAATACGAGTATCTCTTTACCTAAACGGGTAGGCGAAGCGGGCTGCCCGTGCGTGTGTGCCAGCATGGGTATCTGCAGCCAGCTTTTTCCGAGTTTTTTGAGTTCTAGTATAAGGTTTGCTACGGTGGGAAAATATTCGTGCTCCAGGGATTCTTTCCAGAGCAGGGGAATGGCCGTATTATTTACATCCTGTGAGGTTAGGCCAAAATGCACCCACTCTTTGAGCGCAGATATTTTAAGTGAATCCAGTTCTTTTTTAATGAAATATTCAACCGCTTTTACATCATGGTTGGTGATCCTCTCCACATTCTTGATCTCCTGTGCCTGTTCCGGCGTAAAGTTTTCATACAGGCCCTTCAGGATTTTGATTTGTGCAGGTTTGAGCACAAATAATTTTTTCTCGGCCAGTGCGATGAAATATTCCACTTCCACCCGGACCCGGTAACGGATCAGGGCAAATTCGGAGAAATAGGCAGATAAATGATGTAATTGCTTGCGATACCTGCCATCGACAGGGGAGATTGCGGTTAATACACTAAGGTCCATACGTATTTGATTAGATAATCATTTGTTTATTCCGGAACTGGCCTCATTTATATAAAAGCCTGCACAAATCTATGCCGGTACTTTAAATAGCTGTAGGTTTGCGCCCAAAATTACAGGAAAGCCCTTGGATAAGAAAATAAGGATCGGTGCGGTCAGCTACCTCAATACAAAGCCCCTATTATTTGGTTTAGCTCATTCGAGCCTGGATCAGGATATCGAACTAACCCTTGACTATCCCGCAGCTATTGCACAGGGATTGCAAACCGGCAAACTGGACATCGGACTGGTTCCCGTTGCCATCATCCCCGCATTACCTGAATATTATCTTGTTTCTGACTATTGCATTGGCTGCGACGGCCCGGTTGCCTCCGTATGTATTTTCAGCGATGTACCGCTTGAAGAGGCGGAAACTGTCCTGCTGGATTACCAGTCGCGTACTTCGGTTGCGCTTACCCGGATCCTGCTTAAAAATTTCTGGAAATTAGATCCCGTGCTGGAAGATACCGGTGGTGATGAATACATACACCGTATAGGTGATAAGACAGCCGGACTGGTTATTGGCGACAGGGCACTGGAGCAACGGCATCATTCAAGCTACATTTACGACCTTGGTGAGGCATGGAAAGCATATACCGGACTTGGCTTTGTATTTGCCACCTGGATCAGCAATAAAAAAATTGACCCTGTTTTCCTTGAAGCCTTCAATCAACTCAATGCAGTTGGTTTTGAACATTTACCGGAAATCATCAGCGCTAATCCTTTCCCGCATTATGACCTTGCAGCGTATTATACCCGGAACATCAGCTACAAACTTGACGAGAAAAAAAAATCAGGAATGGAATTGTTTTTGAAAATGATTCAGGAATAGTATGGCAAATATTAATACCATAATCGTGCGTCTACTTTTTTGAGATATGCCAGGGTTTCTGGCCCGATGGTTTTCTTTTTTTCTGCTGAAGGAATAGCTGAAACCTCAAGCCAGCCTTTCGCAAAACCCACGAGATCAAAAGAAGATTTTCTGAGATATTCAATCGACCACATGAAGGCTGTGCTGTAAAAATATTTTTGGGGAAGGTACCGCCAGGCGACTTTGGATTTATTCACCCACATCATCCGCATTTTTTCCTTTTTGGTTGTGCGGCCCAGCGGTGATTCTTTATGCAGCATCACAACCTTATCTGAATAAACAATCGAATAGCCGGCTTCAAGGATACGGTAGCTCAGGTCATATTCTTCCATACCATAAAAAAAATCTTCCGGATACAGGCCTGCTTTTTCCATGGCCTCTCTTTTTATGGCATGTGCTCCACCGGCATAGAAATATGTAGGGAAAAACGATTTGTCTTTATGTGTTTCGAATTTTTTATGCGGTAAAGCGTTGGCCTGCATTTGCAGGTTTTCAAAATATAATACCTTGAATGACACAATTGCTTTAGGCCGTTCTGTATTATGCAGTTCAAATTCCTCAATGAGTGCAGTGAGGCTGTCTTTACCCTGGAGTTCCGCATCATCATCAAGCATGATGATAATGGGTGCAGTTCCTTGCTTCAAAGCAAAGTTCCTTCCCCTGGCCACTCCCAGGTTTTCCGTTGCATGGATATATCTGAAAGGTATATGGGATTGCGTGATCAGGAAAGATTCTACCTGGCTGTAATCAGCCGTGGAGGCATTATTTACAATGATCACTTCTTCAAGCAGTTCAGTGGCTTGATTAAGCAAGGTTATATTCTTTGCCAGGGCAAGCATATCCTCCGGTCGGTTATACGTGATGATGATAAAACTTAGTGGCTTCAATTCCTGTTTTTTGCTGAATCAATTAAACTGCGATAAGCTTCCTCAAAGGTATGCAAACCAAAATGTTCCCGGGCATAGGCGATATTATCTGTTGAAATGATATTACCCAGTGCCCGGTCGCTGAGCAGCTTTTTTAAAAAAACCACTGCTTCCGTGATGATTTTTTCTTCGTCTGTTATTGAGCTGAAAAGGAAACCCTGCCTGCTTTGGTGTATATGTGCCGGTAAATCGCCTACGGGTGTGGCAAGGATAATACATCCCCTTGCCATGGCTTCCATCACCACCATGGGGAACCCTTCTTCGGATGAAGTAATGATCAGTATATCTGATTGCCTGTAAATACTGTCCACTTTTTCCTGTTCACTGATATTGCCCAGGAATTTGCCTGACTCTGCGAGTTTGTCGTCAAGATAGGGCCGCACATCACCGAGGAATGAAAATTCAATGGGTATTTTTTCTGCTTTACAGGCTAAGGCGATCTTCGCAACAAGGTGAACCCTTTTTTCAGTTGTTCCCCGCCCGGCATATAATACAGTCATTTTCATGCCGGAGAATATTCTTGGGGTAACATCAGTTGGTGTCGGGATTCCGTTCCTGATATACAATATCCTTTGTGCCATATATTCGGGTATCCCTATACGTTTGTACTGTTCCCGGTGGTCACTGATGGCTTTCTGGCTGATCATTACTGTTTTGTGATAGAAGGGCAGGAAGGGGATACGGATCTGCGAAAAACTGTTGAAAGAATGGATCAGTTCCAGTTGCCGGATATCCTTATTGATCCAGGGGGATAACTTATAGCCAAAATTGCACTGGCCGTTAAAAACTACCGGCATGTCCGCCTGATTATTGATATGCTGTGCCACCAGGCCGCGCCAGACAAGGTTATCCCAGTATCTGCGTTTATTGTCTGTATACGCTGAAATGTCAAGCACAGTATGGCCACTGGCAATAAATGCTTCCCTGAATCCATCGTTATGCGATTTGCGGGTAAAAATGATTATGACTTTCCGGCCCCTGAAAGCCTGGGTGATTTGGGCATGCACTTTTTCGGCGCCGCCGGTATGATAGAAAGGGAAAAAGAAATAAATTTCATATGACTCTTTCAATGGCGTCTTTTTCGCTTTTGCCGTTCCAAAAACGATGAATGGCCAGATCAGCAAATCTTCCAGCAGGCGTTTCAACAGGTATAACCGGTAAATCATTTTCTTCCAATGGTTTGTTTGACGAATTTGGCGGTGCCTTTCAAAAGGTCGGTAGAGGCAAACATCATTGTTCTTATGATGAACGGGCTGATATGCCCATGGCTTATTTCTTGTATAGCAAAGCGGAATTTTGTGCCGGCCAGTTTGTAGAAAACATTTTTCTGACGCTTACGGGTAAACGAAGACGGTAATATCCTGTGTTTCACTAAAACTTCATTCAGCTTATGGATGGTCTTCCCGGCTGCGATCCATCTCAGCCAGAGGTCATAGTCCTCTGCCTGGCCCTGCGCTTCCCTGTACCGGAGAGATTTGATAACGTCAGCACGGGCAAGAATGGAAGGATGGGCAATGCAGTTATTGACCGGCAGAAATTCAAGTATATGCGCCGGGCTTGTATTGTCGCGGTCTTCTTTCCAGAACCCGGTATGCTGCCCTTTTTCGTTTATGAGTTGTACGGTGGTTGCCAGCAGGTCAGCTTCAGGATGTGCCTTCAGGTATTGAACCTGTTTCTGCAAACGTTCAGGCAGGGAAATATCATCTCCATCCATACGGGCAATGAAAACACCTTTTGCTTCATCAAGGCCTTTGTTGAGGGAATACACGAGTCCTTTATTCTCTTTATTCGGGATATATTTAATTCGAGGGTCTTTAAAACCTTGTATCACCTGCTCGCTGTTGTCTGTTGAACCGTCATTGATAAGGATCAGTTCAAAATCGCTGAAGGTCTGGTCAAGCATCGATTGTACGGCTTCCGCGAGGTAGGGGGCCGCGTTGTAAAAAGGCATTACGATGCTGATAACCGGAACAGGCATGGCTGCAAGATAAAAAGAATTCAGGCGGCATCTATTTTTTCCAGCAAAGGGCTGATCACTTCCATCCAGTGATACTGATCAAAGAATTCATCCGGCGTATCGGAATGCTGCGACCAGGCTTCGGTGATCAACCGACAAAATGTGGGCCAGTCGTTATCTGCCGAAACCCTGAGTTTATGACCCAGCAGGGTTTGGTCGATGCCACGGGCGCTGTGTTCGGTGCTGATCACGGGCAGGTTGTATGACAATGCCTCCATGGTTTTCACTTTGATTCCGCCACCTGCTGCCACCGGGTTCAAAAATACATCTGCGGCCAGGAGATATATCCCGAGATCTTCCACAAGGCCGGCATAGGTATAATGTTCGTGGTTGAGCGAAAGCAGGTTCCGGTACTCCGGGTGGATGATCCGGCCACAGGCAATTACCCTGAATGGCTGTTCTGTCATTTTACTGAGCATGGGAATGATGATGTCTACAAGTATCTGAAGGGCATTGGCATTAGGTGCATAATCAAGAGTTCCGGTAAAAAGCAGGATTTTTTCATCAGGACTGATACTGTGTTTGTCACGTATTAGCATACCTGCATTAATTTTTTCAGCTTCCTTGGGTATTTTGTTTCGCTTTAATCCATAAGGAACCAGCAGGCATTTCTCCGCTGTAAGTCTGAAGTGCTGAATGGCAAAACTCCGGTCCTGAGGGGTTTTAAAAAGAACGAGGTCGGCTTGCCGGTATGTTCGTTTTTCCAAAACCCATAAAAAACGCCACCACCATTTCCCCAATTCCTTAAAACGGGTTGCTTCAATATTATGTGCATGTACAATGAGTTTCACCGAAAATAGTCGCTTAGCCCAAATGCCTGCCAGTCCATAATAGCAATGTTCCAGGATGAGGTGGCTGATATGCAGTTCCCTGATCTTCTTGTTTATTTTAAACCAGTTGACAGGGTTCATCACCTGAATTTTACCCACGGGCATTTCAGGAAGCAGGGTATAGTTTATTTTATCACTTTGATTGTTTTTTGCACAAAGACAAAAGAGCGTGTGGTATGCCGATAAATGCTCATTGAACTCGGCAATGCCTTTTTGTCCGCCAAATTGTGCAGGCAAAATCTTGTACCAGACCACACTCAGTATCCGGGCCATATTCAGGCTTTTTGATCTTTATTTCCTTTTTGCCTGTTGTCAAGCCATAATCCGGCAACCAGTAACAATAGAAGCAATATCTGGCTTATCATCGTTATCGTGCTGCCGGTTGTAAATGATTCAGGCTTAAACCGGAATACAATGCTGTGTTGACCCGCCGGAATGGATAATCCGCGGAGAACATAATTGGTTTTAACAATAGGTGCTTCTTTCTCATCAATGTAGGCTTTCCAGCCCCTGTCGTAATACACTTCACTGAAAACAGCAAACTGCGGGGCCGGGGCATTGAACTGGTAAGTAACCACATCATTTTCATTTTTGACCAGTTTTAAGCTGGCCGCCGAATCCCATTGTATACCGGAAGTAATATCTTTTTTGAATGACTCCTGTACGATTGCCGTTGTGGCAGGGTTGAAATTGTCCAGTGAGCGCATTTCTGTGCGCGGATCCGGAACAAACTTCACCTCGCTCACCAGCCAGGCACTGCCAAGGGCGCCCGGGTTTTGTTGCGGGTATACCTGACCGGTAGAATCCTGTGTGATCACATACTTTGTATTAAGCATATTCAGGACACCCATATTCAATGGTTGTTTGCTCAGTTGATTTTCTATCAGGTCCTGGTAGATACTCAACTTGGCTGCATGGTAACCGCCTACGGATTTATGATGGTAAGAAGTTATCGCATCATTGAATGGGCTTTGCGTAAGGTTCAGTACCCGGTAATTCTGCTCGGGATCTTTTTTGATCTGGATATCAGCTGCTGTTGGGGCAAAGGCGCCATCAAAATCTTCAGGCTCCAGGTAATTGTCGGCATTGAGGTAGCGGCTGCTAACGCCAAGCAAATCTATGGCACATAATAAGATCAATGACCAGATGACTGCCTGTGCTTTTATCTTGTTCCGGATAAACAGGAAGAGCAGGAGCCAGGCGGCGGCAATAAAAAACAGAGAGCGCATCAGGTCTTTGCCAAATAAGCCCTTGCGATCTGCAACCACCGCATTGATGATGTCTTTGCCAAGTGTGGCATCGCCCTGGGCCATTTGTGTGAGTTGTTGCTGCAATTCCTTCTCATAACCAATTTTGTAATCGAAACTCACATACATGAACCCGAGAACAAGGAATAAAACTGCAGTAGCGATGCCGGTTAACCGTAAAGCTTTCCATGATTCTTCCTGTTTGTTATTGCCAAACAGCAGTTGCTGCAGGGACATAACAGCTACCACTGGAAACAGGAGTTGCGGAAGAACGAGTATCATAGCCGGAGCCCGAAACTTATTATAGAAAGGGAGGTATTCGAACATGAAATTATTGAAGGCTCCAAAGTTTTTACCCCAGGACATCATCAGTGCAAATACCGTAACACCCAGTATCCACCATTTGTGGTGTGTTTTGAGGAAAAACATCCCGAAAATAAATAACAGGCAGAAAATGGCACCAAGGTAAACCGGGCCCGCATGTCCTGGTTGCTGCCCCCAATAAGCAGGGAAATAGCTGTATAGCTGATTGGCAAATTGCTGTGGCAAACCTTTTTCCTGCATGGTCTCCACCAGTTTGGAGTCTTCTCCTAACGGGCTGGCACCACCGCCATAAATTCCGGGAACCATCAGGGTAAAACTTTCAGCAACGCCATAACTGCCGTACAGGAAGGCATAAGCCGTATCCAGTCCGCCATTGGTTTTTTTGCTGCCCAGTGTGTCGCTCACCTGCAATGATGCCTGTCCGCCACGGATCGTGGCTTTGGAATAATCATAGGTGGTAAATAACATCACCGCATTGGCAAGAACCCCTATTAAACCAGCTGACAGTGCAAATAAGGAGGCCTTGATCATATGGCTGGTTTCCTTTTGCTTAACCCAATGGATGATATTTCCAACCGTCATGAACATGGCCAGTAACAGAAAATAATAAACGATCTGGTAGTGATTATGATAGATCAGTATCGATGTGAATAAACCGGTCAACGCCGCTCCGATCCAGTATTTTTTTTCAAAGATGAGCCACAATGCTCCCAGCGCCGCGGGCAGGTAGGCAATGGAAAGCATTTTGGTATCATGGCCTACCGAAATGATGATGGCATTATAAGAAGCATATGCATACCCCAATGCCCCCAACATGGCCAGCCATGGGTTTGTTCTCAGTACCAGCGCCAGGAAATAAAAACCAAAGCAGGCTAATATGAAAAAACGGAATGGCTTGGGAATGAACAGGGAAAATGCTTCATTGGCCCAATAGGAGAGATGGTTATTGTTATTGGTGGCAATCTGGTATCCCGGCATTCCGCCAAACATATTGGTTGTCCATAAAGGTGCAACGCCATCATGGGCGTCGCGGTAATCCTGTATGTCTTTACTCATTCCCTTCCAGTGTATCACGTCACTTTGCTGAAGCACTTTGCCTTCCAGTGCGGGTTTGCAATAGATCACCGCCACCAGGATAAAGGTCACAACAGCCACCAGGTGGGGAAGCAAAGTCTTGAAGCTCAGATTTTTCATGCAGGTCTTTAATTTGTGGAGGCAAATTAACGCATATTATTGATTTTTGGGAAGGGCCGGAGTGTCCAAAAGACGGGTTATAGTGCTTAAAGGAACTTTTCCCAGCCTAATTTGTTACATTAGCTTTTAGCCTTCAGCCTTTTATAAATCTGTTCGATCATATAATCATGATACATAACATTCTAAAGGATAAGCCTACCCGATTATTTCTCATCCTGGGCGGATTCTTTATTGCCAATGCCATCATTGCAGAGATCATTGGGGTAAAGATATTTTCCCTGGAAGACACCCTCGGCATAGAAAAAGCAAATTTCTCTTTATTTGGTACCAAAGATTTATCCTTCAGTTTATCAGTTGGCGTACTTCCCTGGCCGATTGTTTTTGTAATGACTGACATCGTCAATGAATATTACGGAGTAAAGGGTGTTCGATTCCTGACCCTGCTTACAACCGCCCTAATCCTTTTTGCTTTTGTGGTATTTTTCTTTGCTATACGGATGTCGCCGGATACCAATTACTGGCTGGGTTCTTATAAAGAAGAAGGAGTGCCTGATATGCAGGCGGCTTTTAAAGGGATATTCGGGCAGGGTATGAATATTATTGTTGGGTCTATTTCAGCTTTCTTGTTGGGACAGTTGATCGACTCGCTGGTATTCCGAAGGATCAAAAAATGGACCGGCGAAAAAAACATCTGGGCAAGGGCAACGGTTAGCACCCTGGTGTCTCAGTTTATTGACAGCATTGTGGTGACCTATGTTGCCTTTACATTGTTCCGGGGGGTGCCGGTTGGACAAACAATGGCCTGGGCGTTTACAGCATATGCATATAAGTTTATGATCGCATTGCTTATGACCCCGGTGATTTATATTATTCACTGGGGTGTTGAGAAATTCCTTGGGAAAAATACTGCGGCAGAAATGAAGAGAAGCGCGATGACGGGGTATTAGAGGTGCGAGGTGGGTGGTGGGAGGTGCGAGGTAAAAGCAATAACCAATAAGGAATGAGAATGAAGGGGAAGCTAATATTTCCTTTTGATGATATCTGCTACCACCTTATCAATGGGCAGGCTTACAACATCTGGTGAGAATTGGTGCCAGTTGATCATGCGGAAGGTTTCTGTTTCCCCGGTTTGTTTATATACATCCAGTTCGCGTTCATCAAACTCAAAGGGATTCAATCTCAGGGGAGCATTAATAGGTTCAAGTGCCCTGGCCTCATAATAAATGGAAATGATCTGGTGGCTGGGGTTAAAAGCCGACATCTGGTAAAAATCAGTAGTATAAATGTGTTCACCAATTTCCACTAAAAGGTTCATTTCTTCCATGAATTCCCTTTTCAGGCAATCGCGAGTCCCTTCGCCAAATTCAAGCCCGCCGCCGGGAAATTTGGTGTAGTAATTACCACGAATGAACTCATCGCTGACGAGTACCTGCTTTTGCTCATTGATCAATATGCCGTAAACACGAATATTAAACATGTGGATGCTTTAGTGATTATTTGAATGCATGGACTGATAACAAAGAAAATATGATCCGGTTTTCAGAACCATTTTTTCTTCATGAAATACCAACCGATAAGCAGCGATATGCCCAGGGCTAAAAGGATTGGAATATAAAAGGCGTGGGGCTTATCCTGGAAAGGGATTGGCACATTCATCCCATATATACTGGCCACCAAAACCGGGAACTGCAGTATGATGGTGATACCAGCCAGTCGCTTCAACACGAAATTCTGGTTATTGGCAATGATGCTGGCAAATGCATCCAGGGTACTGCTGAGGATATTGGTATAAATATTCGCCATCTCCAGGGCCTGGGACATATCAATGATCTGGTCGTTCAGGAACTCTCTTTCTTCTTCATTCAGGCTAAGAAAATTTGTCCTTTCAAGTTTGATAAGCACCAGTTCGTTGGAGCGAAGAGTGGTAACAAAATAGACAAGGCTTTTCTGGATCCGCATGAGTTCGAAGAGTTCCTCATTCCGGCTCGACTCATATAATTTTTGTTCCAGTACATTGCGCCGATGGTTTATCTCTTTGAGGTATTCAATGAATGCCTGTGTTACTTTCTCAAAGATCTTCAGCACCATCATGTTCCGTTTGTCGGGATGGCGGTTCTGGAAAGTATTCAGGAATTTTTTGATCGCTCCGTTCTCAAAAGAGTTAACGGTCACAATCTGGTTATGTGTTAAAATGATACAAATAGGAATGGTGATATAAAAGGCATCGCTGTCGTTAAAAGAATTGTTCTCCGTAGGTGTTTTAATCACTACCAGCTTAACGTTATCCGAAATTTCAAAGCGCGGGCGCTCGTCTATATCCAGTGAATCCTGAAGGAACTCGATAGGTATATCCAGCGATTCGGAAACTTCGGTAAACTCTTCCTGTTTGAATGGGGGAAGTATATTCACCCAGGTGCCATTTTCCGGCTTATCGATGGCGGTGGTTACCCCTTTGATATTTTGAAAAAGCTGGATCATGCGTTTTGGGTTTACATTACCTTAAAACTGACGGATATACCTGGAGACTCAGAGATCAATCCAGGTCTCGCCAGTTATGGGTATAAAAACGCGCTAAGTTAATATGGAAAGGAGAAATATCGAATTATCATTTTAATCTTTCAGCTCAAACTCGCCTTTGTATACAAATTCGGCCGGACCACTTAGCCAAATGTTCCTGAATGTGGTTTCGTCGATCTTGTCGTATTCCACGCTGAGCTTGCCACCCAGTGTATGTACATCAACCTGGTTAAAACCTGTTTCGTTATGAGCGGCCATTAATGCACTCGCTGTAACCCCGGTGCCACAACTATAGGTTTCCGCTTCCACTCCACGTTCAAAAGTCCTTACATAAATGGTATGGTCATCAAGATTTTCAACAAAGTTTACATTGATACCGTCTTTTATATATTTCTTGCTGTTACGTATGGCCTGCCCTTCACGGGTTACTTCATATTCCCGGATATTATCGATAAATTTTACATAATGGGGGGATCCGGTATTGAGTACATAGTTATCAATGATCGTCTCCACATTTTCCACATCTTTCATTTTCATCCGTACAATTCCACTGAGGTCAAGGTCAGCATCATGCGGACCATCGGCTGCAATAAAGTGGTACGAACTTTTGTGGATGCCCAGGTCGTAGGCAAATTTCACCATGCATCGGCCGCCATTGCCACACATGCTTCCTTCGAGGCCATCGGCATTATAATATTTCATGGAGAAGTCATAGCCCTCGGCTTCGCCCAGGAGCATGAGGCCATCTGCACCAATCCCAAACCTCCTGTGACATATGTGCCTGATCTCTTCCGTTGATAAATGGCCGTTATCGGTCCTGCGGTTGTCTATAATGATGAAATCGTTTCCTGTTCCGTGGTACTTAAAAAATGGTAGGGTCATTGTTGGATATTAACTAATACAAAACGAAAAAAAAGTAATCTGATTATATATTGCAAAATTAAGCCTGATTTGATACCTGTAAAGTCACCTGTTTAATTTCTTTGCGGATTTTACATAAAAAATGAAACAGAATCGGTACTTTTTTCAAAGTTCTTCCGACAAAACGCGTATCGTATGCTGTATCAGGTTTTCAACGGCAGCATCCCCGTTTTTGGAGAAAGTCCTGCTAATCCGGTTTGCCACAATGGCGCTGAGCGACAGGCACTGGTGCCCCAGGGATGTCCCCAGTCCGTAAATGGCTGCCGTTTCCATTTCAAAATTCGTTATTCTGTGCTGGCCAAAGGAAAAATTGGTCAGCGCATCATTCAGGTGGGGCAGGGCCAGGCCCAGCCGAAGCACCCTTCCTTGTGGGCCGTAAAAACCGGGACAAGTTACGGTAATGCCGTGGTATGCATCTTTAGTGAACATTTTCAGCAAAGAAGCGCTGCCACCGAAAATATAGGGATAGGAAAGGTGGTTGTGGAGTTGGGTTTGTGTTACAAATGAATGGAGAATTTGCTTTTCTTCTTCATTATGTTTTTCCCGGTAAAAATGCATGAGGTTATCCATGCCGATGCCATGGGTACTGGCAACAAAACCATCCACCGGGATATCACCCTGCAGGGCCCCGGAAGTGCCTACTCTAATGATTCGGAGGCTGGTTAGGTTTTCTTTAATATGCCTT
This sequence comes from Chitinophagaceae bacterium, assembly GCA_041752135.1. Classification (GTDB taxonomy): domain Bacteria; phylum Bacteroidota; class Bacteroidia; order Chitinophagales; family Chitinophagaceae; genus Pollutibacter. The sequence goes on along the minus strand of JBGSHT010000087.1, from coordinate 61,968 downwards.
CTTTCGAAGTCGATATTAACCAGTGCGTCCAGTTCATTCAGCACGATATCAATATTATCAGGCCCTATTCCTGTTGAAATTACAGAGAGCCTTTTTTTCCCAATGAAGCCGGTATGTGTGATAAATTCCCTGTGCTGAAAACTGTGCTCTAAATGATCGAAATGCTTGCTTACTTCTTTAACCCTGCCCGGGTCGCCAACAGTAATAACTGTATCTGCCAGTTCTTCGGGCCTTAGATTGAGGTGATAAATGGCACCTCGCGGGTTGATGATAAGTTCTGATTCTGCTATTTTTTGCATTAGAAAAAATTCTGTGACGATTTTATAATGAAACGGAACACTTGTTCAAAACAAAAGAATTTATGCTTTACAGGAGGATATGGCTTCAAATCCTTTTATGGATTTATGCTTAAAAATACTATTTTTGCGATGCTTTTAAGGGTAAATACAACGGTAACGTTTGGCTGCCCTTAAAAACTTACCGGGTACCGTGGCCGAGTGGCTAGGCAGAGGTCTGCAAAACCTTCTACAGCAGTTCGAATCTGCTCGGTACCTCTAAAGCGAAGGTTTTAAGCCTTCGCTTTTTTCATAATTAAAACTATGGCCAGATATTCCAGGTGGATCGCGTTGGGTGCATTTCTTTTGTTGGCGGCTGCATGTTTTATGCCCTGGACCTATCACGGGGATATCCAGAAAACATTCACCGGTTTTTTTTCTGAGAAGAACATATACGGCAAGCCGGCAAAATTCCTGCTCATTGCAGGAGGGTTCAGTGCAATGTTTGCCTTCATACCAAAATTGTGGCTGAAAAGAACGGCGCTTTTCCTGAGCGGCCTGAATGTGGCCTATGCCATTAAAACCTTTCTCATGTATGGCGCCTGTTACCAGGGCTATTGCCCGGAAAAGAAGATCGGGCTTTTTCTGATGCTGGTCAGCACTATCTTCCTTTTGGTGGCAGCGATGTTTCCGGCCGGGGAGATAAAAGACCAGCCTGCCGTGCAACCGGATAAAGAAAACGAAACTACCGGGGCTGAACCAACAGCACCCGAAGCGGTATGATTTTTTGATTTATCCTTTTTTGACTTCTTTTGCCCAGGCGTCTTTCAGCGTCACTGTTCTGTTGAAAATGGGTTTACCTGCAGCCGACAATTTTTCATCTGCGGTAAAATAACCCTTACGGATGAACTGAAAATGTTCTCCCGTTTTTGCATCCGCTAAAGACGGCTCCACCCAGGCTTGGGTTACAATTTGAAGGGAATCCGGATTGATGAAATCCTTGAAATTACCTTCTGCCGAAGGGTCCTCCACTTTAAAGAGCCTGTCATACAACCGTACTTCGGCCTGCACTGCCGTAGGTACCGATACCCAGTGAATGGTTCCTTTTACGTTTATACCAGAACTGTCATTTCCGCTTCGGCTTTCGGGAATATAGGTACATTGGATTTCTGTAATATTACCATTTGCATCTTTGGTAAACCCTTCGCATTTTACGATATAGGCATTCTTTAGCCTCACGGTTGCACCGGGTGCCAGCCTGAACCATTTTTTGGCCGGCAGTTCCATGAAATCTTCTTTTTCGATCCACAATTCTTTGCTGAAGGGCAGTTTTCGGTATCCGCCATGGTTTTCCGCTTCAGGGTTATTCTCACTGTCCATTTCTTCAGTTGTGCCTTCCGGGTAATTGGTGATCACCAGTTTTAGCGGATCCAGTACCGCCATTCTGCGGTTGGCGATCTTATTCAGGTCTTCCCGTACGCAAAATTCCAGCAAGCCAATGTCAATGATATTCTCGCGGCGCTGTACGCCGATACGATCGCAGAAATTCCGGATGGCGGCTGCGGTATATCCTCGCCTGCGCATGCCCGATAGTGTCGGCATCCTGGGATCGTCCCAGCCGTCAACATATTTTTCCTGCACGAGCTGGAGTAGTTTTCGTTTACTCATTACCGTGTAGTTCATGTTCAGCCGGGCAAATTCATACTGGTGCGATGGAAATATGCCCAGTTGTTCAATGTACCAGTTGTATAGCGGACGATGCACCTCGAATTCGAGTGTACAGATTGAATGCGTGATATTTTCAATGGAATCTGACTGGCCATGTGCAAAATCGTACATAGGGTAGATGCACCATGCATCTCCGGTACGGTGGTGATGAGCATGTTTGATGCGGTACATGATCGGATCGCGCATATGCATATTAGGCGAGGCCATATCGATTTTGGCACGGAGCACTTTTTCTCCGTCCTTATACTTTCCGGCACGCATTTCTTCAAAGAGTTTCAGGTTCTCCTCGATACTGCGGTTCCGGTACGGACTGTTTTCACCCGGTACGGTGGGGCTGCCTTTGCCGGCCGCAATTTCTTCAGCGCTGGAATCATCAACATATGCGACCCCTTTTTTGATCAGCTCAACCGCAAAGCCATATATTTTCTCAAAATAATCGGATGCATAGTATTCTCCTTCCCAGTCGAAACCCAGCCAGTGGACATCGGCCTTGATCGAATCCACATATTCCGTTTCTTCTGTTACCGGGTTGGTATCATCAAAGCGCAGGTTTGTTTTGCCGCCATAAGAATCAGCCAGACCAAAATTCAGGCAGATGCTTTTGGCATGCCCGATATGCAGGTACCCGTTGGGTTCCGGAGGAAATCGGGTGTGTATGGTCTTGTATTTACCTGTTGCCAGGTCCTGTTCTACGATCTCTTCTATGAAATTCAGTGATTTTTCTTCGCTCATCATACTTCAATTGGAGGGCGAAATTACGAAAATTTATGCGCCCCTGCTGCTATAAAGTAGTACTGTACCGTCTGTTTTTTAATCGAGTACAGAAAGGCTCTGGCGAATGATATCAACGGCGGTCATGATCTGTTCTTCCGTAATCACCAGTGGTGGTGCAAAACGGATCTTATCACCATGAGTTGGTTTGGCGATCAACCCGTTTTCTTTCATTCTGAGGCATAATTCCCAGGCTGCTTCCGTATTATGGTGCTTGATGATCACAGCGTTGAGCAGTCCTTTTCCCCTCACATGGCTGATATGCGGTGATTGCAGTTTTTCGATTTCCGTTCTTAATAACTGGCCCATTTTTCCCGCATTTTCCGCCATCTTTTCATCCCGCAAAACCTCGAGGGAAGTAATGGCTACCCTGCAAGCCAGTGGATTGCCTCCATAGGTGGAGCCGTGTTCACCAGGCCTGATGGTCATCATGATTTCATTATCAGCTAATACGGCACTAACGGGAATAGTTCCGCCACTCAATGCTTTACCGAGTAACAGGATATCCGGACGAACATCCTCATGATCACAACAAAGCATTTTTCCGGTCCTGCATAGACCCGTTTGTATTTCATCTCCAATGAAAAGCACATTTGCATCCTTACAATATTGAAATGCTTTGGATAAGTATCCATCGTCCGGAACCAATACACCAGCCTCGCCCTGGATCGGCTCTACAAGGAAACCTGCAACATGCTTGTCCTGCAGGGCGTGGGCAAGTGCAGGTAAATCATTATAGGGGATTACCACAAAACCAGGCATGAAGGGCCCGAAATGCCTTGTGGATGATGGGTCTGAACTAAATGAAATCACTGTGCTGGTTCGGCCATGAAAATTATGGTGGCATACTATGATCTTCGCTTTATTGTCTGGAACGCCTTTTACTTCATAAGCCCAGCGGCGTGTGAGTTTGATGGCAGTTTCCACGGCTTCCACACCGGTGTTCATAGGTAACACCTTGTCGTAACCGAAATATTCAGTAATGAATTTTTCATATTCACCAAGGTGGTTATTGTGGAAAGCACGGGAAGTGAGCGTAAGTGTACGCGCCTGGTCCACCAAAACATCTATAATTTTGGGATGGCAATGACCTTGATTCACTGCAGAGTAACCACTCAGAAAATCAAAATATTTTTTACCGTCTACATCCCATACAAATACACCTTCGCCCTTGTTGAGAACCACTGGTAATGGATGGTAGTTATGGGCGCCGTATTTATCTTCCAGGTCTAAAAAATATTGTGTTTGTTCGGAAACATGAACAGTAGTATGCATACAAAAAAGGTTAAGTAGTGATGAATTGCAATAAAAGAAAAGGCAGGAAAAAAGACAACCAACTTAGTGGTTGAGAAGGTCCAGGTTGGACGATAAAAAATCGGGTATGTTCCTGAGTAAGTTGGACATGTGTGGGCTGCAAGATACAAAAAAAAGGGAATATCCTATCTTATACCCGCCCTGAGCCTGAATATGCGGTATTCCTCATTAAATGCAGGTGCGGGCAATTTCCCTTTTTCAAACAGTCCGTATACGGCAGAACCGCTGCCGGTCATGGACGCATATACCGCCCCTGCGGCGTATAAGCTTTCTTTTATTTCTTTCAGCTCGGGAAAAAGGGGGAAAAGGGATTCTTCAAAGTCGTTCACGAGTTCCCTGCGCCAACTGCTTACAGGCTGCTGCACCACCCCGTAAACCGATTTTTCAGGTATCCGTGGAATGACGCCGGAAAAGGCTTTTGCAGTACTGATATGAGTGCCCGGATGAATCAGTAAAATCTCGTACCCGGCGAGGTCCACGGAGATGGGTTCAAGGTGCTCGCCCCGGCCCAGTGCAAAACAGGGCTTGTTCAGTAAAAAAAAAGGGCAGTCGCTCCCTAACTGTAATGCGTATGCGCTTAATTCAGCATCGGGAACCTTCAGGTCAAATAACCTGTTAAGTATTTGTAAAGTGAATGCACCGTCTGAAGAACCGCCGCCAAGGCCTGCACCGGTTGGGATCACCTTATGTAAATGCATCAGCACCGGGGGTAATTCCGGGAAATCATTTTTTAGCAACTGCCAGGCTTTTACACAAATGTTATCTGTTGCATTTCCGTCTATATGAATACCGCTGCTCGTAAAAATGACATTTTCTGATGCTGTTGAAGGGGATTGTTGGGGGATCACTTCCAGTGCATCACAAAGATTCACCGGGCAAAAAAAAGTTTCGAGGTCGTGGTAACCATCGGGCCTTTTACGAATAATGTTAAGTCCCAGATTTATTTTAGCGTTGGGAAAAAGGATCATGGCGCCTATTTGTTGGTGCGGCTGTTGATCTCATCCCGGATGGCGATCGCCCTGATATAATCTTCCTGCTCCAGCACATCATTCAGGAGTGTGTTGAGCTCTTCGAGGCTAAGGGATTTGAGGTCGTCATGACTTACGGAATCTTCAGTAGAAGTGGAGGAGACCACGGCTTTTTTCTTTTTGCCGCCGGTGTCTTCCATCAGGATGCCTGCATTTTCCAGGATATTCTCATAGGTATAGATCGGGCAGCCAAAACGCACGGCAAGGGCCAGCGCATCTGAAGTGCGGGAGTCAATTTCAACGGTATCGTTATCGTTACTGCATAGTAATTTGGAATAAAATATGCCTTCCTGCAGGTCGCAGATAACCACTTCATGCAGTTCCACATTGAAGGCCATCATGAAGTTTTTCATCAGGTCATGCGTCAGGGGCCTGCTTGGCTGCATCCTTTCCAGCGCAACCGCAATAGCCTGGGCCTCAAAACCACCAATAACGATGGGCAGCCTGCGTAATCCGTTCACTTCGCCTAAAACCACTGCATAAGAATGGGTCTGCGTAATACTATGAGAAAGGGCCACTATTTCCAGTTCTATTTTCTTCATATGTAGCCACGAATGTACATTAAATTTTTAAAGTGACAGGGAGTGGATAGAGGTCAGAGGGCAGAGGGTAGGAGCAGCCGGAAAAGAGGTTAATGGTCAGAGGGCAGCAACAGCCAGTATGCGTTTACTATCCTCTACCCACTACCCTCTATCCTCTACTTGCCTTTCAATTTCCGCACCGCCTCAATCACCTTCGGCATAACTTCAAAAGCATCGCCTACGATGCCATAATCAGCGGCTTTGAAGAAAGGGGCTTCGGGGTCCTTATTGATCACCACAATTACTTTGCTGCGGTTAACGCCGGCAAGGTGCTGGATGGCGCCGGAGATGCCAATGGCCACATATAAATTAGGTGCGATGGCGAGACCAGTCTGGCCCACGTGCTCGTGATGCGGGCGCCAGTGTGCATCTGCAACTGCCCGACTGCACGCGGTTGCGGCACCAATGAGTCCGGCAAGATCTTCCACCAGTCCCCAGTTTTCCGGGCCCTTCAGTCCGCGGCCGCCACTTACCACCAGTTCCGCTTCACTTAATGGAACGGCTCCGCTTACCTTATTCGTTGCCGTTACCTTTACGCGGGGCGTTCCTGCAGAAACAGCTAAGCTGCTTACTTCGGCAATGCCTTCACCGGTTACAACGGTATATGAATTCGGGTTGAGCGAAATGATCTTTATATCGGTCTTTACGGCGATGTTCGCAAATGCTTTACCGGAGAAAACGTTCTTCTTCACCACAAAACCATTCGACAGGTCGGGGAGCGCCACTGCACCGGCAACCAGTCCGGCTTTGAGCCTGGCCGATAATCGGGGAGCCACGGCTTTTCCGGTCAGGTTATTGGAAAATACCACCACCGTGGCATTCGACAGTTTAACCGCTTCGGCTATCACCGCAGCATATTGCTGTGCATCCAGGTGATCCAGTGAAGGATCAGCTACCTGGTGGATCTTTTTTACACCGTATTTTCCAAGGGCACTGAGATCGTCTTTTACGGTACCCAGCACCAGGCCTTCAGCGGAAATGCCCATCATTTCGGCCAGTTTAGCGCCATAGGAAAGCGCTTCGTAGGATGATTTTTTGATGTGCCCTTCTGACTGATCGGCTAATATTAAAACTGACATAGTATAAAGCGTTTATGTTTGGATCAATAGGTTTGAAACTCAGATGATTTTTGCTTCTTCATGAAGGAGGCGAACCAGTTCTTCCGGGTTATCGGCCGGAACAAGTTTAACCCCGGCCTTAGCAGGTGGAAGGGCAAAAGAAACGATCTCTGTTAATGAGTCTATGGCCGCAGGTTCAACCACTTTAAGCGGTTTGGTGCGTGCCGCCATGATCCCGCGCATATTTGGAATACGAGCTTCGGCCATACCTTTCTGACAGGAAACAACTATCGGCAGGCTGACTGCACAAACTTCCTCACCGCCTTCAATCTCGCGGGTAACGGTTGCGTCTGTACCCGCCAGCTCAAATTTTACAGCGAGACTGATAAATGGCATGTCGAGTAATTCGGCCACCATGCCGCCGATGGAAGAACCATTATAATCGATGGTTTCTTTTCCGGTTAAAACAAGATCGTACTGTCCCTGGCGGGCGATCTCCGCTATTTGTGCGGCAATATTATAGCTGTCGTGGCTTTCCGTGTTTACCCTGATCGCTTCATCGCCGCCCAGTGCCAGCGCTTTGCGGATGATGGGTTCTGTGTCTGCAGCCCCAACGGTTACTAAATGGACCAGCGTAGCGGGGTCTTTTTCCTTAAGCTCCAGAGCGCGCACCAGGGCATACCATTCATCGTATGGATTGATGATCCACTGCACGCCGTCTGTGGCGAATTTCGTGTTGTTGTCTGTGAAAGCTATTTTTGCCGTGGTATCGGGCGTTTTACTGATACAAACCAATATTTTCATATCCTGTTTTTTAGAAGAAACAAAGGTATAATTTCCTAAGGTTGTTTATGCAACTAATTTCGGACACAAATATAATCATGGTATTCAGAATTGTTGCTATTTGTGTGCATTAATTTTTAGAGATGGACCGTATAGAAAAGTTAAAAGCATTTATTGCGCAAAACCCGCTGGATCATTTCAGCAAGCACGCCCTGGCCATGGAGTATGTGAAACTGGGGGATGAACAGGCTGCAAAGGCTTTGCTGGAATCGATCCTGGCAGCTGATCCGGGATATATTGGATCTTATTACCACCTGGGTAAATTACTGGAAAGGCAGGGCGATAAAGAAGGCGCTGTTTCGATTTATGAAAAAGGAATGGCTGAGGCGAAAAAGCAGGGGGATAATCATGCGCGAAATGAATTGATGAGTGCGCTTGATAATATGGAATAACAAAATAAACCGCAAAGAATTAAAAGAACGCAAAGCCTGGACAATTCAACAACCATACAATCATTTTTAAACCGGTTTAAAGAAAATGTGATTGCGGAAAAACTATTTTCTGCAGGGGATCATTTATTGGTGGCGGTGAGCGGGGGGCTCGACTCTGTTGTTTTATGTGATGCGGTTAACCGTTCGGGTTATACATTCAGCATGGCGCATTGCAATTTCAAACTTCGTAGGGAAGAGAGTGAGCGGGATGAGGCATTTGTAAAACAATTGGCAGCGCAGTATAAAGTGCCGGTCCATATCCGTTCTTTTGATACAGCAAATTATGCTGCGGAAAATAAATGTTCCATCCAGGAAGCTGCGCGTCAATTGCGGTACGACTGGTTCGCTGAACTGATCCGTGATTTCAACGGTCGTTCCGGTACAAAAAAAATGCGCTTACTCACGGCCCATCACCTGGATGATAATATCGAAACCCTGCTGATGAATTTTTTCAAAGGCACCGGAATTGCCGGGCTCAGGGCCATGCAGCCCGCAACGGAGAAGGTTGCCAGGCCTTTGTTATGGGCGAGGAAGCAGGCGCTTGAAGACTTTGCCCGGCTGGCCGGATTGCAATGGGTGGAAGACTCTTCCAACCTCGAGGATAAATACAGCCGCAATTATTTTCGTCACCAATTGATCCCGCAGGTGGAAAAAATATATCCGCAAGCAATGGATAATCTGACCGATAACCTGGATCGTTTCCGGGATATTGAAAAACTTTACCAGCTTTCGGTTGACCGTCTGGTCTCGAATATGATCGTTCATAAAGGTGATGAAATGCATATCCCGGTGGAGAAACTTCGGTTAGCCCCGGCAGTTAAAACGCTGTTATTTGAAATCATCCGGCCTTATGGTTTTCATCCGGCCCAGCTGAATGAGGTGTTAAAACTGCTGGATAGTCAGACCGGAAAATATGTCCTTTCCCCAACACATCGGATACTGAAAAACCGCAACTGGCTCATCATTTCTAAAATGGTACCGGCGGATGCCGGCATTTACCTCTTTGAAGAGATCCCTTCTTCGGTAAAATTCCCTGCTGGAATCATTGATATCAGTGAGGTTTCGCCCTCAGAAAAGGATATTCTTTCTTCAGGTGATAACACGGCATATGTAGACGCAACAGATATCCGACTGCCGCTCATACTGCGCAAATGGAAAACAGGTGATTATTTTTACCCCCTGGGCATGAGAAAGAAAAAGAAAATTTCCCGTTTCCTGATCGATCAGAAAAAATCAAAGATCGAAAAGGAAAATACCTGGGTGATCGAATCTGATAAGCGCATACTCTGGGTAGTGGGACAGCGTATAGACGACCGGTTCAAAATTTCAGCAACCTCCAAGAGGTGCTATACCTTCGTTTTTGAACTTGCATCTAAAGGATAACTGCTGTAAAAAAGATCGATTAAAAAACCTGGTCCACAAATCTTTTTACCAGGTCAACAGGTGAGAATGCCCGCGCGGCAACTATCGTAAATACCACACCAAAGATTGCACCCCAGAAGTGGGCGTTATGGCCAATATTATCACCCCCTCTTTTCGCAAGGTAATAGGAGAGACCAAGGAAGATAAAGCCGAATAAATAACCGGGTATATCAATGGGTATAAAAAAGAACCTGATCGGCATGGTGGGTTCAATGGTTATGGCCGCAAAAATAATGGCGGAAACAGCGCCAGATGCACCCAGAGCCCTGTAATCAGGATCATTTTTATGTTTAAAGAAATCAGGTATACAGGCAAAAATGATGGCGGCCAGGTATAAAACAACGTAAAGGATTATTGTTTTTTCATGGAACAGTACCGGGTATAAAAAACTTTCCAGCGCCGACCCAAATGAATACAGCGATACCATATTGAATAATAAATGCATGGTGTCCGCATGTATCACACCGCCTGATATAAAACGGTAATACTGGCTATGCCGCTTAATGGCATAAGGCCAGAAAAGCAGGTCCTCTCTCATTTTATTATTATTGAAAGCAGGAAAGGAAACCAGGCAGGTGATGATGATGATGGATAGTGTTACGGACATTCTTTTTGTTTTCAGTGTTGGTAGTAAATGACAGCCTGCTCAACGGTGATGATATTTTTCGTTCCGTATGATACTGCAGGCCCGGTATAACTGTTCGGTTAAGATCAGTCGCACCAGTTGATGCGGAAAGGTCAGTTTGGAAAGCGACCAGCGATAATTTGCCCTTTTCAGCACTTGTTCATCCAGCCCAAAGGCCCCGCCAATCAGGAATATTACCTGTTTAACGCTTTCGTTTGCCCTCGATTGGATGAAACCCGCCAGTTGTTCGGATCCCATTTCCTTTCCATATTCATCAAGTGCCACAAGATAATCGTCTTTTTGAAGCCAGTCAAGTATGGTTTTACCTTCACTTTTCTTCAGATCGGCTTCACTCAACATGGCTGTATTCTTTGGAACGGGGATGATATGCCATTCCACCGGGTAATAACGCGAAATCCTTTTGGTGAAATCATCCACACCTTCCTTTACATACGACTCATGGTTTTTTCCAATTGACCATATTAGAATTTTCATATATAACTGTTCTGTTGCAAAGAAACGAGGATTTAGATTCCTTTGCGTCCTTTTATTCTTTGCGGTTACAGCTAATATTTCTTTTATCATTATCTTACCAGTAGAATATTACCAACATGAAAAGATTCTTCTTTATACTGATCACTCCTTTTTTATGTATATCTGTTACGGCACAAATTCCTAAAGCCCCGGATCGCAAAGAAGGCGAGGGACCATGGCCGCAGCTCATCCTGCGTGGTGCCACGCTGATCAATGGTACCGGTGCCCCTGCCATAGGCCCGGTGGATATCGTGATTGAAAATAACCGGATCGTTTCGGTTAATAATGTGGGATACCCTGGCGTTCCGATCAAAGAAGCCGGCCGGCCAAAATTGAAAGCCGGTGGTAAAGAAATGGATTGCAGCGGCATGTATATTTTACCCGGCCTTATTGATATGCACGGCCATATTGGCGGCAAGGCACAAGGCACACCTGCAGAATATGTTTTTAAATTATGGATGGCACACGGCATAACAACCGTGCGTGACCCTTCTGCCGGGAACGGTATCGACTGGGTGCTGGATCAAAAAGACCGAAGTGCAAAGAACCTCATTACTGCGCCCAGGCTCTATGCATATACCGCTTTTGGTATGGGCAGCAAGCAGCCGATCACTACTGCAGCGCAGGCCATTGAATGGGTGAGGGAGAATGCAAAAAAAGGTGCCGATGGCATTAAATTTTTTGGTGCAACGCCTGAAGTGATGGATGCGGCCCTCCGTGAAAATAAAAAATTGGGTTTGCGTTCCTGCTGCCACCATGCACAAATGGCTGTTGCCCAATGGAACGTTTTACATTCGGCACGGGCCGGACTCACTTCCATGGAGCATTGGTATGGTTTGCCTGAAGCCTTATTAACGGGTTCAACCATCCAGCAATACCCGCTTGATTACAATTACCAGAACGAACAAAACAGGTTTGAAGAGGCCGGAAAACTCTGGAAGCAGGCTGCACCTCCGTTTTCGGATCATTGGAATAAAGTGATGAAAGAACTGCTGGACCTTGATTTTACACTTGATCCCACCTTCAATATTTACGAGGCAAGCAGGGATCTCCACCGTGCCCGCCGCCTCGAATGGCACGATACCTATACCTTACCTTCTCTCTGGAATTATTTTGCGCCTAACCGTGAGTCGCACGGTTCATACTGGTTTAACTGGGGCACCGAACAGGAAGTGGCCTGGAAGGAAAACTACCGGTTATGGATGACCTTTGTTAACGAGTATAAAAACAGGGGCGGAAGGGTTACGGCAGGTTCAGATAATGGATTTATTTACCAGCTCTATGGATTTGGTTTTATACGTGAGCTGGAATTATTGCGGGAAGCCGGCTTTCATCCGCTGGAAGTGATCCGCTCGGCCACGCTCTATTCGGCCCAGGCCCTGGGCGCTGAAAAGGACCTCGGTTCCGTGGAGCCCGGTAAATTCGCCGACCTGGTGATCATTGATGCTAATCCAATTGAAAATCTGCAGGTACTCTATGGCACCGGGGCCATCTCGGTTGACCTGCAAAACAAAGTGACACGCAAGGGCGGCGTAAAATACACCATCAAGGACGGCATTGTATACGATGCCCGGAAATTATTGGACGACGTTAAAAAAATGGTGGATGCTGAAAAGCAAAAAAGCGGCACCAAACTGCTGCAGCCAGGTGTTGAGTAAGATTGGTAACAATTACTTAATATAAAATTCAAATACGAGGCCTGTTATGGTTATAAGGGCCGGGTTAATCCACAAGTAATCTACAATTTCAATTTTCTGTACAGGCTGATGTTTGAGATCTAAAAAGAATGATTAATTTTTCACAGTCATTCTAATTTCTAAGCCATGCACAATACGTATTCCATTTTAACATCAGCCAGTCCGGAGAAGGTTTGGCAAATGTGGTCCGATGTAAAAAACTGGAAAAACTGGGATACTGCTTTAAAGGATTCCAGTATCAGCGGCGAATTTGACCAGAATGCAGAGGGTGTATTGATTCCGGCAAACGGCCCGCGTACTTCTTTTACGATTTCTTCCTGTAAACCTAATTTTACCTATACCGTCAATACCAGGCTCCCTTTCGCAACCATGTATATCCGCCGGTTGATCGGGTATAATAACAACAAGACCATGATCACCAATGAGGTCTGGATGGAAGGCCCTTTAAGTTCTTTCTGGTGGCGTATGGTTGGGAAGAAATATCAGCAATTGTTGCCACAAGTGATGGAGAGGTTCCGTCAAATCGCTGAAAGGTAAAAGCGTTTCAGGCATTTTTAGCAATTCATTTCTTGTCATGCCGATGCAGATTCATACGCTTCAGGGCTGTTTATCCCCCTCTGGAGGGGGTGAATCGAATCAATGTCCTTAATCGCTTTGGTGCAGGGGGAGGACCTAACTAGCTCTCCAAAAAAATTTTAAAAATTTAATTTAACTGGCCATACAATCCTCCCCCTAAAGTCTGATTATGTTGTCAACCTGAAATTCACCCCCTCCAGAGGGGGATACTGTCTCAAAGCAACTTTCTCAAAAACATCCCCGGATATTATTCCCTTGTACAGCCACTGAAAATCGGGATATTTGCACATGCATATAAGTAGAAGAAAGTCGTGGTACTTCTTGTTAACTTTTTTCAAGCACGACCTTAAAGCCAGCATCACCGTATTTTTTGTAGCGCTGCCCCTCTGTCTGGGTATATCACTAGCATCCGGAGCGCCCTTATACTCAGGGCTCATTGCCGGTATCATCGGCGGTGTGGTTGTGTCATTGATCAGCGGATCTCAGCTCAGTGTAAGCGGGCCGGCTGCAGGCTTAACTGCGATCTGTGCCACGGCGATCATTGAATTAGGCAGCATGAGCGTTTTTGTACTGGCTGTTGCTATTGCCGGTTTGTTACAGATACTGGCCGGCCTACTTAAATTAGGTGGATTCACATCCTTTATCCCATCGGCCGTTATTAAAGGGATGCTTGCAGCCATTGGTGTGCTGCTGATTTCAAAGCAAATTCCATTGATCATTGGGTATGACCGTCCCGATTTTTGGACCAATGAGTTTTTTAACTTACTAACGTTCAAGCATGGGTTTGAGCAGATCGGCGACTTTTATAATCGCATATCTCCCGGTGCGATGGTCATTGCCGTTTTTTCATTTGCACTGATATATGTCTGGAACAGGACCCTCGCAAAAAAGTTTTCTTACCTGCCCAGTTCATTCATCATAGTACTGGCCGGCTCCATACTGGCATTTATATTTGATAAGTTTGTACCATACCTGCAACTCAATGCTGAGCAATATGTGAGTATTCCCGACAATATTTTTGCCAGCATTAATTTTCCGGATTTCACAAGTCTGTTTAAAAATCCGGCCATCTGGAAAAATGCGATCGTCATCTGCTTTGTTGCCTCACTGGAAACCCTGTTGAGTATCGAAGCCATCGACAAACTGGATCCGTATAACCGGATCACCCCTCAAAACCGGGAACTGGTGGCACAGGGTAGTGGGAACCTGCTAAGCGGACTGCTGGGTGGCATTCCCATTACAGCAGTAATTGTAAGAAGTTCCGCCAATGCAGAAGCCGGTGGTAAAACAAAATTATCCGGGTTTACGCATGGCATCTGGATATTACTGGTGGTATTACTGGCAGTGCCGGTGGTAAATCTGATACCCTATTCCGTGCTGGCTGTAATACTTATCCGGACAGGGTTTAACCTCGCCAAGCCGGCCATGTTCAAAGGAGTGTACAAACAAGGCAGGGAACAGTTCATGCCATTCATCGTAACGATCATAGCCATTTTATTCACCGACCTGCTGATAGGTGTACTGATCGGGCTTGCCTACAGTATCTATTTCATCATCAAGCATACTTACCGTGCCGGCTACACGATGCGACAGGCGAAAGAAGGCGGCATAGAAAACTTTTATATTGACCTGGCCTTAAACGTTAGTTTTTTGAATAAGAAAAAGATCGGTGTTTTGCTGGACAGTGTTCCGCCTTATTCCGTGGTACATATCAACGGTGGATCCAGTGTGTATATTGATAATGATATCCTCGAGATCATCCAGGATTATAAGGCAAAAGCGCATCTGAAGCATATAGAGTTGAAGCTAACGGCGATTCCCGAAGTGCAGACTATTGAATTACATTAGGAAAGAGTTGTTAGTTGATGGTTGTTTGTTGATAGCAAAGGCAGGAATACAGTTGTTGGTTGATAGTTGTTAGTTGAAGGCAAAGGCGGGAATACAGTTGTTAGTAATATTGCTTTGTATTGGCTGTTACTAACAACCAACAACTACCCACTACCCACTACCAACTATTTCATTATATTTATTTCAAATTCCCGGTTATGATGAAATTCTTGTTTAGTCTGTTGCTTTTATCCCAGGTCAGTCTTGCCCAGAAACTTCCTTCCATAGAAGAAAAAACTGCGGGACTTAAAAAAATGGAAGGATTTTTTCCTGTTTACTGGGATGAGAACAGCGGAAAATTATGGCTGGAAATAAACCGGGTTGATACGGAAATTTTATATGTGATCTCATTGCCTGCGGGCCTGGGGTCAAATGATATCGGACTGGATCGGGGACTGCTGGGCGGCGGGCGTATCGTGAAGTTTACAAGGACCGGCCGCAAACTGCTGATGGCTGAACCCAATTATGGATACAGGGCTGTCACAACTGATGAAAAAGAAAAAAGAGCGGTTGAACAATCATTCGCCCAATCCGTATTATGGGGCTTTACCATCGAAGCTGAATCGGGCAACCGGGTATTGGCCGACGCCACCGATTTTCTTACCCGCGATGCCATGCAGGCGGCAAACCGGATCAAACGTACACAGCAAGGTAATTATACACTGGATAAATCCCGGTCGGCGATCTATCTTCCGGCCACTAAAAATTTCCCGCTCAATACAGAACTGGAAGCAACCATCACTTTGGTGAACAGCGACGGAATCACCGGGAATTTTGTACAATCCGTTACGCCTTCACCCGAAGCCATCACCCTGCGGATGCATCATTCCTTTGTTCAACTGCCCGACAATGGCTATAAACCGAGGGTATTCGACCCGAGGTCGGGATTTATCCCGGTGTCGTTTTACGACTATAGCACACCGGTAGCTGACCCTATCGAAAAATTTTATGCTGTCAGGCACCGGCTGCAAAAGAAAGACCCCAATGCCGCTGTCAGTGAACCTGTAAAGCCCATAATCTATTACCTGGATAACGGTACGCCCGAACCTATCCGCTCGGCTTTATTGAAAGGGGCTGCCTGGTGGGACCAGGCTTTTGAAGCGGCCGGCTACAAGAATGCATTCCAGGTAAGGGTTTTACCCGACTCGGCTGATCCAATGGATATCCGCTATAATATGATCAACTGGGTACACAGATCCACCCGTGGCTGGAGTTATGGCGCTTCTGTTGTTGATCCACGTACCGGAGAGATCATTAAAGGGCAGGTGTCCCTGGGCTCATTGCGTGTTAGGCAGGATTACCTTATCGCACAGGGACTTTTATCTCCGTTTGCACAGGGGCTTCCGGCTAATGATCCCATGCTTAAAATGGCGCTTGCCCGGCTGGAGCAATTGTCGGCACACGAAGTTGGCCATACCATTGGCCTCATGCACAACTATGCTTCCAGCATGAACAACCGGGCCAGTGTGATGGATTATCCGCATCCGATGGTTAGATTGAACAGCAATGGTGACATGGATTTCAGCCAGGTGTATGATGATAAGATCGGTGACTGGGATAAAATGGCCATAACCTGGGGCTACCAGGATTTCCCGCAGGGGATAGCTGAAACAACCGGCTTGAATAAGATTCTAGCGGATGGCATCTCAAAGGGTTTATTGTTCATCAGCGACCGTGATGCACGTGCTCCCGGCGGCGCTCACCCTAAGGCACATCTCTGGGATAATGGAAATGATGCGGCCGCAGAACTTCGGGAGGTAATGAAAGTACGGGCCAAAGCACTAGAACAGTTTGGCCTGAATAATATCCGGCCGGGTATGCCTGCCGCCATGCTGGAAGATGTGCTGGTGCCTGTTTATCTCTATCATCGCTACCAGGTTGAATCTGCCGTTAAACTTATCGGTGGTGTGGATTATGCCTATTCCATCAGGGGCGATGGCCAGCCTTCGGCAAAAATGGTGGATAAAGCCACCCAACTTAAAGCGCTGGACGCTTTGCTGGAAACGGTATCTCCTAAAAACCTGGCCTTACCAACACGTATAACCGAACTGATACCGCCCCGGCCTGCGGGGTATGATTATAACCGGGAACTGTTTAAGAAAAGGACCGGGCTGATATTCGACAATCTTTCACCTGCAGAAACTGCGGCCGACCTTCCTATGTCGTTTTTATTTCACCCCGAAAGGCTGAGCCGTTTGGCACAGCAGGAAACGGCCGGTGGCCTGGGCATAACAGAAATGGTTAACCGAATTAATGCGGTTACCTGGAAATCGCCGAGGCTGACCGGCATGGACAGGCTCATCCAGCAACAAACGGAGCAAGTGGTGCTGACCTATATGCTGGCGGCCTCTGTTGATGAACAGTCATCTTTTGCTGCCCGTTCTGCCATAGTCAAAAGCCTGGCTGACCTGAAACTGTACATTGAAGGAAAGCAGAAAGCGAATCCGGATCTGGTTTACGCAGGTCATCTTGCGCTGGCACTGGAAAGGATGAAGGCTCCGGAGAAAGCTAAACCCACACAGCATGCAGTGGCACCTCCGGGTGCGCCTATAGGTTGCTGGTAGTATCGGGATCTGTTAGATTATTTCACTTCAAAATAAGTAATAGCACTGCCGGCAAATCCTTTATCATGCAGGCCTTGCACTATGATGGCATACCTGCCGGGAAGATCAGAGCTGTAAAAACTTAACCTTGTTTTTCCGGCCATGCCTGTTTGTATATCTGGCGCCCAATAGAGTACACTGCGCAGATCAGGCAAACGGGATGAGCTTTCGTTTGGTGTTGTGTACTGTGGTGCATAAAACGACCTTTTCACCTGTATGCCGGCATAGTCTACCAGCAAAACCTGCGGTGCCAGTGCGAATCCGCCCAGGTCGCCGTTATAGGTCTGGAAACTGATGATGCCGGGATAGGTAAGTCCACCGGCATAATATCTCCGGGCAACAATACCGATATTTTTAATTTGCAATGGATCAAATTGCATGACCTTATTTACATCCGTAAATGGTACGCCATCCAGTAACATCAGCGGGTCTTCCCTGAAATATGCTTTGTAAGGCAGGTTATTGACCAGTAAGCGAAAATTGTTTTTATTTTTTCTTACCTCAACCTCCGGAACAAACTCCCTGAATACTTCTTCCATTGTCCTGAACCGGGTGTATTCGTCGAGGAAATAATTTTTATCTGCCAGTCCAAAAAAAGAAGTTGTATCAGAGATCACGGGTGGTAAAAATGATTGCATTTTATCGCCTGAGTAAACTTGTTGCAATTGTATGTTACTGATCTTTTCGCTTATGCCTGCTGCAGATTTTCCTTCAACTGTAAATGCCGGCATTTTTTTCAGCGAGTACTTTGTTGAGAAAGGCGATTGCCAGTCAACCTGTAATAAACTATCCGTTTTAAGATCGGCCTGAATGGCGAGGACCGCTGTGCCGGCTGTTTGTGTAAAGGGGAAATGGATCGTCCCTTCCGCATCAGACCGCCCAACAACTGTCTGGTAGCGGTTTCCTGGAATGGACGCATAACCGGTTTTTCCGGCGCCGGACGGTTTGCCATCTTTATCCACCAGCCTCCCGGAGATAATTTGTCCGTTATATTCCGGCAGGAACTCAAACGCGGGCGATTTTTTCTGCAGGATATCTTTCCAGTCAAACCGCCGCCATCCATGAGTGAGCATGAGCAGGTCTGCTGTTTCGTTTACGGTTTTATCAGTATCCCTGAAATACGATGCCGGCGATTCGATCCAGCCGGGCAGGTCGGATGTCAGGTATAGATAACTGACGATATTTTCACCTTCCGGCATCGTTGTAGAATCTAACCGGATCACGGCAGCAGATAAGGAGGCATCGGCATCTGTTCCGCCGGGAAGCCTGGCCTGCAGATCGATCTCAATTTTTTCACGAAAAGCGTAAAATGATTTGCTGGTTGATACATTCAGTTGCAGCAATTTTTTGGGTACAGTGAAATAGAGCCTTTCGAGAACCGGCTGGCGGCTATCATTAAAAATGGTGAAATGCGAGATGCCTTCACCCAGGCCGGCTTTGGTGATTTTAAATATGGCTTTCCCATTGGAAAAAGGGGAAACAAGCGCCTGCACAAATGCCTGCCGGCAATGCACAAATAGATAACAGGATGAGGCTGATGGTTCCAAATTTGAATACACGGTTACGGTAATATTCTCCGGATCTTTTTCATCCAGTTCCAAGGTGTATCCGCTTGTTGCAATTTCCGGCAGGGGATATTGCTGCCACGCACCACCTGACTTACGTACCAGCGCCTGGTATGTTTTTCCGGGTTGGGGAGTCAGCGTGCATTTTCCCAATCCTTTTTCTCCTGTTGTAAAACGAAGGACGGTATCCATTTCCGAACTGATAACCATACCTTCTGCCTGTTGCCCTTTTCCTGTTTTGTCGGTGACTTTTATGCCTATTTGCGTGGATAAGCCGGTAACCAGATGGCCGCCCTCAGGAAAAAAATCAACAATAAGTTGATCCGGATCTGCGGCATTCAGGGCAATGGGTTTTTTAAGGGGATTGATCAGCGTTATGTTTTTTTCGAAATAAAAGGAAGGTCCCTGGTTTTTCATCCAGTTGGTATAGCATCTGAGGGTATAGTTTCCCGTTATAACCGTTGAGGGAATCACCAGTGATGCTTCTCCTTTCCCTTTTTCAAGGCCGATAGTTGATTGCCAGGTAGGTTTTTGATTGGCATCGATCAGTTCTATGTATGCGATCTTGCTGATATCAGACGACTGGTGCAAATGTGCATCGGTAACATATGCTTTGCACCATAAAATCTCACCAGTCACATAAAGGGATTTATCTGTGTGGAGATAGATCTTTTCCTGGAAGTTTTTTTCTCGATAGGCGTTGAACAGATCTGTTACAGGAAAATTTTCACTGTTCTGTGCATTGGCCAAAAAAGATATAATTGATACAACGGATATCATCAGGCACTTGTATAAATATGCCGGAGATATCATGCTGAACAATTTATGTATATATTCTTTTGCCGTCATCGGTACTCAATTTTACGGCCAATAGCCTGGTTTCCTGTTTATGCCGCCCTGTAAAGTACAGTCAACACAAAATACATTTGAAATAGCGAGCCCGCCTCCGGAGATATAATAAGCTGGCGCCAGGTTGGGATCCCATAGAAAATAGATTGCGCTGTCTGCTGATGTAATCCTCGGCACACATAATTCATCATAATTTTTTCCTTTCCAGTTTATGACCTGGTTATTTAAAATGTAGATTCTTTTGTTTTGAACCGTTGCCATACTGAAATAACCAATGACCGGTTCAGCGGGGTTACTGATGCAGCGGATATTGCCAATCAATTGGGAGGGCAGGGGATCAAATAAGCCGCCTACAGAGGTGCCGTTCTGTTTGATCTCCTGCCAGAAATTAAAGGCCTTTGAGGTCAAACCAAATTGCTTCACCAGAATGGAATACCGTACGCTTATTTTGTCTGAACCAATTGGGATTGTTGTAACAGGCTGATCGTTGATCACATCTTCGGATAATTTTTCAGAGGCGCCAATAATTACCGTATTCGAAAAAACAGAATCCCAGCAGGCGAATTTTTTCTGTGAAGAGTCGAGATAAAAAAGGGCATTGTTTTCATACCCGATAATACTTTCATAATAGCTATGATACTCCCAGGTTTCTATATATTCCCAGCGGTAGAACCTGGTCTTGTTTTGCGGATCCCTCGTATGTACAAAAATGGTTACATCACCATCCTGCTTCCAGGTTACACTGTCAATGGGAGGTGTGGCTACCACCGGCTCAAAATCTGATTCATATTGTGAACCAATATCGGTTGATATTTTAAGCTGATATTCCTCGCCTGTTGGCAAATTCAATACGCCGGCATATCGCCCGTTGCCTTTAGCCTGAAGCTGGAATGTTTGACCCATTCTGGATACTATGCGCACACTCGCGCCATTTTCGGGCAGGAAAGTGGTTGTATCGGCTAAATTACGGCTACGCGATAAGGTTATGGTGGAACTATCAGAACCCGGTACTACAACCCCTTCAACCACCAGGTAACTGTTTGGATTGCTGATGGCGGGTGGTTCAAAGGGTTTGACGCATGATGATCCGGTTATCATCAGTAAGCTGCAGAACCATCCCCATATATGCATTCTCTTCATCATCAAAATGTAAGGTTTACGGTCACATAAGGAATGATATTGCCTATAACAGCTAACTGGTAACCCTTTACCTGTCCGTTTTCTTCCGTGAAATAAACAGAGTACGGGTTCTCTCTTCCCGTCAGGTTATAAACTCCCAGCGTCCAGGAACTGTGCACCTTTTGTTTCACCTTATGGTTACCATCTATATTAAAGGAAAGGTCGGTACGGAAATAATCCGGAATGCGGTATTGGTTTCTTTCAGAATAATAAATGCGTTGCGAACCGGCATAATTGAATATGGCGATAGGTAATGTTATGGGCCTTCCGGTGCTGTAGGTCATATTCAGGGAGGCGCTGTACCGGTGTGTGAATTTGTAGTTTCCAATAAGGTTCACCACATGTGGTTTATCAAAGTTAGCGGGATAATAATTGCCTTTATTGATCAGCTGGCCGGCCAGGCTATCGTCCATTTTCAGCATCGACCTGGAAAATGTATAACTCAGCCAGCCGTTGAGTTTGCCGGCATTTTTCTTGACCATCAGCTCTATGCCGTAGGCTTTACCGTTAGTATTGATCACTTCCGTTTCCATATGTTCGTTCAGTAAGATACTGGCGCCGCTTTTGAAATCAAGCACCTGTTTCATGGTTTTATAATACACTTCTACCGATGTTTCTATGCTTTTACCGGGGAAGTCGTGATAGTACCCTAAAGAAACCTGGTGCCCGAGCTGCGGTTTGATATAGGTATCGCTGAGTTTCCAGATATCGGTAGGGGATATGGCTGCCGTATTGGATAAAAGATGCAGGTATTGCCGGAGGGAATTATAGCTGGCTTTGACGGCGGAACGGTCAGACAGGCTGTACCGCACAGCCGCTCTTAATTCCGGTCCATGATAGGTTTTGATCACCTGGCCGGCTGAAAAACTTACAGTATCCGTTATCGTTGCAGTACTGCGGGGCAATCCATCAATGTATTGAAAAACATCCCTGGGGCCGAGATACTGAAAAAGCGAATACCGGATGCCAGCCTCAATGGACAGCCGGCTGGTGACATTGAATTTATCACTTATGAACAAGGCATTTTCAAGCCCCTTTTCTTTGGGTGTGTTTTGGGCAACTACCAGCGACTGGTTTCCCTGTGGTTCATAAATGCCCGGCTGTATCTGGTACAATACACTGTTGACCCCAAATTCAAGCACATGCCTGTTATTGGGTGTATAACTAAATTGAGCGCGGAAATGGGGTTGGTTAACGGAGAAGCGTAACCGGAAACTTTCGGGAGTACCCTCATCACCTGACACTTCATACCGGTAATGATCATAGCCTCCTGATAATGCCATGGACAGTTTATTGTTAAATACATGCCGCCACTTAAATACAGCATTCCGGTTGCCATACCTGAAAAGACTGTCATTGGCAATGCGGAAGGCGTCCTGGCTGCCATAAAGTGTAAGTGATATCTTATTCCGGTCGTTTATACTGTGATGCAGGTGGAGATCAAGGTCGGCAAAGGATGCGGTACTGTTATTGTATGATGGATTTTTGATCTGATTTAATAACCAGTTGGAGTATGTTGCCCTCCCGCCAAGTAAGATCGAGGTCTTGTCTTTTACGATCGGGCCTTCCAGCGAAAACTTACCTGTAAGCATACTGATGCCTGCACTGCCCTTCCATTCTTTGTTATTGCCTTCGCGCCCGGAGATATCCAGGACGGAAGCCAGTCTTCCGCCATACTTGGCCGGTATTGAACTTTTATAGAGGTCAACACTTTTAACCGATTCTGTGTTAAATGCCGAAAAGAAGCCAAACAAATGCGATGGGTTGTAAATGGTGGCATCATTATACAGCACCAGGTTTTGGTCGGCCGAACCGCCGCGTACATTGAAGCCGGTACTTGCTTCGCTTACGGATGTTACACCGGGCAAGGTCATCACTACACGCAGTATATCCGGCTCGCCGAGCAGCACAGGCACTTTTTTAATTTCTTTGGCACTTATTTTTTCAACGCCCATTTGCATCCGCCGGGTATTTGAGTTCCTTTCTGCAACCACCACTACCGCTTTGAGGGTGGGTACATCTTCCTGTAAATTCATATCCAGTTTGCCGCTTTCATGTACCAGTATTTGCCGCCTGGCGGTTTTCATCCCCGCATTACTGATGAACAATGTATAACGTCCCGGGCTAAGCGAAAGACTGTAATAGCCATATGAATCGGTCATAACGGAACTGGCATCTTTGTCCAGGTACACTACGGCTCCTGCAAGGGCTTCTCCGGTTTTCAGGTCCCTGACATAGCCAGTGAGTTGTACAGTAGATGCTTGTTGTTTGTTTGTGGCTGTGCCTATTTCAATCAGTTTGTTTTCCAGCGCGTTATTGTTTGTAAGGGGGCTGTTCTTTTTGTCGGTTATCAATAAAAGAGGCGTAGTATCTTTTACCGTTGTAGTGGTTGTAAAGAAATCAGAGGGCAGTTTATCCGTCAGGCGTACTTTTTTATCCAGGATATAGACCTTGTTGCCGGGTTGCGGCGTGAAATAATAAGCGGTTCCGTTAAGCACAAGGCTGAGTAGTTCCAGTACCGGTACTGATTGAGCCGATTGATTTACCCTGAGGCTGTCTAATTGAACCGGGTTGAAATAAAAACGATAGGGGCTGGCCTTTTCCAGTTTCTGGATAAAGAGATCAAAGGGCATATTTACAAAATCACCCGTTACCGGATAGGTATCCTGAGCCATTGCTTTCTGGAAGGAAAGAATGGTTACGTAGAAGATCATTAACAGTGCAATCCGGCGTATTAGCATCATTTATGTTGCTCGTCGTAAAATTTGGCTGATCGTTTAAGGGTCTCTTCCGTATTCTTTTTAAAGCTTAGCTTTTGTCCGCGCAGATATTTGCGTACTTCATCTGCCCTGTCTTTATAGATCGATAGCAGGTCCTTTTGGCTGCTTACCTCCCTGAATTTATCGTTTTCGAACACATAATAACTGATATATGACCTGAAAGCATAGGAGTTATCATCCCCCGGATAGTATTGCACCTGTTTGGTTTTCCGGGCAATTACCATTGTTTTGCCCGGGTGCAGAATTTCATAAAACCCGGTATCCGTTAATCCGCGAAACCGGATATCCGGTTCGGGCCTGAAAAAATGGTGGTTGCCGATTTGGAAGCGCCTGATCTTTTCGCTGGGTGCGATCATCAGGTATTCATTGGTATAGTTGCTCACAATTACCTTATCGCTTACCATATCATAAGCGAACCTGATATTCGGGTATTCAATACCGTTATATTCCAGCGTCCCGCTTACCGGTTCTGCATTCAGGAAAAAAGGCGTCCCTTTTATTTGCCCGCCATAGGGGATAAACTCCCGGCCCTGGAAAACCGGGGCGGTTTCCTTTATGGTGTTAAAATATTGCCTTAGTGTATTGTTTTTGGCTTTTGATAAAAATTGAGAATCCTCCGGGGAAGTTTGACCGGAAACAGGGATGTTCAATATTAAGCAGGCAACAATTAAATAAAATGTCAGGCGCAGCATTGCCCGCAAATTAGCCTTAAAATACAAATAATATTTAGTCAAATGATGAGCGGCGAATACCAATTACGGCATAGTGCCTGGCGCCCTTCATTCCTTTGCGGTTAAACTTTTACCAGCCAATTCCATAGTCCTCCCCATGATTGCTTGACCCTCCCCAGAAACTGCCATGTTTCCAGTCGAAATAAATGGCATTGATGGGGCCTGAAGTTCTTTCTTCAAAACTCAGGATATAACCCATCCTGCGCAGTTCTTTCCGGATCCAGTCGGGCGTGGCAGATTGCAGGATCATTGAGCCGGGCTTGGCTTTTCGGTCGGTACCGCCAAGGGATAACCGAAGTTGATTGGTATTGATATTGGGGGCCTCCGTGGCTTCCTGCACATTCATGTCAAATTCCACCATGTTCAGGAAGAACTGCAACAGGTTCTGGTCCTGTGTATCACCTCCCTGAACAGCAAATGAAATAAAGGGCTTGCCGTTTTTCAAAGCCAGGGTTGGCGTGAGGGTTACCCTGGGCTGCTTTCCTGGTGCCACTACGTTAAAGGGGTTCTCTGCTGGGTCGCAGACAAAACTTTGCATCCGCTGGCTCATGCCTACACCGGTCTTCCCGGCTATACAGGCTGGCAGCCATCCGCCACTGGGCGTAATGGAAACCACCCAGCCTTCGGCATCAGCTGCTTCAACACTGGTTGTGCCCAGCCTTAATTGCGCGAGATATTCTTCAATAACAGGCGTTGCAGATGCGGTGCCCCATTTCTCTAAATAATTCCGGTAAGGATTGGTCTTGCCTTCAAAAGGATATGGGTCACCGGGGGCCGCTTTATCATCATTGCGATCCGGATTTATCTGCTTCGCCCTCTCCTTTGCATATTCCTTAGACAATAATCCCTTCATAGGTTCTTCCGGTGCAAATGCCGGATCACCGTAATAAAAATCACGGTCGGCAAACGTCAGGTTCATCGCCTGGTAAAGGGTATGGATATACCTGGCCGAATTAAAGCCCATGCTTTTTAAATCGAAGTTCTCCAGGATATTCAATGCCTGCAGCATAACGGGGCCCTGTGTCCATTGTGATAATTTATACACTTCGATTCCCTTATAATTTACCATCATGGGTTCTTCGGTTTTCACTTTCCAGTTGGCGAGGTCCGCTTCGGTGATGAGTCCGCCCTGTTCCTGTGCACCGCGCACAATTTCTTTGGCTATATCGCCTTTGTAAAACCGGTCATAGGCCGCATAGATTGCCTCCTTGCGTGTTTTTCCTTTTTTCAGGGCCTGCTGTTCTGCTTCCACCATTTTGGTTAATGTTTGGAACAGGTCTTTTTGTTTGAAGATCTCACCGGCCTCAGGTGCTTCTCTTTTTTCGCCTGGGTGGGTGAGGAAAACAGCTTTCGAATATGGCCATTCACTGATCTGTTTTTTTCCCCTTTCGATGCTGTTGGCAGTTTGTGCTTCAATGGGATATCCGTCAGCGAGTTGCATTGCAGGAGCCAGTACTTCTTTCAGGCTTTTGGTGCCATATTCTGCCAGCATGTGGCAGATTCCTCCGGGCGTGCCGGGCGTAACTGCCGCAAGGGGGCCGTATTGCGGGGGATAATTCATCCCCTTGCCTTTGAAAAATTCAGGTGTGGCACCTGTGGGAGCAACACCCAGCGCATTGATGCCAATTACCTTTCCTGTTTTAGGGTTATATATTAAAGCCTGTGTTTCACCTCCCCAGCTAAGTACATCCCACATGGTGCATGTTGCAGCCAGCATGGCGCAGGCTGCATCAACGGCATTGCCACCCTGCTGAAAAATAGTGGCGCCGGCCGTTGCAGCCAGGGGTTTACCGGTAATGGCCATCCAGTGCCGGCCATGCAATACCGGCTTCTGGGTTTGCTGCGCAAATGGGGTATGCATTACCGATAGCAAAAGTAAAGACAGGCAAAACTTATACATGAAAAGATTTTTACGGATGGGAAAATGAATCTTCAGTTATGGATAATCTCACTTGTAACGGGTGCCTTTTTTCATCACCATATCCACGCGCTGCAGCAGGGCAATATGTTTCAGTACATCTCCTTTAACAGCAATGATGTCGGCCTGTTTGCCTTCACTGATGGTGCCTACTTTTTTATCCACGCCCATGAAAACCGATGGCCAGTAGGTGGCTGATTTGATCGCCTGTAAAGGATCCACACCAAAAACCCTCACCCAAACATCGAGTTCGTTCCAGGTGCTTTGAGAATGGAATTTCATGGGTATGCCGCTGTCTGTACCAACTAATAACACAACGCCTGACTTTTGTAACTGGCGGAACTTGGTCTCCAGCGTTGGCTTACGAATGGGCGTTAACTGAAAATAACTTAACTGGCCCGGGTATAGTAATGATTTTTTAATATCAGCGATCACGGAATCGGGGAGGCCGAGGTGCCAGGATGGATCATCGAGCTTTTCCGGATTGTCGCGCAGGTCTTCATAATTATACAGGCCCTCAATGGTAGGGGTCCAGAAAAGCGGGCCCAGGCTCATTTGGGCGGTTCTTTCTGCAATGGCTTTTACGATATCATCCGGATAGGAAGGTGATGATGAAAGGCCGGTATGTTCAAAATTATCCACACCGGCTTCAAGGCCAATGCGAATCTCATTCGGACGGTGAGAGTGGCCCACAACTTTGAGTTTGTTTTTATGTGCCTCGTCCACGATGGCAAAAACCTCTTCTTTGGTCATTTCATCCTGGTCGATGAGTTTGATACAATCCACACCGGCTTTTGCGAGCTTCTGTACTTTTTCACGGGCATCCTTCTCTCCATAGACACCCCAGCGGAATTGTTCTGTACCGGGGTAGGGGCGGTGTTGCAGAAATGGGCCGCTGACATACATGGTTGCTCCGGGTAATTTGCCTTTATTGATATTGTCCCTAACGGCAATGCTTTCTTCCAGCGGACCACCCAGGTCACGGGCACTGGTTACACCGGCCATCAGCAACTGATGTGCCGATGCGGGCATGATAACTTTTTCAAATAAAGGCGGATATTTCTTGTCCCAATAGGCATAGTCGGAATGCCCGTTGATCATCATATGGACGTGCATGTCCCATAAACCCGGCATTACAGACATTCCTTCCGTTGAAATGATCTCTGCTTTAGCGGGGATTTTTACTTCGCCCACTCGGCCAACCTGTTTAATGGTTTCGCCTTCGATAATGATGACACTATTGTACAAAGGTTTTCCTCCAAAGCCATCGATCAATGTACCTCCAACTAGGGCTTTGATCTGTGCTTGCGAAATTGAACAAATAGCAAAACAAATTTGTGCTAAGAGAAATATCTTTTTCATGTTTCTAAAGATAAAGCATGCCATTTAAATATGGTCATGGATTTTTTTCAACATAAATCATAAAACAAAAATGTTGTATATGAACGTGTTTTGCTATTAAAATTTATCATGACAATTTCGATGATTAAATTTATTAGATCCTTCACCCTGTTATCTTAAGTGTTTCAATCTCTTAGCGGAAACCGGGTTCAGGATGACAGGGGGAGTGGATTATAAATAGCCCCTATTAATAATTGCCATTGGCGTGTGGCTTTTTTAATTCCGGTTGTCAATTCATTCGGGTTATAGCTATTGGTTACCCTCTTTTTTGTCATCCCGACGAAGGAGGGATCTATGTATTTATCATTCGCTATTTTTTGAACATTGAAGATCCCTCCTTTGCCTGCCTTCCTCAAGGTACGGCATGCGAGTCGGGATGAAAGGGGAAAGGTCGACTAATAGTTGCTATCTCGAATGACTAATTCCCCACTGCCTGCCAACCTGAACCAGATTAGTTGATGTATTTCATTCACTTCGAAATAAGAGGGTAAGGATCTATTTTCGGAATCTTATAAAATTTCTCCTTAAGCATTATTTTTTTAAAAAATGGAAAAGCCTATTTTCTGAATATTTTAAAAGTACAAAACGTTAAATAAGGGACTTTGCATACCCATGTCCTTACGGTTATTTTTTGTCTTACCTTTGGCGCAAATCTGCACAGACATGAGTGAAATAGTTCTGGAATTAAAACATGCCAATATATACCAGGGGAAATCTCTGATACTGCAGGACGTAAATATTGCCGTAGAAAAAAGTGAATTTGTATATCTCGTGGGGAAAACTGGAACAGGCAAATCCAGTTTATTGAAAACACTGTATGGTGAATTGCAGTTAACCGAGGGCGAGGGCATTGTAGCCGGGTATAACCTGAAGGACCTTACCTGGAAAACCGTTCCTTACCTGAGACGCAATATCGGAATCGTGTTCCAGGAATTCCAGCTCATGACAGACCGTAATGTACAGGAAAACCTTCGGTTTGTACTGGAAGCCACCGGCTGGAAAGACCAGAAACTCATGGAAGAAAAGATCAATGATGTGTTGGATAAAGTGGGATTGAAAACAAAGGGGTTCAAATATCCTTTTGAACTTTCCGGTGGAGAGCAACAAAGGGTGGATGTTGCAAGGGCATTATTAAATTCACCCAAGCTTATCCTTGCGGATGAACCAACAGGCAACCTTGATCCTGAGACCACCGATGAGATCATGCACCTGTTGTTCCAGATCTCCAAAGATTTCGGCACTGCCATTGTAATGGCTACACACGACTATATAGTGATCAATAAATTTCCGGCCAGGACTATCAAAACAGAAAAGGGCAGGGTCATTGACAATGCTACCATATCCATTTAATGAGTTGCCGGGCATTTTCTGTGTTGTTATAAAAGTTGTGCAGGAGATTTTCCCTTAGCCTAATCTCTTCTTCGTCAAACGGTTTTCTGTATAGCTGCGTCAGGAGGGATTTGAAAGCATTGGAATTGGCACCGATATGGCAGGCAGATTCAAGGTGTGTTCCATTTGCCATAGGATCGTTTACCACAGTATGGCGTCCGCAAAATACAGCATTCAATAATTTAAACTTAATGCCGGTTTCTGAGAATGCCGGCAGGATATTGATCTGGGCTTTCTGGATGAGGTCCTGCATCTCTTTCTCCGAAGGGTTTGCCACCAGGCAGGTATGTTGTTTGCTGTGGGCCAGTTTTTCCAGGTGGGCCGAAGGGTTTTTCCCGGCAACGACAAAAGGAATGGCAAGGTCATTAAAAACATGCTTCAGTAGCCAGGCCGCGGCTTTTTCATTCTCCGCCACAGAAAGGTTGCCATGATAAAGGCAGAAATTTCCAACCCCTTCCTTACTTAATGGATAATCCCACCCAATAAAAGCCGGCAGGTGCTTTACGTTTTCGGCTTTAAAATCTTCCCGGAATTTCTTTTCCTCCTTTTGTGAAATGGCGAGTATGGTTGCAGATGCTGCGATCTCTTTTTCATATTTATGCAGGAGACGGCTTTCATTCAGGTAATAGATTTTTTTCCAGAGATTCCTGCTTTGCCTTGCGAGTTGCTTATAGTAGAGAAATTCTGCATTATGCATGCGGATAAAAACTTTCCTGTCGTCCAGCGCATGCTCATACACGTAATAAGTGGTGTGGATTCCTTCAAAAAGAATGGGATAATTATCTTTTTTCAGGTTTTCCAGGAGTGCCGGATTGGCTCTCGAAGAAACGATATAGGGAAGTTTCATGGACAGCCCTTTATGTCCTTCCATTCTTTTATAATAGGTAACTTCCGTGCAATACCTGTTCAAGATCTCCTGCTTTCCCCTGCCGTATTCGAAGCAGTGCAGGTGTATTTTAATCCCTTCTTTATGCAAAGCCTTTATCTTGAAAAACATTTCAAAAGCGCCACCATAATCAGCAGGGTAGGGTACGTCGAGGCAAACAACATGTAAATGCTTTTCCAACTATTTCACTATTTTTTGGTAAAACGATAGCAGTTCTTTTTCCTCGTTTTCCCAGTTCAAATTCTTTGCTGCTGCCAGGCAATTATCCTGTAATCTGTTATATAAAACCTCATTATCAAGTAAATTGTTCAGTTCCCGGGCAATATTAACCGGGGAATGGTCTGTAATGGGTACCGCAATATTATACAAATCAATGATTTCCCGGTATGCCGGATAGTTGCTGCATAATTGGGGTAACCCGGCCTGTAAATAATCAAAGAACCTGTTGGATAAAGAGAAATAGTTACTCAGCCCGGTATTTTCGAAAAGGGTAATGCCGATAGTGGCTGATTCGGTTATGCGCTGCAGTTCTTCAGGTTGCTGTTTGCCTTTCAGGATCACTTTATGTTCCAGGCCATGCTCCCTGATGAGTGCTTTTGCCTGGTCCATGAAATTGCCGTCTCCATAAATATGCAGCGGGGCCTTTACCCATTGCATGGCGGGGATAAGGTGTTCGAAGTAACGGCCTTCATTAACCGCACCCTGGTATAAAATGATCTTTTCTTTTTTGGTTTGAAGAAGCGGTCTTTTAAAGCGGGCGATATTTCTGATTACCGGGTAGGATACTCCATATTCCTTATTAAAAAAATCGGAGATCTGGCTGCTCACGGTATATCCGGAAGGAAAACGCGGAACGGCAAACCTTTCAACGGATTTCCATAAACGATGGACACCTGGCCTTGTAACCACTTCTTTCATTTCACAAAAAAGTTCATGTGCATCATATACCCGGGGGATTTTTTTGAGGCGGGAAACTACGTAACACGGAATGATTGTATCCAGGTCGATGGCACAGACCAAATCCATTTTTTTAAACAGGAGCCAAAATAGTAATCGTATATTATATTCAATATAAAATGCTTTCCCTTTATTAAAGATGCAATTGAGCCTCTTTTGTACAAACAACTTTTTTACCAGTGGAGGGGAACCTTTCATTTTGCGGCCAATCAGCACAACCTTGTATCCAGCCTCCGACAAAGTACTACATATCCTGATCATTCTCTGATCGTATGATAAGTCGTTGGTAACTGTAAAGTACAAGGTCTTCAAAAGTGCGGGTTTGGCATGAAGATAGGTTTTTGGCGGCATTGCATATAAAGCATAAAACATAGCGGAAAAGTGAAAATATTATTTTCAATTTCAGATAAAAGTTAATATGTTGGGCTTTCAAATAAACAATCTTTTCTTATGGATAATACACAACAATCAACGGGGGTCCCATCCGGACCCCAACGGCCAACTTTATTGACCGTCTTATGCATATTAACTTTTATTGGCAGTGCCTGGGGTGTGATCAGTAATATCAGCAGTTATATGAATGCTGATGTCAGTTCCCAGGTGGCTGGAACAATGCTCGACTCTGCCAAAGAAGAGATCAGTAAAGAATCGGATAATAAATCTGCCACTAAAATGGCTGAAAAAGTGATTTCCGGCGCCTCCGCGATGCTGAACCCAGAAAATATAAAGAAGAATGCCCTTTTCTCTATGTTGGCCAATGTATTAACCCTGGGCGGGGCTTTTCTTATGTTTCAGTTGAAAAAAATCGGGTTCTGGGTATACCTGGCAGGAACCGGAATAGCTATTGTTACGCCGTTGGTGGTCTATGGCCCTACAAACCTGATGAGTATTGGCATGACGGCTGTAGTTGGCTTCTTTGGAGTCCTTTTCGCTGTTCTGTATTCGATCAACCTCAAATATATGCACTGATTTAAAAAATATTATGCCAAAAGCCCGGGAAAATAAGCCCCGGGCTTTTTTTTGTATTAAATTTCCCTACCTTTGCACCCATTTATAAAGATGCAATTGGATGCAAAAAAATAACTGAGATGTCAACTATTACAACTGAAAAGAAGTCAAGGATCTTCGCCGAATATGGCGGAAACGCAAAGAACACCGGATCTATAGAGGGTCAGATCGCACTGCTCACAGAGCGTATCAATCACATTTCGCAGCACCTGCAGAAAAACAAGAAAGATTTCTCCACGCACAGGGGTTTGATGGCCATGGTAGGACAGCGTAAGCGCCTCCTTATATACCTGAGCAAACATAACCTGACAAGCTACCGTGCACTGCTCGAGAAACTCGGACTTAGAAAATAACTACATTCCCGTAATAAACTATTCCCAACTACAACGGTTGGGAATTAGTTTTTTATGGTCACTCCCTCAAAATCTGCATTATGCTTCAACAACCTATTCAATCCGTTATTGACCTGGGCAATGGCCAGGAAATTATCATAGAAACCGGCAGGCTTGCCCGCCAGGCCGATGGTGCCGTAACCGTACGTCAGGGTAATTGTATCCTGCTGGCTACCGTTTGTGCCACAAAAGAACCTAAAGAAGGCCAGGATTTCTTCCCATTGTCTGTAGACTATATGGAGAAATTTGCCTCTGCCGGTCGCATTCCGGGTTCTTTCTTTAAAAGGGAAGGCCGCCTGAATGATTATGAGATCCTCACCAGCCGCCTGATCGATCGCGCTTTACGTCCTTTGTTTCCTGAAGATTATCTGTGTGAAGTTCAGGTGATCATCACCCTGGTTTCCTCAGATCCGGAAATCATGCCCGATTCATTGGCCTGCCTCGCAGCCTCTGCTGCACTGGCAGTTTCTGACATACCCATCAAAGAGGTCATTTCTGAAGTAAGGGTAGCCCGCATTGATGGTAAATACGTCATCAACCCCATGCGCAGTGAACTTGCCAAGGCCGATATGGATTTCCTTATCGGTGCAACCAGCAAGAATCTGATGATGGTGGAAGGCGAATCAAAACAATGTTCCGAGGAAGATTTCATTATTGCACTGGAAATTGCTCATGATGCCATCCGCAAGCAAATCACCGCTCAGAACGAACTGAGGTCCAAGGTTGGTATATCTGTTATGCGCGATTATCCGAAGCCGTTACACAAGGAAGAAGTTCAGGAAAAAGTATATGCCTACGCGAAAGAAAAAGTATTGACCATCGCCCGCTCTGCCAGCAGTAAAAACGACCGCAGCGCAGCATTTGATGCACTGAAAAAAGAGATCGTAGCATCATTGGGCGAAGAGGCAACATCAGAAGATATCAAACTGGCTAAAAAATATTACGAAGACCTGAAGTGGGAAGTGGTAAGGGATATGATCGTGGATGAGCGTGTGCGCCTCGACGGCCGCCAGCTCGACCAGGTAAGGCCCCTGAACATGGAAGTGGATGTACTGCCTTCTCCGCACGGAGCTGCATTATTCACGCGTGGTGAAACTCAGTCGCTTACAACCATTACCTTAGGTACTCCTTTAGATGAATTGCTGATTGAAAGTGCAGCAACTTCAGACTATAGCAAGTTCATCCTGCATTATAATTTCCCTCCTTATTCAACGG
This sequence comes from Chitinophagaceae bacterium, assembly GCA_041752135.1. GTDB lineage: Bacteria > Bacteroidota > Bacteroidia > Chitinophagales > Chitinophagaceae > Pollutibacter. The sequence continues at coordinate 28,325 of JBGSHT010000087.1, read as the reverse complement.
GTGAGGTGAAATTCCTGAGGGGTCCGGGCAGAAGGGAAGTAGGTCACGGTAACCTGGCTTTACGCTCCCTGAAGCAGATGATGCCGGGAAATGATTATCCTTATACCGTAAGGGTGGTAAGTGATATCCTGGAATCAAATGGTTCTTCTTCTATGGCTACCGTTTGTGCCGGTTCACTGGCGCTGATGGATGCGGGTGTGCCATTTGCCAAACACGTGAGTGGTGTGGCCATGGGTTTGATCACCCGTCCCGCTGACGGAAAATATGCCATTCTTACCGATATCCTGGGCGATGAAGATCACCTTGGAGATATGGACTTTAAAGTAACCGGTACCCGTGATGGTATCTGCGGTATCCAGATGGATATCAAAATAGATGGCCTCAGCATGGAGACCATGCGCGAAGCATTGGAACAAGCCCGTAAAGGCAGGTTGCATATCCTCGATGCGATGTATGATTGTATTTCTTCTGCTCGCGAAGAGGTTAAGCCACATGCACCAAGAATGATCAAACTCTTTATCGATAAAGAATTCATTGGCGCAGTGATCGGCCCGCAAGGAAAAATCATCCAGGAGATCCAGCGCGAAACCGGCACTACCATCAATATTGAAGAAGTAGGCAACCAGGGTGAAGTGAGCGTATTCAGCAAAGCCAAAGACGGCCTGGATAAAGCCGTAGCCTGGATCAAAGGAATTGTTTCAGTGCCGGAAGAAGGGGAGGTATATGAAGCAAAAGTGAAATCGATCATGCCTTATGGCGCTTTCGTTGAATTCCTCCCTGGCAAACAAGGCTTGCTCCACATCAGTGAGGTAAGCTGGAAGAGGCTGGAAACACTGGAAGGCATCATGAAAGAAGGCGATTCCGTAAAAGTAAAACTGATTGGTGTAGATCATAAGACCGGCAAATTCAAACTCAGTCGCAAGGCGCTTATCGCAAAGCCAGAGGGTGGCCCGGGTCAGTCAAATTAATCATTAAATACAGGCCATCTGAAAAGATGGCCTTTTTTATTATGGATAGAAAATTTCTTGGGGTACATTTTTCCCCGGTTACGGAAGAACAGAAAGACCTGCTGACCGGGTTATTGTCGGAGGTTGGTTTTGACGGATTTGAAGATAAGGACGACAGCTTCTCAGCCTATATTGATTCGGCAAATTTTGACCCTTCCGAATTTGAATCTTTAGTTTCGGTAGTAGCTGCAGATCATTCATTTTCATACATTAAAGAGGAAAACTGGAATGCCAAATGGGAATCATCCTTTGAACCCGTGATCATTCCCGGCAAGGTTGCCGTAAGGGCCGCTTTTCATGATACCGTGGCCGATGTGGAGCACGAGATCATCATCACCCCGAAGATGAGTTTTGGTACGGGCCATCATGCCACAACCTGGCTGATGATGGAGGAAATGCTCACCAGGGACTTTACAGGGAAATCGGTTTTTGATTTCGGGACAGGTACCGGCATCCTGGCCATATTGGCCGAAAAACTGGGTGCGGAGCAAATTGAAGCCATTGATAATGATCCCTGGAGCCTGAATAATGCGGCCGAGAACCTGGAGAACAACCAATGCACCCGGGTTCAGCTGTATGGCGGGGAAAAAATTCCGGCAGGAAAGAAATTTGACATACTAATCGCCAATATCAATAAAACGGTGATCCTTGACAACAGGGTGCAACTGGTTGATTCAGTAAGCCCCGGCGGCCTCTTGTTACTCAGCGGTCTTATGACTGAGGACCGGCAGGATATTGAAAATGCCTTTTTACCACTTGCCGGTAAACCATTGATTTTCCGGGAAAAAAATAATTGGATAGAAATAACGTTTATCTTGTAGCTATGGAATATGGGTATACGAAATTACCCTTTTATTATTTTTCTGTATCTTTGTAACCAACCTCAACCTGTAAGTATAGATGAACGAACTAATCCTTGTCCTGTTGGCCTATTTCATAGGATCTGTACCCACAGCGGTATGGATAAGCAGGTCTCAGTTCAATATTGACATACGCGATTACGGAAGTGGTAATGCAGGTGCTACAAATTCATTCAGGGTTTTGGGTGCCCGTTGGGGTACCACGGTAATGGTCATTGACATGCTCAAGGGCCTTTTGGCGGTTAAGCTTGCTTTGTTGATGCCTTATTATGTCCAGAATGATTTTGCGCGGACCAATTTTCAGATAGGGCTTGGCCTGGCAGCTGTATTGGGGCATATTTTCCCGGTATGGGCGGAGTTCAGGGGCGGAAAAGGGGTTGCCACACTTTTTGGGCTGGTACTCGGTATATCTCCCTGGACAGCGCTTGGATGTGTGGGAATCTTTCTTATCGTTTTATTCATTACCCGGTTTGTTTCCTTAAGTTCTATATTAGCCAGTCTGGCTTTCCCCATATTCATTCTGATCATTTTTAACGTAGACAATGAAGCATACCGCATTTTTGCCATAGCGGTAGCCCTGCTCGTTATCCTTACCCATCAGAAGAATATCAACCGTTTATTGAGGGGCAGCGAAAGTAAAGCCCCCATCTTCAAATACCGCGACAGGCGCAGGGAAAGAAGGCAAGGCGATAATTTCTAAGTACACCATTACTTACTGCATCTTAACATTTCTTAGAGGCTTACCGGGACTAACTGGTATGAGTATTGTTTATTGTACTTTAAACTTATTGTATGCGTATATCCCTGATTTTTCTTGCTTTTCTTTTGTCTTTTTCTTCCTGTCAGAAGAATACCATTACGGGCAGGAAACAATTGATTCTGGTGAATGAAGCAGATTTACAGCAGATGGCATTAACGGAGTATAAAAAATTTCTGACAGAGAATAAAGTGATCACACAAGGTTCCAGTAAAGAACAGGAGATGGTAAGCAGGGCGGGTAAACGAATTGCAAATGCCGTGGCTGTATTTGCAACAAAACAAGGCAAATCCGATCTACTCAATGGTTATCAATGGGAGTTCAACCTGGTGGATTCTAAAGATGTAAATGCCTGGTGTATGCCGGGTGGCAAAGTAGTTGTATATACCGGCCTGTTGCCGGTAGCACAGAATGAAGCCGGGCTGGCGGTTGTAATGGGACATGAAATTGCACATGCCATTGGACAGCATGGTAATGAGCGTATGAGCCAGGGTCTTGTTCAACAACTGGGTGGAATTGCCCTGTCAGTTGCCGTTGCCAATGAACCAACCCAAACCCAACAAATATTCATGGATGCATATGGTATTGGTTCAACGGTAGGCGGTACGCTTCCTTTTAGCAGGAAGCAAGAGCTCGAAGCGGATCGATATGGTTTGATTTTTGCCGCAATAGCGGGTTATGATCCAAGAGAAGCTATCGGGTTTTGGGAACGCATGTCAAAAGCAAGCACGGGCGAAAAACCACCGGAATTTTTAAGCACACACCCTTCTGATGAAACCAGGATGGAAAAAGTCAAAACCTACGTTCAGGAAGCCTTAAAATATTATAAGCCTGGTAATCAGTCGGGTAAGTAAGATGCCATTAAAATAAATGGTTGATCTTAAAGGGAAAAATGCTTTTTTAAGGAATTTTGTGCAGGTTCTTTTAAGAATTCCTTAACTTTGCCGTTCATCCCTTAAATACTATTGAAGCATGTTGCAAACAATGTTTGAAAAACTTCAGCTTCATGAAGAAAAGAATCTGCTGATTCAAGGCCTCCCATCCTCTATCGAAAAGCAGTTTACTAAATTATCATTCGCAAAGAATGTAACCCCTTTACTGCGTTCCAGGAAGATTGATTTTGCCTTGGTTTTTGCCGTTAACCAGAATCAGCTTAATTCGATTATGCAGGATGTAATTCCTGCCTTGCATGAAGAAGGAAAATTGTGGATCGCTTATCCAAAAGCTGCATCCAAGATCGTAAGTGATCTGAACAGAGAATGTAGTTGGAAATGCATCCGAAACAAAGGTTTTGAAAGTATCCATGAAACCTGTCTTGACCATGTTTGGAGCGCTATTCGTTTTCAGCGTCAGGGACTTCCGTTGAGGGGTCTGCCTGTAGTTGAAATGGAAGCCGATTGCCTGGAAGAGGTAGAAGCCATTTCCACAATGCCGGTTTCAAAAGTATCCAGGGCTTTTGGTAAAATTGCCAGCCGGATTTAACACCAACTGTTAATAAATAATTCTATGAACTTGAAAGGATTGTCTCAAATTGAGACAATCCTTTTTTTATGATCAGCAATATAGAAATTAAAGCCAGATATGAAGATCCAAGGCACATTCGGGATTACCTGTTATCCCGGCATGCCATTTTTAAAGGAACAGATAATCAGCGCGACACATACTTTAACGTTCCTCACGGGAGGATGAAACTGCGCCAGGGTAAAATTGAAAATGCACTGATACATTACCAGCGTGACGACCAGAAAGGGCCCAAATCTTCCCAGGTTACCCTTTTTGCGGTGCATGAAAGTAATTTGCTGAGAAGCCTGCTCGAAAAAGCCCTCGGTATTAAAGTGATAGTGGAGAAACAACGTGAAATTTATTTTATTGAAAATGTGAAGTTTCATATTGATATCGTCCAACACCTCGGAAATTTTATTGAAATCGAAGCCATCAGTGAGGATGAGAAGATCAGCCAGGAAACATTAAAAGACCAGTGTCTTCATTATATGAAGGAATTTGGCATCCGCGAAGAGGACCTGCTCAAAGATTCCTACAGCGATCAATTACTCGATATCCTTGATTAAAAATGCCTTTTTTGTTGAAAATGGCTGTCAGTATTGGGTTTAATCACTGAACAGGGATACTAAAAGCCCCTTTTTTTTGTTTTTTTGTAGCGGATTTATCTCCTCGGGAGAGAATATATATTTGATTGTATTCGTTTTAACACATTAAACTCCGGGATTTACCGCGTTAACCTATCTGATCAGAAGTGAAATGACGAAGAGACATAGCTTATTGAGTGTTACACTGGTGCTGCTGGTATTTTTTTTACTGGGTATCAGGGCTACCGTTAAAGATGATGCGGATGAAAAAGTGACCCGCAAATACTTTACGGAATTAAAGACTTTCCAGGCCCACATGATGGATCTGCAGCTGGCACTTACTTCTAATATTCCGGGTGATTCCATGCAGCAGATTTTTAAAAAAGGACGCATATCCTATAAAAAAATTGAATTATTCATTGAGTATTATTTTCCGCATTATGTATACCAACTGAATCCGCCTGCAATACAATCGGCAGAAGACCATAATCCCCCTCAGGGGATGCAGGTAATTGAGGAACAACTCTTTCCTGAATATGATCCTGCTGGGAAAAATAAGTTACTGGGCGACCTGTACAAACTCAACAGTTCCATACAGGCACTTACCGGCTTTGAACAGTTTTTTACGGTTGATCAGTACTTGCCTGATGCGCTTATTGAGGAACTCTACCGGATACTGACCCAGGGCATTACCGGTTTTGATTCGCCTGTATCACTGCAATCCATAACCGAAGCAGCCCACTCTGTCGGCTCTGTTAAAGAAACACTTGAATTCATCAATGGCCGCTTCACAAAAGAAGGCCGCGCGGGTTATGAAGAAAGCATTCGTTTACTTGCAGAAGCATCGCAGTATTGTCTTGATCACCCGGATTTTGATTCATTCGACCGGATGTATTTTATACAGCATTACCTGAATCCTGTAACGGCCTGGCTTGGACAGGAGAAACTACGCCTGGGTATTTACGACCAGGCAAGAGTAAGTAAACTGCCGCTCAAACCCGGTGTGTACAAATACTATTCGCTTTTCGACCAGCGATTTTTATCTCCGAATTTTTTTGCCGGCGATTCTGCTTATGCCAGTCCCGAACTCATCTCATTGGGTCAGAAATTATTTGGTGATCCCTTTTTAGCGGGCAATAACCAGCGTTCCTGCGCCACCTGTCATAACCCATCACTTGCTTTTACCGATGGGATGTCAAAAAGCCTGGCGATCGATGGTCATAAACAAATTACCCGCAATGCCCCAACCCTATTGAACAGTGCACTTCAGCGTGATCTTTTTATGGATCACCGCCAAAAATTATTGGAGAACCTCATCGTGGAAGTTTTAGCCAATAAGGAAGAAATGAACTCTTCCGCAGAACAGGTTGCTGAAAAACTGGCACAAAGAGAGGATTATGCCGATCTGTACATGCAGGCATTTGGCGACAGGCAATATTCAGGGAAGCGGGTGGCAAGGGCAATTGCCAGTTATATCAGGTCGCTGGTTTCCATGAACTCGAGATTTGACCAGTATATGCGCGGTCATAAAAACAAACTGACAAAAGAAGAAATACGAGGCTTTAATATTTTCATGGGCAAAGGAAAATGCGGTACCTGCCATTTTGCACCTGTTTTTAATGGTTCCAAACCACCTTTATTCTCGTTCATGGAAAGTGAGGTCATTGGCGTACCTTCCACACAAGACACGGTTCATGCAACAATTGATCCGGACAAAGGGAGGTTGACAATATCACGGTCAGAGGTACACGAATTTGCTTTTAAGACCCCAACTGTACGTAACATTGAACTCACGGCGCCTTATATGCATAACGGTGTCTACCGGACTCTGGAGGAAGTTGTTGACTTTTACAACAAGGGGGGAGGCGTGGGTTTGGGCATTAACCTGCCAAACCAGACATTACCTTTTGATAAACTTAATCTTACGGAACCCGAGAAAAAATCCCTGGTTTCATTTCTTAAAAGCCTTACAGACACTTCGGTGCTTGCCCGCACCTATTAATGATTTCATTTTAGTTGTTTTGCCCTGCTGCGAAAGCATGTCTTATCTTTACGAACATTAATAAATGTATCAGTATGGATAAGTCAGGTTTTCTTTTATACGGCGCCTATGGATATACTGGAACCCTAATCGCTAAAATGGCTTCAGCATTCGGCCTGAAACCCATACTGGCAGGCAGAAGGGCTGATGCATTGAAACCACTGGCTGATTCACTGGGACTTACTTATAAGGTTTTTGACCTGGACGATAGTAAATCATTAGATGCTTCACTCAATGAAGTATCCCTGGTATTGCACGCGGCAGGTCCGTTCAAATACACCGCAAAGCCCATGATCGAAGCCTGTATCCGCACTAAAACACATTATATTGATATCACCGGCGAGATCCAGGTTTATGAAATGGCTAAGAAATATGATGCCGCAGCTAAAGAAGCCGGCATCATGATCATGCCCGGTGTGGGATTTGATGTGGTGCCTACAGATTGCATGGCGCTTTTCCTCAAAGAACGCATGCCTGACGCCACCGACCTGAAACTCGCTTTTGCATCTTTGGGTAGCAGGTTAAGTCATGGTACAGCCACAACCATGGCCTTAGGGGCAGGAGAGAAGAGTGCGGTCAGGCGTGAAGGGAAAATCACGGGAGTGCCATTGGGCCATAAGGGAATGTGGGTGGATTTTGGACTAAAGAAATTATTTGTCATGACCATACCTTGGGGAGATATTTCCACGGCGTATACAACAACAGGCATCCAGAATATTGAAACCTATACCGGTGCATCACCCAAGACCTTTAAAATGCTAAAATACCAGGGACTCTTTAACTGGATACTGCGTACTTCATTTATGCGTAACCGTGAGTTAGCAAAAATAAAGTCTCGCCCGGCCGGTCCGTCCGACGAACAAAGGGCAAAATCCAAAGCACTGGTTTTTGGTGAAGTAAGCAATGCAACAGGTCAAAAATTGCAGGGCAGGATCATTGGACCTGATGGATATACCATTACGGCGGAAGCAAGCCTCCTCATCGCTAAAAATATCCTGGAAGGGAATTTTAAAGCAGGCTACCAGACGCCTGCAGGATGTTATGGCGCCGACCTGATCATGGAAGTAAAAGGTGTCACGCGGGAATTGCTTGACTAGTTATTAACCTGGTGCCTCCGTTCAATTTCGGTTAAAGTATTAAACATCACATCAATATTTCACCATCACTTTTAACCGTCACCTTATCCGGATGCATGATGGATATAGCCAGCGATTCCGTTTTGGGCAATTCGTATTTGAAATAAAATTTCATGGTCTCCAGCTTGCTCTTATAAAATTGCTGCTGTTGAACAGGAAGGTCTGTTTTTAATAAAGCCTGTTGTGCTTTTACCGCCTGTTTTAACCATTGCCAGGCAACGGTTACCAGTCCGCAGTATTCCATGAATAAATTGGCATCCGACATATATAATTCTGTTTCACCTTTCAGGGCAAAAGCCTGCAGGTACTGCAATACTTCTTGCAGTTTTTCCACTGCTTCCCCGCAGGCTTTGCTATAAGGAGCAAGTCCGTCGTATGTTGATGCTTCCCGGATCGTTTGTATGATCTCACCGGCCAGCATTTGTAATGCTTTGCCGGACTGCATGGGTACTTTTCTCCCCAGCAGGTCCATGGATTGTATGCCTGTGGTACCTTCGTATATCGACATGATCCTGATGTCGCGGTAATACTGCTGCGCATCAAAATCCATCGTAAATCCATAACCCCCAAAAACCTGCAAGGCATTGCTTACAGAAACAATGCCCGCTTCGGAAGGATATGTTTTTACAATGGGCGTTAATATTTCAAGCAAAAGGAATGCTTTTTCCTTCTCTTCGCCTTCCAATACCTTTTCAAGATCGTACCATTTGAGACATTCCACAACCAGGCCAAGGGACCCTTCAACAATTGATTTTTGGAGGATCAGCATGCGCCTTACATCAGCATGGTTGATGATGAGTGTTTGCTCCTTCGAAAGGTCTTTATCCGCAATATGCCTGCCCTGTGGCCGCTCATTGGCATAATGTAATGCATTATAATATGCAGCTGATGCAACTGCTGCCGCGGTTTGTCCAACGGCAATGCGGGCGGCATTCATCATCTGGAACATATAGGATAAGCCTTTATTGGCTTCGCCTACAAGAAATCCCTGTGTGGGTCCCCCTTCACCAAATATCAGGTGGGTGGTGGCATAACCCCGTTGCCCCATTTTCTGAAAATCAGCTGCGCATACCAGGTTGTTATTTTGCAAACTGCCGTCGGCTCCGGGTAAATATTTGGGCACAACAAAAAGCGAAATGCCTTTTGTTCCCGCAGGAGCGCCCTTGATCCTGGCCAGCGTGAGATGTACAAAATTTTCGCAGGCTTCATGCTCGCCGGCTGAAATGAAAATCTTTTGCCCGGTTATATGATAACTGCCATCTTCAACTGGAACCGCAGTGGTTGTTATGTCAGACAGCGAACTTCCGGCCTGTGGTTCTGTCAAGGCCATGGTGCCCTGCCATTTGCCCTCCATCATTGGGGGCATATATGTTTTTTTCAGTTCTTCATTGCCAAAAGAACTGATCAGTTCCAGTGATCCGGTTGATACACCTACATAACCTTGCGCACTGCTGTTGGCTGCTTCAAAGATCAGATGCGCTGCGGAAAAAATAGTATAGGGTAATTGTGTTCCGCCGTCTTCGATTTCTGTTGTAGCGGTGAACCAGCCTGCATCGGCAACGGCTTTAAAGATATTTTTCAATTGGGGATGGGAGTGGATCTTTCCGTCTTTATGTACAACCGGCTGGCTGTCCATTTCCTTGAAGAAAGGGAACATCTCTTTGTCTGCAAGTACTTTGGCCGCATCCAGTAAGAAATCCAATTCCTCTTTCCCGCCTACATGGGCATAACGCGGATAGCTTGTCAGCTTCTCGATCTCGTGTACTTCATAAAGCAGGAAACGAAGGTTCTCCATACTGATATACTGCCTTGTCATAATTATATTTTTATTTAACCGCTAAGAAAATATGGTCACGAAGAATCTGCATTAGTTTTGTTGTACAAAATTATCCTGCTGATACGCCGGATTAGGATATTTGTAAAATCCTTCACCGGTTTTCACACCCAGTTTCCCGGCATCAATATATGTTTTTAAAAGCGCTGCGAATTTCTGGCTTTTGGAATCGCTTTGATTATTTGTCACATGCCATGCTGTATCCAGCCCAATAACATCCAATATACCAAAAGGTCCGCTGGCCATTTTGAAATTTCCCATCCAGCTCCGGTCTACATCTTCAATACTGGATACGTCGTAAGTCACCAATGCACCTGCCGCACCAATGAGCGCCATCAGCATGGCATTGAAGATATATCCATTGGATTCCTTCTTTACATAGACGGGTGTCTGGTTAAATTTTTTGCCCATCTCTATCAACAGATCTGATACCCATTTTTCCGTACCGGCATGGGGCATTATGTCTACTACATTGGCTGTAAATACGTCATGGAAATGAAAAGCACAAAATAGATGTGGCCTCCCGGTGTCCGCTGCAAACCAGGAGGGGAGCAGGTATGAGGTGTTAGTGGTAAAAATGGTATGCGGCGGACAAAGGACGGCAAATTGCGACCATACTTTTTTCTTTACAGAGAGGTCTTCCAACACAGATTCACTTATAAAGTCGGCATCTGTTGCTGCCGCAACTGGATCAAGTGTAAAACTGATTCTTTGCAGGGCTGCATCAGCCTCGGCTGCAGTGATAATTTGTTTATCTGTAAGAGATCTCAAAATGGATCCATGTATTTTCCTGGCCGAATCAAAGGCCTTTTCATGGATGTCAAAAATAGTAGTATCAAATCCGCTCAATGCAGATTGCAAGCCAATCCTTAAACCCAAAGTTCCGCTTCCAAGGATCAGCACTTTCTTAATGTCTGCGAGTGTCATTGCCATATAAATAAATTGATCGTGGTATTAATAAAAATTACTGATGCGATCATACTGAATAGCTTTTTGCGCATTATCGGCACAGGCTTTCAACACATAAATAAGTCCTGCAAATCGCTCATCATTCGTAAACCCTTTTTTATACCGCGCATAGATCTGCTGAACAATTCCGCCAATTTTATAAGATCCAAACACGTAATAAAAAAGCATATTGGGTTCCGGGATATTCCTGGTTATTGCATAGCGTTTCACCACCTGCTCACGGGTAAGGTTACCTGCCAGCCAGGTGAGGTTGAAAGGCTTGAGTGCCGGACTGTCTGTTTCTTCTCCCCAGTAGGCGAGGGTAGTGCCGAGGTCCATCAACGGATCACCCACTGTGGCCATCTCCCAGTCGAGCACAGCCAGTATATGTGAGAGGTCCTTCGGGTCAAGTACGAGGTTATCGTATTTATAATCGTTATGGATGAATGCCGGTGGATTTTCCGGGGGGATGTTGCTGCGCATCCAGGCGGCTGTTTCGGTCATGGCTGGTATATCGTCTGTAGCGGCATTTTCATACCTTGATATCCATCCTTCCACCTGCCTGTGTACATAGCCTTCCGGTTTGCCTAAAGCACCCAGGCCTGTTTCCCTGAGGTCGATTTCGTGCAGTGCTGCCAGGTTATCTGTCGCGGCAGTTGAAATGGCCTGCATTATTGAGGGTGTAAGCTCAATACCCTTTGGCACCTTATTGCGTAAAATGATGCCGCTGACCTTTTCCATCAGGTAAAACGGGGTATCCATTACCGTTAAGTCATCGCAAAAGAGCAGCGGTTCGGGTACAGCCTGGTAAACCGGTTTCAATGCGCTCAGCACTTTATATTCCCGGCCCATATCGTGCGCCGATTTGATATTGGCGCCATGGGGTGGTTTGCGCAGGATACAGTTACCTCCGTTCCAGTTGAGCTGGAAGGTGAGGTTAGAATATCCTCCGGGATATTGTGTGATCTCCAAAGGCCCGCTGAAGCCGGGCAGGTGCTCTGTTAAGTAAGTTGACAGTTTTTCCGGGTCAGGCATTTCACCTTCCCGGGCTTTTACAGGCTGATCAATATAAGCGGAATATTTGTCCATGCGCAATCTGTTAGGCAGAATTATTTCACTTCATATTTTTTTAATATCGACCTGGCCAGGGATGCTTTATGCACTTCATCCGGGCCGTCATAGATCCTCGCACCTCTTTCGTGCCGGTACCAGAATGACAGTGGCGTATCTTCCGTAAGCCCTAAAGCGCCATGTGTCTGAATGGACCTGTCCAGTACTTTTTGTAATATGTCCGCTACAAAAAACTTGATGGTGGAAATCTCATTCCGTGCTGCTTTGGCACCTTGTTTATCCAGCAGCATCGCGGTATGTAATACCATAAACCTGGCGGCGTTTATTTCCGCTCGACTCTCCGCGATCCAGTTTTGAATGGTCTGTTTGCTGCCAAGTTTGCTGCCGTCTCCCATATCTCTTTCCAAAGCCCTTCGGCACATCATGTCAAAAGCCCTTTCACAAATACCGATCCAGCGCATGCAATGGTGAATGCGGCCCGGGCCAAGGCGTTCCTGTGCCAGTTGAAAACCCGTACCTTCTTTACCTACAAGATTAGATAAGGGTACCCTGCAGTTGGTGTACATGATCTCCGCATGGCTGTGATGTCCTTCACCGGCTTCCCCCATGATGGGAATATTTCTTACCAGGTTGAATCCGGGTGTGTCTGTTGGCACTATGATCATACTGGCACGCTCATACGGTGATGCGTCAGGGTTAGTAACGGCCATGACTACCGCAAAAGCAGCGCCATCCGCTGCGGTAGTGAACCATTTGTGTCCGTTTATCACCCATTCGTTTCCTTCGATCTTTGCCGTTGTTCCCATTTGTACGGGATTGGAGCCGGCAAATTCAGGTTCTGTCATGGAGAAACAACTCCTGGTTTCACCTTTCATTAGCGGCTTCAGGAATTGATCCTGTAATGAAGTTGATGCATGTTTATGAAGCAGTTCAATATTGCCAATATCCGGAGCCTGGCAGTTGAATACATAATGGCCAAAGGGTGTAGTGGCCATCAGTTCACTGACCTGCGCAAATTCAAGCATGGAAAGCCCCATGCTGCCTTCCGCTACCGACAGGTAAGGCGCCCAGAAGCCAAGGGCTTTGGCTTTTTCCCTTTTTGTATCAAGAATCTTTGTTGCTTCATAAAAGGGAAGCGACAATAATTTTTTTTCCTCCGGGTACAATTCCTGCTCTATAAATGTTTTATAAGAGGGGAATACCGATTGTAAGCGATCGCTGGCAAAAATGTCTACCATAAAATTAAATTGTATAACCTCCATCCGCAGTATAAACGGCACCGGTACAAAATGCAGCAGCATCGCCAGCAAGGAACAATGCAAGGCCGGCAATGTCTTCCGGGACCGCCAGGTGAGGCAATGCCTGTTTAGCCATGACCATTTTTAATATCTTCTCATTGCCGGTTAATGCTTCACTGAATTTTGTTTGCACCAGTCCCGGGCAAATCACATTGGCCCTGATATTATCTGCACCCCATTCACGGGCCAGCACTTTTGTGGTGGCAATTAATGTGGCTTTACTGATACTGTACAGTCCAAGACCTAAAGCCGGCGTAAGCCCTTCGATACTGCTGATGTTGATAATAGAACCTCCGCCCCTTGCTTTCATGGACGGATAGGCGAGTTTACATAATTCAAGCGGGCCCTTGACATTCACTTCCATGATCTTATCAAATACAGGCAGGTCGGTTTGCAGGATCGGGCCAAATACCGGGTTGATGGCCGCATTGTTTACGATGATATCTACCCCGCCATATATTTCCAACGTTTTTTCAACCAGTGATTTGACCTGTGCCATATCGCCCATATGCGCAGCAATGCCAATTGCATCAATGCCTTCCTTACGGAATTCGGCCGCAGTTTCATCAACCGCTTCCTGTTTGCGGCTGGCAATCACAACTTTTGCGCCTTGCTGCCCCAGGGCATGGGCTATGGCTTTTCCAATGCCTTTGCTGGCGCCGGTGATGATGGCAACTTTATTATCCAAACTAAATGAATTGCTTATTTGCATAAGTGCAGACTTTTATTGATCGTTCTATAAATGTAAGTTATTTAACCGCGAAGAATGAAAGTCGCAAGGAAAACCTATTTCAAAATTACCGTCCCGATCTGGCGGGTAAGTTCTATTTCCAGGGCCTTGAGGTGCTGATGGGTTTGTAAAAGACTGAGCAGATCATCCGAGGCGATATTCTTTTCAATGTCATGCTGATTTTCCACGATCATCCTTTTGATCTTACGCAGTTTTAAATAATTGAAACAGGACTCTACTTCCTGCTTGTACAGGTCTTCCCTGTTAGGGAGCGGACCGTCGTAAAAATCTTTCCAGCGGGGACTGATCTCATAGCTGGTATCCATGATCGAAACGGCAAGCTGGCTGATCTGCTGATCTTCGTGATACAGAAAATTCCTCGGTATGGGTGATTGACCCTCGGTATATAAGGAACGGTAGATATTGATTATTTTCAGGAGATCCTTATTGTCAAGTAAATCTGAAAGGTCGTTCTGATCAATTTCCTCAAAAATATGATCTGCCACGGTTTTATTGTCGTCCCAGGGTTTGAGCCCGAATTCAATCATGGCACGCACCGCACTGCGTTCCTGCATTTCGTCCCGGAAAAGCAATTCGATCGTTTCATCATCCTGTGCGGGTGCAGCGGTTTGAACATTTGCGGCAGCCTGTTCATCCCGTTGTGTCTTTTTCTCTTCCTTGGAAATCCGCTCCCGGATGAATTTATTGACCAGTATTGTCAAACCCTGTTCATCCACTTTCATCAGTTGGGAACAACGCTGGATATAGTCCTGCTGTTTGGTGAAGTCCTCTGCCTTGTTAAGCCTTGAAATGGACTCAGCGATCTGGTTGACAAGCGCTGCTTTTTTTGTACTGTCGTTTCCCGCTTCAGAGAGAGAAACCTCTACCTGGAACAGGATTACATCTTTCTTATTGGTTTCTACAAATTTCCTGAAGGCTGCTTCACCCACTTTATTCACATAACTGTCGGGGTCCTCTTTATCAGGTATCAAAACCAGTTTAACATTCAAACCTTCTTCCAGCGCAAGATCCAGTCCGCGGAGGGCGGCCTTTACACCGGCCGCGTCGCCATCATAAATAATGGTAAGGTTGGGTGTGTATTTTTTGATCAGCCTTAACTGATCGATGGTCAGGGAAGTGCCGCCTGAGGCCACAACATTTTCGATTCCTGCCTGGTGAAGGGAAACCACATCCGTATAGCCTTCCACCAAAAGGCATTCATTTAATTTATCAATGGCGTGCCGGGCAAAATAGGAACCATACAAAACGCGGCTCTTGACATAGATCTCATTTTCCGGCGTGTTGATATATTTGGGCGCCTTATCGTTTTTAGCGATGATCCTTGCCCCAAATCCCAGAATTTTACCGCTTTGGTTGTGGATGGGGAAAATGATCCGGCCACGGTAGTTATCATAGGGTTTTTCGTCGCGGAAGACCACCAGGCCGCTTTTTTGCAGGATTTCCGGGTTGTATTGAGCTGCAATGGCCGTTTTGGCAAATCCATCCCTTTCTTCCGGGTTATAACCGATCTGGAACTTACGGATAATCTCTTCACTGAACCCCCTTTCGGTTAAATATGAAAGTGCAATATCTGTTCCTTCTTCGGATTGGAATAGTTTTTGCGTAAAGTATTTCTGTGCAAATTGATTTAGGATGAAAAGGCTGTCTGCAACCTGCTGTTGCTGCTTGAACTCCGGACTTGTGGCAGTTTCCTCTACTTCAATGTTATACCGTTGTGCCAGCCAGCGCAGGGCCTCCACATAGGAATATTTCTCGTGCTCCATCAGGAAGCTGATGGTATTGCCACTGCGGCCGCAGCCAAAGCATTTATAGATCTCTTTACTGGGTGAAACAGTAAAGGAAGGTGACTTTTCGTTATGAAAAGGACAAAGGCCAAGGTAATTGGTTCCTCTTTTCTTCAGTTTTACGAATTCACCCACAACATCGTGGATGTCGATCTTAGAGAGGATCTCTTGTATGGTTTGCTGCGTAATCAATTGTGAATGAATGAAAAAAATGTAAAAACCGGTATTTCCGGTCAATATTAAATCCCAAGTTACGTTGTAATCTAATTGTATGACACATTGTAATTGAGATAAGCGTAAGTTCTTATCGGATTGAAATTATATCATTCATAATGAATCGTTTATAAGAATGAAAGAATGTTCATAAGAAAACTGGTAAGCAATTTTAAGGGCTCTGTATTCATCAAATTCATAACAGATTATTTCTTTCTGTTATTGATGCTGGTTGGCATTGCTTTTAATTTCTATTTTGAAATGAAAGTGAACCGTTCCATTAAAGTGTTCACTGCAAACCAGGATAAGATCACCCAATACCAGCAATATCTCAGACAGGTTGACCTGCTCAGTAAAAAGTTAGAAGGCATAAAAAACCAGGTAAAAAACCTTGCCATATACGGTAGCCTGGAAAAGATTAAGAATTTTGAAAATGATGCCAGGGAAATTAACCGGGAATCGGTTTTATTGGCAGATAACCTTCGGGCAATTATTTCCTCAGCGGATATCGAGGGATTTCGAAAATCTGTAAAGCAAAGAGTGGATTACGAAAGAAGCCTTATCCAGGCTTTTCAGGAAAATGGCATCAAAGACATTCAAAAAAAGATTCAACAGCCGGATGCTGATCAGTCGAGGCTGAAATTCGACATGTACTTCTCCATCATCACGGGAAAATTACAGGGAGAAATAATGGCCCGGAATAAACAGCAGGATAAAGATAAACTGGATATCATTTCCCTGGATTACGCCATACCTCATCTGACTTCATTTATATTCCTGGTGATTGCTTTCTTTATCCTCTATAAGATACTCCAGGTGTACAAGCTTAACGAAAACCTGAACAAGGCTGTAGAAAAAGAACACGAAGCCCAACTGATAAAGGAGCAATTCATGGATAATATGACCCATGAACTGAGGAGCCCGCTGAATGCTGTGCTTGGGTATACCGGATTGCTGATGAAAACATCTTTGAAAAAAGATCAGATGAAATTTACAAAGGCCATCAGAACTTCAGGTGAGCTTTTGTTGAATGTTATCAATGAAGTGCTTGATTATTCAAAAATCAGGTCCGGATACCTGCATTTTGAAAACGAACCTTTCAGTCTAAAGGAACAGGTTGCGGCATTGTTGGATATTGTAAACGACAAGCTGAATGAAAAAGGGCTGCAATACGAAATTGATATCGATGATAAGATACCGGATAATCTTCGTGGCGACGGAAGCAAGTTATTGCAGGTATTATTGAATATTACTTTTAACGCGATAAAATTTACAACGGAAGGTAAGATCAGTATCCGTGTTTTATGTGAAGAAAAAACCGGTGACCAGGTGAAACTTAAGTTTTTCATTTCAGATACAGGTATAGGCATTCCGAAGGAAAAGCTTCCCTATATTTTCGACCGGTTCTTCCAGGTTCAGGGGAATGTTACAACCAAGTATGCCGGTACAGGTCTTGGCTTATCCATAACAAAGCAAATTGTGATGCTGCAGGGCGGAACGATTCATGCAGAAAGCGAACCGGGTATGGGCTCTACATTTATTTTCACGCTTGGTTTTGGCCTTTCGACAGACTCATCAAAAACAGAAAAAAATCAAACTTTAGCCGGACTGCAGAACAGTGATGAAGATGGCCTGATGTATCGTGTAAAAGTGCTTCCCAGGGATATGAAAATCCTTATTGTTGATGATAATGAATTGAACCGGGAACTGGTTTGTTTTATCCTCAAGGATATGCAGGTGCAATTTAAAACGGCCAGCAGGGGGCAGGAGGCCATTGACATGCTGAAGAATGAAAAATTTGATGTGGTGCTGATGGATGTGCAGATGCCCGGGATGGATGGCAGGGAAACTACCCGCAAAATCAGGACGGGCTTGAAGTTACAGGTCCCCGTTATTGCATTAACCGCATTTTCGCAGCCTGCCGAAAAACAACGCTGCCTTGACGCGGGAATGGATGTGTATCTTTCCAAACCGGTGAAAGAAAAAGAATTATTTGAGGTGCTGGAACTTTTTGCACCTGAAACTTCGGTTACGGATAAACGTATAGATATCCAGTACCTCAAAACAATCGCCCAGGATAACCGCGAATTCATTGACTCGGTCATTCTGAAGATCGCCGATACATTGCCAAATGAAATAGCTTCACTCCGGGAAGCCGTGGAATCCAATAATCACGAACTGGTGAACCAGTTGTCGCATGATATGAAAACCACATTTGCCGTGCTGGGCCTTAACGACAGTGTATCGGAGCCTATCCGGTACCTCGAATCCTGGAATTCTGCCCGGCAAAGCCAGAGTAAAGTGCGGAGGATGCTTGAAATAATTGAAGGAACCGGCGCGGAAGTAACGGCACAGATACTGGCAAATTTTTCTGCGCAAAAGCAGCATAATTAATTTTGCGGCCTTCTCTTCTTTGCGGTAAATATTAGTAAAAAAACACCTCATCAATAAATATCCAACCTTTTTCTTTCTTACCATTATGCCAGTTGGGCAGGGATGGTACAGGTACAGCCTCCACCCTTATAAAATTATAATTACCTGGTTTTATATTCACGCTATAAGGCTGTATACTGCTGGGGCCATATTTGGCCGGCTGGGGCGGGTTGAAAGTTCCAATCAACGATAACTTTGCGGAATCATTTCCACCATATACTTTAATCGTTACCGGCGGAAAAATATAACTGCCGGTATTGTCGGCCATACTTAGAATGACGCGGTTAATGTTTTCGCCCCCCTTAAACCCGAATTGCGCCATGAACGGGTTTTCCCTGAAGCCAAGCCAGTTGACCAGCAGGTTATTGCTTTCTCCTTTATTTCCGTCCGTAAGACTTGCGCCGCCCTGTAAAGAATATTTTGGATCCGGTTTACTTAAAAGGGTTGCAGTAACAGGCTTGATCCCGCTTTCAAACACCATGAATTCTGTAATATCACTGGTGAACCAACCCGGGGAAATGGCACGTGCCTTTATCAATACGGGCCCTTTAATGGAAAGAGGTTCCGTAAAAAGAGTTGATGTTGTACTGTCCGGGTCCTTTCCATCCATCGTATACCTCATACGTACACCAGGCATAGGGTGACGCAGGGATAGCAATTCTCCTGGGCTGAAGATCCTTTTATCCGGGTTCACCAACAACGGTGGCGTGAGCTTAAGCTGTTCTGAGGTATCCGGAAGAAAGCCGCGGTCCCATGTAATCTGTGGAAATTTTTTCTCCAGCATGTTAATGTCTGCCGGCGTAACATTCGTTTGCCAGAGAAAAACTTTTTCAAGCGATGGCATCTTACCCAGGAAATCTATTTGATCCGCTTTGACTTTTGTATTGGCAAGTGACAATCGTTTCAGTTTTGTACATGACTGCAGAAGACCCAGGTTTGCTCCGCTGATATTTGTTCCATTCAGCAGGAGCATTTCGAGGTTTTCAAATTGGGCGAGCTCTTTGATGGCATTGTCTTCCACAGGCATATTCGACAGGTTGATCGATACAACCTGTTTATGGATGGGTTTACATTCTTCCAGCATGGAAGATTTGTATTGCCGGCTGATATAAAAAGTGAGCAGCAGGGCTGGTGATCGGTTAGCCTTTTCCGTTACGCTCCTGTACGGACTGTTTAATTTCGAAATGAGCTTTGGGTCGGCTGCGGGAAATGTATAAGTTTCAACCGGGAATGTTGCGCTTTCTACGGGTAAGACATAAGATAAAGCAAGTACCCTGAAACTGTCTGTTGGTTCAAAGTCGCGGAATGACTTTTCAAAACTGGCGCCTCTCCCGATCCACTGATGCAGAAGTGTGATTTCTGATTCCGTAAGTTGCGGTTTGCCTTTTGGCGGCATATGTTTTTTGTCAGCCGGGTCAAGCACCAGTCTTTTAAAAAAGATGCTGTTGGCCGGGTCGCCGGCTATCCAGGGTGGCCCATCCTTGCCGCCTTTTATAAAGCGTGCAGCCTCGCTCATGACCAGCCCGCCTTTTGCTTTCTTTGAATTATGACAACCGATACAGCGGGCTTCCAGCAAGGGCTGTATGGCGGCCTCATAGATTGCGGTGCTGTCGGTTGCCGGTTTTTTTACAATGGCATTTTCCGTTTCTGCATCTGCTGTAAGATAATTTTCTCCATGTGTGAGTGAGCCGCCAAAATGGCTACCAATGATCACACTGATCCCGCAGATAAGCATCAGAAAAATGAATATATTATTCCGGCTTCTATACCGGGTATAAACGATCCATGCAGCATAACCTGTAACGGCCGTTATGGCGCCAAGCCACATATGCCGGTTGAGGATATCCGGATCATAGCCGCCTTCGGTTGAGAGGAACAGGCCTGAAATGGCGCTGAGCGTGGCAAAAAAAACAGCATGCAGCAGCAGGTTGCCATACAGTTCTTCGGAACCTTCCAGCCGCGACCATCGTTTCCTGAAAAAAATCAAGGTTACCAGGAGAAGTAAAAAGGCAATGGGGAAATGCAATAACAACGGGTGAAAACGTCCGGCGCTTTGCAGCCATACGGGAACGGATACCTGCTGATTGAATACAACCAGTAATACCAGCAGCACCTGCAGGAAAAAAACGGTATTTGAAAGGATCGATCGGTAGCGGGTCATGTATTTATTATAGTGAAACGTGTTGTTCTAACATACTTTTTTGAAAATTATTGTTTGAGTTTCCGTAGAAGATCCTTCTCCCTGTTTTCATTGTGCTTTTAGGGAAACCGGGTCCAGTATGACAGATTTAGGGATTTAATTCATTAGCAAAAAGTTACTATTGGATTTTCTTTTGATTTGTCATCCTATGTTTGTCATCCCGACGAAGGAGGGATCTTATCTGTGATTTCCTAAAGATGCCTCCTGCGTCGGCATGACAAAAAAGATTTGTCATTCTGAGCCCGGGGCAATCTTTAAACGCCATTTCATTATGCCATGATCCCTTTCACCAGTTCACCTTCCACATCGGTGAGCCGGTAACGCCGGCCCAGGTGCCTGTATGTGAGCTGTTCGTGGTTCACCCCCATCAGGTGCAGGATGGTTGCGTGGAAATCATGCACGCTTACCGGATCTTTCACGATATTATATCCAAACTCATCCGTTTCCCCATATACCATTCCCGGTTTTATGCCGCCGCCCGCCATCCAGATGCTGAAACATTTGGGGTGATGGTCGCGGCCATAATTATCTTCCGTCAATCCACCCTGGCAGTAATTGGTCCGGCCAAATTCACCACCCCAGATCACGAGTGTTTCATCGAGCAGGCCCCTTTGTTTGAGGTCCTTTACAAGTGCTGCGGAGGCACGGTCAACATCCTGTGCCTGCAGCGGCATTTCACCCACCAGGTTCCCGTGCTGGTCCCAGCCCTGGTGATATAATTGCACAAACCGCACGCCTGCTTCGGAGAGTTTCCTGGCCAGTAAACAGTTTGCTGCATAAGTTCCTGGTACGAGGCAATCCGGTCCGTACATTTTAATGATATGATCTGGCTCCCTGGAAAGATCGGTGAGTTCAGGTACGGCCGTTTGCATGCGGTACGACATTTCATATTGCTGAACCTTGGCTTGTATCTCAGGGTCGCCATAATTTTCAAACGACATGGCATTCATCTTTGCAAGCTGGTCAAGCATATCCCTTCGGGAAGCTTTGTCCTGTCCCTGCGGATTGTTTAAATATAAAACCGGGTCTTCGCCACTGCTGAAAACAACACCCTGGTGGATACTATCGAGAAAACCGTTGGTCCATAATTTTGAATAGACACCCTGTCCGTTTCCCCTGCCCCGGGAAAGCAAAACACAAAAAGCCGGCAGGTTCTTATTATCGCTGCCGAGGCCATAACTCATCCAGGCGCCCATGCTTGGCCGGTTTCCCTGCTGTGCCCCGGTTTGGAAAAAAGTGAGGGCGGGATCATGATTGATGGCATCGGTATGAATGGTTTTCACGATACAGATATCATCAGCTATACTCGCTATTTGCGGGAACATATCCGATATCCACGCACCCGATTGTCCGTATTGTTTGAATCCGAAAGCAGATCCAACAAGCGGGAACTTATCCTGGTTGGCTGTCATGCCGGTCAGCCTTTGTCCCATCCTGATCGAAGCCGGAAGGTCCTGCCCCTTCATTTTGTTGAGCAGCGGTTTATAATCAAAACTTTCCAATTGAGAGGGTGCGCCATTTTGGAAAAGGTAAATGACCCTTTTGGCTTTGGGCGCAAATTGCGGGATGCCCAATGCCTCCACCGACATTTCTTCTTCTTTTTTGCCAAACATCCCCGGTACAAGTAAAGATCCCAGGGCGATGCTGCCAATACCCAGTCCCGCACGCGTGAGAAAATGCCTGCGGGTATAATTTAAACGGTATTTATTGAATTCGTCCTGCATGTTCAAGATTTGGTGGAAGTCTCTTCCAGGTTATAAAGGGTATGGATCACCTGCATCAGCGCCGCATGCCGCGCCGGATCAAGGGTATCGTTTTTTGGGTATTCCCCAACATTAATAAAGGATGCAGCTTTCTTAGGTTCGGCCTTGAATTTTTTCCATTCCTTTTCATAATAGCCGGTGAGCAGATCCATTTCCTTTTTTTCCGGCCTGCGGCAAAGGATACGCCTGAAGGCTTCTTCCAGGTTTTGGGCGTCGTTGCCTTTACGCACCAGCAGGGATTGCGCCAGCACCCGTGAAGCTTCGAGTATTTGCGGATCATTGAGCATCACGAGTGCCTGCAGGGGCGTATTGGTGCGCAGGCGTGAAACCTCGCACTGGTCGCGGTTCCCGGCATCAAAGATCAGGAGCGAAGGCGGCGGGGCGGTCCTTTTAATAAAGGTGTACATACCCCTTCGGTATAATTTATCCCCGTGGTCCTGTACATACCGGGCCAGTTCGCCCCGGCCTGAAGTGGTGGATTCCCAGATGCCCGGTGGCTGATAAGGTTTTACACTGGGGCCGCCGATTTCGGGCACGAGCAAACCGCTGCTGGCCAGCACATGGTCGCGGGTGAATTCGGCACTTAACCGTAACCGTGATGCATAACTGTAGTAACGGTTTTCGGGGTCTGCCTCCATCTTCGCTTTAGTGTGTGCTGCACTTTGCCGGTAGGTGGCGGATGTAACGATCTGTTTCACCAGGCGCTTAATGTCCCAGCCATGTTCGCGAAAATCGGCTGCCAGCCAGTCGAGCAGCTCCGGGTGCGTGGGCAGGTCGCCCTGCATCCCAAAATCACCGGAGGTTTTAACCAGGCCCTTCCCAAAAAACTCCTGCCAGATACGGTTTACAAACACACGGGCCGTGAGCGGATTGTTTTTATCGAGCAACCATTTTGCGAGGCCCAGCCTGTTTTTGGCAAATTTCAGCGTGTCGTACGGCAGTATGGCAACCGGCATGTTCATATCCACGGTATCGGCCGGCTGGTCATAAACGCCGCGTTTTAACAGCCTGGTCATGCGTTTCAGGCTGCTGTCTTTCATCACCATAACGGTAACGGGTGCCGTATCTTTTTTATTGATGAAATGCAGGACAGACTGTACTTCCTGTGAGGATATCTGTATGTTGGGCGGGTCACCCGGCGAGGCAAGGGTTATATCACCCACCAGTCCTTTTTCGTTCACCTGGTTGAAAAAAGCGAAGCTGCTGTAATAGTCCTTTTGAGCGATGGGATCGTATTTATGGTCATGGCATTTGGCGCATTCAAAGGTGAGCGCGAGGAAAGCTTTGCCAAAAGTGTTTGTACGGTCAGTTACATATTCGACCCGGTATTCTTCATCTATCACCCCGCCTTCCTGGGTGATCTTATGGTTACGGTTAAAGCCGGTTGCCAATATTTGTTCCCGGGTTGGATCGGGGAGGAGGTCACCCGCCAGTTGCCAGGTAAGGAAGGTATCGTACCGGTAATTCCGGTTAAAGGCATGTATCACCCAGTCGCGCCAGGGCCACATGGTCCGGAGTCCGTCGTCCTGGTAACCATGACTGTCTGCATACCTGGCCAGGTCGAGCCAGGGGATGGCCATTTTTTCTCCGTAATGCGGGCTGGCCAGAAGCAGATCTATCACTTTATCCGTTGTGTTAGCCGAATTGTCTGCGGCAAAATTTTCCTGCAGGCTGATATCGGGTGGCAATCCGGTAAGATCGATGCTAAGCCGCCGTAAAAGGGTTTCCCTGCCCGCCTCTTCATTGGGTTCCATACCTGCGGATTCCATTTTGTGCAGGATGAAGTTGTCGATCTCGTTCCGGGGCCAGTCTTTATTTTTTACTTCCGGTAAGGGCGATTTTACCGGCGGGATAAAGGCCCAATGTTTTTTATAGGGCGCACCCTGCTTTATCCATTTTTCAATGAGCTTTATTTCCAGCGGGCTGAGCTTCAGGTTTGATGAAGGTGGCGGCATCAATTCTGCTGTGTCTGTGGAGGAGATGCGCAAATACAGTTCCGATTGCAACGGGTCCCCTTTGACAATGATATGCCGGGTTGGATCATCCTTCAGTGCGGCATAGGCCCCCGATTCAAGGTCGAGGCGCAGGTTGGCCTCCCTTGCCTTTCCATCCGGCCCATGGCACTTAAAGCAACGGTCAGAAAGTATGGGCCTGATATGATAATTGAAATCCACGGTTTCCGGAATGGAAGCGGCTGCATTCACGCCTGATGGGTTACACCTGAAAAGGAGGGAGATCAAAACAACCAGGGCCATCAGGCCAATAGGCAGCCAGTACCTGAGCCGGAGCGGGGGATTGAGAGCCTTTTTAACTTTTTCCATATCTGCAAGTACAACAAGTTACAAAAAAACCATTCAGCTGCATGCCCTGCTGAAGAATTACCGGCGGCTAAAAAATGATTAAGAACAGGAAAACGGCTGATTCCCGGTGGATAATTCAAGAAATCTTTTTTCGAAAATTGTATTACATTTAAAATGAATGATCTACTTATCCTTGAAACCCCGTCTTTCATTTCTTAACCAAAAACTTTCTCCCATGGTTCAGACAGATCTCTCGCAGCTCAACAGGGAGTGCAACACCTGGAAAGAGAACCTTCGCAATTATCGTTCAGAACTTTCCGGCTACAGGCACAAATTACAGGATGCAGTTTCACAATCCATCAGCAAAGCAGCACTCCCGCAGGTTGAACATTACGACAACCAGTTTGACATTCAACTCGCCAATATCAATCACCTGAAACATGCGATCAAGGAGCATGAGAAACTGGCCGGCTGGGAAGTCAACCCATCCGATGCACCGGCGCAGGAGCTGATATGGTCGACGCACGAAAGCCTGCATGATCAATACCAAAACCTGGAGGGTACCCTGACTGAATTGAAACAGGAATTCAATTCATTCATGAGCCAGATAAGCTAAGGGATATCCTTATCCTGATTTGTATGCAGCATCCCTTATGGAGGCTGAACAGCATGTCTTTGCCCAAAATTTACACTTGTTTTAAAACACATGAACCCAACTTATTAAATTTTATTTTATGGCTGAATTTGATACCTCACATGTAAAAAACATTGCCCTGCTCGGCCACGCCGGGTCGGGCAAAACTACACTGGCGGAATGCATGCTTTTTGAAGCCGGCATCATCAACAGGAGAGGTTCTGTTGCTGAAAGATCTACCGTTGGTGATTACCACGAACTGGAACAGGAAAGGGGAAATTCCATTTTCTCCAAACTCATGCACACGAAATGGAAGGGCTACAAGATCAATATCATTGATACACCGGGTTATGATGACTTCAATGGTGAAGTGATCTCCGCACTTCGGGTAGCCGATACCGGTGTGCTTTTACTGAATGCCGCCATGGGCGTGGAAGTAGGTGCTGACCTGATCTGGGATTATACCGAAAGGTTTAAAACACCCATGGTCATTGCCATCAATAAACTGGACCACGATAAAGCTGATTATGAAAAGACTCTGAGCCAGGCAAGAGATCATTTTGGCAGTAAGGTCATTGCCGTTCAGTATCCCCTTGAAACAGGGCCGGGTTTCAATGCCATTGTGGATGTGCTGAAAATGCACCTGTACAAATTTCCGCCGGAAGGCGGCAGGCCGGCAAAATTGCCCATACCAGACAGTGAAAAAGAAAGGGCGGAGCAACTGCATAAAGAACTGGTGGAAGCCGTTGCGGTAAATGATGAAACCCTGATGGATCATTACCTCGACAAAGGCGAGCTGGACGAAGATGAAATGCGCGAAGGGCTTAAAAAATCGCTGATCAACCACGATATCTTCCCGGTATTCTGCATCTCCGCTGAAAAAGATATGGGCAGCGGCAGGCTCATGGGCTTTATTGATAATGTTTGCCCAAGCGCTAATGCCATGCCGCCGCAGGTAACCAAAGCAGGTGATGAATTGCCCTGCGATGCAAGCGGACCTGCCTGTCTCTTCATTTACAAAACCACCTCCGAGCCGCATGTGGGCGACCTGTCATTCTTCAAGGTTTTTTCCGGTGTGATCAAAACCGGTATGGAACTGGTGAATGAAAATAACGGGGTGACCGAAAAAATCAACCAGTTGTTTGTGGTTGAAGGAAACAAACGGACTCCCGTAACCGAACTGGTTGCAGGCGATATCGGTGCCACTTTGAAGCTTAAAAATACCCATGTCAATAATACCCTGCATATTAAAGGGAAGAATATGGAACTGCATCCGATCGTATTTCCTGCACCCAATATGACCGTGGCCATTGAGCCAATAAAAAAAGGAGAGGAGGATAAATTATCACAGGCCCTCCATGCATTGAGGGAAGAGGATCCAACGCTCATCATTGAAGTGTCTGCAGAATTAAAACAGATCCTTATCCATTGCCAGGGCGATATGCATTTAGCTGTTGCCAAGTGGAAGATTGAACACCTGCATAAAGTAGAAGTGAAATTCTCCAAACCACGTATTCCATACCGCGAAACCATCCGGAAAGTATCTGAATCCACTTACCGGCATAAAAAGCAATCCGGCGGAGCCGGTCAGTTTGGTGAAGTGTTCATGCGGATAGAACCCTGGCATGAAGGCCTGAAAGACCCGCATGGACTGAATGTAAGGGCGAGGGAAGAGTTCCCGCTCGACTGGGGCGGCAAACTGGTATATTATAATTGCATTGTAGGCGGTGCCATCGACGTTCGTTTCCTGCCTTCGATCCTCAAAGGGGTCATGGAAAAAATGCATGAAGGACCGCTGACCGGATCCTATGTACGTGATGTTCGGGTGAGCGTTTACGATGGTAAGATGCACCCGGTAGACAGTAACGACATATCCTTTAAGATCGCCGGCATGATGGCCTTTAAACAGGCGTTCCAGCAGGCAGATCCGCAGTTACTGGAACCCATCTGGCATGTGGATGTACTTTGTCCGGATGACCTCACCGGCGCTGTTATGGGCGACCTGCAAACAAGGCGTGCCATTGTGGAGGGTATTGATACCGAAGGCCATTTCCAGAAGATATCCGCCAAAGTGCCGTTGGCAGAAATGGAGGGTTATTCATCATCGCTTCGTTCCATCACCCAGGGACGCGCCAGGTTCAGCATGCAGTTTCATGAATATGCACCGGTGCCTTTTGAACTGCAGAAGAAACTGATTGAGGAATACCACAAACATGCGGTAGAGGAAGAAGTATAAGGATTTCTGATAAGTATAAAAAAGCCGCAGATTTTTTCTGCGGCTTTTTTGTTTATGCATCCAGGCGGAAAGATAAATTACATATCACTCCCCATGAAGTGATCTTGCCATTTTTAACATGGCACTTGATGTCTTTTACATAGACAGAATCAATATTCCGAATGGTTTTGGATGCTTCTTTAACGGCAACCTTAACGGCATCATCAATGCCTTTTTCTGAAGCTGCAATGACTTCAATTACTTTTACAATAGGCATAAGGGGACATTTTTTAGGTTAAACAAACAAAGTAGATTATTCTAAATATAACGCTTTGTGTTAATAAAAAGAGGATTAAAGGGCATTAAATATGACTATTAGAATTACCCTTATAGGTCGCATTTGCCATTTTGCTTAAGGGTTTGCTAATTATAAACCACTTTTTCAATTAATCATAATTGATGGGGATATTTGTCTAATCTATAAAATGCTTTTTTGGTAATTGTCCTCCCCCTGCATCACTATTACGCAATGCCTCCGCGGTTCACCCCCGCCTGCACTCCGTTTCGGCGGGCAGGCCCTCCAGTAGGGGGATATGAACAGCCCTTCCCCAAAATGTGTTTAGTGTAATACTAAAGAGAATTCAATGCAAAGGAACACTGCGGAGAAGTAATATCCCTCTCTCGGAGGGGGTGAGTTTCGAGCTTTACACTCACTCAAGCTTTAGGGGGAGGACAGATTTACTTTGTCCTCCCCCTAAAACTTCAGTATCATCAAAGTCTGAAAATCGCCCCCTCCAAGAGGGATATGAACAGCCCTTCCCCAAAATGTGTTTAGTGTAATACTAAAGAGAATTAAATGCAAAGGAACACTGCGGAGAAGTAATATCCCCCTCCCGGAGGGGGTGAGTTTGGAATGACTCGTCCTAAAATAAGTTTACAGATTAATAGTTAAATCCTGCAATAGGTTTACAGGTGTTACAATGTCCTGTTCTG
>JBGSHT010000086.1:0-27635 GCA_041752135.1 Chitinophagaceae bacterium | reverse complement strand
ACGATGGGTTAAACCCCCATTATACCTAAAAAAACTGCTTTCGAAAAGAACATATTTGAAACTAAAAAATATTTAAAAATCCATCCTTTAAAAATCACCTTGAAAAATATTCTCGGTCAGCCTCAGGACACGAACCATGGCACTCTATTAAAACCTCGACTTCAGTTTGTAAACATAGGAGGCATTAAGTGTGCAAAGAAATTCAAGTTAAGCGATTTGACCTGTTTGTGCTGCTTCCCAGCCAATCATGGCAGTTTTACGGGCGCTTCCCCAATGATACTCCCCAAAGGCGCCCGTCGACTGTATAACACGGTGACAGGGGATTAAAAACGCTACTGGGTTATCCCCGATGGCGGAGCCCACGGCACGGGAAGCTTTTGGCGATTCAATCTCCTTAGCAATGCTGCCATAGGTTGCCAATTTGCCCTTGGGGATCTTTAATAAAGCCTCCCAGACCTTCAATTGAAAAGGGGTTCCTTTTAAATGCAGCCTGATCTCCTGTAATTTTTTCCAGTCCTGCGTGAAAATGAACAGGGCGTTTTGCTGAATTAAGTCTGTCATTTGCACATAGCGGGCATTTGGAAATTGCAATTTTAATTCCTCTAAAGCTGCTTGATGGTCATCTGCGAAAGCCATATGGCAGATACCTTTTGGAGTGGAAGCTACCAGTATATTTCCAAACGGGCTTTCTGCAAAACTGTAATTGATGGCAAGGTTTTCTCCGCCGTTTTTAAACTCCCCAGGGGTCATTCCTTCTATTTGAATAAAAAGGTCGTGCAGCCGGCCCGTTCCGGAAAGCCCGCTTTCAATGGCAGTATCAAATAACGGGAGGCCATTTTGCTGTAATAACTTTTTTGCCTGTGCAATGGTGATGTACTGGAGAAATTTCTTTGGGCTGACACCCGCCCAATCGGTGAACAGGCGTTGGAAATGATGCGGGCTGAGGGATATACTTGCAGCAATTTCTTCCAGGGAGGGCTGGGATGTATAATTTGCCTGGATATATTCAATGGCGGTCGCTATCCTGTTGAAATTGGTTTGTTCCTGGGTAATCATTTTGCTTCAATTAAGATAGCAAAAATATCTTTGGTTGAAGAATCAATCAACCCGAATCTTGCGGAATTTAACTCAACAGAGAAGAAAAGAAAACGGCATAAAAAAAGGCTGTCGAAAAGTCGATCAGCCCCATTTGTATATTTACTGCGCCTTTTTAATAATGCGCTTCGGGGTCTTTTGACTCTTTACAGCCCTTTTTAACAAGGAAACCACTACCTACTTGACCGGAACATGTTTGGAAAGCAGCGCCTTCTTAGCTTCTTCCTTTTTAGGTAACATTACTTTCAATTCTCCGTTGTTATAAACAGCTTCGATCTTGTCTGTAAGTACCATTTCAGGTAAAGTAAAACTGCGGCTGAAAGAAGAAAAATTGTACTCATAACGAGTGTGACGCTTGTCTTTTTCTTCTTTGTTCTCTTCTTTTTCACAACTGATGGTAAGCATGTTTCCATCCACATCAATATTGAAGTCTTTTTTCTCCAGACCTGGTGCTGCTACCTTAATGGTAAAAGCATCCTTGTCTTCCATGACATTCACAGCCGGTACAGTCATGGCTTTGCCCCACAAACTGTTGATTTCCGGCATTTCATTCCATGGTTTGAAGAAATCGCTGAATAATGATGGGAAAAATTCTCCGGGTTTTGTTAATGCTTTTGTTGACATAAACACCTCCCTTGTTTTAGAAATTTTGAATCAAATACTTTTGGTGTTTAACTATTGTCTACCCGACTTGCAGTTAGCAATAGCTCTTTTTAATATTGCATTGGAACAGCGTTATGCTTTTTTTATTCTTGGATCTAAGCTACGAATCAAAAAAGCGTAAAAAAATGACGAACATCAGTTTTTTAAAAAAAATTCAGGAAAACCACTTCCCAATTTCCGAGGGTCCATTTATTTATGCATTAATCAAAAATTTCCGCTGAATAAGAATCAATGCACTGCATGTTGTAAGTTTTTTCCCATCGCTCTGTTTTTTATTCTTTATAAAAAATTTGTTAAAACAACTATTTACGTATTGGGGGATTAAACTTAATTAACAATTATTCATATAAAGTTCAGATAATCTTGTTTAATTCTTTTTTCAAGTGATATTATTGACGAATAGCATAATTCTGGCAGTTTCCAGGGAAATGATATGATGCCCTGTTCAGGCGACAGATTTATTTAGTATATTTAAGTGAGACTTTATCATATAGTGAGCGTGCTACTTTGTAAATATTGACTATTTATAAATATTCCTGAATGGCAGAAATTGAAACCGGGGCCTTGAGAATATTCAAATATTCCCTTTTAACTGGTAATGGATGATACTAATGATGAGCGAAAGTTCTTTTAAATGATTTTATGAAGCTGTTCATCAAATATATGGTTAGCATTCGCTGTAAGATGGTGGTAAAGTCGGAGCTGGACAAGCTTGGACTGGATTATGGTGCCATTGATCTTGGAGAGGTTGAGGTTAAGGAACCACTCCCTCCTGAAAAGCATGCTGAATTAAAAGCAGCTTTGTTGAAATCCGGTCTTGAATTGATGGATGATAAAAAAGCAATCCTGATTGAAAAGATCAAGCTCGTTATCATTGAAATGGTTCACTATGGTGATGAGCTCCCCAGAACTAAAAATTCTGAATTTCTCAGTGAGAAGCTCAATCACGACTATACTTATCTCGCAAATCTTTTTTCTGAAGTTACCGGAATCACTATTGAGCAATATATCATTGCGCATAAAATTGAGCGCGTAAAGGAATTATTACTGTATGATGAATTGAACCTTACAGAGATTTCCTATAAGCTGAATTATAGCAGCGTCGCCCATCTGTCAAACCAGTTTAAAAAAATTACCGGCCTAACACCCACATTCTTTAAGAAACTTAAAGAAAAACGCCGCCTTACATTGGAGAGCATTTAAGTACTTCACTCTTTTCTTTTTGTTATTTCAGTTTGCCACTAATGTATTCTTATTAAGCATTAGATATTTGCTTTTCTTTTTTCAATGCAAAAAGTGTGAATGATGTAACAATTTCACTTAATTCTATAATAAACGGCGCCTGATTTACATGACCTTTACAGGACTGAGAATATATCATACCCTCCTGCCAGTAACATTTCAGTTAATCTGTTTCTTTACCCCTCTTTATTGATGCCCTTGAGTCAGATCATTCTTAACATTTGAGTAGTTAATCTGATCCATTCACAGATTTAAACTGGCATTATGAAACAAACATTAGAATTACTTAGAAAAACTTAAAATAATTAAGACCTGCAGAATAAAATAACGGCAGGTGAAATGTTGCTTTATGTTATACCCTGTGTATTTCATCAAAGCTTAAGCGGAGAAAAATTTATGGAATTATCCCAATCATATTGGCCAAAATAATTTTTTAATCATCCATTGGAAAAATGGCTGAACCGTTATGGAAACAGGACCATCATGTAATGGCACTACGATGGTAATCAACGGCCTGAAAATTATCAAAAGTACAATGTTCGTGCAGTTTAAAAGCCGGCTCCGGATAGATCAGATTTTCTACTTGTTTGATTGATAACAGTCCATGCTGAATGTCTTACCGAAACTTTTTGATAGTATGGCTGTAAAGCATAAAAGAGCTGTTTGTAATTTTCTTCAAAGTCATTATTAAATAACTTTTAAAGTATAAAAATGAAAAAAGAAACTAAATGGGAATTAGATCAGGCGCACAGTGTAATATCCTTTAGTGTACGGCATCTTATGATTTCCAGGGTGAAAGGATCATTTACAAAATTTGATGCCAGTATCTATACATGGGAAAAGGATTTTACAAAAATTGAAATTGATCTTCAAATTGAGGCAGCATCCATTACTACAGGAGATGAAAAACGCGATGAGCATTTGCGCGGCATTGAGTTTTTTGATATACAGAATCACGATCAGATCTCATTCACCGCAAATGAAATGGGAAATGCCGATGTTTCAGGAAAGCATCAGCTGTGGGGCGATTTAAGCATGAAGGGGGTGACAAAACGAATAATGCTTGTTGCAGAGCCCGGAGGTATGATAACCGATCTGCTCGGAAAAGAAAAAGCCGGGTTTAAAATTACCGGAATTATAAACAGGGCCGACTGGGGATTGCTATGGAATCAGGCATTAGAAGCTGGGGGATTATTGGTAAGTGAGGAGGTGGAAATTGTATGCGATATAGAGTTAATTAATATGAGCCAGGAGGAGCTCATTATGGACCTGGATTCCAGGGATGACATCTATGCAAAACCTCTTTAAAATTTCTTTTCCTGTCTGGTTCATTAAGAAAAGAGAAGTCCTTATGGAGTACACAAGTTAGTCAGTTTATTTATGTCATTTTTAAATGTCTCAAATTATTTAAAACAGGAACAAGATGTATGTAATGTGTGAATGTTGTAAATATTGCTCTTAATTCTGTAACAAAAGAGATTTTATTTATTTCACCTTTACAAAGAGAATTTATTTATCAATTTAAAAACATAAATCATGAATACTACTGAAATGAAAGGTACCTGGAATGAACAGAAGGCGAAATTGAAAACGAAATTTGCAGTTTTGACAGATAATGACCTAATGTATGAGGAAGGTAAGAAAGAAGAAATGCTTGCCAAACTTCAAACGATCTTAGGTAAGACCAAGGGCGAACTTCAGAAAATTATCGATTCACTATAGCTGTCATGTGCTTACCCTTAAAGATGTCGCCGGGGACAACTTGGCGGCATTTTTTATTTATTCATTCATCGAAAAAAATCACACATGAAATTTAAAATGTATCTACTCAGGCCGGTTATTATTATAGTATCTTTTTTCATGGCCTTTGTCGCATGCCAGTCAGGGGACCAGAAGGAACAAAACGCTGCTAATGATGTAGCGGACGCTGAGCAAAATCTGAAAGAAGTTGCTAAAGAAAATAATGAAGAAAAAAAAGAAACAGCAACGGCGGATGAATGGAAAAAATTCAAAGCAGAAACTGAGGCTGTCATACTGGCAAATGAAGTAAGGATGAAAGAATTATCTGATCAGATGAAATTAAAGGGTAAAAAACTTGATGATCTATATGCCAGAAAGATCGATACACTCCAGATGAAAAATAAAGATTTGAAAAACAAGCTTGAAAGTTATGATATGAAAAGTGACTGGAAACAGTTCCAGGAAGAATTTAACCGTGACATGGATGAGCTTGGAAAAACACTGAAAGATTTCACCGTAAATAATAAGCAATAGCGATTTTCAGAAACGTGAGTAAACGTTTCTGAACTTTTACTCCTGCCGTCCTTCATCTCTTTTAAAATACCTTAAAATGGACACCCGTGAACTTGAAAAATCAAAAGCGCATATTACAGTTGAAATTGTTGAGTATGTTCCAAATTCTGTTGTTATTAAAACGATCTTAAAAAAATCATCAGGCAATATTAGTCTTATGTCATTTGACAGCGGGGAGGGTTTAACGGAGAAATCAACCCCATTTGATACATTTACTCAGATAATTGATGGGACCGCTGAAATTATCATAAATGGTATTACACATTTGCTTCAAACCGGACAGTCAATTGTGATTCCTGCACATGCCCCTAATCATGTTATATCCAGTGGCCGTTTTAAGATGATTCAAACGATCATTAAAAGCGGTTATGAATAAGTAATTTTTTTCGGGGTTTAAATAAATATACTTTATGGTTGATGTACAGAAACACGGAGTGATCCTTAATAAGACTTCTCTTGGTTTTGAAAATGAGGGGGTTTTGAACCCAGCAGTAATTGCTGCGGGCGATGAAATACATATATTTTACCGGGCAGTAAGCGCGGGTAATTATTCAAGTATCGGGCATTGTACTTTAAGTGATCCTTTAACAATTAAAAAGCGTCATGACAGCCCGGTCTTGTTTTCACAATTTGACTATGAATCTCATGGCCTGGAGGATCCGAGAATAGTCAAAATAGATGACATGTTTTATCTCTCTTATACTGCTTATGATGGAGTCAATGCTTCAGGTGCCCTGGCTACATCTATGGATTTGATACATTTTGAAAAGCAAGGTTTAATTGTACCCAGGATTTCTTATGATGAATTCAGCAGACTGGCGGCATCAAAGGAAAGTATCAATGAAAAATACCTTCGGTATAACCTCCACGAAGGGATAAGTGAACGGCAAGGAATAAAAGTTTTTTTATGGGATAAGAATGTCATTTTTTTCCCTCGCAGAATCAATGGAAAATTACATTTTCTGCACAGGGTAAAGCCGGATATCCAACTTGTGGCCATCGAAAATTTACAGGAGCTGACCCCTGAATTCTGGCAGCACTATTTCCTTCATCTGAAGGACTGTATCGTAATAACCCCAAAATATCCACATGAAGTAAGTTACCTGGGCGGAGGATGCCCTCCGATTGAAACAGCAATTGGCTGGTTACTGATATACCACGGAGTTCATGATACGATCAAGGGTTATGTTTATTCTGCCTGTGCAGCCTTACTGGATTTAGATAACCCCGGTAAAGAGATTTCCAGGTTGCCTTATCCTTTGTTTCAGCCCCGGGAAGATTGGGAGTTAAAAGGATATGTAAATAATGTTTGTTTTCCAACTGGTACGGTTCAGCAAGGTGATACCCTTTTTATATATTATGGCGCGGCGGACGAACAGATCGCCTGTGCTTCATTAAGTATTTCCGCACTGGTTGATGAATTGATTATGTATTCTAAAAACAAGGAGATCTGAAATTTGTTACAAATTATTCATAATGCAGGAGATGGCAGCAGACTTGTCAAATTGACCAATGATCATGTAAATGATCAAATCGACAGCAATGAACTGCCGGAAATTTTTGTCATTTCAACGAACCTCCCCCGGGAATGCGGTATAGCAACTTACTCTGATGATCTGATAAAAGCATTGAATAATTCTTTCGGCAATACTTTTAAGATCGGTATCTGTGCACTTGAGACCAATACAGAGAAACACAATTACGGTAAAGAGGTCAGCTTTATTTTAAATACAGATTCACCGGAGGATTTCGATGAATTGGCCGCAACCATTAATTCCAGTGATAAAATCCGGATTGTTCTGATACAGCATGAGTTTGGTTTATTTGCTTCAAATGATTCAAAATTTGCATTGTTTATTTCTGCTGTAAACAAACCTGTTATTGTTGTCTTTCATACGGTGTTGCCCAATCCCGGGGAATCATTGAAATTACGTGTTCAGCATATTGCCAATACAGCAACTTCTGTTATTGTAATGACCAAAACTTCCGCCAAAATACTCACATCTGAATATGGCATTGCTATAGGTAAAATTGCTGTCATCGCACATGGCACACATTTAGTTCCCTATTCCGACAAGTTAATATTAAAGGAAAAGTATGGTCTTGAAGGAAAGAGTGTGTTGTCAACTTTTGGTTTATTGAGTTCCGGAAAAAATATTGAAACAACCCTTGATGCCCTGCCGGCAATAGTTAAAATTAATCCTGACACCATATTCCTGATAATTGGGAAAACCCATCCTTCCGTATTTGCAAGGGAGGGTGAAGCGTATCGGCAATCCCTTGAAGAAAAGATACTGCAACTTGGTCTGACCCAATATGTACTGTTTATAAATACATTTTTACCACTTCCGGAATTACTGGAATATTTGCAGCTGACAGATATTTATTTGTTTACTTCAAAAGACCCTAACCAGGCTGTTAGTGGTACCTTCTCTTATGCTGTAAGTTGCGGATGTGCCATTGTTTCTACACCTATACCTCATGCCCGGGAGGTGTTGAAAAATGATGCCGGGATTTTGATTGATTTCGAACATCCGGCCCAGCTTGCTTCGGCTGTAATCAATCTGTTACAGGATGATGATCGCCGAAATAATATCAGTGCTAACGGGATCCACAGAATTGCATCAACTTCCTGGCAGAATGCTGCGATTGCGCATGCGGAATTATTCAAAAGAACACTGCACAAAAAAATATCTCTAAAATATACTATCCCTGATATTAACCTGGATCATGCAAAGAAACTTACTACGGATTTCGGTATAATACAGTTTTCAAGGATAAACAAACCTGATATCCTTTCAGGTTATACGGTAGATGATAATGCAAGGGCTTTAATTGCTTTCTGCCAGCATTATGAATTAACGGAGGATGAATCTGATCTTGAATTTATTAGAAAATATTTCAGGTTTATACAATTCTGCCAGCAGCCTGACGGCAACTTTCTCAATTATGTTGATCAACGGTTTCAATTTACACTTCAAAATGACATAGAAAACCTTGAAGATTCAAACGGGCGAGTTATTTGGGCGCTGGGATACCTCATATCAATGGGGAACTTGCTTCCCGAAGAAATACACAGAGAAGCCATCAGTATCATGAAAAGCTTCCTTCCAAATGTACAACGCATTCACTCAACCAGGGCCATGGCTTTCATAATCAAGGGTTTGTATTATGGCAATAGTAAAACCAGGTCGGAAAATACTATTTCATTAATCAAAGAACTGGCAAACTGACTCGTCCAAATGTACCGCCACGAATGCCACCAGGAATGGTATTGGTACGAAAGTTATTTGACCTATGCAAACAGTTTACTGCCAGAATCAATGTTATGTGCATGGCTGGCTACAAAAGATCCGGTTTATAAAAAAGTGGCAAAAGAGTCTTTTGATTTTTTACTGTCAAAGACTTTCCGTAAAAACAGTATTCATGTCATATCTAATAAAACCTGGCTTCATAAAAATGTAGAAATTCCCATGCCTTCACCCGGCGGCGAACAACCCATAGATGTTGCATATACAATCATGGCATTGACTAAATTCTATAATGTATTCAAAGAGAAAGAGTATATCATCAAGATGGAAAATTCATTCAACTGGTTTCTGGGTAATAACCATCTGTCACAGAGTATGTACAATCCCTGTACCGGCGGTTGTTACGACGGATTGGAAGTAGATTATATTAACCTTAACCAGGGAGCGGAGTCAACAATAAGTTACCTGATGGCCAGGCTTACCGTTGAAAAAGTACTCTGGACCGAAGGGAAATGCAACAAAATTAAGACAATGTCCAAAACAAATGATCAATTCAGTGAAAAAGTGTGAATGATGTAATAATTATAATCTTTTATGTAATACTTATCGATCTTAAACGATTGACCTTTGTATAACAGTTATTTCAATGATATCTGTGTTAAAAATAGTAAAATGAAAAATATTCAAAAATCCTCAGTGACCAGGACCATAGCAATAAGTATTATTGCGATAGTTTCCATTCTTCTCATAAGCTCCTGTTCCAAGAAAGTAAATTTCCAGACATCATCCGTAGTTCCTGCAGCCCGGGGCAATGTAAAGATCAGCAGGGATGATAATAAAAATTATATTATACGATTACAGATTCGAGACCTTGCTGGCGTTGACAGGCTGCAAACGGCAAAAGAATCTTATGTTGTTTGGATGGTTACTGATAACGAAGAAAGAAAAAATATCGGACTTTTAAACAGCTCCTCAGGTATGCTTTCTAATAAGTTAAAGGCAAATTTTGAAACTTCATCATCAACCAGGCCGAAGCAAATATTTATTACGGCTGAAGAGGATCCATCTGTTCAGTATCCTGGTTCACGAATAATATTATCAACTGATAGATTTTGATAATTATATTAATGGTAAATGTGAAATCATCTGTTTTTATAACGTAAATTAATATTCATTTTTAATTATTTAAATTTTAAATCATGGGAAATCTACTTTATATCGTTGCCGTAGTACTTATCATAGCCTGGGCAGTTGGATTTTTCGCATACAGCGCAGGCGGCATAATTCACATCCTTCTTGTGATTGCAGTTATTGCAATTATTTTAAGAGTTATTCAAGGCCGAAAAGTGCTTTAATTGACGCTTTGGATTAATAAAGAAGGGATTTGAATTAAATTGATACAGGAGGGAATTCAAACTTGAAATCCTGGAGAATTTTATCTTCAAAATAAATTCGATACCATTTATTCTCTCCTGTATCGTTTGTTCCACACTTTATGCCTTTGTTTAAGTTCAAACAATGATTAGCCCATCAGATTATTTTCAGCTGGGCGGCAATGTGGATTAATGAGGCTTTATTCTTGGTTTCAAATTTAGGCAGGAGACTTTTACGGGCTTATCCACAATTGTCATTGTTATGAAAAGGTTTCGGGCAATTTCAATTGTTGTCAGCCCTTTTGCAATTAACAACAAGACCTCTCTTTCCTGAGACTTACTCTATTCATTGACATGATGCTGATATGCAGAGTTTTTTGTGCTTCTTCACTGTAGTGAATTCTTTCCTTAATTAACGTTAAAGAGTTCCATCAGTTCTTCCTGTGTGGCATTTTTCAGTATATAGCCTGAAGTACCGCCCTGCATCATTTTTTGAAAATAATTTTGCTGGTTGAAAGTGCTCAGTACCACTATAAATAGACCCTGATATTTTTCTTTCATCTCCCTGCACAACTCTGTATCGCTTTTATCTGGCAGCTTGATATCCATTAAAATTATTTTGGGTTGCTGGTTCTTTAAAAATGCCAGGAAGGAGGCTGCATTCATGGCATGACCGACCCATTCAACATTATTTTCATTTTAACCTTAGCACAGCAGTGCTTACGAGGAGTGTAAAGCAGACAGCAAATAATACCAATATCATTGACGGAGAGATTAAATTGCAAATGGTTTATTAACCAAATTAGTTGGATTTGAAATAACAATATTTACCCTGAAAATAGAAAATAAATTATTTCTATACAAATACCAAAAATTGGTAGTTCCGGCTACGCATATTATGATACATTATGAAAACGAAATCAACACCCGGCTATATCACGTTCAGGTCTTTGTGTTGTTTTTGAAATGTGTGCAAACCTCGTGAGCATTTTTGAATGTTCAGGTTTTTTGTGATTTATGCCTGTATTTGTCCCACTCTAATTTGTCTTTAATAATCGAATCTTTGATCCATTCGTATGAATGATTTTTATAGGATATTATAAGTTTATTTTCAGCTATAATTACTATACCTTACAATATCATTTGAATTTCAAAGAGTTTAAAATGAAAAAATGTCTTTTCTGTTATATGCTCTGTTTCTTTTCTGCCGCAGTGTTTGCCCAGAAGAAAGTGGCCCCCATATCTGTATCTGTACTAACAGATATTGCCTTGCCTGCTGATAGTAAAACAGATAGCAGGGTCCTTAGTATATCGGGTGCAAATATGTTGCTGGAAATGGAAAGTAAAAAATTTGCCGTTACATTGATTAAAACGGAAGTCCTTATTCTCCCTCCTGCTTCATCTTCAGGATTTAATTACGATTCCCTTCATAAAAAACTTACTGAAAAAGGTTGGAGCCTTACTCCTATTGCAGGAGACAATAAATATAAGTGGCTAAAAATGGAGTACCGGTATGTTATCATGTACTTCTCTGAAGATAATAAAGCGAGTAATTTGTATTGGGCTGAAGCGGTTTCCATTCCAGACATGTCAGGAAATGTGAATAAACTACCAGCTAATCCACAAACAGTCAATGAAACAGGACAGCCGCTGAATCCAACGATTCAAACAATACCACAAAATAAGGATAACAATCGACCGAATACAACCCGGGCTGTTTCAAATTCAGGCTATGCTTTCAACACAACAAATTTTGATGATGGCTGGACAAGTACCGTGCAGGAAGATTGGGTGGAAGTGAATAGGGGAAATGTGAAATTACTGATACATTACCCCAATAAAAAAGCCGACGCATACAATTCAATTCAGACGGAAGGGCTTCAAAATGCATGGAATATTTTAGTGGCCCCTAAATACAATCGAATTTCTAATTTTGTGCTCAGACCAATTTACGGATGGCAGTCGATTGATTTTGCAGAAGCGGATGCAGTTGAAACCATAACCGGTAAAAATGTTCATATTGTATTGTTTAAATACAATTATTCAAATGGAAGTGGGAAGTACATGGAATTTATAACCTCAGATAAAGCCACGTATGAACAGGAATTTGGAGCTTATCATGAAACATCATATGGCTGGGAAAAAGTGGCAAGTATGGCAAACTATAACAAGTTTGCAGTAGCAGCTTCTGACCTCTATGGAAAATGGACAAATGATTATTCAGGTATGTTGCAATATGTAAATGCTTATACCGGCGCCGATGCCTTTGCGACCTCACACGCTTCGAATGAAAGTTTTGAAATACTGACAGGCAACACTTACAATTGGACACTGGTTGTTGCAAGTGGTATTGTGGGGAATATTAAATTTCAAAGCGTTAAATCAAATGGTAATATTTCACTGCCAAACAACTGGCAAATCAGCTTTTCTGATATTGAAGGGAAACCCAGAACATATAATGCCTTTTTTTCGTGTGTTAAAGGAAACCGGATATTGTGGCTTGACGAAAGGGTTTTTGGACGGTTGGAGTAAACTTGTTGTATTTTTCTTTATATGAAATAAGCAATGTGCCTTTTTATGCTTTTTTTCCCGCCCATATTATTTACAGCATAAACAGAATTTGTATTCATTATTATTTATGCGATACCGCCATTGCTGAAAAATCGAAATTTTATGTGGCCATTGCTAAAACCACAACACTTATTATCTCAGCCAATGTAATAAAATGGCTAAAAACGCTTCATGCTGCCTACCTGACCGATAACGATCACATGAGTTATTTGACATTCGTCAAAAGACATGTCATGCAGGATGATTTTATATGATGTCAGAAGCTGTTGAGGGTGATTCTGAAAAGGGGAATAAAATCAAAATTTATAAATGGCTTTCAATTAAGATGAGAAACTTCCGTTTGGATATGTGAGTAAGAAAGATTACCTGGGTGTCAAAAAAAAGAAACTGGATCAAACCATTAAAGATGATGCTGATCATAAATAATATTATACCAAATACATAGATATGATCAAGGAGTATTTATAAATGCCCGAATCGGTATTAACACAGGCGGCTATATGAAAGTTTGATGCGAAGTGCGTTTCGAAGCCTTTGTTGCGGAAGTTACACTGGGATCTTTCATTGGCGTTAAACCGAATCTTGATGATTACAGGAAAAATCCGGCCAAGGCAGTGCCCCGGTTTTTCACGGTAGTATGTAAAGTTGC
This sequence comes from Chitinophagaceae bacterium, assembly GCA_041752135.1. Classification (GTDB taxonomy): domain Bacteria; phylum Bacteroidota; class Bacteroidia; order Chitinophagales; family Chitinophagaceae; genus Pollutibacter. Next base: position 14,478 of record JBGSHT010000086.1, on the reverse strand, counting down.
TGAAGGGGATCCGTTCAGGTGGATAATATAGCGGCTATTATGAAATCAGTTGATTTTGGGTCTTTAAGGAAAAATGCCGGGCTAAATAATTACGTCAATAATTCATGGTAATCCTGCAACATTAATATGGATGACTGTTAGTGATTTTTAAAATTTCCATATAACCGGTATGTAAATTACTTTAATTCTTTTCGAACATTAAATCCTTTACTTTCCCTTTATCTTCTTTTTCTTTTTTAAGATCAAACATAGTTCCAAAGACATGATCCCACAAGGTGGAACTTACACCAAATCCGAGGTTTTCATTTTTATAATGATGCAGGTGGTGATTTCTCCAGAGTGGTTTCATCCATTTGAATGGCGGATTCCACGCATGGATGGCATAATGCATACTTCCATAAATCAGGTAGCCGAGGATAAAGCCTGGAAAGAACATCAGGGCCTTTGTTCCTAAAAGCACATACATCAAACCAAAGATTACCGAAGCAAATATCAGGCTTGGAACAGGCGGCATGAACAACCGTTGTTTATCCCTTGGAAACTGGTGGTGATTACCATGAAGTGTGTAAGTGAATTTCTTGCCCCATTTAAGTTCAGTGATCCAATGAAATATAAACCTATGTGCAGTGTATTCAAACAATGACCAGAAAAGAATACCGCAGAAAAAAATAAGCAGGATAAATCCTATGGTGAAATGATAACGGACTTCCGCAATGTAAAGGCAGTAAGAGATCACCGGGAGATACATGCCCCAGATGATCAGCGGGTGTGTTTTGGTAAGCATTTCCAGGAAATCGTTTTCAAACAACCTTGCCTGGCCCTTATTATTGATTTTATCAGGTGTCATGGCATAGAAAATTTTGGAAATATGTAATGAAAATATATTTATTTAAAATTCCATATAAACGCAGATTTAGTTTACCAGAGATTAAGTTATAATTTATTTTACTTTCCCGGAATCATTTTTTCAAAAAATGCAGATATGACGCCAAATGAGTTTTAAAGACCCCGCTATGCAATACCTGTGCTGATTGATTTTCTTCAAGGCTGTAATTGCATATTGATTTTTGCATTTAGTCCCCCCCATTAAAATCACTGAAAACTTTCTGCCCTCAACTAAAAGACAACTCTAATTCTGCCATAAATTATATGATATCAGTTAAGTATCCGGCGGACAGTTTGTTGTTCCACCCCAGCATATCGGCCTGTACATAAATGTATTAATACACATGGACTCCCGCCATTTTATGTCGCGTGACGGTGAGGAACTGAAATTTTATTTCCCAAAAGTTATTTGATTTATTTGATAATAGTGCACTGTAAATATTTATGTAAATTTAACCATGAAGCAATGGAAAACTGCTACTTTTAAAAAGTATCTGTTCATAGGGTCATCCTCTATAACAGTTTCAATTTTTTTAATTCTCCGGTTATTTTACCCGCGCGAATTGGATAAGCCCGCTGTTTGTAATTGCGCCAGGATATTCAATGACGATTCCTCTGTTTCAATCCGGGCAGCCAGACTAGTTGTTGGGAATGGACACTATCAGTATACAGTTCAAACAGCTAAGAGAGAATGCATTTCATTTTACAGTCAGGATATCGCGGATTGGCGAAAAGCAAATAATACGCTGATGGATTCAACGCAGGAGGCAACAATTTATTTTCAACAACATTGCCCTGGGAATTGACCGGTTAATTTATTCATTGCTATACACAGTATAATAGAAATTGGAGTATACCGGTTTTTTTGTGGTAGTTCTATCATAATATCGCGCAATGATTATATAATTATATTGGGTTACAGTATCAGCACTAATGGGAGTTTCAATAAAATCAACTTTACTGCTGTTGAAATTATTTGTTTTCAATTCAAACCATAAATTTGTTCCTATCAAAGCGCCGCTGCACAGGTAATTTTTATTCCCTTTAATTTCATTGACGATCCTGGCGCTGGTAAAATTGATTTGTGGATCGCGCTCTTCATATGTTACAATGTGTTGGTTAAAATTTACTATCAGCAGCAATTGACCCAACAAAATCACTGGCATAATCCAGGCTGTTTTAATCTTATTGATCAGTTCACGAAAAGGATTGATCATAAGAAATACCCATAAAAAACCATAATACAAAAAAGTCCGTGGAAAGGGAATCACGGAATGCACAATCAGGAGTAAGGGCACAACCAGTATAAAGAAAAGAAAATGAAGCAGGTCCTCTTTTTTTTGATAGATGAGGGAAAATAAAAAACTGATCAGTAATGCCGGTAAGAGGTACACCCAGTGGAAGCCTGAAATTTCCTGCATGGATTGCAGGAAGAATGGTTTTAGATTTTCAATTACTTCAGACCTTGAAATAGGTTTTACATATTCATTTCCAGTCAGTGCTTTAAGCCCGTTTACAATGATTATGGGTGTATATAAAAAAATGACGGCAGCTACTGTGCTGAGCCCCATCAGTACCTGTTTTTTAAAACTGTCTCTGCGCTTTATCAAAATATACAGGTTCAGTGTTACGTACGGGTAGAGGAAAGAAGGCATAGTGAAAAATCCGAGTATGGACGAAAGAGTAAACCAAACCCAGTATTTTTTTCCTGTCTGATCATTTGAAATTTTTAAAGCACAGTAAAAGCTGATCATAAAAAACAGGTTCAGCAAGCTATAGCCCCTTGACATATAACTGTAATATATATTCAGAAAGAGGACAGCTGAAATTCCCGTTATGATGAGCGCGGTCTTTTTGTTGTAGTATGCGGCTATACATTTAAATGCAATTGTCCAGGTAAGTACATTTATCAGTATTGATGATATCCTCAGATCAAATAATTCCGGGAGGGGTATATACCTGGTCAAATTGGTAATGAGCGAGTGCAATACATGATTGTTGGGGAAGGGATAGTAAGAAATGGAAACCAATGGCCCCCTTGATGTAAATACCAGGTAAGTCAATGCTTCGTCAAAACTGACTGGTAATATTATGGCAAAATAAACAGATGCAAAGAATGGTAATACTAGTATATACTTAAGTTCTGTTTTAGTAATTGTATTCAGGCAGCTTTTAATGCCTTCTGCTGATTCCTGCATAAAGCGGCTGCTAAAGGCTGAAATACGATCCAGCCTGAAAAAACAAAACAGGAGTATCGCGCAGATTAACAGCAAAAAAAGCTGAACAGATCTATACCTGTTTAAGGTTAATAATTTCTCCAGTTTTTGACTGTCTTGGTTAGTTGTTAATCGCCTGGCAAGGATTTGTATAAACTGATCGTAACCAATGGCCACGGAAGCCAGTAAGGAAACCAGCAGGAAAGCAAGTAATAGTATAATCGCCCATTTGGCAAATTTTCCCATATTCAATGGATCACATTTTCAGGAAACCATATTTTATGATGCAAAAAAGGGCTCTGAATCCATCCCTCCAGTTTATTTTTTTACCTTCCTGGTAAGTGCGGCCGTAATAGGAAATCCCCACTTCATATAATCGTATGCCCGGGATCCTGGATATTTTGACTGTGACTTCAGGTTCAAAACCGAAGCGTTTTTCTTTTAAGTAAAGTGACTGAACGATTTTTGTATTGAATAGTTTGTAACAGGTCTCCATATCTGTTAGGTTCAGGTTGCACGACATATTGCAAAGTGAGGTCAGCATTTTGTTGCCAATGGAATGCCAGAAAAACAGGATTCTGTGTGGATTGCCACCCATAAACCTTGAGCCGTAAACAACATCCGCATTGCTGTTTAAAACAGGTTTAAGTAAATCAGTGTACTCTTGTGGATCGTATTCAAGGTCTGCATCCTGGATGATCAGGAACTCACCGGTTGCCAGGGCAATTCCAGTGTGTAAGGCGGCACCTTTTCCTTTATTGATTTCATGCTTATGATAACGAATTTGAAGGGCTGGATTCTCCTTTATATATTTTTGCAGCACCTCTTCTGTATTATCTGTTGAACAGTCATTTACTAAAATGATCTCTTTTCCGATCTTGTTTGGAAGTTCTGTTTCTTTAATTTTATCCAGTATCAGGTGAATGGTTGGAGCTTCGTTATAGGCAGGAATAATAATCGAAAGTGTCGAAATACTCATTTGCTTTTATGTCTTCTTTTTGATGCCTGCTGCATAAGGGAGGTTAATAAAAAATTTCCATGCTTTGTAATTCAGGGCTGCCACCTTGCTTGCCACAACCTCCTGCAATATATATTTTATTTTGAAACAATACTGCCTGTGTGCCGTGACGCCCGTTGGCCAATGGTGTCATTTTAATCCAGATATTTTGCACCGGATCAAAAGCTTCTACTTCCTGGTGCGCTTTTGCCTGTTTACTTTCTCCACCAATAATAAGAATTTTATTTTGCATAACAACCGTTGCCGATCCTGCCCTGGGCGTTGGAAGATCATTTGATGGATCAAGGGTTTTCCACGAATTCCCCGTGATGTCGTACACGTCCACCGATTTTTCTGTGTCGCTGAAGAGTTTTTCACCGGCAAGATTGGTCCGCCTGCCGCCAATTGCATACATTTTCCCGTTATAAATGGCCGCCTGGAAATGATCTCTTTTATGGGGTGCATCTGCTAATGTTTTCCAGGAATCATTCACCGGATCATACACATCGGTCCAATTTACAAATCCGTTGGTATGGCCATTTGTACTGCCACCAGTAAGATAAATCTTCCCATCATACACTACAGCGGCCATCGACCCCCTTAGCCTGGTAGCCGGAATTATATTCTGCCGGATAATCCATTTATTAATTTCCGTATCGTAGATATAAATATCAGGTACCGGTTTTTCCAATGGGAACTCTCCGGTAAAAGCACCAATGATATAAATCTTCTTTTCTATACTAACCGCCTGGAAGTGGTTGAGTTCTTTATTGCCCGGGACGGGTTCCCCTTCTGTCCATTTCCCGGTTGCCGGATCAAAAACATTCACGGCCCTTTTTCCCCTTCCACCTATCTGGAAGAACTTTCCACCAGCTTCAGTAAAGCCCGATTCGTGCCTTGCCTCAGGTTTTGATTCATCCTGGCTGTGTAATTCAGACCAATGTGGCAATTCTGCCGGCTCCATGATAAAAATACTGCTACTGCCAAAATCAGCAACCCAGACTGTGCCCGGAAATTTTTCAAAATTACCCTGGCTGGTTAGATCCAGCGGAATGATACCAAAACCTTTAGCCAGGGTTTCTTTATACAGAACTTTATCCCCCTGCTTCATTGAGCCTGATTCTGTCAATGGTTCCATTGAAAGAAGCGGCAATGAGGTCCCCGGCCAGGGCACCTGAAAAAAAGTTTGATGCAGTGTATTCTGTCAGCCCATTTGTGGATCCAAAAAATATCGCCAGTGCGCCATCATTGACACCTGGATTTCTAAAGTCGCTTTCTTCCGGGTTGGCATAACTTGCATGAACTGCCGGCCAGTCGACTGTAGGTTTTAAACTGAAATGTTCCTTCTCATCAGCCCAAAATAAACCCGCACCATTTGGATTTGCCCTTGAAGGATTCGGATGTCCGCCATAAGATGGTTTTGTCATGCCTGATTTATAAACCAGGTGAAGATTATCCAGGTTATTGATCTGATGATCCTGATCCCCTTTTCTTAAAGATCCTGGTTCGCCTGTCACATATTGGTTGGTGACGTCAGGGGTCCCTTCTTTTTCCGGATAACCACCAAGCCCCGGATTTGCTCCATTGTCAATTGTATAAATTCTGTTCTCTCTGCCCGGTGATTTGGTGATAACAATATCATAGGGGTTGCGATATCCCGGTGAAAATAACTGTACCGGGCCACCTTTTATAAGTTTTGCCTGATTCAATCCGTCATTGCCTCCAAACGGATCATTCATATCTGCCCCATCAGGGAAATTTGCTCTTGTCGGATCGTCCAGCGTAGGCAGGTTATATATATATTTATGGTTGCCATTACCCCTGATAGGCATTGACAGAACCCGCTTCAGGTCAACTTTTAAAATACTGGCAGACAGTGCATATTCCGACAGCATGCCGTAGCTTTTGGAGGGTGACCCGGCATTGGTGTTTCCGCCGCATGTAAGGTAAATTGTTTCACCACTTTCATCCATTGCCAGGCCATTAAGCGAATGATTTTCTTCAGATCTGGGAAATCCCCTAACCAGGTCTGTTTTCTCCCAGGAAATGCCATTCCAGGTAAGCTGAGAAAGTAAACCTGAGTTTGTATCAAGATGAAGATCGCCATCCCCTTCATGTTTTGAGCCATCAAGATTACCCCCGATCCTCGGATCACTGGAAGTAACATAAATGATTGGAGCCTCAGCGGTGCCTTTTACAAGCAACCCCGTAACCTGCCTGTCAAATACTTTTAGATTCAGGGTCCCATCATCATTATGGTTGGGAATATTCTTAACCAGGTCAATAATGTTTGTTTGCAGTACTACATAATTACCAACAGAATCTTTTTCAATGACATATTGATAGATCAGCCCGTTCTGAGAGGCAACATATAATTTCCCATCTGGTCCAAACTGAAGACTGGTTGGATGTTCGGGGTTAATGCCATTTATTTTACTAATGTTGAAGCGTACCGGATTTTTTTGCTGGTACCAGAATGCCATGAGACGGCCTGTGTAGGTATGAAAAACATTAATAGTCCTGTTAATCCAATAGTTGTTTGTAAAAGGGTAAAAACCAAATACAAAGACCATGCTGCATAATAGCAGTACACCTGAAAAAACCTTTGTTTTTTTGGAAATTCCAGTCATAATTGTATGGGCAGGAGGATATTAGTGCATTTCTCCAAACTGAAAACGCAAATATGTCAGTTAATATTTTACTGACACATACAATTAATTGGTTATGAATTTCATGCATTGGAATAGTTATCATTCCGGGAGCTTACAAAGCTCAATATTTTTGATTAATGCTATTTATATCAAACAACATTCTTTGGCTGAGATCGAAAATAGTGATACCAGGGCCAGGACTGTAAAAAATATTAAACCGGTATATGATTGAAATTTTATTGATTATTTCAATTAAAAGATATTTCGCTGATCTCTAATGAAAAACCCTTCATCAATATTTTGATAAAGGGTTTTTCTATGGTTTTTTACCAGGGAGAATTATGTATACCTGATCAGGCGCGATTTTTACTCTCTTTTTTTGCTTTTTTTTCGGCTCTTTTTTCCTTAAGGTTTTTCTCAGGCTTCTTTTTTTCTTTTTTCTCTACTTTCTTTTCGTTTGCCATTTTTTTAGATTTTGTAAAAGGTACACCATTAAAAATTAACCGCAAAGAAATAGGATCGCAAAGAGGGGGTACTGGTATTAGTTTTTAACAATCGTAAATTCCACCCGCCTGTTCAACTGCCTGTTCTCATCGGTGTCATTGGCTACTACCGGTTTTGATTCTCCATACCCTTTAGACACAATCCTGGTTGCTGCTATCCCTTTGCCCAGGATATAGGCCCTTACCGACGCAGCCCTGTTATCACTCAGGGTAAAGTTATAATCATCAGATCCTTTACTGTCTGTATGCGCACTCATTTCAATTTCTATAGCCGGATTTTCTGAGAGCAGTTTTACAACCCTGTCCAGCTCAATAAATGATTCTTCCCGAAGGTCATATTTATCGAAATCAAAAAACACATTGTTTAACCGGACCACCTGCCCGATTTCGATGGGCACTAAATACAGGTCTTTATGAATTTCCTTATAGCCTTCTTTCACCAGTGAATCCAGGTTGAGGTTTTCTGAAACAGCAAAGAATTTATCTGCGGTGGCGCGGATGCTGTAGTTCTTATCATACGGAAGAACGATCTTGAATGCACCGTCCTCTGCACCTGACACGCCGTTTCCGGCAATTACACCATCGGGGAGGGTTTCGTACACCAGTGATGCGGATATAGGTTTCCTTGTTTTTGCATTATAAACATTTCCGCTAACAAGTACAACCGGATCGGGCCTTTCCCTTTCCAGTAATTTCACCCGCACAATATCACTTTCTCCCAGGGTATTGGCACTGCTGGTCAGGTAAGCGTATTCGCCGCCTGCATCCAAAGTAAAAAAGGCATCCCAGGCTTCGGAATTGATAGGGCTTCCGAGGTTCAGCGGCTCGCTCCATTTCTGCCATGATTTATCAAGGCGCTTAGACATCCAGATATCATTGTCGCCCAGTCCACCGGGCCGGTTGCTGCTGAAGTAAAGTGTTACACCATCAGATGCGAGGTAAGGCGTCAGCTCATTATATTTCGGATGATTGATTTTTTTACCAAGGCTTTTAGGTTCAGTCCATGTTCCGTCATCAGTAAGGAAGCACACAAAGAGATCATTATCAAAACTGCCCACTTCTGTTGACATATACAGTAAAAGTGTCTGGCCGTCGTTGGCCATAGTTGCACCTGACTGCCTGCCCCTGTCGAAGTTTCCATAGTTTTTGATCAGGAGCCTCTGTGGTTTGCTCCAGTTGCCATCTTTTTTTCGGTAACACATACTCACGCCGTCGCCGGCATAGTCGCCTTTTTCAAAAGCGCCACGTATCAGTATGCGGTTATTATCCGGGGAGATCCAATATACGGCGTTATAGTTCGTGGTATTCAGCGGCTCTTCCAGGTGAATGGCATTTTGCCATTTACCGGAACTGTCACGCTCCGCATACCATATGTCCTGCGTGTTGCGTGCCGACCTGTATTTAGTGTTTAAAGGATGATTTTCGCAGATGAAAAAAAGCAAATTTCCATCTGCGGAAATAGTGGGCCTTAATTCAGGAAGCTCGGAATTGACCCGGAAACCCAGGTTTTCTATTTTTATGACCGTTGTTGCAGTGATTTCATTATTTTTTTGGGCAACTAAATTACCCAGGGTATCCTGTGCAGGTTGGGCATGAACCGTACTTACATAAGCCCCCAGGATGCAGGTAATCAGGATTTTTTTCAAACTATTGGATTAAGTAACTATATAACGGTAAAGGGTATGTTGGATTGTATGGTATACAAGTAATTCCAATGGTTTGATAAGTTATTCAGTGGCAGGAATTTCGTATCGTAGTTAATCGATTAATCGCGTATTTTTTACGTATTATAAATTCCATTTAATTGGCTTTTTTCCTACGTATTATTCACTTGACTGGCAAATATTTACTACATCCGTACGTTCCATGTATAACCACTTAAACTCAATTCATATGGAAAAAAATTACATTCTGCCTTTGCATGAAGTAGGAATGCAGGACCTGCACAGAGTAGGCGGTAAGAATGCCTCACTGGGGGAAATGCTTCAAAACCTGAGCAGCCTGAATATCAGCATCCCTGGCGGATTTGTAATTACGGTTGATGCTTACCGTCAGTTCCTGACTTTTAATGAACTGGATAAAATCATCCAGCATATTATAAACTCAATTGATTTTTCCAGCATAGAATCATTAAGAAGAGGCGGGCAACAGGTGCGTTTGCTGATCCGGAACGGACGTTTCCCGAAAGACATGAGTGAGACCATCATCGCGGCTTACGCCGAATTATCATCAAAGTATAACCAGGAATATACAGACGTGGCCGTCAGGTCTTCTGCAACGGCAGAAGATTTACCTGATGCATCATTTGCCGGACAGCAGGAAACTTTCCTCAATGTACACGGTCCCGCATCTTTAATGGACTCTGTGCGGAATTGCTTTGCATCAGTATTTACAGACAGGGCCATCAGTTACCGAAACTCTTTTAAATACGATCATTTTACCGTAGGCCTCAGCATTGGCATTCAAAAGATGGTCAGGAGTGACCTTGGATCTTCCGGGGTTGCATTTAGTATTGATACGGAGAGTGGTTTCAAAGACGTGGTTGTGATCAACGGATCATATGGATTAGGTGAAATGATCGTACAGGGTTCTGTTTCCCCGGATGAGTATATTGTTTTCAAACCCACATTGGAAATGGGTTTCAACGCCATCATCGAGAAGAAACTTGGCGTAAAAGACAAAATGATGATCTATGGCGATAAGCCGGATGAAAGGGTAAAAGTAATACCTACGGAAAAAGGTTTTCAGAACAGGTTTTGCCTTTCTGATGAAATGATCGTAAGGTTGGCACGCTGGGTTTGTTCGATCGAAAAATATTATTCTACTCTAAAAGGTAAGTGGACACCCATGGATGTTGAATGGGCTGTTGACGGCTTAACAAAAGAGCTGTTCATCGTGCAGGCAAGGCCTGAAACCATTCATTCTCAAAAAGCGCCAGATACCATTGTTGAATACCAAATCAATGATGCTAAAAGGGCTGAAAAGGTGCTGATAAAAGGCATCGCAGTGGGTGATAAGATTGGGGCCGGTAAGGTCAATATCCTTTTTTCTCTCGATAAAAGGGTGATCGAAGGGCATGAATTTAATGAAGGGGATGTACTGGTGACGGATATTACGGATCCTGATTGGGAGCCCATCATGAAAAAGGCATCTGCGATCATTACAAATAAAGGCGGGCGGACCTGCCATGCCGCCATAGTGGCCCGGGAGCTGGGTGTCCCTGCCATTGTAGGTTGTGGAAATGCAACCGAAGTCCTGGCAGAGGGCACATTGGTTACGGTCTCCTGTGCAGAGGGTGAGCATGGTATTGTCTATGATGGTGAAATCTCTTTTGATAAAAAAGTGTACAGCCTTGCAGATATCCCTGCAGTAAGGACGCCCATTATGTTGAATGTGGCTTCTCCCTCAGTCTGTTTCCAGTTTGCTTCCTTGCCCGCAAAAGGTGTGGGATTGGCCAGGGAGGAGTTCATCATAAACAATTATATTAAAGCACATCCCTTAGCGCTGCTGAACCATAAAAAATTAAATGATGCAGCATTGAGTAAGGAGATTGAAAAACTTATCGTGGGATACGATTCAGAGGAGGAATATTTTGTAAAAAAATTAGCTCATGGTATTTCTAAAATCGCCAGTGCGTATTATCCCAATAAGGTGATTTTAAGATTCAGCGATTTTAAAAGCAACGAATATTTTAATCTCTTAGGGGGGAATCATTTTGAGCCTGTGGAAGAAAATCCGATGATCGGCTGGCGGGGAGCCTCAAGGTATTACGCCGAAAAATTCAAACCTGCTTTTGGACTGGAATGTAAGGCCATTAAACAGGTCCGCGAAGTATTGGGTTTGCAGAATGTAGTGGTGATGATCCCTTTTTGCAGGACGGTGGAAGAATTAAAAAAAGTATATGCGGTGATGGAAGAGTTTGGCCTTAAAAGGGGAGAGAAAGGTTTGGAAGTTTATCTAATGGCTGAAATCCCTTCCAATATTATCCTCGCTGATGAATTTGCAAAACTGATCGACGGCTTTTCGATCGGTTCAAATGACCTTACACAACTGGTACTTGGACTGGACCGTGATTCTTCCCTGGTTGCCGATTTGTATGACGAAAGAAACCCGGCTGTTCTATCGATGATCTCTTCATTGATAAAGACTGCCAAAGCAAATAACGTTAAGGTTGGCATTTGTGGGCAGGGGCCTTCTGACCATCCTGATTTTGCACAGTTTTTAGTTAAAGAAGGAATTGATTCCATATCTGTAACGCCCGATTCTTTCATGAAAACCGTACAGGCCATCGCCCAGATTGAGGCTCAAATGCAGGAGGGGAAAAAATAAGGGATGTAAACCTGTAAAGGAGAACGTTGTTTTTACGGCTGAATAAAACACAGAGCTTTGTATTTCTTTGTGGTCCTCTGCTATTTCTTTGCGGTTCAGTACTGTCCTGCATTTATTATCAGTAAAAAGACTGATTTTTGATCCCGGAAAAAAGCTTGAATCTTTTACGGTTTAATATGCTCTATGCCTGACCCGGGTCATCGTTACTTCATCATTCATAAACCACATAATATGGTTTCCCAGTTCATCAGCAACCGCCAGGAGCGGCTGCTGGGGGATCTTGATTTTGATTTTCCGGAGGGAATCCACGCAATCGGGCGGCTGGATAAAGATTCGGAGGGGTTACTGATATTGACCACCAATAAAAGGATCACCCGATTATTGTTTCAGTCAAAGGAACCGCATAAGCGGGTGTACCTTGTTCAGGTACGGTATATCGTTAGTGATGAAAGCCTGCATGCTTTAAGGTCAGGTGTCAGCATACAGGTAAGCGGCGGCGGGTACTACCTTACGCCCCCCTGTGATGTAGACATCATTGAAAAACCTGACGATGTTATGCCTGCTGATTTTGCCATCAGCACCTATCAGCCATATACCTGGCTTAGTATCACCCTGACTGAAGGTAAGTTCAGACAGGTACGCAAGATGGTTGAAGCCGTAAAACATCGTTGTGTGCGGCTGATCAGGGTTTCCATTGAGGATCTTGCACTGGATGGATTAAAAAGCGGAGAGGTAAGAGAGATCATGGAAAAAGACTTTTTTGAAAAACTAAGGTTAAAAGAATACTGAGTATTGTCGCTGGAATTTTCATTCGAAAGGGGATTTGCCAGAAATTCATCCGTGCTTTGTAACTTCAGCAAAGCCATTTAAAATGCTTTACCACTTCACTCAAATTATCCAGTTATGCAACGATTACTTAAAAGCCTGATATTTTTTACAGTTTATTTCATTGCCCTGCATCCCAATATTACTGCACAGGATCAAAAAAACGAGCTGCGTATCATAATGATTGGCGCCCATCCCGATGATTGTGATTCTGATGGCGGCGGTACTGCGGCGCTTTTTGCCCAGATGGGCTATGCCGTTAAATTTGTTTCCGTTACCAATGGCGATGCGGGGCACCAGACACTGAAGGGAAAAGAACTGGCAAAAAGGCGACTGGCAGAGGCACAGGAAGCGGGGAGAAGGTTAGGGGTACAATACGATGTGCTGGATAATCACGATGGGCAGCTCATGCCAACGCTTGAGGTAAGGTTACAGGTGATCCGTAAAATACGCGAGTGGAACGCTGATGTGGTTATTGCACCGCGCCCCAATGATTATCATCCGGATCATCGGTACACTGGTGTATTGGTGCAGGATGCGGCCTATATGGTAGCTGTGCCCAATATCGCACCAGAAACACCGGCCTTAAAAAAGAACCCTGTCTTTTTGTACTATAGGGATCGTTTTCAGAAACCAAATCCCTTTCGTCCCGATATTGCTGTAGATATCACTTCCGTCAATGATAAAAAAATGTCTGCTTTTGATGCGCATGTATCACAGGTATACGAATGGCTTCCATGGATCGGCCATTACCTGGACGAAGTGCCTGCCGGAAAAACTGAAAGGTTGAAGTGGCTGACGGCAAAATTTACTGAACCTGTACATCCTGATATACGAACCGCACTGGTAAAGTGGTATGGTCCTGATAAAGCGGCATTGGTGAAACAGGCCGAAGCCTTTGAGATCTGCGAATATGGTGCGCAGCCTGATGAGAAGGAGATAAGGCGGTTGTTTCCCATGCTGGGTAAATGAAGTTCCTCTTCAAATCTGAAAAAAAATGATCATGCAAAAGCCAGTGAAATGTTTTGCCATACTGATGTTATGCTTTGTGCTGCGAACATCTTCGGCTAATGCATCAGACAGCACATTATGGCATGTTAAAAAAACAAGTGATTTTGTTGTTACCGGAGACGCGAATTCGACTGCATGGGAAAACGCAAAATGGCTGGTGTTGCCTAAGCGGGATGGCGCCCCTGTAAACTACCAAACAAGGTTTAAAATCATGTATTCAGATTCCGGGATCTATTGCCTGTATCATTGTGAGGATCGGAAAATAACTGCTACGCTGACAGAAGATTTTGCTGATCTGTACAATGAAGATGTGGTAGAGGCTTTTTTCTGGACAGACGAAAAAAATTCGATCTATTTTGAATATGAGCTTTCCCCGCTCAACTATGAATTACCCATACTGGTACCCAATTTTAATGGGAAATTTTATGGTTGGCGTCCATGGCACTATGAAGGTAATCGCAGGACAAGGCACGCGGCCTCTATTCAAAAAAAAGATGACCGGGTGGTTTCCTGGACAGCAGAATTTTTTATTCCATTTAAACTGCTTCATCCATTGCCAGGCGTACCTCCGCGAAAGGGGACCCGCTGGCGCGCTAATTTTTATCGCATTGATTACGACCAGGGGCCTGCCGAATGGTCATGGCAACCTACACAAACGAATTTTCATGAATTCAAGAAGTTTGGTGTGATCGTTTTCGATTGATTCATTAATAAACCTGGAGTTTCGACTGTCCACATTTTATGAAGAAACTGGTGCATGTTTCAACATCAATGTTGCTGAATCCGGCTGTTTTGAACTTACAGGAAAGGTTAAACGTTTCAGCTTTTTGCCTCAATAAGTAACGCTCATTTCAGGTTTATTAATTTTTGTTTAGATAATGTTTTCTTTTTCAGGAAGATGAGTGCATAAGTATAAAAAATATCACTGCTGACCGACTAAAATAGATTTTTAGCTATTTTGTCGCCCAGTAGCCTTGATTATATTAGGTTACTTAATATTTATCCAGAGGAGACCCCTCCCACATTTTCAAGTTGAAAACAAATCTGGTGCAGTTAATCTG
>JBGSHT010000085.1:0-100352 GCA_041752135.1 Chitinophagaceae bacterium | reverse complement strand
CCTCTGCCCTCTGCCCTCTGCCCTCTGCCCTCTGCCCTCTGCCCTCTGGCGACTGGCGACTCACCTTTAAACCAATTCTCTATTCACAGATGCAACAAAAGAAAGACCAATCAGTAAAGGTGGTATCCCAAATACCATTGCCATATTGAAATCTTCATAATAGACAAAAAATGAACCTAATAGCAGTGCGCCGAGTATCAATATTATCCCACCGATATATGGCTTAAACCAGGCAGTGATATAGCCTGCAACAACCGGAATGCAGAAAGGAATAAAAAAAACCAATTCATTGCCAGTTCCTTTAAGTATGTCAGATAGTCCTTCTCCTATAAAAAAAGAAAGAAAAAAGATCAAAACCATCAATCCGGATATTCGTGCAAACCATTTTAATCCTTTATGCATACATTTTATTTGTTCAACAAATTACTCAGTCCGGGATAAGTTAACAATGACTGATATCAGCATTTAAATACATGGAAGTCATATTGGGATACGCCGGATAATGCATAATCACTGAACCAGGAGCTTAAAAAATGTTAATAGTAAATTATTAAGTCAGTAATCCCTCTATATTATTCATGATGATTTAGAAAAGCTTTAATGTCATCCATTGTTGTAAAAAGAAACCCCCAATAAGGGGGTGTTCTTTAAATACGGGATTGTATGTTATAAATTCTGTCTGAAGGATTATAAGGAAAGATTATTTATAATTCCCCTTTATATCATTTGGTTTTAACTGTTTTTTTGACACTGTAACTTCTGTTCAGGTTGAATCCAAGAGACCACTCGCCTAAATTATCCCTTTGCGGATTTGTAGATAATTGCGGAAGATTGCTGGCAAAGGAGCTATTGGTAAAGAAGAATTGGAAAATATGTCCGCCGGTATCCCAGTCATATCCAAGTGAGATAAGATCTGGTGAATAAGATACAATTTCACCTGTTTTATCAATTACATCTTCGTACATATTCAACTGCCTGGCATATTCAAAGGTTACAGCTGTTTTTGCGTTGATTTTATAACGCCCGCCAATACCGAGAGAATAAATATTGTGTGCATTATCATATCCATAAGCAACTATATTACGATGAACCATGGAAGGGGTAAACTGCAGGGAAAACTTTTCTGAGAACTTCCTGGCGATCAATAACTGGTGCAGATAAGAAAACCTGTTCCAATATAAATCATTAGGTGTCTCCAGCGATTTGGATGTATTAAAATTCAGAGTGGAGACCCAGGCAATACTTACCGGGTAATTGTGCTGTCCAGTCTGCTGTCTCAATATCTTAAACTTGGCTATTCCTTCCAGAGTGGAAAATCCGGCAAAACCTATACCCAGGTTCATCCACCGCACAGGCGTGTAGTCGAAGGACATATAAGTATTTGCAGAACCTGCATTGAGGCCAAGGAGACGTCCGAAATTAGTTGCACCTTCTTTATTGTCCCAAATGGCCCCAAAGTGGTGAATGATCATGAACTGAAGGTTTCCTAAACCGGTCATTTCAACACTATTCATATTGATGATCCGGGTTGATTTAAATGTAGCAATTGTAATATCCTGTTTGACCTTTGCGGAGTCCTCGCTCTTGAGTTCACTAAGCAGATCATCCTGAGCAAAAATGCTTCCTGTAATCAGCAGGCTTATGAAGGAAAATAAAATAACTCTTTTCATGACAGAATTGTTATGATGATAAATGGCTAGTTCATTTTAAACGAAATACTTGCAGTAAGCGGTGTTGCTTCCGCGAGTTTGGGTTTTACGAGATCAGGTATCGTAATATTAAAATCATCGGCCCTTATCGTAAAGTTACAGCTGAATGTTGCGGTATTGTTTTTAACAGTCAATGTTACAGGTGCCTTAAACTCCTTTGTTACACCGTGTAATTCAACTTTACCTTCAGATGATATTTTATATTCTCCGTCTTTTGCAAGCATGGATTTATCAAAGCCAATCAGCTTACCCTTATATGTACCGTTAGGATATTTATTGGTATGCAGGTAATTTTCATTGAAGTGTTCTTCCAGCAAAGCATTATTGAAATGGAATGATTTCATTGGTACCAGCAGGGCAACTTCTGACGTTTCTACTTTAAATACTGCAGTTGCTTCTTTACTTAATGCTGCATATTCTTTATTACTCTGGTTTTTATTCGGGTTGAAAGCAATGTTCCCGTCACGGGTTTTGAATGTCTGCGCATTCAGGGCAAACGAGGCTACGGCGATCAGCATGGCGGTTAAAAGAAACTTTTTCATAATAACTTATTTTCAGGTAATGGTTTGTGTTTGATAGATTATGGTTTGGCACCCTGAGCATACCATGCCAGGAATGTTGCAGATGTAGATGGTGATACACTCAGCGGGCCACCAGGATGGGTCTGTCCGCCACTCTTCATCATGGACGAAATGGGGGCTTCATTATTTTTCATGTAAGTATAGTCCATAGCAATTGCCTGGCCTCCATGACAAGCACTTCCCTTACAGTCAGAATTATATATTGGCTGTATGTGCTGTTGATAAGAAATATCTCCGGTAATGGGCGGTGGTACATAATCATCCTTAGCACCCTGATCATACCATTTGATAACAAGGTCAGCTTGAGAAGGAGTAAAGAAAATACTTCCTTCTGCAGGGTGCGCACCACCCTTGGCCATCTGATAAAAAACAGTGGACCTTGAAAGGATGGCAGAATACTGGATGCTATCGTTCTTCACAAAAAGTACCTGTTTACCATTGTCAACTGCATGACAACCACAGGCGCCACTGGTTACGATGGGTACAACATCATCCCTGAATGATACTGAATTAATAGCTTCCAGAGTTTCAGGAGTAATATCGTAATAATTTTTATAACAGGAGGAGAGCCAGATTAGGGCCACCAGGATCAGCGTAAATATCGATGCTTTCTTCATATAAAATGATTGAGAATTATCTTTAAAAACTATTTTCTAATTACAGTTCCTGACTTTTTGTATTTGAAAATGCCGCTTCCATCGGTACCATATTTCCACACATCCGGAACATTAGGATCTGCAAAATACCATGCTTTGATCAGGGCGATATCACTTCTTGTCAATCCTCCGTCATCATATGCCATACCTCCACCCTTATTTGTTGAATACACTTTAGTACGTGGATTTGCAGCAAACATGGAGGAATCAATCTGGTATATCAGTGAACTCGCATTATTCAGATGATCTGATTTCGAATAATATCTTTTCAATGTTACAGGATCAGTATACTGAACAGTTCCGGTACTTCTTACACCTTTTGGATACCAGATATCCATCAGGATATCATCATAAGAATTCAATGGGCCACGTGTACTGGATGAACTAACAGGAGAAGTGAATGTTTTATAAATCCTGTAACTGGCGTTAGCTAACGTATCAGCATAATACTTCTTGACACTGTCTTTATAAGCATTCCAAACTTCAGAAAGTTTTGGCTCTTTCAGTTGCGCGTAATTCCTGAAAGCTCCACCTGGTTCTGTAAAAGTAAAGTTCACGGTATCAGTAGGTGCGATGTCAATGATTGGTTTTCTTGCCCATGCGCCGCCAACAGTAGCCTGGTTATGGCAGTTGGCAGATCCACATCCTGACACCATCATGGCAATGGCTGCGGGACGGAAATCAACCAGATCGGGCCTTTCTTTGGCTCCGTTTCTGATCCAATTATAGATTTTGGTCTTTTCAGTTACAGAAAGATCAGATCCATAATTGACCGGAGGCATGGCTTTTGAAACATCGGTAGTTGTAATAAGTGCCAACAGTTTACTGGCTTCGGGACTACCGGGTACTACAAGTGATTTGATTTCAGCATAAGTAGTTAAGCGTGGAGAAATATTACCACCATGACAGGCCGGCGATGCACAATAGTTTTTAACAATTGATTGCACCCCGTTGGTAGTGATAACATCATTTACATCTGGTGTTATGTCACGCTTGTCAATGAGTACGGTGTCATAAAAAGAAGCAAAGACAGATGAGTCCGGTTGAGATGGCAGGTCACGGTCAATCAGGCTCGCATTTACGTTGTCTTTTGTACATTGTACCAAAATAGCAGACACAAATAGGATCCCCAATATGGAGATCATTGTTTGCTTTAATCTAAGACTGGCCATAATGAATGATTTTAAAACTGTTCTTCTTGCAAATGAAATGTGACTAAGATCACTTTATTAGAAGACACAATATTAGATACGAGTCAATTACAATCCTGTGACAATTATTTGCAGTAAACATGATTATGTTCATATTTTTTGCACTTAATTGTAATAAATTTTGGCACTTAATAATTAGATAAACTCAAACAAACTTGAATAATGAAAATCAGTAAAAACCTCCGTAACCTGCTGCTGGCAGGTGTTTTAATTGGTGCAGTTGTTGGCGCCTGGGCGATTTGGTATGTTTTTTACAAACCCCATCGGGATGTGAGCGCTGAAAAACCTAAATACGAACTTACCAGCCAGGTGCTATCCGATGCATTCAAATCAGATACAAGTGCTATAACTAAATATGTAGACCAGGCCCTCCTGGTTGAAGGTCCGGTTACTCAGGTGGAAGGCAATCGTGTTTCCCTTGGGAATATCATTTGCAGTTTCGATTCCACACAAACTGTTAAAATAAGCAGCCTGAAATCCGGTGATAATGTGAAAGTTCAAGGCAGATTAACAACCTATAATGACCTCATGGAAGAGATCACAATGGATAACTGCGTAATAAAATAATTTTACAGGTAAAAAATCATCTACGGTAGTATTGAGTAATGCTCGGTACTACCGTTTGGTTTTTATAAAAGCCTATAAACTGGTTTTGGAAACCTATGGGGGTTTTGGAATCCTGTATGGGTTTTGAAAACCCATAAATGTATTATACCTCTATTTGTATTTAAAATCCAGCCCAATCCATCCCCTCAATCCTCCCAATCCTCAAATCCTGCTTAACTTAGCTTCATGGAAAAAACAAAATGGGGCATCCTGGGCAGTGGCCGGATCGCCGGTAAATTTGCCTCAGACTTAAAACTGGTGGCTGATGCAGAACTCATTGCTGTCGCTTCCCGCAGGCAGGAAACAGCTGATGAATTTTGCCGGCAATACCCGGCCAAATTCCATCACAACAGCTATGAGGATCTTGCTATGAACCCAGAGGTTGATGTCATCTACGTAGCAACACCCCATGCCCTGCACCACGAAAATACCCTCCTTTGCCTGCAACACCACAAACCGGTGCTTTGCGAAAAAGCATTCGCCATCAATACACGTCAGGCATCCGAAATGATCAGACTGGCTAAAAAAAATAAGGTCTTCCTGATGGAAGCCCTATGGACCAAATTCATGCCGCATTACAATAAGGTATTGGAGATGATCCGTAATGGCGAACTGGGTGAACTAAAAAGTGTACTCGTCAATTTTGGTTTCGCACCGACACCCCCCATACCCGACAGGATCTTTAATCCGGCCCTGGGTGGGGGTACATTGCTGGACATCGGTATCTATAATGTCTTCATAGCAATATCAGTGCTTGGAAAGCCCGACCATATTGATGCCTGTATGACCAAAGCCTCCACAGGGGTAGATGAGCAATGTGCCATCACATTCCGATATGACAACGGGGCCATCGCCCAACTGTTTTCCACTTTCTCTTCCAATCTGGCCACAGAAGCAGATATCAATGGAACAAATGGACGAATAAGGCTTACATCCCGTTTCTATGAACCCTCCACACAAATTGAATTCTATCCCGGCAGAGTGGATACCCGCAACATCATTCCATTTGATAAGGAACCCGGCTGGGGCTACCAGTACGAGATCAGGCATGTACAGGAATGCTTGCGGAAAGGCCTAACCGAAAGCCCGGTTATGTCTCATGCAGACAGTCTTTTATTAATGGAAACACTGGATGCTGTGCGGGCTAAAGCCGGCATCGTCTATCCTGCCGACAAGGAATGATCATCTTTTCTTTCCCCTGTCGCGGAATGCTTTAAAACTCTTATCTGCAGGTTTGTCTGCCTTACGCCCACGGCCAGTCGCTTTCCCCTTTTGATCGCGAGGGGGCTTCCTGTCGGCATTCCGGTCAAAGGGTTTTTTGTCCCCTTTCTTAGCAGTCTTAGATTCAACGGTCTTTTTTCCCCCTTTCTTATCTTTTTTCCACTCAAAGGGTTTCTTATCTTCTTTCCGGTCTGACTTTCGATCAAATGGCTTTTCCTCTTTCTTTCTAAACGTATCAGGTTCGAAGGTTTTCTTTTCTACTTTTTTGTCGGTCTTGCGATCATAGGGTTTCTTAACCTCTCTCTTTTCCGGTTTACTGTCAAAGGCTTTTCTTTCAAAGGCCGGCTTTCCAGCCCTGGCTTTACCTTTCGGCAGTTTTACTTTCTCCGGCGCGGCAGAGGATTCGGCTACTGATTCCTGCAGTGCTTCCATTTCCGCTTCACTCAGGTATCTCCATTTTCCAGGTGCAAGTTTATCCAGCCGGATATGCATGATGCGGGTACGTTGCAGACTGGTGACATTATATCCCAGATATTCGCACATGCGCCTGATCTGCCGGTTTAAACCCTGCGTAAGTATGATGGTAAAACTTTGCTTGCCTGTCTGCTTTACCCGGCAGGGCATAGTTCGGGTATCCATGATAGGTACACCTTCTGACATCATTTTCAAAAAAGCGCCTTCAATGGGTTTATGCACCCGCACATTGTATTCCTTCTCATGCTGGTTGCCGGCCCGGAGTATTTTATTAACGATATCGCCGTCATTGGTCAGGAAGATCAAACCCTCGGAATCCTTATCCAGCCTGCCGATCGGAAATATCCTTTTAGGATAACCTATAAAACTGATGATATTGTCCTTTATGTCTTCTTCCGTTGTTGTTGTGATGCCAACAGGCTTATTAAAAGCCAGGATCACCCTTTTTTCCTTCCTCGCAGGCTTAACGATGCTGCCATCCACCACCACCTCATCCCCGGGTTCATACCGGTTACCCGTACGCGCCACCCGGTTATTGATCGTCACCCTTCCAGCCTCTATCAGCCTGTCGGCTTCCCTGCGCGAACAATAACCCGTATCGCTGATGAATTTATTCAGGCTTACTGACTGCTCCACGTGAATTAGTTTAGAATGATTTTATGTAGCATTGAGAATGGTAAATGGATACTGGATAATGGCTGTTGACTCCCGACTCCTGACTCCAGACTCCCGCCTATTGGCTGTTGCCTCACGACTCCCGACTCCCGACTCCTCACTCCCGACTCCCGCCTATTGGCTGTTGACTCCCGACTCACGACTCCCGCCTATTGACTCCCGACTCCCTTATCCGTTCTCCTCGTACCCGCATACAACTCATACTCAAGCAGGCGGCAATCGATCTTGGCATTGTAAAACTCGATCCGCCGTTTGGGGTTGAGCCTGATTTTTTTCGCCAGGTCGAGGTTACCCGTGAAGATATACCCAGTGTAGCCCTTGCATTTCTGCTTGAGGAAATCACCCATTCGGCTATACGTTTCCGCGAGCTCTTCCACCTCCCCCAGCCTTTCTCCGTATTCCGGGTTAAAAAAGATGATGCCTGTTTCGGTTTCCGGCAAAGGTGTGGCTGCAAAATCGCAGATCTCAAACCGGATAAGGTCGCGCACCCCGGCGGCTTCTGCATTCAGCGCAGCATTTTCAATGGCCCGGCCACTCATATCACTGGCAATGATCTGCAGCCCGGGGACATCCCTGATTTTATTTTTCACCTCCGCAAGGCAATCTGTATACATTTTTTCTGCATACCCGGCCAGGTACATGAAACTGTAATTGGACCTGTACAATCCCGGATACCGGTTGGTAGCGATCAGGGCTGCTTCAATGGCGATCGTTCCCGATCCGCACATGGGATTGACAAAGGGAGAATGCTTATCCCATCGGGTAGCCATTACCGTTGAAAAAGCCAGCGCTTCGAGCATCGGCGCCTGGCCCGGAATTTTCCGGTATCCATGTTTGGCAATACTTTCTCCGGCCGTATCTATGAATATCTCCGCATTTTCCTCTTTCCAGAAAAGATGGATCACCAATGCCTGCGATGAAGATCCGGTTGCAGGCCGTATGCCGGTTTTATCCCGCATCCTGTCTACAATGGCATCCTTGACCCGCAGGTTGGTGAACAAGGAATTATTGACACTGGGATGCTGCACATTACTGGTTACGGAAATATATCCGTCATGTTTAAGAATATCCTCCCAGGCAATTTCCTTTACTGCATTATATACATCATCAGGATGATCGGCCGTAAAAGCCTGCAAAGAATATAATACCTGGCTGGCAGATCGCAACTGCAGGTTTAAAGGGATACAATCCAGCACCGTCCCTTTCAATTCAACACCCGTCTGGAAGGCCCGCACAATGGGATAACCAAGGTCCTTAAGCTCTTGCTGGAGGTAAGGCGACAAACGGTTATTACAAGTGACAATGATGCGTTCTTCCCGGGAAAATAAGTCGTTCATTCCTGCAAACTTAAACAATTAAATCAAGGCACCGGGAAACCGGGTAAGGTTTGGACCCGCGGAACAGATTGATTTGAATACCTGTTTTAAAAATGATCTGCTGCCAGAATGTTCAATTTATCCGTAAATAATTATCGTAATTTGACATGGAAAATCGTCAAAGTATGAAACCCAGGATCAAAATTTGCTGCATCAGTTCCATCGAAGAAGCCATGATGGCCATTGAATATGGCGCCTCTGCACTCGGACTCGTTGGCCAGATGCCAAGTGGCCCCGGCATCATTACCGATGAACTGATATATGACATCGCCCGCCTGGTACCTCCGCCCGTAGGAACCTTTTTACTTACCAGCGAAACTGCAGCTGAAGATATCATTAAACATCATTTAAAAACACATACCAACACCATCCAACTGGTTGATGAACTTAAAGAAGGTACATACTTACAGATAAAAAAAGAAATCCCTTCAGTGAAAATCGTACAGGTTATCCATGTACGTACGGAGGCCTCCGTGGAAGAAGCCCTGGAATTGTCTGAATTTGTTGACGCCCTCCTGCTGGACAGCGGGAACCCCAACCTGGATATAAAAGTTTTGGGGGGTACCGGTAAAATCCATGACTGGACACTCAGCAGAAAAATTGTTGAACAGTCAAAAGTTCCTGTTTTCCTTGCCGGTGGTCTTCACGCTGGCAATGTGAAAGAAGCACTTGATAAAGTGCAGCCCTTTGGCCTTGATCTTTGTAGCGGGGTGCGCACCCATAAAGCGCTCGATCCCGCTAAATTGGATGCTTTTTTTAAAGCTACACTTTCATGACTTTAAACCTGATAAATAAGTAATGCTATTTGAGGTTCATGTGTAAAAAAAATTGATTACTATTTAACGTGTTGTGCTATTGGATGAATCAGTAAAATTTAGTTAATCAATGGCTCTAAAAGTATATCCTTGGAAAACATTTTGAAGTTCACGAAATTAGATCCTTCACCCTTTCACCCGAAGTGAATGAAATTCGCCCGGCACCCGGGTTCAGGATGACAAATATCTACCTGTCATGCCGAGGAACGAGGCATCTTCCAGGTGATACCTGAAGATCCCTCCTTCATCGGGATGACAAACATAGGATGACAGGTTTAGGGAAAATCAGTCATTGGACAAAGGAACTATTTGTCGAACGCTCCCTTGTCATCCTGAACCCGGGGATTCTCTAAAAGAGTTCCTTATTCGAGATGCCAGGGTGAAGGATCTTATGTATATTCAACGAAATTGAAAATATTCGTTTAATAGCACAACACGTTACTATTTAATTCATTTCTCTCCATGATATATCATTTCTCCCATCTATGCAGATCAGCATTACTTTTTGGATAAATCGATCATTAGTTATGGCTGCCTGTTTTCCTTTTAGGATATTTCTACGGAACCACAATTGGGTTATGTTCCCTACGAACAACATGGCCGCAGAGAGCCACAGAGTGAGAATTGAGTAAAACAGAGAAACACATGCCCTTCCTCTCTGCGGTCCTCCATTTTTTCTCTGCGGCTCTCTGTGGCCCTGATTTGCTTGCTTAATGTATGTATGCTTTCTGCATGATCCCGGTCATAGTTTGTGCCATAGGCATGTACTTACCTTGCATCAATATGAAAGTGTTGCTGACTATAATAATCATTTTTCATGGCCTTATTCATCTGCCTGGATTTGTGAAAGCATTTGATCTCGCCAAAATACCTGCTCTCACAAGCAAATCGATCATTTTGATTTCTGCATCAGGCACCAGGCTTTTAGGCATACTATGGTTAGTGGCCACCATTTTATTTTTACTCACAGCGATAAGCTATATATGGCACAATAAATATTGGTGGATCGCCGGACTTGCAGCCGTTGCTATTTCACAGATACTGATCATACTTTACTGGAAGGATGCTAAATTTGGTACCATAGCCAATGTGATCATTTTATTTCCCCTCATCATTTCCCTGTTTGCAGCCCGGTTCAATCGCGAAAGTGTTAAACAAAAGGAACAATTACTTAAAGCCTTACCTGTAACCGGAAGTTCGGTCATTACCGCATCAGATATAGAAACTTTACCTCCTGTGGTTCAACAATGGTTGCGTAAATCGGGTGTCATGGGAAAGCAAAAAATAACCCGGGTGGAACTTAAGCAAAAAGGAGAAATGCTCACCAAACCCGGAGGTAAGTGGATGCCATTTTTTGCTGATCAACTCTTTACGGTACCTGCCCCTGCTTTTGTATGGGAAGCCCGTATTGATATGATGCCGGGGATATCGATACATGCAAGGGATGTATTCGAAAACGGAAAAGGCCGCATGCTTATTAAGCCAATGGCAGTTATAACCATTGCTGATGCACAGGGAAAAGAAACCGATCAGGGTACACTGCTGCGTTACCTCGCAGAAACCTGCTGGTTCCCTTCCGCTGCGCTCGAACCTTATATACAATGGGAAAATATTGATGATTCCTCAGCCAAAGCAACCATGCAATATGGCGGCACATCGGCATCAGGTGTGTTTACATTCAGCAATACCGGCGACATCAAAAAGTTTGAAGCACTCCGGTATTACGAACAAAAAGGTGATTTCACACTGGAAAAATGGGTGATCAACTGCGAACTTCACGAGGAAATGAATGGGATACGCATCCCCGTAAGGTCAACAGTAACCTGGGGACTAAAGTCAGGCGACTTTACCTGGCTAAAACTGGACATCACGGAAATAAACTATTCCTATCAATAAAAACAAGACCTGGAACCAACTGTATTCTTGCCTTTCACTTTCGGTTTTCCACTTTCGATTTTCTATTTTCCCTTAGTCTCTGCCCCAGACGTTGTTGGTGTTGCGCAGTACCCATGCTGTAACTAGGCATTTTTGTGCGCACACCAACAACATTCCGGGTTCTATTTCCTGTTTGTTGGTGTGCGCCATGTTTCAGCATATAATATCCAAGAAATTGTAGCGCAACACCAACAAAGGCTCGGGGTATGTATTTTGTCTTTCACTTTCCATTTTCCATTTTCGATTTTCGATTTGCCTCTACTCTCTGCTTACAACATCCGGCCCCTTATAAGATTCCACATCAACCGGGAAATGCCTGGTTTTTATCTTGCTCTGCTTTATGACCAGCTTCAGGTCCGAAGCCATCAACTCCAGCTGCTTCCCGTCCTTCGCATCAAATCCATTGATCACCAGTTCCCCTGCTTCCTGCATAGCCAGTTCCGGTTCATCGAGGTAATAATAGATCTTCGATAAATTAAAATGACAGGCATAGCGGATTTTTTTGTCGGCTTTATCACTTGATCTATAACGCTTCTTCATTTTATTAAAATAAGCAATGGCGGGCTGGAGTTTCTCGCGGACATCATCCAGGGGTTCACTGGCGCTCATTTCCATCATCGACTGCCTGACATTCATCCAGGCACGCTGGAAACCTTCGTACTCTGGGTGTTTACGGGAATTAAGTACCCACATGAAGTCGCTTACGGTCCTTTCCGGATACCCATAACGGTAAGTAAGGTTTTCACTGAGGTTTGTAACAACCTGGCTGAAGGCCTGCTGGTTCAATTTACTCAGGATATCGAGGAATCCATACTTCGTGTATGCCCTGGCTTCTCCTTCGGAATTCATGACCGGGCTCAAATGTTTTAATTTATTTTGACGTGTGGCAAGATTTTCCTGGCGGATCAATGTATTCTTATAATCGGTTATTTTCACACGGGCCGCGTAGGTGTAAAAAACCTGCGACTGGTAAGTGGTTTTTTTACCGACCTCCTTGCCTGCTTTATCTTTCAGCACTTGTACATTGGTCTTTATCTCAGATCCTTCGATCATCACATCTTCCATAAAAAGCGATATTCGAAGGTGTGCATCAAATGGAATTAACCTCCAGCCGGAGATGTAAACACGGTTTGTTAACTCATCCTGCTGATTCAATAATCGCATCATCGGACCCGTTTCTAAAAAAACGGTATAAGTTTTGTATGAGGTATCCAGCGGTTCACGCGGGAGGTTGCGAAAGTTTGCTGTAAAACTAAACCTGTCAAGATCAACGCGCTGAGCCAGGGAAGAAAGCCCATATATAAGCAGGGTTAAAATGAACACAAATCTTTTCATAGAATTGGATTTATTGGATACCCTTATAACGCTCAAACCATATTAATATTCTTAACCATAGGTCCTGACAAAGCAAAATCTTATGATGATCCAAACGGAAAACACACCCGCCACAAACAATTTTCAAAAGACCGATTCGTTTGTTAAAGTATCCAATAACCCGCATCCACCTAAAATGAAAAATGCAGATCGCCCTTTTTTGTTGATAATCCTGATAGCTATTTCCTTGTTATACACTTTCATGGCATTTTTAAGCTAGAAGAAAGGTTAACCGGCCAATAAACTTGCCTGATCAGATAAAACCACTTCAATGAATATAAAATCATTGCATAAGTCCCTGTTTATTATTGCTTTACTCGCCATTTTACTGCCTGGTGCGGCGTGTAAAAAAGAGGATGCCCAACCATCTGCGCAGGATCTGATCAGCAAAAGCTGGATCCTGTCAGACTTGCTGGCCACCTTAAATGGTGTAACCGAAAGTGTCTATGATGATGAATTTGATGCCTGCGACCAGGATAATCTGTACAATTTTACTTCAGATGGCAAATTCACCATCACGGAAAACACCATAAAATGCGATCCGGCCGGGCCCGAACCTTTGTCATCAGGAACATGGTCATTACTGGAAAATTCCACCAAAATCACCATCGACCCCAGTGATGAAGATCCGCTGACACTCAATATTGAGGAACTTACCGCATCTTCTTTCAAAGCGTCCATTACCGACAACTCCATAGGGATACCCGTCAAAATAACATTTATTTATACGGCTAAGTAAGAGCCTGTAACATACTTGAAAATGCCGCTCCATACAGGGCGGCATTTTTATTTTCAAAAAAGTATTCTTGTCAAATCAGGCAGGTTATACGACAGAAAAAGTATACTGGCAGATCCGTTGGAACAACTGGAGAAGCAAAGTATAAAACGCGAAGAAGACGGGATCGATCTGGCACCGGCGACAGTGTACAGTCAACAGTATCCAAATTAAATATCCTATTATACTATTATCCATTATCTAATAAAATTATTTTATATTTTTAGACTCTTTATGCATACCAATACTAAAGGGGAAATCATCATCCGGGAACTCCAAGAAAAAGACAATGCGGCATTGGCCGTCATCATCCGAAACAGCCTGGCTGAATTTGGGGCAAACAAACCGGGAACTGTTTTTTTTGACCCGACAACCGACGATCTTTTCACACTTTTCAGGCAACCAGGCTCCAGGTACTTTGTGGCAGAACAAGGTGGCAAGATAGTGGGCGGCGGAGGGATTTTCCCGTCAGAAGGACTCCCTTTGGGCACTTGTGAACTGGTTAAAATGTACCTTCACCCGGAGGCAAGGAACATCAGCTTAGGCCGAAAACTAATCGGGCTATGCCTCAAAAAAGCAAGAGAAATGGGCTATCAGCAGGTTTATCTGGAAACCCTGCCCGAACTGAAACAAGCCGTGAAAGTATATGAGAAATTCGGTTTCTCTTACCTGGATGGCCCGATGGGGAACACTGGCCATTTTGGATGTAATGTATGGATGATACATGATCTGACTGAAACCACAAAAAACTGATCCAGGCACAAATGTGTCAGATTTAAAGACTATTTGGATAATGAAGATTTCACGCTTTGCACCTGGTGCCGGTTGATGTACACCTGGAAGCCTACCCGAAAATTCAATCCGCCGTTTCCTTCTTCTTCTTTCACTTTTGTATGCCGGTATCCCAGCAATCCTTCTACGGCAACATTATCATTGATGAAAAAAGCTACACCTCCGCCCAGGAAATAATTGAAGGCATTTTCAGTTACTGAGCCAAGGTCTGTCTTGAATTTCTGGTTCTGAACATCAAAATCCGCCGCAAAAAATGGTTTGATCTTCTTTTCGCTAAAATAGTAGCGGGCAAAAGGGCCAAAACCAAATGAGGTGATATTTAAATCGCCCAATTGTTCGTAGGCTGTAACCAACTTGGCGCCTACGGCAAAATTATCCAAAACGAAATAACCCGCATTGGGGCTGAACTCAAAGGATGTGCTGTTCTTGGCAGTATTTAGTTGCAGCAAGCCACCAACAAGCCAATCACCCTTCTGCGTTTGGGCAAGAACTTCTCCAGATAAAACAATAAAAATCAACAGACAAAGTCCTGCTTTTTGTAAAATTTGTTTCATCAAATAATTTTATAGATAAAGCTATGATATTAGGCAGATTAAAATCATTTTTTACCCGATCTTCTGCACTTCATAAACGGGGCTGAACAGGTATGCTTTGCCGGTTTGGATTTCGGTACATTTGATACGCTTTCGCAAAACCTCTTCTTTCCTGAATACCCGGCCGCCTTTGATTCGAAACATATCACCTTTATGTAATTCTTCAACAAAAACCAGTCCTTGCTTTTTTTCATCAAAATGACGCAATACACGCATGAGATCATCATCCGCACAGGAACTGGCGGCGGGATTATGCAATGATTTTACTAAAGAATCTTTTATAACTGCAGGAAAAATTTCAGCCTGGATGAAGGTCTTCAATAATTCACCAAACTGATTTTTCCATTCACGACCATGGGAAGCAACGCGGTTACCATGAAACTGAAATGTAAGCAGGTGTGCCAGTTCGTGCAGGAGCGTGATCAAAAAGGAGTACTGGTTGAGGTTGCCATTTACCGAAATACGGTGATTTTTTCCGTGTATGGCATGACGGTAGTCGCCCAGAACGGTTGACCTTGACCGTGTGATTGTCAGGTGAACTTTATACAGATGAAGATAATGCTCCACCATAGGGAAAGATCCTGGCGGGAGGAATTCCGCAAGCGCCTGCAGAGGAGACTCCTGCTTAGGCATGGTTCGTATTCTTTGACAGCTTCAGCAGGGCCCTCGTCTCTATGAATGTATAAACCAGGTAAAGGAACATGCAGGTAAACAAAGAAGGCTTGTTGATATTGTCTGAATAGAAGAAAGCATAGCCAAAAACAACCACTATGACGAGCAGGAATTTCATCATGAAAGAACCATAGACCGAACGAAGAAAACCCGCCGTGGTTGTGGACTTCATGCCTTTATGCAATACATAGAAAGAGATAGAGGTCATGGCACACAGAAAGAAATTACCGATCAGCAATACATTTGCATCAAAACCTTTTTCGGTTAGCCGTGCTCGGAATACTATGCCGATTGTGTTGACCACCACAAACAGAAAAAACAGGGGAATAAGGGATTTTCGAACTGCCATGTTTATTTATTTGATGTATCGCGGACGGCCTTAATGATAAGACCTGCAATAACCAGCAAAGGTAATAACCAAATGAATATGGGAAACGAAAAGCCCAGATAATGATCAGCCTTCAGGCCAATAAAGACCATCAGCCCGATCACTGCCAGGAACTGAAACGCCATTCCCGAGTAATATAACAGGAGGTTGCGTTGAGGTTTTGAATTTTTGTTTTCTGTTTTATTTTGCGATGGCATGTGTTATTTCATCGGCAGCCATTTCCACCACGCTGGCTTCTTTACCCATATGACATTGTCCGTTAAATGTAACCGTGGGTTCGATCTGCAGTTTACCGGCATGAATATTTCCCCTGATCTTTGCTTCTCCGCGCAGGTTCAATAATTCCTTTATCGCCAGTTTGCCGGTTACACTGCCTTGTATATCAGCCTGTAGGCCTTCAATATCACCTTGTACCACACCATCCTGGCCAATAAGCACTTTTGCAGAACCTGTGATATTGCCGATAAGGGTACCATCGATTCTTACATCACCATTACTCACCAGGTCGCCCTTGATGGTAGTACCGGCTCCTATAAGGGTGTTGCCTCCGGATGTTCCGGCAGGTGCGTCAGATTTGGATTTTGAATTGAACATGGTTTTCTTTTTTATGGTTTCGAATATTGGACTTAATCTTCGGTTTTCTCCACATCCGGCAAATTCAAGGTCACTGTATCCATTTTCTCAGGCAGTTTCCCTGCCAGTACATTCCTGATATTATCCCAATAAACCTGTTTATTACGCAGGTTTGCTTCCAGGGAATCAGCCCTTATCTTCAGGTTTGCCATCTCCCTTCGTTCCGCCTGGCTTCCATAGCCGGGTATGTAATACTTTAACGGGGTGAAAACGATCAAGGCTACCGTTAATCCCACAAGCACCACAAAAATGGTACACAAGGCAATATACACACTAAGCCGGTTCAACTTAAACGTCACAACTTCTTCATAAGTATCATCATTCATCACTACCAGCCTGTACCTGTTCCGCAGACGCTTCAGCGTAGACAATTCATCTGTTATCTTAGCCATCACTTAAGTGATTTATATTTCAATTTTCTTGCCGTTTTTTAATATTTTGCCGGTTTGTTGAAAAGTAAGCAGCTTTCAGCCATAACTGGCACAAATTTTTCTATATCGTATAGAAGCTGTTAAAGTTTCATTTTCAGTTGGCATTCATAAAGTTACAGCGAATATTTATGCGTAATTTTAAAATAATTTTGCCGAAAATCAGTTTTAATTGTTCAGAAAAGTCATTTACTGTTGATCCAGCATATACGCCTTGCAATATACCTGTTTTTATTGGCTGTAATGCCGTGGAATGACCTTCTTGGGCAGCCGGGAACCGCTATAGACCTCCCGAAACCTAAAAAATTCGAAAACAGGACCCTGGCATCGGAAAAAAGCACCACCACGAAGATGAATGTGGTGAAAAAATTCAGTCAAAACATCAATACCCGGTATAATTTCCAGTTCAATGCAGGTAATGAACTCAATGAAGTTGTGATCGGCGCCAAACAATCATTTAAAGATGATTTCAGCAAACTGCTCCCTTTCTATAATTATTCGCTCGACAATACCCTGGGTCAGAAAAATGAACTGGATTCAGTAATACACAAATGCAATAACGGTATCCTCCTGCACGACTTAAGGAATGACTGGATAGACGACCTGTACCTGCTGATGGGGAAGGCCTATTTTTACCAGAAAAATTTTGACTCGGCAGCCATCACCTTTCAGTATATCAACTACGCGTTCCAGCCACGTTCAAAAGACGAGATCGGTTACGATAAATACATCGGCTCAAACCAAAATACTGACGGAAATGTATATACGATATCTACAAAAGAGAAAGAGAATATTATAAGCAGGGCCGTATCGCATACCCCTGCCCGTAACGATGCCATAATTTGGCTGGTACGCACCCTTATTGCCCAGGAAAGGCAAAATGAAGCCTGGGGTCTTATGGCAACGCTGCGCCGCGATCCAGCCATGCCCAAAAGGCTGGAAGCTGATCTGGACGAAATGTTTGCTTTATGGTTTTACCAGGCAAAGCAATTTGACAGCGCTGCCGTACACCTCGAAAACGCATTGCCGGCAGCTGGTAATTTGCTCGAAAAATCACGCTGGGAATACCTCTCTGCACAATTGTATGAGCGGGCCGGAAAAAAAGCAGATGCCGACCGGATGTTTGACCGCTGCATAAATCACACTACCGATCCGGTGATGGAAGCCTACGCACGTATCAGCCAGATCCGGCTGGTAGCGGGAGATGACGAAGAAAAGCGCATCCGTATGAACCTGGACGCTTTATTAGGCATGGCCAAAAAAGCCAAATACGAAGAATACCGGCACATCATTTACTATGCGGCCGCCCAACTTGAAATCAGCCGGAATCAGCCTGCAGAAGCGGTGTCCCTGTACAAAAAAAGCCTGGAGACCAATACGTCAGATCCCGACCTGAAAAACCAGGCTTTCCTGGAATTAGGTGACCTGGCATTTAATCAAAAGATCTACCCCCTGGCATATACCAGTTACGACAGCGTTTCTGTAAATGAAGAGGACCAGGTCCAACTTGAATTGATAACTACCCGCAGATCTGTCCTGGGTGAATTGCTGGCCCATATGGAAAATATCCGGGTGGAAGACAGCCTGCAAAAAATTGCCGACATGCCCGAAGAACAAAGAAACAGTTACCTGAAAGGCTTGGTTAAAAAACTACGGAAAGAAAAAGGATTGAAAGAAGAAGAGGCCGCTTCAACCGGCAGTGCTTCCGGGGCAAGGGCCAACAACCAGGATAATGCAGCTGTGGATCTTTTTGCAGTCAATGACAGCAAAGGGGAATGGTACTTTTATAATACTTCTCTTAAGGCACAGGGTTTTAAACAATTCCAGGCAACCTGGGGCAAAAGGCCCAATCTTGACAATTGGCGAAGGATGTCCGCCGTTAATAATCAACTTACAGCAATAAGCAACAAGGAATCACGTAACCCGGAAGCGGGGCCCGCCTTACCTTTAACAAACAGTAAAGCACAACCTGCAGATATCAGTATGGAAGGGTTAAAAGCTAACCTTCCAATGACTGCAGAACTCAGGGAGCTCTCAAACGACACCATCCAGCAATCACTATATCTGATGTCTAAAATATTCCAGGATAAACTGGGAGATTGCGATGAAACAATCCGGTATTTTGAACAATTACTTAATCGCTTTCCAACAACAAAATACCAGGAGGAGGCGCTTTTCGGACTTTGCTATTGCTACCAGAAAGCAGGCAATACAGCTAAAGTGAATTTTTATAAAGGTTACCTGTCACGCAATTTCAGTCAAAGCAAATACCTGCGTTACCTGAATAATCCAACTTTGGTCTCTGAAGAAAAAGAGTCATTCAGCATAGAAGCAACTAAAAAATACGAAGGCATATACACATTATTTATAGAAGGAAAATTTGATGAAGCGCTCAGGCAAAAAAGAAAAGCAGACAGCACCTATGGCGAAAACTTCTGGAGCCCGCAGCTGCTCTATATTGAATCCATTTATTACATAAAACAAAAACAGGACAGCCTGGCACTGTCAACATTAAATAATATCCTGGTACTCTATCCTCAATCACCACTGGGGCCAAAAGTTGGTACCCTGATGGATGTTTTGAGCCGCAGAAAAGAAATTGAGGCTCATCTGGATACGCTTAACGTTACCCGGTATCCGGAAGACAGTTTTGTGGTGATTGCAGAAACAGCGCCGGTGCGTGAAAAAGAGAAAGTTGCCCCACGCGAAAAGCCGGTGGTCACAGAGGTCAAACCTATAGAACCCATCAAACCCAAAACAGATACCGCTGCATTAAAGGCACCTGTACTTGCCGAAAAGAAAGCCAAAGGCTATTTCTTTGATCCTAAAGAACAACACATGGTTGTATTGGTATTGGACAAAGTGGATGTAGTGTATATTAATGAGGCAAGGATCGCACTTTCCCGGTACAATAAAGAGAAATACTATAACCAGCCGCTGGAAGTTGTAACAGTTCCGTTAAATGATAATATCAAACTGGTACAAATAAAGTCTTTCAGCGATGCTGTTGCCGCTTTAGGCTATTTGGAAAAAACCCGTTCTGTAGCATCTACAGAGATATTTTCCTGGTTGCCCGCCGATAAATACAGTTTTATACTGCTTACAGAAAAAAATCTGGAAGTATTGATGGAGCAAAAGAAAATGGACGCCTATCTCAAATTCCTGAAAGAAAGCATCCCCGGAAAATTTTAAGAAATCCTTTTCCTTCATAAACACATAATTTTTTAGCTTTACCATAAAGCGGCATGGCTTTTTCATATAAGCAATGCCCTCATTTAATAATACAGCATGCCAAAGACCATCAATTTATTCTGGAAAATATTTTTTATAGCCTGGGGTGCATTCATTTTATTCATTCTTGCCATCAACATTGGAATATTCGGAAAACTTCCTTCCCTTGTTGAACTGGAAAATCCATCCATGTTATCCTCTTCAGAAATATATGCCTCTGACGGATCCCTAATGGGAAAGTACTATCTGAAAGACAGGATCAATGTAAAATACCAGGATATATCACAGAATGTGATCAAGGCCTTGATTGCCACCGAAGATGAACGGTTTTACGAGCACTCAGGTATAGATGCCAAAAGCCTTGCCCGTGCCATTGCATTCATGGGAAGCGAAGGCGGAGCCAGCACCATAACCCAGCAGTTAGCCAAGAACTTATTATTTGGAGAAGGCAGTAAGAACTTTATCATGCGGGTGATCGAAAAGTTTAAGGAATGGATCGTTGCCATCAAGCTGGAAAGGAATTTCACAAAAGAAGAAATCCTGGCCCTTTATCTGAATATGGTAACCTATGGTGATGAGATATATGGCATTCGCAATGCAGCCAGAACATATTTTCAAAAAGAGCCCGACCGGCTTGCTGTAGAAGAATCCGCGGTGCTCGTTGGTTTACTGAAGGGCAGTACCAAATACAACCCCCGCAGAAATCCCAAGGCTTCCATGGACAGGAGAAATACGGTGATGGACCAAATGGTGCGTAATGATTTCCTGGACGATAAAGAAGCAGAAAAACTGAAACTGAAACCCATTCAGTTGAAGTACAAGAAAATGGATGAGAACGCAGGTATTGCCCCCTATTTCCGTGAAGTTCTGCGTGATGAAGTCAAAAAATGGTGCCGCGAAAATAAAAACCCAAAGACAGGCAACCCCTACGATATTTATAAAGACGGCCTGAAAATTTTTACAACCATTAATCCCAAAATGCAGGATTATGCAGAGATCGCGGTGTACCGACATATGCAGAACCTGCAGAAAGTTTTCAGCAACCAGAAAAATATCAAAGATGGCACCATCTGGAAAACCAAAGAAGGCAAAGCCATCATTCTGCATTCAATGAAGCAATCTGAAAGATGGAAAACAGGTAAGGAAGACGGCTTGACAGAAGAAGAGATTAAGAAAACTTTTGAAGATAAGGTTCCAATGAAAGTATTTGCCTGGAACGACAAAAGGGAAAAAGATACGGTCATGACCCCGCTTGATTCAATCAAATACCATAAACAGATCATGCAGGTCGGGTTCCTGTCGATTGACCCGCAAACCGGTGAAGTTAAAGCATGGGTCGGGGGAAGTAATTTCAAGACCTTTAAATTTGACCACGTCAATATCAATACTAAAAGGCAGGTGGGTTCAACTTTCAAACCCATCCTGTACACGGTAGGTGTGATGAACGGATACACGCCGGAAACTATTTTTCCCGGCGGACCTATAAATATGGGCGATAAAGTAATCACGGGCAGCGGCGGGCCAATGGCTATCTGTCTCGCCTACTCGAAAAACCCGGGTGCTGCATATCTCATAAACCAGGTTGGTGTTCAAAGGACTATAGAATTTGCAAAAGTATGCGGCATAAAAAATACAATACCGCCCTACCCCTCCATTGCATTGGGTTCAGCAGATCTGTCGCTCTACGAAATGGTTCAGGCATATACGATGTTCCCCGGCCGCGGTTTCAATGTCAAACCATACTTTATAAACCGCATTGAAGACAGGAACGGAAATGTACTGGCCGCTTTTCATACAGAAAGCAAGGAAGTGGTTAGTGAAGCAGATGCATATGTAATGACAAAAATGATGCAGGGTGTGGTTGACTTCGGTACAGGCCGGGCACTGCGGGGTGCATTTGGCATACCTGGTGATATCGCCGGCAAAACCGGAACCACCAACGATAATGCAGACGGATGGTTTATTGGATTTACTCCGCAGCTTTTGTCGGGTGTATGGGTTGGAGCTGATGATCCTATCCTTCGATTACTTTACACAACGGGCGGTGCGCAAATGGCTATGCCTGCCTGGGCTTATTATTACCAGCAGGTGTTTAAGGACAAATCACTTAATATAGATCCACAATCTACATTTGTAGTTCCGGAGATCCTGAATAATGAGGCTATCTATGATTACCAGGAACTCACCCGCGGCGAACTTCCTCCTCCGGCCGAAGGCGAAGATGTGGGAAGCGGTTCTTCAACAGACTATATTGATGTACCCATCAGTGATGGAACAGAAAGAGTTGTTTCAGAATCCAAAAAAATGGA
The DNA here is from genome assembly GCA_041752135.1 of Chitinophagaceae bacterium. Lineage (GTDB taxonomy): Bacteria > Bacteroidota > Bacteroidia > Chitinophagales > Chitinophagaceae > Pollutibacter. The sequence goes on along the minus strand of JBGSHT010000085.1, from coordinate 77,898 downwards.
AGATGAGGAAAAGAAAGTTCTTGAAGAAGCAAAAAAACAAAGCGGAAATAAAAGTTCGGATGATGCGGTAAAAAAGAAACCCCCGGTAGATACTACGGAAAAGAAAAAGAAAGGATTATTTAAAAAGATCTTTAGGAAAAAAGATAATTAATAGAGGATAGAGGATAGAGGATAGAGGATAGAGGATAGAGGATAGAGGATAGAAAACAGCCAATACAGAGAGTTTAATTATAGAGCAGCCAAATTCAAATATTTTATGAATTTGGCTGCTTTATTTTTTACTTTGATATGGCTCAAGTCTTGAGGAATTTTCGCCGGTGTTTTGCCTCTGGCCGTGGTTCTTGTACGAACGAACCAGGCATTTTATTGATCCTTTTCCTTTTTGCAGGGTTCTGAACCCTTGTATTAGCTGGCTGTTGACTGTTGACTGGCGACTGTTGACTGGCGACTCCTATAAATATGGTGCCGTGAACCCCAACTTCTTCATACCTGCCTTTACTTCAGGACATGTTTTCATCAGGTTCCAGAGAAGGCCGGACCGATGATTTTCAATCATCACCATGATTGGTCCCTGGTCTATGGCGAGGAAAGAATTTGCAAACCAGGGTTTACCCAGTTCAAAAGCATCAATAAAACCATACGGCTTCCATGTTTTATCTCCAAGTGTATAATAAAAGAAATGCAATGCTTTCATAGATTCTGCAGGCGTAAATGGCATTGATGAAAGCGCAGCCGTGGGACTGATTACCCCGGGATCATTATTGGGTTCGTGGGCTGAATAGCCATTGGAATTGTCGCTTGCAGTCAGCCCCCAGCAGGAATCACTGTATCCATAATGTTTTCTTGGATTTGCCTTGCAATAGGCATGATTGATGAGGCTGTGGTTTTTAACCTGCAGTTCGTAGTCGGCCCATTTATCTTTTAATCCGTTAGGGTCAATTCCCAGGAAGGAATAATGTGCCCAAAAAAGCGGTCCTCCGCCAGCTGGCCCCAGCGGCAATGTATAGCCGTAATAAGCATTGCCGTTTCTCATAGACCCTTTACGCGTAAATCCATCTTCATATACTTCCAGAGGCACTGCATGGGTAGGAGAAGATGCAGCCAGTATGTAAGTGATAAGACATTCATTCCAACCCTGTATTTTCATATTCATGATCCATCCCTTATCAGCGCTCCAATGCCAGTACAAAGCATTTTCATTTCCTTTCCGAAACCAATCCCATTCAACGGCTTCCCAAATGGAATTAATATCGGCCCTTAAAGAAATTTCAGCGGGATCAGCAGCATCAAAATATTGTCTTGCGGCAAGCAGGCCCTGTATGAGGTAAGATGTTTCCACCAGGTCGGCTCCATTATCATTGGTACTGAAAGGGATGGTAGCGCCATTGGCGCCATTGATCCAGTGTGCAAAAGCGCCATGATATCGCGTGGTCTTGGTGAGCAGAAAATCAGAAATTTTTTGAACCCTGTTGCGGCCTTCTTCCCGACTGATAAATCCCCGGTTAATGGCAGACAGCATGGCCATGACTCCAAACCCGGTTCCGCCTGAAGTTACAAGGTCTCCACTTGTGTTACGTTCCCTTGCCATGCCACTGACAGGATGCCCAAATTCCCAGAAGTATGCGAAGGACCTGCGTTGAACGGAATCGAGTAGTTGTGCATCCGAAATTCGGGGAAATTTATCCGAAGAATCCAGGGCAGTAAGAAAAGGAAAATCACTTTTTGAATTGATAGAAGCACCGGTTTTATCCGCCAGTGATTCACTGATACTGATTTTATAGAGAGAAAGAAAGGCTAAAGAATTTTGCGGTTGCAATATAACCGTACTGTCGTTATTTTCAAAAACCAAATCAGCAGCAACTTTTGAGCCCTGTTGAGTAAAGATTGAAATATTCTGAGCTGCAGAGGAAGTGCTCACTGCAGCTGAAAATTTAATTTCGATCACCGGATTTTTATTTACCCCTGTTTGTTTCAAAATAGCGCTATTGCCATTAATGAATACATTTTCATAAGAAAATGTATTGGGCACAATAACAACTGGCGATTCTTTTTTATCACAGGATAAGCCTGCAATGAGGGCAACGGAAATAATAAAGGGAATCCAACGCATTAGATTTTGTTTTAAAAAAGAGGTTGCCATAGTGGCAACCTCTTCTGCGGAAATAATTTAAAAATTACCTGCCGGCTTTTTCCAGCTCATAAAGCGCTGAAATTTCATCGTCTGTCAGTGCTTTAGTGAAAATTCTCATTTCATCCAATTGTCCGGTCATAAAATTCTGCCAGCCCTGAGCTGGAGAATTAGCAAAACCACAATTAGCATTGGGGAAAGCACCGATCAAAGCATGTACAGGCGGGGTAGTAATAATTGGTCCCATATCATCTGTCCCCCTGGTGCGTTTCCTGAAATTATTGTTGGAAACACGAATGCCATTGGCATAAAGATCAATGGTTGAAGTTGATCCATCATAACGTAATATAGCATGAACCCAGGTTCCGCCAGTTTTAAGCGTTTTGAAATCAACTTCCCTGACACCATAATCATTGATATTATCGCCGCCATATCCCTGTCCGCCAATATAGGTTTTGAATAAACCTTTTAATACTAAAGTGTCATCGAGTGTTGCAGGGCCGCCATTTTCTGCCATGAAATTAATGGGGCCGCTATTCCAATCGTTTTGGGTACCCGGAGCCTGTGTCAATGCCATAAATGTTGTTGGTCCAACTCCATTATTGGAAACTTTAACCCAGGTACTAACCGTAACACTGTTGATTGCGTTTGCATTGCTTAATGCAGCAATAGCCGGATATAAAATATATCCATTATTCAGGCTTAAACCCTGGCCTTTTATACCTGTTGTGAAAGTTGCACCAACAGATGTGATGGGTGTCAGATTTGCCTGTGTTTCATTATTGGTACCGTCAAAGGTCCAGTACGCTACCCGGCTTGCTGTTGCAACTTCATTAGAGTTATTATATCCGCCAATGGGTGGAAGATCAGGATCATCGTTTTTATCGCATGAAGCAATGGTCAATGCACCCGTTAATAATGTTCCAATGACAAACAGCGAAAACCTTGAATTTACTTTTTTCATAATGCTCTTTTTAATTTAATGATGATAGGAAATTGTGATAATAAAAATTTGAATGTGATACAATACAGGGTGAACCGCGGATATTTCTTCCACTGAACCCAATTCCGGCTAAGCGAACTTTTAAGGATGCATACATAGGTTATAATATAAATTTATAAATGACCAAAATAGATTAGGTTTTAATAACCGGGGTTTTGAATCAATATTCCATTACTCCTGTCGATTTGAATTTGAGGAATAGGAAAAAGATCGTGTCTCCCGTCTACATAGTTTTTTCCAAGGGCTCGTAAAACGTTACCTGCCCTGCCTGTACGTCTGAGATCAAATGTGCGGTCATGTTCAAAGGCCATTTCCACTCTTCTTTCTTTATAGATTGCATCCCTGATTTCAGCTTGTGTAATTGCTGTAATATTAGCAAGGCCTGCACGCTTCCTTAATTGATTCAACGCAACCTTCGCTTCATCCGGATTATTAAGTTCATTTTCCACTTCTGCTTTTATAAGCAGAATCTCTCCATATCTGAAAATTCTTAAGTTCTTATTTGTCTGATCCTGGTCACCGGCCCAGCTTTCCTGTGTGCGGCTTACATAAGTTTTGTAATTATATCTCTCATTGGGTGCATCCGCAGGAACAATTTCACCATCCCAAAGTGTTTGCCCCTTGAAAATGATGGTTGCCGCTTTTCTTTGATCATTAGGCTCGTAAGCATTGACAAGGTCAAGACTGGGTGTATTAAATCCCCATCCCCGGGGTCTGATATCCTGTACAGATGAGTATTGCTGAACACCTTTGGGCGTGGGGCCATCACCAATGGCATTGACCTCCCAGATAGATTCCACGGAAAACTCACCGGCTTCGCGCCAGATTCGTGCATAATCTGTCAATAAATCAAAACGGGCAGAATTGATGATAGCATCACACTGGGCTTTAGATTCGGACCATCTTTTCTGGTACAGATAAGCCTTTGCCAGTAAGGCATGTGCGGCAAATTTTGTCACCCTGCCCTGCTCTTGTGCAGGCACAGTTGCAGGGAGTTTGGCGATCGCCTCCAGACAATCAGCTTCAATGAACGCATAGATTTCTACAGCACTGGCACGGACACTGCTTGCCGCGATGTCTTCCTGGGATTCAAGTACCCGATCTATTTTAGGAACACCGCCATACATTCGGACAAGGTTCCAATAGAAATATGCCCGCAACAATTTCAATTCTCCGATATACCTGTCCTTTTCCGCCTGGGGCAAATTCATATCCGGCAAATATTTCAAAGCGTATGCAACTCTTCCGATACCGTCAAAATTTCCAATCCAGGATTCATTGAATGAAATACTGTTTGCATTGAAATTCCAGCTGTCAAGCAAATGTTTGTCTGTACCCGCATCGCCGTCAATACTACCTTTATCCGCGTCATCTGAGGTAATACTTGAAATACCAATCCAGGAGAATGTGTGCACATCCCAATCATACAGTTTATTGTACACTGCAGCTGTCAACCGCTGGGCTCCATCCTGGGGATTATTCAACAAGTCTTCAATGGTAACCGTACGGGGCGGCTCATTCAGAAAATCTTTTCCGCAGGAAATACTCATCATAATTAGCAGCAATGTGAACCCGCCGCTAATGAAAAGTCTTTTCATATGAAATATTTTTTTGTTCATCTGAATTGAAGATTAATGCCTACCAGGTAGGTGGCGGTTACTGGATAAATATTCAACTCAATGCCGGAAGCAAGCGGACTTCCCGGCATCTCTGGCGTAAATCCTGTATAGGAAGTAAAAATGATCGGATTTTGCGCGCTGGCATATAAGCGTAATTTTTCAAAAGGCAATTTCCATTTATCTGTCTGGAAAGAATATCCCATGGTAATATTATTAATCCGCACAAATGATCCATCTTCCACAAAATAGTCCGTTGGCACAGCCGTTCCGTTGAAAGCCCGTGGATTATCATTTTGATTACTGCCGGGCTGCCAGCGGTTATTGGCCACGTCATATTCGATATTGTAATTGCCACCATACCGCACTCCTTTTTTGGCATTATATACTTTATTCCCACCACTTCCGTAAATCTCCAGTGACCAGTCAAATTTTTTCCAGTTAAATGTGCCGTTGAGTCCATAATAATACTTGGGTTGATAAGACCCTACGGCAACCCTGTCTCTGTCGTCAATGACCTTATCACCATTGGTATCCACAAGCCTGAAGTCTCCCGGTTGTGTATTGGCCAGGTGAGGGGAAGAAGCAACTTCATCGCTGGTCTGAAATATACCGTTAGTCTTATATACGTAAAAAGATCCTATTGGTAATCCTACATCGGTGATTGTTGCCAGGAAACCATTATTCAGACTCCCGTCGTACAATGCTTTACCCAGTCCGATATTTTTAACTTCATTTTGATTAAAAGTGATATTTCCGCTGATGGAATATTTAAATTTTTCATTGACAGTTTCATTCCAGCCCAATGCAATTTCCACTCCCTGGTTAAGTACATCAGCAGCATTGGTAAGAAATGTATTTCCAAATCCTATGGCCGGAAGAGGAATGGTATATAAAGCCTGGGTGGCAAGTTTATGGTAAAAATCAATTTCACCCGTTAACCTCCGGTCAAGTAAAGCAAATTCCAAACCAATATTAAATTCTTTGGCTACTTCCCATTGCAGGTTGGGATCTTTAATTCCTAAAACAGTTGCACCATCCACGCGGTTGGATCCGAAATAGGCAAATAGTCGTTCTGTGGGAATAAGGAAAAACTGCCCGGGTGCAATGGCATCATTGCCCATCAAACCATAGCTGGCCCTTAATTTTAAAACATCAAACACTTTCTGATTAACCATAAACGGCTCATCAGATATCACCCAGCCAATTCCCACGGATGGGAAATTTCCCCATCTTTTGGATTCGGGGAAATTACTGCTGGCATCCCTGCGGAATGTGAGGTTCAATAAATAGCGGTCCATGAACGTATAATTGGCCCGGATGAAGAAAGATTCCCTGCGAAAATAACTGCCAATGGGTACACGTATATTCTGCTGTCCGCCGCTGGTGTCTGTGAAATCCCTGATCCACTCATCCTTATCAAAAGGAACATTGAATGCCGTAGCACTGTTGCTCCATCCGTTTCTTCTTTCTGCCGTATGCCCGGCAATGAGTTTAAGTTTATGATTGGTACCAAATTTTGTATCGTAGGTGAAAAAGTTATCCCAGGTCCAGTGATAAATACTGTCGCGACCAAAATACAGACTGCTTCTTTCATTTTTTTGCCCTGCAACCGCGCCATTGGGGGTATAGGTAAAATAAACCGGGACATAATCCCATCCGTTATTCTGTTCAAGGTCGATACCAAATGAGGAACGAAATGAAAGGCCCTTCAGGATTTTATAATCTCCCCAAAGTGAGAACTGCAGCCGGTTTCCCCAGCTTCTGTTATTGGTATTTTTTAAAGTGGCAAGCGGATTACCCACATCACTTTTTGTTGTATTTCCAAATGTCCCATCAGGATTATATGCGTTAAAAATGGGCGCTGCAATATAGGCCGAAGAGAAAAGCCCGTACGGCTTGTTATCAGCATCATAATGGCTGTAGTTTATATTATTCCCAAATTTTAATTTTTTAGAGGGCGCATATTCATGATTAAACCTTACTGTAAATCTTTGATAATTATTATCAAGTAAAATTCCATTATCATTCAGGTAACCTGCAGAAGTATAAAACTTATACTTGTTCTTACCACCGTTCACCGAAATGGCGTGATTCTGAAAAATTGCCGGTCTTGTTATTTCATCATACCAGTAAGAGGATCCGGTAATATCTGCAGTGGTTATGGCAGGAGCCCCGGCTGCTTCATTTGAATAAATAGCAAACAGGTTTGGTCCTGACATATCCACACCATGCGTCAGCATTCTTACACCTGTCTGCCCGTTATAACTCACTTTTAACTTGCCACTGGTTCCGGCTTTGGTGGTAATCAGAACAACACCGTTTGATGCCCTTGCCCCGTAAATTGCGGTGGAGGAAGCATCTTTAAGGATGTCTACAGAAAGTATATCAACTGAGTTTATATTGCGTATATCATTGGTGATGATCCCATCTACAACATATAAAGGTTCCACGCCACCCAGAATGGATCCGGTTCCGCGTATTCGAACTACCGGTGCACTACCCGGTGCGCCACTGATCACAACTTGTACACCGGCAGCTTTACCCTGAATGGCCTGAGTTGCTGTTAATACAGGAATATTTGCAATCTCCGCTCCTTTAATGGAAACAGAGGAACCTGTAAGGTCTCTTTTTCTTGCAGTACCATAACCAATCACTACTATCTGATCCTGTGATTTTATTGCCTGCTTCAGCACCAGGTTAAAATCAGATCTTCCTGCAACGGATATTTCCATCGTTTCATAACCTACCGCAGTAAGTATTAAAACCGCATTATCACTTACGGTCAAAGAAAAATTTCCGGATCCGTCTGTAATAGTGCCGGCTTGTGTGCCTTTAACGGAAATAGATGCGCCAACGATAATCTGCCCCGATTCATCCACTACCCTGCCTGAAATCGTTCTGTCAGCGGTCTCATTAAAGGCTACATTCTCCTTTGTCAATACCACAAGGTTGTTTTCCATTAGCCGGTAACCGATTCCTGTACCAGTAAAAAAGCGTGACAAAAACTCAGACACAGGCATATCCCTGGCTGATAAAGTAACTTTTTTACCTGAAGGTATAATTGACTCATTATACAGAAATCTAAGACTGGTCCGTAACTGGGTTTCCTCAATGGCATTTTTCAATTCAACCGAATCAAAAATGATCGTGATGTTTTGAGCCTTTGTGCCTGCACTGGCATACAAAGTGAAAAACAGCGAGAGCAATAAAACAATTCTCATCATAGTCTTACGATGTAATACCGGCAATTGACTATTATTGATTATCCTATACTCCGAATAGTTCATCCGTAGATTTTTTTTATTTCCAGCGGGTATTGCCTTCAGGCTATCTGCTTTATATTGGGCTGAAAGGATATTCATACGATCTTAGTATTATTTTTCAATCTATATAAATGATTTTATCATTTTTGACAAATTGGAATGAATGTACAACCTGCATTGCCTGTAATGCCTGTTGAATGGTTTCAGTTGTAAATATTCCCGTAAACCTGTATTCTGCTTTGTCAGCATCCCTGAACCTGATTTGAATATCATACCAGCGTTCCAACTTTTTCGCCAGATCTGAAAATTTTTCAGAATGGAAAACAAGCTTATTTTCTACCCAGGCTGTTTCAATCACTAATTTTTCATTGACAGAATAATCCACTTTCTTAAGGGCAACGATATCCGCATTCTCTTTTCCGGATGTGTTCAATTTAGTCTGATCAAAGTTTGCAGATTTCTGTATTAAACCCTCATTGGAGACAACCAGTTTTTCATTGGGCCTGAGTATATACTTATCGTCAGGCCTGTCCTTAATGGTAATTTCAACTGATCCCTTGATGAGACTTGTTTCAATATTTTGCTCTTCGGGATATGCTTTGACATTGAATTTGGTTCCCAATACCCGGATACGCATATTCCCGGATCGAACGATAAAAGGTTTGCCTTCCTTATGGGCGATATCAAAATAGGCCTCCCCGCTTAAATTAACTTCCCGCAGGGTTTGATTAAAAATACTATTGTTGTAATCAAGCCTCGATCCTGCATTTAACCAAACCTGGCTGCCATCAGGCAGGCTCAGTTTGGTCTTGTTTCCATACTTTGTAATAACCGAACTGATTTGTTCTGCTTTTATTTGATTTGCGCGCTGGCCTTGGTAGAGAATAAAATAGGCAGAAATCAGGATCGCAAATACTAAACCTGCGGCCAGCAATGATTTCCTGCTGTTAAAAAAAATAATATTTGATTTTTTTACTGGCTGCTGTGCCTTTTGAAATGTAAAAAATGAATTTTCATCTTCCAGGACAAAATCTGATCTGAATCTTAACAAATGACGCATGAAAGCCTCATCCATTTCACCAGAGGCGGATTTATTTTTTTCCTGTTCCCACATCCCGTAAAACATGTCGGCACGCAACCTGAGATCAGGGTTTGAAAGAAGGATTTTTTCCAGTTCAACTTGTTCAGTAGCGTCAATTGTTCCCGCTAACTGACGAGCAAGCAAGATTATAAACCGGTCTCCGGATGTATGATACAATGGGTCCATTATATATAAGGACAAAAGAAAGACTGAAATACCCCAAAACGTTCTGAATTATTTTCTCAGTGCCGAAAATGAATAAAAAAGGGCTTTTGATATTTTTTTAATGGCGAGAACCAATTGATTATCAATGGTTGCAACGGAGAGATTGAGGAAATGTGCAGCTTCTTTATACGAAAGGCCATCTTCTTTTACCAGCTTGAAAATGATTCTGCAACGGGGGGGGAGGTTCTGAATAGCCTTATAAATCCGATGATTCATTTCTTTTGTGACGAGTAACTCTTCCGGATTAGAGAAAGGCTGGCGGAGTTCAATATCAAGATCATCAATATTTACTATCCTGGTTTTGGTAAGTTGTGCAAGGTAATTGATTGAAGTATTCTTCACTGCAACATATAAATACAACTTTAGATTTTCGATCCGGGTTATCTGTTCCCTGCGTCGCCATACATTGATAAAAACATCTGAAACAATTTCTTCGGAAAGTTCCCTGCTTTTGGTAATCAAAAAAGCGAGGCTGAATAGTTTGTCGTAAAACGACTCAAACAATTCTTTATAAGCAGACTGGTCATTGGAAGCAATGCGCTGCTGGAGTCCGGATATGGTTTGGGGGCTTTTCAAAGCAAACAATCGTATTGCAATATACTCCTTTTTGAGAGATTTGTTTCAGAAAATGGAGCGAATTGAACCTCTGGTATAATGAACTGTTAAAACAGATATATTTTTAATAAATATCCCTGTTTTCTAAAGAGGTTCCTGCTGACTTAAGCAATGAAAACTGCCAAGCCCCCAGATAATATCCGTTGAATCAATGCCAACCACTTCCCTGCCCGGAAAACAATCTGCTATAATCGACAGCACTTTATCGTCTTTTGGGGATCTGAAGGTTGGAACGATGACTGCTTTATTGGCAATATAAAAATTAGCATAGGATGCCGGTAAACGCTGGTCTTCCCATATCACATCATCAGGCATTGGGATCTCGATGATATTGAGTTGTTTTCCATTCAGAAGACGCATTTTTTTCAGATCGGCCAGGTTCTTTTGCAGCAGGTCATAATTTTCATCGGATTTGCGCTCTTCCACAACTGTTATAACAGTGTCTTCATTTACGAATCTGACAGTATCATCTATATGCCCATCAGTGTCATCTCCAACAACCCCTTCATCTACCCATAAAACCTGTTCCTGTCCGTAATAATCCATCAGGTATTTTTCCACCTGGGTTCTATTAAGATGCGGATTTCTGTTTTCATTAAGCAAAACACAGGTTGAGGTGATCACTGTACCTGCACCATTGAAATCAACAGCCCCCCCTTCCATTATGATACCCGGATAGAAAACAGGCAGGCCAAATTCTTTGGCGATCAAGGTTGGCACCACATCATCAAGGTCGAATGGAGGATATTTACCGCCCCATGCATTATAATCCCAATCAACAACAGCCTTTGGTGCTATCGCAGCTGGATTAACCAGGAAAGCCGGCCCATGATCCCTGCACCAGGCATCATTGGTTGGATGAAAATAAAATTCTACTTTATCCATGTTAACACCATGGATCACTAACAGATTTGACGCAAAATCTTTCATCATCTGGTCAGCCACATTGATGCGCACCAACTCACCTTCAGTAAGCTTTTTAATGAAAGCGGCATAAGAAGGAAAAATGGAATTGATCTTACCGGGCCATGATGCCTCTTTATGGGGCCAGCTTAACCAGGTTGCAAGATGCGGATCGAATTCTGCCGGGAACGTATAACCGAGTTCTTTAGGCGTCATACCAAAGATATTTTCAGGAATAAGATTATAAATGTGTACAGAAAAAAATTATGCCCTAAGCTGAGCCTTCATCTATATACCGCCTGGTGATAGGCTGATAAGAATCTATGCGCCGGTCACGCAGAAAGGGCCAGTGTGTGCGGTACCGATCTGTTTTATCCAGGTCCAGCTCCCTGACCATTATCTGTTCTTCATCGTGAGATGCTTTTTCAATGATACTCCCAAACGGATTGGAAATAAATGATCCCCCCCAGAATTTCATGGCGCCATTTTGTTCCAGGCCAACACGGTTTATACTTACCACGTGCACACCATTTGCAACAGCATGACTACGTTGAATGGTTTGCCAGGCATTGTATTGTTCCGTATTGGTTTCTTCATCCTGTGCCGTTGCCCAGCCAATAGCTGTTGGGTAAAAGAGAATTTCTGCACCCATTAATGCGGTGATACGCGCTGCTTCTGGGTACCACTGGTCCCAGCAGATAAGCACGCCAAAGGTGGCAAATTTGGTCTTGAATATTTTATACCCCAGGTCGCCCGGAGTGAAATAAAACTTCTCGTAATAAGCAGGATCATCGGGGATATGCATCTTACGGTACTTGCCAAGATAACTGCCATCAGCATCGAGCACGGCTGTGGTATTATGATATAAACCCTGTGCCCTTTTTTCAAATAAGGATGCAATGATCACCACTCCGAGTTCACCGGCCAATTTGCCCAACTTGTCTGTAATGGGTCCGGGTACAGGATCGGCCAGTTTAAAATTTTCATAGTCCTCCACATCACAAAAATAGAGCGAAGTAAATAACTCCTGCAGGCATACGATCTGTGCGCCTTTTGCTGCGGCTTCCCTGACTTTATCTATAGCTTTTTGTAAATTTTGCTCCTTATCTGCAGTGCAACTCATCTGCACCAGCCCGACTTTTACTTTCGACATGTCAATAAATTAATAATTAAAAATAAAGAAAAGAGGGCAGAGAACTGAAGTTAGAGGATAGGCTTTGTGACGAAATTACTTCTAACATCATTATATCCATTTACTTATTAATGTACTTCTCCTGATAAGATATTAATCCGTTAAGCATTTTCAAACATTCAGTAATATCCTCAGAAATATTTTCAAATTCATGCTCAGTAATATAATTAACCATTTTACCAATATGCATTAACGTTTCTAATTCATAAATTGATCCTCTTGAGATATGTAAAAATTGTATTGTATCTCTTCTATGATTTCGACCTGTACCTTCTGCAATATTCGATGGAATTGATACAACTGCCCTTTTTGATTGTTGTATTAAACTAAAGGTTTCATTTGCAGGATACTTTTGAGTCAGGGAATACACTTTTGAAACAATTTCCATAGACTTCTTCCACACTTTAAGTTCCTTATAATTATTCATACACTCATTTTTTGCAAAAATGCAAGTATTTCATAATTTAAAAGGTTGGATAAACAGTTATAGTCACTTATCTGTCCTCTATCCTCTGCCCTCTATCCTCAAGTTTCGACCAGCACCAATGCATCCAAACTCCTGATGCCAATCTTTTTTTCTGTAATAAACCCTTCAGCATATTTCACCCCGATCCTTTTTCCCAGCATCCTGGCACGTGCAATAACCGCATCAAGAAAATCAGGTGTGGATATATAAGTCTGTGGACCTTCCTCCCCTGACGGATCAGTGAAAAACTGTGTGCTGTATGCTTTGATCGATTCCATGCGTTCTTCAAAACTATCACTGATATCAACCAACAGATCCGGTTCATGGTACCAGTCCTGCAGGTAATGCAGAACAAATTTGGGACGCCATTTCAACTGAGGGTTACCGTTATCATCGAGGGTTTCTATCTTGGCAAGTCCTGACAAATAACAAGCGTCTGCAATCAGATGCCCGGCGCGGCCATGATCAGGGTGCCTGTCGTCGAGTACATTACCGATCACAATCTCCGGCCTGAACTTTCTTATGGCCCGAATAAGTTGCAATTGGTGCGGTTCATCGTTCTTAAAAAACCCGTCACGCATCCTGAGGTTTTCCCTCACAGTTACACCCATGATCCCGGCGGCCTTTGCGGCTTCCGCATAACGTGTTTCAATGGTACCCCGGGTACCTAACTCGCCCTGGGTGAGGTCGATTATCCCAGTGACTTTGCCGTTTCTTTTTTCATTGATAAGAGTGCCGGAACACCCCAGTTCCACATCGTCGGGGTGTACACCAATAGCCAGTATATCCAGTTTCATGGCTGCAATATACTTCTTTAATGATTTTGAAAAGTGAGGGGCTGCTAACTTACTTAATCCGGATATTTATCCGTGACCATACATGCGGGCCACTTCTTTGACAATGAGTTCAAGGTCCGCATCTTCACCTGCCGGCCGGTAATCCTGCTTCAGGCTGCTGCCAAATACCCAGGCAATGGTTTGCCAGAAACGGGCTGTGAAACTGCCCTTGTATTCTTTAATAATTTCAAAGCAGGTATTATTTGTTTCCCGGTTGATGATCTTCATGAGAACCTTACCCTGGTAGACAGATAAATTGGTCAATGGCGTGGCAAATTCTTTTTTAAGTTCCGCCTCGCGGCTGTTGATGTATGCCTTTCGTTTCTTTTTATCGGTCATTCGAGCGAGATTGAAGTTGATCTCATTGAAAACATAACTTGCCTTTTTTGCATAAGGATAAGTTACATAAACGGCATTACGGAGCCTGGTCCACTTTCTGTATGCTTCCTTCTGCGCCTCACTCATTTTCCCAAAAACAAACACCATTTCCATTTCCCGGTATGTCATGGTATCCCCTCCATAAACTACATAAGGAACAAGGAGTGTATCATTGGGTCCATAACGGCTTTGGGCAAACGAATCTGAGGCCCCTGCCGCCAGGAACAAAAACAAAACCAGTAAATACCGATTGTATCGGGCAGTAGCATTCATTTCTCTGTACAAATTAACCAAAGAAGACCGTACTTTCCAATAAGACAATATAAAAAGGGCATTCTGCTGCGTGACCCCTTCACCAAAATGTGAATTCTTTAACATTATAGGCTAATAATCACAATATTAAGATGGGGATATTCAGGAAACAACAGAAAGTGCCATTCTGCGGACCCTGTAAAACATACTCATCAGGAAGCCGATAACCATTACAATGGTACCGAGCCAAAGTACATTGATATAAGGGAATTTATATGCCTTTAGGGTTATATACCGCATGATTGCCCCTGATTCTTTTACGCCCAGTTCCATAACACCGGCCGTATTTCTTTGAAGGGTGATAATCAGGCTCTGGCTCATGATCGTATCGGTTTTTACGGATGGTTGATTGTCCTTGATCAGGAAAGCAGGCTGAATATTAAACTCGCGGCCATCCTTGGCAAATACTTTGACCTCAGAGAGCCATGCACTGTCAACTACGGGAAGGTCCTTATTATCGTTTTTATTGGCAGCGAGCATTCGTTCTACCACCATAAAGCCATTGGAGTAATAAAGGGTATCCCCCTGCTTTACAGCGTTCATGCGGAAAGTGGCCGTATCCGGGATATTATCAGGGTTCAGCCAGGAGGTTATATACACAAATATGTCGCGGGTGAGGTAATGCTTTGAACCGGGATTCGATGAGAGTTGCGTGCCCTCCTCTCCTTTCATCAGGAATGCATTGGGTGTTACCTGGAACGACTCGGTAATCTTGCCGGTAGCCTTATCGGTTTGTTCGAAATTGAGTTTAAAGAAAACCTTATTGTTTTTCTTTTCGGTTGAATCCCCAATATAGGTTACGGTATAATTACCCATTGGTGTTGGTACGCCATGGATAAGTGTCATATTTTCCAAAGGGTTTTCATTCCGTCCTTTGGCATCTTTTAAACCGGGTATTGCTATACCTGTACGGTTAACCGAAACAAGTTCTTTGTTAGCTGAAGAAATAAGTATGCCTATCAGCATCAGGCCAAAACCAATATGTGAAACGGATGCTCCGGCAGCTTTCAGGTTCTTACGCATAACCTGCAAAATGTAACCGCCGTTGGCGATCACAGTGTATATGCCTGCCCAAAGGGAAATATGAATAGCTACCAGGAAACCCAGACCGTTCTTATCGTAATTAATATTACCGGTATAACTGATAAGGGCTGATAATACAAGAGCGATAATAGTAGGCCACAATATTTTACTGAGAAAATATTTCCGCGGGGTGTCCTTGTATTTTAAATACTGCGTAATGGCAGTTAGGACACCTAAAATAAATGCCACCAGAATCATCACCCTGTTATAAACGTACTCAACATCCTGCCCGATGGCCCATTGGGTGCCAAAGATTGAATTGATGAAAGGTAATGATGTAAGCACAATAATATAAACAGCAGAAACAAAAAACAATAAGGATCCTACAAACATCCAGAACTCGCGTGACTGCATGCTTTCTTCTTTCACGATCACCGGTATGGTTTTCCTGCTTCGGAAATACAGCGCAACCGGAATACTTGCAAAAGTGAGCATCATGATGATCAGGTGCCAGTACAATGAATTTCCTTCGCCGGTGAATGAGTGTACCGAAGTATCACCAAGTACACCGGTACGGGTAAGGAATGTAGAATATAAAACCAACAGGTATGCAAGTGCTAAAAAGAGATAAGTGGCTTTGATCGAATGCCCCGTGTGTTTATAAATGAGCATGGTGTGAATGCCTGCCACAAGCACGAGCCAGGGAACCATGGAAGCATTCTCTACAGGATCCCAGGCCCAGTATCCGCCAAATGTAAGCGATTCATATGCCCAGGCTGCACCCATCATAATACCCAGTCCGAGAATACCGGCGCTGAAAAGAGACCAGGGAAGAGCCTGCTGTATCCATCCTTTGTGATCCTTTTTCCATAAACCTGCTGCAGCAAATGAAAATGGCACGAGCACCGAAGCAAAACCAAGGAACAACACTGGCGGATGAATCACCATCCAGTAATTCTGCAACAAAATATTCAGGCCGTTTCCGTCGGTCAGGTATTTAAAAAGATATTGAGGGTCCTGGAAAACCGGTGCATCGGGAAACTCGTTGCGCATCAGCACAAAAGGGCTTGTTCCGATCCGCACATCAAAGAAATAGATTCCCATAAGGAAAGTTGCGAGGAAAACCTGGGCAAGGCTCATGAAGGTCATTACAGGCGCTTCCCATTTTTTAGCCGTACGCATTACAAAAAGGCCAAGCATTGCGTTCCAGAAACTCCAAAGCATGAAACTTCCTTCCTGTCCTTCCCAGAAACAACTGAGGAGGTATTGCACATCCAGGCTTCTTTTAGAATGCTGGTGGGCATATTTATATTCGAAATAGTGGTTGTAAATGATTAAGTATAGTATCAGGAAAAGTGCCAGAACGGATATAACGTTAAGTATATATCCTGTACGTGCGATTTTTTTCCACTGGCCGTTTTCGGCAGCCTCCGATGGCACCACGGTTGATTTAAAATAAGCGAAAGTGGCCACTAAAGAAGCTGCCAGGGCCAGTAATGCAAAAAAATGGCCTACCTGGCCTATCAGTAAATGTTCACCTTCGTATGGCATGGTTCGGGTTCAGAATATTCAGGAATCAATAGGTCTTTTCCACGGAAGTAACCGGTTTTTCGGCTTGCTGATCAACAGCCTGTTGCAGGTTCTTTTGTTGCTGTGTGGGATCGTCTTTGTATTTAGAGGGGCATTTCAACAGGATTTCCTTGCATTCGAAAACCTCACCCTGCATTTTCCCTTTCAGCACGATTCGCTCGCTGTGTTCAAATTCGGTTGGTTTTGAATTAAGGTATACCACGCGGGTATTGTTTCCCAGTGAGTCTAAAGCATAGAAACTCAGGTAATTGGGATCTTTTACAGGATCATATTCAATAGGCTGGGTCTTATCCAGTTTGGCAATAAGATGCACATATTTGCCCTCTTTCTGCCGGGCCGATGCAATGGAATCATAAGTGGTCAGATCCTTCATCATGGTTA
The DNA here is from genome assembly GCA_041752135.1 of Chitinophagaceae bacterium. GTDB lineage: Bacteria > Bacteroidota > Bacteroidia > Chitinophagales > Chitinophagaceae > Pollutibacter. The sequence goes on along the minus strand of JBGSHT010000085.1, from coordinate 60,883 downwards.
AAAGTCCGGCGATAATCACTGCTACAGCGCCCAGGATGATAATGTGAATTTTCTTCATAAAAAATGATTCTGTTAACGATGCAAAGTTATGCGAAAAAGCGCTTTACTGTATAAATGTTCAAGAAAGATACGTTAAAGAGGCCTTAGAATTAAATAGTCTGGTCTTATCAGCCTTTTACGCTATTTTTTTGGGAGCTTTCAGAAACTGGAGTAATTTGCATTCAATTTTAAAGCAGGCCCCGAAGGCAAGCCCTTAAAAGCCCCATCCCGGCTTACTACATACCCAACTTCATAGTTTTTTTATGGCTGACCTCTCGTTATTTGACCCCAACTCGGTTGGCAATCCTAACAATAATATTTTTGGCCTCCCCTTTTCTGAAGAGGATGCCCAACTGATCCTTGTTCCAGTTCCATGGGAGGTTACGGTGAGCTATAAAGCTGGTACCGCCCGTGCGCCGGAGCACTTGTTCCGATCCAGCCTGCAGATAGACATCTTTGACCCGGAAATGCGTGATGCCTGGAAAAAGGGCTTTTTCATGCGGGGCGCCGATAAAAAGATCCTCCTGAAAAGTGACTATCTCAGAAAAGAAGCAGAACTGTATATTAATTATATCTCCCAGGGTGAAAGCATAGAAAAAAACAAATTCATGTGCAAAACCCTTAAGGAAGTTAATGAGGGTAGCCTGTTCCTTAATAAATGGGTGTATGAACAGACATCAGAATTACTGGAAAAAAACAAACTGGTAGGCATCATCGGTGGCGACCATAGCAGTCCGCTGGGTTTCATGAAAGCCATTGCAGAAAAACACGGAGAATTTGGGGTACTGCAGATCGATGCACATTGCGACCTGCGCGAATCGTATGAAGGATTTATTCATTCGCATGCTTCCATCATGTACAACGCACTCAAAGATATCCCTCAGATTTCCAGGCTGGTGCAGGTTGGCGTGCGAGATTACAGCGAAAGTGAATGGAATTATATCTCCGAAAGCCAGGAAAGGGTAATAACCTATTTTGATAAGGATATTAAAGAAAGACAATATGAGGGCCATACCTGGAAACACATAGCAGATGATATCATAAATCAGTTGCCGCAGAAAGTTTATCTCAGTTTTGATATCGACGGTTTGGATCCCAAGCTATGCCCCAATACAGGTACTCCCGTGCAGGGAGGATTTGACACCGATCAGGTCTTTTACCTAATCAAGCGCGTTTTGCAAACGAACCGGCAGCTGATTGGTTTCGATCTCTGTGAAACAGGTATCAGTAATAACGAATGGGATGAAAATGTTGGCGCCAGGGTACTGTTTAAATTATGCCATTTCATGGTAGCATCAAATCCCTGATCCGGTATGAAACCAACCGCCCGGGTGTATGATTTTGTTGTTGTGCTGAAAAATAAAAACAAAAAAGCGGTACGCTTAACCGGCATACTCCTGTCTTTACTGGCACTGTTTCTCTTCCTTTACCGCTCCTTCCAGGATTCCGGTTCCATGATGAACCTGGTTGCATTTTTTATCCTCCTGGTTTTATTTACCTGGTCCATGTTTCAGCTGAGGAAAAATGAAAAAGTGGCTTTCTCTCCTTTACTGGGAATTGCAGGTTTCGGACTTATTGTGTTGCAGCCTTTCAACTGGCTGGGCATTGTTTACCTGGCCATGGCGGCATTGGAACGGTACGCAATGCTGCCCCAGGAAATAGGATTTTCAGCGGACCACATAAGGTTTAACGGATGGCCCGAAAAAAAATATACCTGGACAGAATTTACGAATATCATTCTGAAAGATGATATACTCACTATGGACTTCAGGAATAATAAATTATTCCAGAAAGAAACAGATGATTCAGCAGATCCGGAATATGACGGATCTGAAGATGAATTCAACCAATTCTGCATGGAAAACCTGGATCGTTCAGAAAAACAGGCAGGCCATATGGAAAATTCCTGATTCTGCATCTTCAGGGTAAACCTGCGTATGAGCCCGATTGCTGTAGACATCATCAATCCCCGCATTCAATCGCTGCGGGAAGCCGGAAGGCCATTACATTTGTTAGCCGCAATACTCATTTTCATAAATGCTTTTTTGTATATCCGGTTACCTGGTTCCGGTAATATCTACTTTTGGAGCCAATTGATTGTAGCCGCAGATATACTTATCCTTTTCTTTGCAGGAAAAGAACTGTTACGGGAATCACCCGGGTTCAATCTATTTTTCCGGATGGCAGAAAGCATTATTTTTCTCACTTTCGCAATATTGCTGTTCTATGAACGCCAATGGATAGGGGGAATGATACAGGCCAGCATTGCGGTGCTCTATATTTATCTCTTTTTTTGTGAAAAAAAGTCTTACGCAGCCGAAAAAATTTCAATTCAACATCTGGGTATTAATCTTCCTGGCATTTTTGCAGACCGATTTATTCCCTGGATAGAAATTAACCGGATAGAGGCCGATCATGACAAATTTATCATCCATCTGAGACCCGGAGATAAGCGGTTTCATTATAAACTCACACATCACCTCCGACTGGAAGAACTGGAGATCATTCAATCATATTGCAGGCATTATCTGCCGCAAAAATCCTGACAGGGAAATAGTTTGTATTTTTGCGAATGGCTTTAGTACAAACAACCCCATTTCTCCTTTACTCCGATGGCGAAGGAAACATTTTTGAAGACGAAACACTTTATGCTGCAGGCCGAAGCGGTTGGGATGCCGGGCCAGTGCCGGATGAGGACTGGATAGCCCTTCCCGAAGGTGGATCGATGTATGAATTACCAGGCCGAAGAGGCATTGGCATTGACGTGGAAACCGGGGAAATGAGGTTATGCGAAAAAGGCTGGGCCGTTGCAGCTTTCATACCGCCAGCACACACCGGCCTGTTTATAGCTGCCTATGAAACCGAACCAGGTGCGCCTACCCTCCCGCTATTTTGCTATACTGCCGCCGGCTGGATGAACGATGCATTTTATGTTACGGCATTAAGGATAGAACAGGACATCAGACAGGAAGCTGCCGGCTACAACGAACCAACCATTGAATCAGGGGTTAAGCATATCCTTGACGCATACCCGAAGAACAGGCTGGTGAAGCACCTTGCGGAAAACTGTTGCCTGACTTATCATTGTCCCGCTGCCAGGAATTTCTTTATTGGCAGATGGGAATGCCCTGTACCGTCTTCACCTGCGTGCAATGCAAACTGTATAGGTTGTATTTCTTTCCAGCCTCAGGAAGAGACGATACCTTCCACGCAGGACAGGCTAACGTTTAAGCCTACCGCAGAAGAGATAGTTGAGTTTACGGTCCCCCACCTGGAATCTGCCCCCTTCCCTATTGTAAGTTTTGGCCAGGGCTGCGAAGGCGAGCCTTTACTGATGTGGGAAACCATTGCGGAGGCCATCAGTGAAATGAGAAAACATACTAAAGCAGGCAGTATCAATATAAATACCAATGGCTCAAAGCCTGATGCGGTGAAAGTTCTTTGTGAAGCCGGCCTGGATTCCATCAGGGTAAGCACCAACAGTGCCAGAAAACATATTTACGAAAAATACTATCGTCCCAATAATTATGGTTTTGAAGACATTGTAGAAAGCATAAAAGTGGTGAACAGTTTTGGCGGCTGGACATCGATCAATTATTTTGTGTTCCCTGGCATGACAGACAGTTTTGAAGAATATGAAGCCCTTCGTAAACTGATTCGCGAAACCGGGCTCAAGATGATACAGTGGCGGAATTTCAACATCGACCCGGATTGGTACCTTGGTAAGATAGGGCACTCCGATACGGGTGAATATATGGGTATTAAACTGATGATGCAAAAGATCAGGGAGGAATTCCCGGATCTGAAATTCGGATATTTCAATCCGCCGATGGAAAGGATCAGGGGGGATTTTGCAAAGGATTTCGCCCATGCATGATCAAAATATATTCTACCTGTAATCACCAGACGAAATGAACACAAACTGAAAATTCAACTCATGAAAAAAGTGATCGTTGTTGGCGGCAGTTCAGGTATTGGTCGTGAAGTAGCCAGGCTCTTTGCACAGGAAGGAAATAAGGTAGCCGTTACCGGTAGAAGATCTGCATTACTGGAAGAACTCCGCCAGGAATTCCCTGAAAAAGTGATAACGGGTGTTTTTGATGTTCGAAAACTGGATAATCCAAGGCAACTCGATCTGCTGATTGAACAAATGGGTGGTATGGACATTTGCCTGATCAGTGCAGGGTTAGGAACCGTGAGTAATGAATTGAACTGGGAAATTGAAAATGAAACCTATGAAACAAATGTAAGTGCATTCACACAGGTATCAGCCTGGGCTTTTAATTATTTTGTGCGGCAGGGTCATGGACAACTGGCTAACATTTCTTCCATTGCTTCCTGGCGGGGGAACAGTCACGCACCAGCCTACAGCGCCAGTAAAGCTTATCAGAGTGTCTATTTTGAGGGGTTACGTATGAAGGCAATGCGCCTTGGTGTTCCGCTCATGATAACTGATATCCAGCCAGGATTTGTACAAACAAAAAAGGCACAGGGAAATAAAAGATTCTGGGTAGCTTCTGTTCATAAAGCTGCCAGGCAAATCAAATCAGGAATGGATTCAGGCCGGTTTCGTTTCTATGTAACAAAGCGCTGGCGCCTGATTGCCTGGATTATGAAATGGATGCCCAACTTTATTTTTCACAGGGTGAGCTAGTCGATATAAAATCAACAACCGTTCCCGTATACCAGATTGTTAAATTTGGGTATGGTTAACAGAATTGGGTATATTTTTGATACGTATAATTAAACATGTCCATGGATTCTTTCGAAAGTCAAAAAAATATGAAAGCCGGAACCATCACAGGAATAATCTGTGGTGTAATGCTTTTTCTTTTTTTCATGATATCATGGACAACGCCCCTTCCGGAAATTCCCGCAGAAGAAGAAGGAATTGAAGTTAACCTGGGTAACAGTGATTTTGGATCCGGGGAGATACAACCACTTATTCCCGAACCTCCCGCTGCAGCTGAAGAAGAGGTGAACACTCCACCAAAAACACAACAGGCGGAAGCTGAAGAAGCCAAAGAAGTAGAAACAAACGACAACGACAAAGAAGCGCCGGATGTTAGTCTGCCCAAACCGGTGAAACCTGCACCCAATAAACCCAATATCCCGAAAAAAGAAAATACAACACCTGCAAAGAATCCGAATCCTAAACCTACAGTGGTTGAGAATACCAAGCCAGCGCCGCCCAAGCCTAAATACATATACAAAGGTGGTGACGGGACCGGAAAGGGTGGTAATAATGCAGATGGTTGGAATAACAGCCAGGGAGAAGGCGTGGCAGGTGGCAAAGGTGATCAGGGGAAGGCCAATGGTAATCCAAATTCGGATAGTTATACGGGTAATGGCGGTTCCGGGAAAAGCGGGGTATCCATTTCAAAAGGATTACAGGGAAGGCGCATCACCAAACTGCCTTCATTTGAAGATGAATTCAATGAAAACGCAAAAGTAGCAGTGGATATAAAAGTAGATAAGAACGGGAACGTTCTCAGTGCAACTTACCAACCCCGAGGTTCCACGACTTCAGATGCAGGCATGCGGGATATAGCCCTTCGCAAAGCAAGGCAACTTAAATTCTCTTCAAACCCGGAGGGTAGTGATACTGATTTGGGAACGATCATATTTAATTTCAGGCTTAAAAACTGAGCAGGATTTTAGGGATTTGAAGGATTTACAGGATGGATTGGGCGCATTCTAATCCATATAGTTGTATAGTATCCCTGATTGTTTCCAAAACCACAGGGTTGAATAGTCAGGAAATTAACCCGACTTTCCTAAAGTACTCCGACTTTCCAAAAGCCCCCCTACTTTACCGGTGCTCCAGAACTGTTTTTGGAAATGGCTGCAACAACTGCCATATCTTCTTTTAATAAATAACTTCCATCCGGCCTGCGGCCTTTGATAGCTATTGGAAAGGGTAACCGGTAATTGGCGGGATCAGTTACTTTTAAAACCAATCTGTAATTTCCTGAAACCAATGAAGATGGTATTTTTAATTTATCCGTGATTTTCACCGCCGTTTTTTGTGGAAGGAATCCGCGTAATTTAAATTTCGATTTTTCTGCCCATACAGTTTTTGACGTTTTGATATCCTGTAATTCAAAAATTACTTCCCAATCTTCGTAAACTGGAGCAACACCGATATTTTTCCAACTCAATTGAATAGTATTCACAGAAGCATCATTCAATGATTTTGGTAATATGCCCTGTTCCAGGATAATCCTGTATCCCGAAAGTTTCCATGCCATCCGCATACTGTCACGTCCCTGAACATCAGCATTTTCCCCGCAATAGTTTCCATTTCCAATCATTGAAGCGTGGTAGAATTTTACCTGCCGGGGCAAATCATAAAATGCACAAGGCCCGTCTCTTTTAGTTCTGCCACATCCTCCTTCCCCCAAAACCGGTGCATATTTCCACCGGTTCATAATAGCAGTATCAAAACGTAGATTTTTGTAAACAGTATAATTCTTTTCCAACCAACCAGAAATATAATTTTCTACCCAGCCCCAGTTATCCCTTCTCCATCCAAGCTTGCCCCATTTATTAGATGCAGTGAGTGCATGATACCCTACGGATGGAGGCACAAGTGTATTGGGTAGCTTTTCTCCATCAAATGCCGAAATGTTTGCTACCATTGGAACATCCTGGAAAGCCTTTATATGTGCATCTATAATCCGAATCAGCGAAGCAGCAAGCGGCCTTCTGCCAGGTGGAAAATCTGCTGCGGAATTGATAACCCCTCCCATATGCCATTCACCCCATGAGCCAAATCCCCGAATATCTATATAGCCTAAAGCCTTTTTATAGGTAATTCCAACGAAACTGGTCTTTTCAATATGATCACTTAGGGCTAACAGCAAAGCCTCAAAACGGGATAAAAAATGTTCAGAATTGTAATTGGGTACCCAAAAAGAATTGTCAAGGGGTGAGATATAATCTTTACCGGATACATTATCTGCCTGCATCTGATTATGGAGATACATCGGATAACACATCTTAGCCCCATCATCCACTGGACCTTCTTGTTGCCCTGGATACTGGGCCATGATACCAAATCCCACTTTTTGCCTGGATTTTATAGCCTCCCGAAAAATATTATCAATTCTGCTAAAATCATACACTCCGGAATCTCGTTCCAGTTGATCCCATTGAATTCCAGACCGATGGTATATATCCATCGGTGGCTGTAGTGCAGCATCGGTTGGGTTATTGATCATTTCTGAAGGGGTACTGAAATGCCAACGCTCTGCACCCCTGAACGGTGATATGATATCAGGGTCGGAAAAAGGAATGGGATCAAATAAAATTCGGGTATTCGTTACCGTATCAAGCAGTTCCTCTTCCTGCAAAGTGATTTCAGTGACAATTTCCGGTTTCTGTAAAATGGTATTAGCGATTACAGATACGATGATGACACCAAAAATAGCCAGGTATATGATCTGGTTAATTCTGCGCCGGGTAGTTGACTTCATGCGTGACTTTTCCATTGGGTGCATTTAGTGAATAAAAATACATTTTTAAACCCGTTACAGAATATCCCAAAACAAATTAAATGAAAACAATACATATTATGCTGAATCATAACTCTCACGGAAAATTATCAGTGTTATTAATGCCTTGGTATAACCCCGTATATTTGTTTTATGACTTACCAGGAAACCTTGGAGTATTTATACGACCGATTACCCATGTTCAGCAGGATCGGATCTGCCGCATATAAAAAAGACCTCACCAATACCATTGAACTTTGTTCTTTCCTTGAAAACCCGGAAAATAAAATCAAAACAATTCATATAGCCGGAACAAACGGGAAAGGTTCCGTGAGTCATATGCTTGCTGCCATCCTTCAAAAGGCCGGATACAAAACCGGACTCTATACGTCCCCTCACCTGAAAGATTTCAGGGAACGAATTAAAATAAACGGAGAGATGATCTCAGAAGCATTTGTTGTATCATTTACGCAACAAATAAATCCAATGATCAGTAAGATATCTCCTTCTTTTTTTGAGATCACGGTTGCCATGGCTTTCCGGTATTTTGCCGATAACAAAGTGGATATTGCCATTATTGAAACCGGACTTGGCGGGCGTCTTGACTCGACCAATGTCATAACACCTGAAATTTCTGTGATTACCAATATAGGGTGGGACCATATGAACCTGCTGGGAGATTCACTTAAAGCGATCGCGGGAGAAAAGGCCGGCATCATTAAAAAAGAAGTCCCGGTTGTTATCGGAGAAACCCAGGCCGAAACAAAAAAGGTTTTCCTGGAAAAAGCTCATAAAGAAAATGCGCCAATATCTTTCGCGGATCATGCCCGTTACGCGGCAAACTGGCAATACGAACACCAACTGCTCCAACTGGATATTATGGAGAATGCAAACCAGCAAATAATACAATACAAACTTGATCTTACCGGATATTATCAGTCCAAAAACCTCGTTACCGTACTCGAGACAGTGAAACAACTTCAAAAAAAAGGTTGGATAATCAGCCCGGATGACATACACCAGGGCCTTGAACAAACAAAAAAAATAACAGGATTACATGGCAGGTGGGAAACCATTCACCTCCACCCGCAGGTTATTCTTGATGTTGCCCATAATGAGGCCGGAATGCAGCAGATTGTGGCTCAACTCGAGTTGATGCAATTCAAAAATCTGCATATTATTATTGGCATGGTTAAAGACAAAGACGTGGACAAAGTGCTTTCCCTCCTGCCTCATAATGCCCGCTATTATTTTACGCGCGCGCAGATTCCCCGGGCCATGCCGGAAAATATCCTTGCTGAAAAAGCAAAAGCGTTTAACCTTACAGGTAAGCAGTATAAAGAAGTTCATGAAGCTCTTTCGGATGCTTTACAGCATTCTGTGAAAGAGGACCTCATACTGGTTTGCGGAAGTGTTTTCCTGATTGGAGAAGTAGAACCGGGGAAAATAAAAGGCCATTGATCATTAAACCGGCATGCAAAAAAGCTTAATAGGTAAGCTCACCCATTTTTGCCAAAGCATAAAACAAAGCTGTGCAGTGCATGCTTTGTACGATTTCATTTTCCTTCAGCATACGCTTGACCTCAGCAAGCGATAAAAGATGGACCTCAATATCTTCAAAATCATCCAACTCAGGCCGGGAAGTTTTTTCACCTCCGGTTGCCAGGTAAAAATGCATCCAGTTATTATGTGTCGATGGATTTGCCGAAGTTTTACCGAGGTATATGTACTCTTTGAAAACATAACCGGTTTCTTCTTTTAATTCCCGGGCAATTGCATCTTCCAAACTGGCATCACCAGGGTCTACACATCCGCCGGGAATTTCAAACATGGTTAATTCAAGACCATGGCGGTATTGCTTTTCGAATACAAATTTCCCTTCGCTGGTAATTGCCACTGCGGTCACCCATGTAGGAAATTCATACACATAATACGGAGTGATCAGCTTTCCATCCGGACGCTCACAGGTGTCTTTCCTGACTGTAAACCAGGTTTCTTTAAAAAGATATTCTGAGGCCAGCGTCTTCCAGTTCATATGGATTGATAATTATTCAAATTCTGTGAAATTGTAAACTTATACTGCACTTGAAAACCAACTTACCACCCCATCCTCTCCCTTAATGCGTTTATATGTGCGGTATGATGCCTTCCATGCCAGGCATATGAACCTAACAATTCCCAAAGTGTCATAACCTTATTATGCTGCGGGTGTATTACAGTCCTGTCCCAGTCGGGCTGCTGAAAATTTTTAAGCAGGTCGTACCAGCGTACATGCAATGCATGGAGCAATGTTAAGGAAATATTTACCGGCACATGTTCCACATCACATAATAGGGCCCACTTTTCTTCATCATAAGGCTTGATTGTTGGCTGTTCCTCAGTCAGGCCAAGCTTGAATCTGATATAGGCATTCATATGACTGTCGGCAACATGGTGAACTACCTGCTTCAGGTTCCATCCTCCCTCCCGGTATGGTGTTGCCAGCTGAGCCTCATCCAGGTTCACGATAGCATATTCCAGTTTTCTCGGAAGAAACAGTATTTCCGTCAGAAAAGCATCCTTGTCCTTTTCAGAATAAGGGACTGGTACAAACCGGCCAATGGGATAACGTTGATCTGTATCCGAAAACATTATTTTATCTATTTAACGATGTCTAGTAATTCCAGGTCAAAAATCAGCGCTGATCCGCCGGGTATGTTTTCACCTGACCCCTGTTCACCATAGCCCAGGTTATAGGGGACATATAATTTATACCGGCTGCCAACTTTCATGAGCTGAACACCTTCGATCCAGCCTTTGATCAGTTGGTTCAATGGATATACTATCGGTTCTCCGCGGTCACGGGAACTGTCGAATTTTCTGCCATTGATCAAAGTTCCGTCATAGTGAATTTTGATGGTCTGTTCCGCCGTTGGCCGCTCGCCGGTGCCTTCCTTGATTACTTCATACTGCAATCCGCTGGGAGTTTTAATTACTCCCGGACGTTTTGCATTTTCGGCCAGGAATTTTTCCCCTTCATCAATGGTTGGCTGAACCTTTCTACGTGCCATCTTCTGCATTTCACGCCTGATCAGTTGATCTGCCTGTTCAGGAGTCATGAGTGCTTTATTTTTCAGGATATCATCAAAACCCTTTCCTAATAACTGCGCATTGACCGCTGTGATCCCCTGCATCTTAAAGAAATTACCGTCCAGCATCCCAATGGCATAGCTCATGCTGTCCAGTGATGTTTTTAATATGGGCGCAGGTGCTGTCTTTGCGGGAGCAGCTTTTGCCGGCGCAGGCTTGGCAGTGGTTGCCGGCTTTGCCGGAGGTGTGGTTTTTTGTTGCGCGATTGCAGGCAAAATCATGCCGCAGCTAAGAATAATGACAAAAATTTTCTTCATGTTAATTGGTAAGATTAAAGTCTTAAGTTCTGAGATTAATATGTACTATTTTTTGATTGATTCCTAACACTTACTCATCCCGCATCGCATGTCCTGTTAGCTGGATAAAAACATCTTCCAGACTTGCACCCTTCACTTCGCGCTTCCTTTCAAATCCCCCGGAGAGCAGTTGGTCGATCATATTACCCGGACTGTTCAATGCAATTATCCTGCCTTCATCCATGATCGCTACCCTGTCGCACAAAATTTCCGCCTCATCCATATAATGCGTTGTTATGATGACCGTTGTTCCCTGGTCGCGGATACTTTTAATGAGTTCCCATAAATTACGCCGGGCCTGCGGATCAAGGCCTGTAGTTGGTTCGTCCAGAAAAATGATCTTAGGATTATTGATCAATGTTGTGGCAATGGAAAAGCGTTGTTTCTGTCCGCCACTCATTGATTTATAACGGCTGCCGGCCTTTTCTTCCAGGTTAACTTTTTTTAGCAGGGTCAAAGCATCCACCCTCTCGTTATATAATCCATTAAATAAGTCAACCAGTTCCGTCAGTTTAAGGCCTGGATAAAAACCTGAGGTTTGTAACTGCACGCCGATTATGCGCTTGATCTTTTCAGGTTCCTTATCAAGGCTATACCCATTTATTACGACGTCTCCGGACGTTTTCATCCGCAGTGTTTCCATGATTTCAAGGGAAGTGGATTTTCCTGCACCATTGGGACCCAGAAGTCCAAATATCTCACCTTCCTTAACATCAAAACTGATACCCTTCACAGCTTCAAAATCCCCATATCTTTTCACCAGGTTCCTGACCTCAATAATAGTTTTGCTCATAGATTTTTTTTAACCCCTGCATAATTTACCAGATCCAGTTCCATCCTTACATCAGCCGTTTCAAATGGCGAATCACGCACAGGAACATGTTTGAAACCAAAGCCAGTATAGAGTTGAAGGGCTGTTGTTAACTGGTGATTCGAAAACAAAATTAATCTTTCAGCACCTGATTCTATGGCCTTATTTATACAACGGCTAATAAGCAACTTACTTATTCCCTTTCCGCGCATGGTAGGAATGACCGACATTTTAGCTAATTCAAAATGACTTTTGCCTTCCTTCATCAGGGCCGCAGATCCCACAGGAATTCCATCTTCAAGTGCCAGGAATATAAACCCTCCGGGTGTTATGATGGTACCCCTCGGGTCATCCAGTACCTGGATGTCGTGAGATTCTGTAAGGCCATATTTATCCAGCCATTCCAGGTTCATCTCTTTAAAAGCTCCGGCAAAACGATCTTCGAACGGACAAATTTCAATCATGATTATTTTTCTCCGGGGTGAAGAAAACTTTCCAGTTCATCCATCATGCCCTTGCTGCCTATGAATAAAGTGCTTCGCTGGTGGAGTCTTTCAGGAACCACATCCAAAATGCGTTGTTCCCCGTTGGTGGCTTTACCGCCTGCAACTTCAAGAATAAAAGCAAAAGGGTTGCATTCGTAAAGCAAACGGAGTTTCCCGCCTGGCTTATCTATCGTTGAAGGATACATGAATATCCCGCCTTTGATCAGGTTCCGGTGAAGATCAGATACCATACTGCCTATGTACCTTTGCGTGTAAGGCCCACCGTTATCTTTTGTTTTCTTCTGGCACTCGTTAATGTATTGTTGTACATTTTTATCATACTGGAAGAAATTACCATGATTGACAGAATAGATTTTGCCAAATTCAGGGCATTTAATATCCGGATGACTGAGTGAAAACTCACCAATGGACGGGTCAAGGGTAAAGCCATTTACACCCCTGCGGGTAGCATATACCAGCATTGTGGACGAGCCATAAACAATATATCCGGCAGCAACCTGGTTGATGCCTGGCTGCAGGAAATCTTCGCGCTGAACGGGCTCTCCCTTTGGAGTTATACGCCTGTATACGCTAAAAATGGTGCCAATGGATACATTGACATCAATATTTCCACTTCCGTCCAACGGATCAAAAAGGCATACATACTTCGAATTATTGCTTACGGGATCATCAAAAGCTACAAAATCATCCAGTTCCTCACTCCCAATACCGGCACAACTGATACCGTGTTTCAGTACACCAACAAACTGGTTATTGGCATATACATCAAGTTTCTTGACATCTTCACCCTGCACATTGACCTCGCCCGCATCGCCCAGAATATCAACCAGGCCGGCCTTATTAACTTCCACATTCACCCTTTTTGCTGCAAGGCCAATATCACGTAAAAGACTGGCCAGTTCGCCTGTGGCATGCGGAAAATCACGCATTTGCTGAATGGTGAATTCATCCAGGGTAAGTATTCTTCTGTTAACCATCATATACAAGCAGATTAATCCAACAAATGTAAGGTTTTGGGTGCTGCTGAAAAAGTGAAGGTTTTGTACAGGCTTGACAATAATTTCCGAGTTTTGCGTTCCGGTAAATCAAAACGGAGTTCATCAAAACAAAATAATGAAAGTATTCAAGTTTGGCGGAGCCAGTGTCAACAGCAAAGAAAGAATCCAGAACCTGGCGGAAATCCTGAAACTATTTCCCAATGAACAGATCATGGTGATCGTTTCTGCCATCGGCAAAACTACCAATGCGCTTGAAAACGTGGTCAATGCCTTCTTTGCAGGGGAAAAAACAAATGCACTGGAGGCCTTTCACAATATAAAAGCCTCACACCTGGATATGGCCAGGCAACTTATTCACCAAAATATCCAGCAAACGGAAGATGCCCTCTCAGATATTTTTACGGAAGTGGAATGGATGCTTTATGATAAACCTGTAAGGGATTATGATTATTATTACGACCAGGTAGTTTGCTCAGGTGAGTTATTGTCTACCCGCATATTATCTGCATTCCTTTCAGAATGTGGATTAAACAATGAATGGATCGATGTACGTGATGTGTTTCGTACTGATGATAACTTCAGGGATGCGAATATTGACTGGAAATTTACTCAGGAACAGGTATCCGTTAAAATAAAACCCCTGTTTCAAAAAAGCCCTTTGATCGTCACGCAGGGATTTATAGGTGCCACAGATGAAAATGAAAGCACCACCCTGGGAAGGGAAGGCAGTGACTACTCCGCAGCCGTCTTCGCCAATATGCTGGATGCAGAAAGCCTGACCATCTGGAAAGATGTTGAAGGTGTGCTCAATGCAGACCCTAAAACCATTGCCAACACTGTTTTGATAAACGAATTGAATTATGACGAGGTAATAGAAATGGCATACTATGGCGCTCAGGTAATTCATCCTAAAACAATAAAGCCACTGCAGAATAAAAGCATTCCGCTGCAGGTAAAATGCTTCCTTGACCCGGCATTGCCCGGTACACTGATCCATAACAAAACCCTGCATGGGCTTCCTCCTATTATCGTCTGGAAACATCAGCAGGCATTGATCCATTTTCATTCAAAGGACTTTTCTTTTGTTGGTGAAAAACCAGTTAGCCAGCTCTATCTGATGCTGGCGGAATTAAAAATAAAACCCAACCTGCTTCAAAGCGGTGCCATAACATTACAGGTATGCCTGGATGACAACACGGAAAAACTTGAGAAACTTGCTCATATGGCAGGAGAAATCTTTGATGTACAAATGGAAAAAGGGCTATCACTACTTACGATCAGGCATTATTCAGAATCCATCATTTCGGAACAAACAGCCCACAAGACAAGGGTATTGCTGCAGCAAACACCAGACACTATTCAGTTTTTGCTGCGTTCCTGATAATTGTTTGGGCTTGTCAAAAAAAAACAGGCAATCAAAGATTGCCTGCTGGTAATTATCATCATTACTATTATTCAGTTTATTTGACCTGTTCCCAGATCCGGATGGTTTGATTTTTACATTGGATTGGATTCAATATCGGTTTTTTCAGATATTGGGAGTCAAAACGGTGATCAAGTAATGATGGATTTTAATGGTTTCTTTGGCTTACCAGGCCAGTACAATAGATATTGGATTTTTATTAGAACGACCAATTGGTGGAATGCAATATAAATGTTGATAAAAAAAATCAGTTTTACACAATAAAAAAATAATGCCCTTTAAATACAGGGCATTATACATTATTAAAAAAAATTGGGTGAAGTATTAATACAGTACGTATTCTCCTTTCTGATCAACAGCCACAACAGGAATTTGCTTTGTAACCTCAAAATAATCAAAAACCTGTTTGAGTTTTGATTCAAAACGTTTCAATTCCGGGTCATTTTGTATTTGTCTTTCCAGATAGAAGAAACTGCGCTGTACATTAAACCTTACAGGAAATATGTGCACGGGTATGAAATCCTGCCCGGCACTTTTTGCATGGGAAGTAAGGATATATAATTCTTCGATCTGAGGGTTTGTAATAGGAATACAACCGGTGGTTACACAACTCCCATGAATAAAAATATCTCCGCCAGGCTGTGAAATATCAGAAAGCAAACGGTCAGAAGCATTGGGATAATTTAAACCAAGAGATAAATGGAATGCACTGTTATGGTTAAATTCATTAATATAATACACCCCTTCCGGTACCTGGAAATCTCCCTCCAGGCGTTTGGGACCTAAAGTTCCGGCCAATGCACAGACCTTATAAGTTTTGAAAAGTTTGAATTCCTCCGTGATATTATTTCGTACCCAAACCTCCAGTTCGCTATCATATTTAAAAGACCGGATATAAACCTGCTTTGCCGGCCATACCAGGTTTTTAGCTGCAAACTGACGCTTCAATGTATCTTCCTTTCGCTTAAAAACATCGGAGACCCTATTGAATGATTTTTGATAATCAACAAAAGAATTTTGCGCCTCAAGGTTCGGGCACAAAAAAAACAGGACTGGTATGACAAAAAATATTTTCAGCTTCATATGTTCTCGCTCAGGTAAAATACACATTTTTTTAAACGAATCACACAAAAATACCACGATTATCTTGTTAAACAGTCAATCCCATTTCCACATTTTTCGTTAAAATGTTG
Source organism: Chitinophagaceae bacterium (assembly GCA_041752135.1). Classification (GTDB taxonomy): domain Bacteria; phylum Bacteroidota; class Bacteroidia; order Chitinophagales; family Chitinophagaceae; genus Pollutibacter. Next base: position 44,992 of record JBGSHT010000085.1, on the reverse strand, counting down.
AAAACGAAAGCAGTTATAAATTTCCTCGCAACCCCTGCTCCCTTTCAATGGCTTCAAAAAGTGCTTTAAAATTACCTTTTCCGAAACTTTTTGCCCCTTTTCGTTGGATGATCTCAAAAAATAAGGTAGGCCTGTCTTCCACTGGTTTAGAAAAAAGCTGCAGCAGGTAGCCTTCTTCATCACGGTCAACCAATATGCCAAGTTCTTTCAGCGGTTCAAGGTCTTCATCTATTTTACCTACACGGTCTGTGAGGTCATCATAATAACTGGTTGGAACGCGCAGGAACTCCATTCCCCTGTTACGTAATTCTGTAACAGTATGCACTATATCATGGGTGGCCATGGCCACGTGCTGAACACCTTCCCCATTATAGAAATCGAGGTACTCTTCCACCTGTGATTTCTTTTTTCCTTCCGCCGGTTCATTGATCGGAAATTTCACATAGCCATTTCCGTTACTCATCACCTTGCTCATCAAAGCAGAATATTCCGTGGAAATGTCAGTATCATCAAAACTCAGGATATTGCGGAAACCCATCACTTCTTCATAAAACTTCACCCAGGGGTTCATCTGGTTCCAGCCAACATTGCCCACGCAATGGTCAACATAGAGTAACCCGGTTTCTGTTGTTGAAAAATAAGGCGATGTCCATTCCCGGAAACCTGGCATAAATGGCCCATTGTAATTTCTTCGTTCCACAAAAATATGCACTACTTCCCCATAGGTATGTATGCCGCTTAAGACCACTTCGCCGTGTTCATCTTTCAACTTTTGTGGTTCCATGTATGATTTTCCGCCACGGGAAGTGGTATCCTCCCAGGCTTTAGTGGCATCCTGGACCCTTAACGCCAATACTTTTATTCCGTCGCCATGCTTATGGATATGTGCGGCAACAGGATGATCACTTTTAAGAGGTGTGGTAAACATGAACTGGATTTTCTGCTGCCTGACAACATAGCTGACCTTGTCTTTCTGACCTGTCTCAGGTCCGGCATATGCTAAGGGTTGAAAACCCAGTACACTGCGATAAAAATGTGCCGCCTGTTTGGCATTGCCCACATAAAACTCAACATAATCGGTACCCTCGAGTGGCAAAAAATCAGTTTGTACAGGCAAAGGCTTATTAGTTACTGAAATAGAATCCATTATAAATTTAATTTAACCCTTAAGAAAAAATGATGAAAGAACAGCAGAAGTAAAGGATCAGGCATGCTTATCCATGGCCAGCACTTCCATCAAAAGGAAGTATCCGCCACGTTTATCGGTGAAGGGCTTATATGGATAGTCTGGAACCATCGGTAGACAAAGATAAAAAAACCTTTGAGCAAACAAACCCCTGATTTTCGATCCCTTTATTATCTTCACCGTGGAAAATCGAAATATGATAAAACTGGGCATTTTAGGCGGTGGCCAGCTGGGCCGGATGTTATTACAGGAGGCAGCCAATTACCCGGTAGAAACCTGGGTGATGGAAAATGACGAAAAATGTCCTGCCGCTTCGCTATGCAATCACTTTATTAAAGGTGATATCCGGGATTTTGACGCGGTTTATGCTTTTGGAAAACAGGCTGATGCCCTGACCATAGAGATAGAAAACGTTAATATCGAAGCTCTTGAAAAGCTGGAGTTGGAAGGATGCCGGGTTTTCCCCAATACCAGGGCATTAAAGATCATCAAGAATAAAATCCTGCAAAAGGAATTTTACCGCGATAACAATATCCCTTCCGCCGAATTCAAAATCATCCAAAACCGCACAGAACTGAAAGCATTGGCTGATTTCCTGCCGGCCGTACAAAAATTGGCAACCGGCGGATACGACGGACGGGGAGTTATGATGCTCAGGAAACCAGCGGATCTTGAAAACGGTTTTGATGACTCAAGTATCCTTGAAAAGATGATACCGATCCAGAAAGAACTGGCTCTCATAGTTGCTATCAATCAAAAGGGCGAACCGGCAGTTTTCCCGCCGGTGGAAATGGTCTTTGACCCGCAACTTAACCTGCTCGATTACCAGATATGCCCGGCTACCCTCCCCGAAAAAACCCTTTGGAAAGCTGAAGCCATGGCACTTGCCGTTGCCCGGAACCTCCAATCACCCGGACTATTTGCGGTGGAGCTTTTGGTTGATCCGGAAGGTAATGTATATGTTAACGAAACGGCACCCCGTGTTCACAACAGCGGGCACCATACCATAGAAGCCCATTATTGTTCCCAGTTCGACATGCTGATCCGGATCATACTCGGGTATCCATTGGGAAATACGGATGCCATCCTCCCCTCCGTAATGCTGAATGTACTTGGCGAAAATGGATACCAGGGAGAAGCGATCTATGAAGGACTCACTGAAGTGTTGCAGATAGAAAATGCTTTTGTGCATTTATATGGAAAGAAAGAAACCCGTTGCGGCAGAAAGATGGGGCATGTAACTATATTGAGTAAAGAAAAACAGGACCTGTTGCACCAGGCCAATAAAATTAAATACATGCTCAAAGTAAAAGGAACCATTAAGACCGATCAGGCTTAAAAAAAGAAAAATATGGCAGGCACGAAAAAAAATATACCGACAATAAAAAGCAAACCAGTGGCAAAGAAAACAACAGTAAAAGCCCCAAAAACGGCTGTGGTAGGCATTATTATGGGGAGCGACAGCGACCTTCCGGTGATGCAGGCTGCCGCTGTTCAGCTAACAGCATTTGGTATTCCATTTGAAATGACCGTGGTATCTGCACACCGCACACCGCTCAGGATGCTGGACTATGCCACCACGGCAAGGGAAAGAGGTTTAAAAGTGATCATTGCCGGTGCCGGCGGTGCCGCACATCTTCCGGGTATGGTTGCTTCACTTACCACCCTTCCCGTCATAGGCGTGCCCATAAAATCTTCCAATTCACTCGATGGCTGGGATTCCATTTTATCGATCCTGCAAATGCCTAACGGAATCCCCGTAGCTACCGTAGCTTTGAATGCCTCTAAGAATGCCGGCATACTGGCTGCTTCCATTTTATCTGTATCAGACCATTCAATTGCAAAAAAACTGGAAAAATATAAAGAAGAACTATCAGAAGAAGTATTTAAAAAAGTGGAAAGGTTCCATGAGGGAGACTGGCAGAATAATTTCGATAAAGTCAACTAAAAGAACTTTTTAAACCTAAACCTTCGCAAATGTCAAACATCGTCCATGACCTGGCAAAAATGATCGACCACTCCCTGTTACATCCTACCATGACGGATACCGATCTGCGTGAAGGTTGTGCCCTGGCTATCCAATATGATACGGCTTCGGTATGTATAAAACCATATGCCGTTAAAGAAGCTGCCCAATGGCTGGCAGGAAGTTCGGTGCTGGTGGGTACGGTTATTGGTTTCCCGCATGGGAATTCAACAACAGAGATAAAAGTGGCGGAATGCAAAAAAGCCTGTGAAGACGGAGCCGTTGAAATTGATATGGTGGTTAATATTGGAAAAGTATTAAGCAGGGAATGGGCTTATGTGCAGGCGGAAATAAAGGCTGTCAATGATGAAGCACTTTTCCATGGCGCCATTGTAAAAGTGATCTTTGAAAATGATTTCCTAAGTGCAGAACATAAGATCAGGCTATGTGAAATCTGCAGTGAAGTTAATGTAGCCTTTGTAAAAACTTCTACAGGTTATGGTTTTGTAAAAGATACCGATGGGAAATTTTACACACTTGGTGCAACAGTTGAAGACCTCATTTTGATGAGAAAACACACTGCACCTCAAATTAAAGTTAAAGCGGCGGGTGGTGTACGAACATTAGATGACCTGCTCAAGGTGAAAGAAACCGGCGTAAGCCGTGTTGGAGCCACAGCAACTGTAGCCATCCTGGAAGAAGCAAAGAAACGCTTCGGTGATGGTTCAGATTATGATTTCAGCAAAAAACCCGAAAAAGACAGCGGCTACTAAATATTTATAAAAGACCGTGTATCAAAACCCGGAGATGATCCCAAACTGCATGTCAGCAGCGGGAGAATGTCGATATATACAGTCAATGATATCCTTCCCATACCTTGCATAAAAGGGCAGTATATTCTCCACCCTTTCCTGCAACCCGTTATTTGGAAAAAGCTCCGCTTTGATCTTCTGCAATTGCCGATGCTGGGTTTCAAACTTTCTTTTTTCAGCCCGGAGCATTTTCTTTTCAAGCGTTTCAAGATGAGTAATCGCCTTCTTTTCAATAGCAGCCACGTGTTGTTTCAGGGTCTGATCGATGGCTGTGGAGGCCGTGCTTATTTTAGCGTAAAACAGTTTGGCTTCAGCGATTTCCTTTTCCAGGCTTAACACATGTTCGCTTTGTTTTTTGACCAGCCTGTTCATGAGATCAAAATCCGATTGAAATAAATCGTCTACGGTCCAACCGGTTTTCTGAAGCCTGGCTTCCTGTTCCTGGCTCATTAATAAAAAACTATTGCGCAGGACCAAAACCGGAAAAGGTACTTTAAAATAATCAAAAAGACCTTTCAATTCCAGCCAGTAAGCAGTTTCAGATCCACCGCCAATAAAGGCAATATTGGGCAGGATGGTCTCCTGGTAAATACCGCGCAGCACCACATTCGGACTGAATCTTTCCGGGTGATTGTCGAGTTCAGCAGCCATTTCCATTTCTGTAAATTGCCTGTTGGTTCCTTCAACAAAAAAGATCCCGTCCTTTTTGGTAATACGCTGACGCGTGTTTTCCTCCAGGTAAAATATATTAATCTCCCGCGGATTAACCTGTATTTTATAATGTGCACTCAGTTCAGACCTTGACTTTTCAACCAGTTGATAGGGCATGTGGCTATCCAGGTCTGCTTTGAAAACCGGGATCATCTGTCTTTTCAATTCAGGCTGATCAGGCTGCAGAATGAGCAGGCCATGATCTGCAAAGAGATGGTTCAGTAACCTGAAAGTAGCTTCCGTTATAGTTACGCCCTCCGTATATGAATCTTTGACCAATGCCATCAATGCATCCCCAAAAGGCTCAACTCCCAACCTTCCTTCAAGTCGATGGATAAGGGCAATTAACTCTTTATCCACTTTCATCCGTCCAACAGCCCCTGTCTGCTTTGTCTCCCACCTCAGTTTTTGTCCATCCAGGTTAAGCTGACTTAATTCATCCAGATCATTATCCTCTGAGCCGATATAAAAAACGGGTACAAAATGAGCATCGGGCATTTGCTTATTCAGTGATTCCGCAAGGGAAATGGCATGCAAAGTTTTATAGACAAAATAGAGATAGCCCGAAAAAATATTTGGCTGATGCGCCGTACAAACAGTAAACGTGTTTTCCTGATTAAGGGCTTCAAGGTTCTTTGCCTGTGCGGGGGTCATTGGCTTGCTTGCATGGGTCAGGCGAAAAGCTTCAGCCAGTTGCTTACGATCTACAGGGATTTTCCGGCGATCCTCAACAGCCTGCTTAAATCCCTCCGGAGAAGGAAAATGAGCATAAAATCCCGATAATTGTTTTTTCTGGTTCAGATAATCGAGAACAAGGGTTGAAAATTGATGGGTATCGCTATAAGGGAGAAAACGGGCTGTACATTCCACGCTGTATGATTTTGCTTATATGGCTAATGGTTGAATTATCGGTGAAATTCCTGCATTTTTCGTTAAGACAAAGGGAAAATTCCCTGACTTTTTACAGTTGGCTAAAAGCCCCTGCCCTTCATTGGATGTTTTCATCAAAAGAGATATCATTCATAAAAATTGACTACTCGTTATTGAAAACCGGTTGGTCTGTTGGTCGGATTCCCATTTTTTCAAAGAAAAAATATTTACACCACATCTCCTTCCAGATCGTAGTCAAAGGCCCTGGTAATTTTTACCTGGACAAATTCACCGGGCTCGAGTTTCTTTTTGCTGTTGATGATCACCTCATTATCAACTTCAACACTGTCAAACTCCGTTCTGCCAAGGTACCTTCCGGATTCTTTTTTATCAACCAGGACTTTAAACTCGCGGCCAATTTTTTCCTGGTTTTTTTCGAAGCTGATTTCCTGTTGCACCTCCATGATCTCCTGCGCACGGCTTTCCTTCTCTTCCTGGGATAAACTGTCTTTAAGGTCAAAAGCAGATGTATCTTCTTCGTGTGAGTAGGTGAAAATGCCTACACGGTCAAATCTATGTTCTTCCAGGAAAGACTTAACTTCTTCCACATCATCCCTGGTTTCGCCGGGGAATCCTGCGATAAGTGTGGTGCGCAGGCAGATATCCGGGATCCTGGTCCGGATCTCACCGATCAGTTCTTTCATTTCCGCCCTGGTGATCTGACGTTTCATGGCAAGGAGCATGGCATCACTTGCATGCTGAAGAGGCATATCGAGATAATTACAGATATTATCCCTCTCTTTCATCACGTCAATTATTTCAAGTGGAAATTTAGATGGATACGCATAATGCAATCGGATCCAATGCAATCCGTCTATGTCAGCTAATGCATGCAAGAGGTCCGGCAAGGCCCGTTTCTTGTAGATATCCAGCCCATAATAAGTAAGTTCCTGGGCGATCAGCATAATCTCTTTTACGCCGGATTTCACCAGTTTCTTTGCTTCCGAAACAAGTTCCTCTTTTGTTTTACTAACATGCTTACCGCGCATGAGTGGAATGGCACAAAAGGAGCAGGTCCGGTTACACCCTTCACTGATCTTCATATAGGCATAGTGAGAAGGGGTGCTTAAAATCCGTTCACCTACCAGTTCCGCTTTGTAATCAGCCTCAAATTGCTTCAGCATCCTGGGAAGCTCCATTGTCCCGAAATAGGCATCCACTTCGGGTATCTCTGCTTCCAGGTTATTTCGATAGCGTTCGCTTAAACATCCGGTAACATATACCTTATCCAGTTTACCTTTCCGTTTGAGTTCCACCTGCTCCAGGATGGTTTGCACACTTTCTTCCTTGGCTTTATCAATAAATCCACAAGTGTTCACAATTACGATATTATGATCCTGCTTTTTATTCTCGTGCACAACATCTATATCATTGGCTTTAAGCTGGCCGCTCAGCACCTCACTATCGACCATATTTTTACTACAGCCCAGGGTTATAATACTTACTTTATCTTTCTTGGTAGTTCTTGTTTTCATTTGATTTGCAAAGTAAAAGAATCCTGCCCGTCTCCCGAAACCATATTTTCAACCGAGTATACCTATTTATTTAATGCAATTACATTGCACTATAAAGAATCGAAAACCAATTCATTACCCATTTACCTCATTTTGTTCAACCTTTTCTTCACTTTGTACCCAAAAGCGTAACATATCGGGAAAATTTTAACAATATAAGTGGTTGAAAAAATTGGAAATACTAATGATTATCAATAGCTTTATAAAGGAAAAAGAAAAGAGGAGATTGTTTTGAACCAATGCTTACCAGAATAGGAAATCACCGATAGCTTTAGCCATTCTCCATTTTAAAAGGATTTAGTGCCTCCTTCCCGTTAGACGTACCCTTAAAGTCTTACTAAAATCATTCAAAAGTCTTTTTCCGTACATATAAGTAAACCCATGCCTGGATGCCATTTTTGGCCTGTTCAGGATTTTAATATATGGTGGGTTAGGTGTCAATCAACTTCGGCAACTGCCCCTTGTTCTCAAGGGGTTGTTGCTTTATGGTCAGTCCCTATTCAAATTAAATAAGCTATCTGCAAACTCCTTCTTATCGAACACCAGGAGATCTTCCATTTTTTCACCAACACCTATAAATTTTACCGGTATCTGCAATTGACTGGCAATGGCCAACACTATACCTCCTTTGGCGGTACCGTCCAATTTTGTAACAGCCAGTGCCGTTACGTCGGTTGCGGCCATAAAATGACGGGCCTGCTCAAGGGCATTTTGCCCGGTTGAACCATCAAGAACTAAAAGAATTTCATGTGGGGCATCAGGAATCACTTTTTGAATGACCCGCTTGATTTTTGAAAGTTCTTCCATCAAGTGGGCTTTATTATGTAACCTGCCAGCTGTATCAATCAAAACCACATCCACATCCCTTGCAAGTGCACTATTCACTGTATCAAAAGCTACCGAAGCAGGGTCACTTCCCATATCTTTTTTTACGATCGGCACTCCTGTTCTTTCGCTCCAGATGGTAAGTTGATCTACAGCTGCTGCCCTGAAAGTATCAGCTGCACCCAATAACACCGATTTCCCGGCACGGGTAAAGTTGTATGCAAGCTTGCCTATCGTTGTTGTTTTACCCACTCCGTTGACACCTACCACTAAAATCACATAAGGCTTTTTTCCGGTTGGCGTTTCGAAATCCCGGTAGGATTGTTCCTGTGACTCAACTAGAAGTGACTGAATCTCTTCTTGAAGTATCCTGTTTAATTCACTGGTATTTAAATATTTATCATTTGCAACCCTTTTTTCAATTCTGCTGATAATCTGCAGGGTTGTGTCAATTCCTACATCTGCACTCACTAAAGCTTCCTCAAGGTTGTCCAGCACATCCTCATCCACTGTACTCTTTCCGGCAATGGCTTTGGTCATCCTCGAGAAAAAATTCTCCTTGGTTTTTTCAAGGCCTTTATCAAGGCTTTCCTTTTCCTTTTTACCAAATAGCTTATCAAAAAGTCCCATGATCGAATTTAATTATAAAGGTCAAACCGCAGTAGAAAATCCTGGTGGATTTCTTTGCCAAAATCAAATGTATGGGTTTCATATACCACAAAACCGGATTTTCGATAAAACTGAATGGCCTTTTCATTCTGCTGCCATACCTGCAGCCAAATGACCTGCTCACCTTCATCTTTGGCTATCTGCTTCACCAGTTTCATCAGCTCCTTCCCTATGCTAAATCCCTGGAATTCCTGTAAAACATAAATTCGCTCAATCTCAAGGCATCTTTTCCCGGTAATCCCCTTGGGCTGCCGGTCCTTCCGGATCTTGGTAAAACCTACTGCGATATTATTGATCCAGGCAATATAAAAGCGAAAAGCAGGGTTTGTGAATTCTTCATTGATCAGTTCTTCTGTAAAATGGCTCTGTACATATAACTGAAGGTTATCGGGATTACTGAGGTCCGCATAAGTCTCAATAAAGGTCTTACGGGCAAGTTCAGTAACCAAGCCCGATTGGCTGGCATCGGCCTGTGCCACATATATTTTATCTGTCTTCATGGTCATAAAAAAAAAGCTGTCCCCTTTTTTAAATGGAACAGCTTATTGGTTGAAATAAACCAGCATATTATTGAGCCAGGTAGTCTTTGATCTTATCTTTATGCACGATGGCTTCTTTAAAAGTGTAGGCGCCTGACTTTGGGCTGCGGACGGCCTTGATCACTTTTGTCCAGTTCTTTGCATCTGCTGCGGCCTTCTGGTCTTTTGTCTTTATCGCTGTTTTAGCTGCTTTTGCCATGACTATTTAATTTCCTTGTGAACAGTATATTTTTTGAGAATCGGGTTGAATTTCTTCAATTCCAGGCGCTCCGGGGTATTCTTCTTATTCTTGGTGGTCACATAACGGCTTGTGCCGGGCTGCCCGGAAGTCTTATGCTCCGTACATTCCATGATCACCTGAACCCTTGAACCTTTCTTTGCCATTTTATTGCGTTTAAGATTTTATTAAATATGCATACCAGCTGCCCTCAGTTCCTTAACCACTGGATACAGACCTTTTTTATTGATCGTCCGGATAGCTTCTGAAGAAAGCTTCAAAGTAACCCACTTATCTTCCTCCGCCAGGAAAAAACGCTTGGTTTGCAAATTAGGCAGGAACCTGCGCTTTGTCTTAATATTGGAATGCGACACCTTGTTTCCGCCAATCGGCTTCTTGCCCGTAACCTGACATACTCTAGCCATTATCTGAATTTTTAGGGAGTGCAAAGGTCGTGAAAAATATCAAAATACCAAAATGTATTTATGAGTTCTGATATTTTATCTAAAGAGAACTTCCTTCAAGCCAATCCGGGGAGTTGTTTATATATGGAATGGCTATTAATATTAAAATCAATAAACCGGTCTAAGTTTATCTTCTACATGGCATATTTTTCAATATAACCGGATTTCCCCTTGACCATCAGACCGGATCAATACCAAAAAATGTCTGATCCTTCTGCAACGGCCCGTAACAACAGGCTATGTAAAGATACCCTCTGTTACTTTCTGATTCCAGTTTAGTTCCTGTCATCAGGTGTCGGAACTGTATACATGGTGTTCACGGTACAACTCATTTGTGGGAAAGAGTGTTTTGGGGTTGATTTTCAATCTATTCAGAGAAATAAACTGCTTTTTTCAATAAGAAACCGCCCTGGAAAAAGATTCAGCCAGCTGTAATTAGAAACCTTTAATTTTCAGTGGAAAAAATCTTCAGCTGCTCTTAAAATGATCTAAGCGGGTCCGGTTTTGATAAAAATTTTTATCGTTAAATTGATATAAGGCTTGCAGCTGATCTGTCTTACATTAGCAAAAAAATGCCTCCGGAATTTACGATACTGAAAAAACACCTGCCGTTTCTGGAAGTTAATCTCCTCCTGGAAATTGCAGAATACGGCCAATGGGTGGAATTAGGAACCGGAACCCAATTACTGAGGGAAGGTCAATATGTAAAAGTTGTCCCAATTGTCATATCAGGATTGGTCAAAGTTTTTACCCAGGTCGAAAACAAAGAATTGCTGCTTTATTATATCAAGCCCAGCGAAAGCTGCATCATGTCCTTTTCAGCAGTGCTCAACAATGACCCCAGCAAGATATTTGCAATCACTGAGGCTGACTCAAAACTCTTATTAATACCAGCTGAAAAAATCAGTCAATGGCTGAAGACCTATCCCAAACTGAATGAACTTTTTTACCAGCAATACGATACCAGATATGCCGAGTTGATCGAAACGATTCACCAGTTATTATTTAACCGCCTTGACCAGCGGATATACGACTACCTTTTGGAGTTGAGCCATATGAAGTCAAACAATGTAATTCAGGTAAAACACCGCCAGATAGCACAGGACCTTGGTACAGCAAGGGAAGTCATCACCCGGACGATCAAAAAACTGGAGAAGGAAAACAAGATCCGGCAAACAGAAAAGGGGATAGAAATAATATGATAAAAAATTCTTCCGTGGTGATCCAGGTCACCAGTTTTGGTAAAACTGCCTGTTAACTTTGTATCAGCAAATAAGCCAAAAATGAAAAAACCAATAATCCTTCGTTTTGCACTTGTTTGCGCCACCTGCCTGCTTATGGCAATCGGGATAGCGAAAATCATTGAAATGCTAAAAAACTAAAAAGCTCAAACATGAAAAAGAACTTAGGTAATGCCGACAGGCTCGTCAGGGTACTTGCAGCCGCAATAATTGCCACCCTTTATCTCACAAATGTGATTAGTGGAACAGTTGGCCTGGTCTTATTGGTTCTGGCAGGTGTTTTTGTTGCAACCAGCCTGATCAGTTTTTGTCCGCTCTATGCCATTTTTGGGATCAGCACATGCCCCGTTAAACAGAACGCAAAATAGATAACCGGGCCGGTACTATCCGGCCCTAACTTTTTAACTATGGCCAGTTTCCAGGAAATAATAAACGATGAAACCCCCGTATTGGTGGATTTCTTTGCAGAATGGTGCGGACCTTGCAAAATGATGGCACCCGAGCTTAAAAAGCTCGCAGACCAGCATGGCGACAGTCTGAGGGTACTTAAAGTTGATGTAGATAAGAACCCCCAGGCTGCTGCCCATTATGCAGTACGGGGCGTGCCTACGCTAATCCTTTTTAAAAAGGGCCAGCAACTATGGCGGCAGAGCGGGGCAATGAGTGCCTCCCAGCTTACATCCATCATTAAGAGTAAAACCTGAAAGTAGTCGCCAGTCAGCAGTCGCCAATCGCCAACCAAAGTCAGAAGTCCTTGGTTTCCCAAAATTTTGGTAATGGAGAAAACTGCCTCCATTCTTTATTTTCATTATTCATACACAAAGTGTTTTCATTACATTGTCGATTTTTTACAGCACAATCCATTTCCGTGTGAATAAACAGCCAGGCTTCTGATTATTCTTTGCGTTCTTCTTTCATAGCGGCAGATGTATTTTGCCTTAAACCTTCGATTTTCCACTTCCCACTTTCCTCTCACTTACCTTTTGCCATTTGCCTAATTGCCAGTATTTTCGCATCTCATCTTTAATAATCATCCTTATGGCATATGACGTTATTGTGCTTGGAAGTGGTCCCGGCGGTTACCCGGCAGCTATCCGTGCCTCACAACTTGGATTCAAAGTGGCAATCATTGAAAAAGAAAGCCTTGGAGGTGTTTGCCTTAACTGGGGTTGTATTCCAACTAAAGCCCTGCTTAAGAGCGCCCAGGTTTATGAATATATGAAACACAGCGCTGATTATGGTATAACGGGCAGCAATATCCAGCACGATTTCGGTGCCGTTGTAAAAAGAAGTCGTGGTGTTGCTGATAAGATGAGCAAAGGTGTTCAGTTCCTGATGAAAAAGAACAAGATTGATGTAGTAATGGGATTTGGAAAGATCGCAGGAAAGGGAAAGATTGAAGTGACCGGAGCAGACGGCAGTAAGCAAATGGTTGAAGGAAAGTATATCGTTATAGCAACAGGTGCCCGTAGCCGGCAGTTGCCGGCAATGCCTGTTGATGGCAAGAAAATCATTGGCTACCGCGAAGCAATGGTCATGCCGGAACAACCCAAGAGCCTTATCGTAGTGGGCAGCGGAGCGATAGGAGTTGAATTTGCAGACTTCTATAATACCATGGGCACAAAAGTCACCATTGTGGAGTTTCTGCCCCGCATTGTGCCGGTTGAAGATGAAGACATTAGCAAAGAACTGGAAAAACAATTCAAGCGCAAAGGCATAACTATCATGACCAGCAGCGAAGTTACCGCTGTTGATACCAGTGGCCCTGGTGTAAAAGCAACCGTAAAAAGTGCCGCAGGTGAAACCGTACTGGAAGCTGATGTACTGTTGAGCGCCGTAGGTATTGCCGCAAATATTGAACAAATCGGGCTCGAAGAAACAGGCGTTAAAACAGACAAAGGTAAGATCATTGTAGATAAAACCGGACAGACAAGCGTACCGGGCATTTACGCACTCGGCGATTGTTCACCAGGCCAGGCATTGGCGCACGTGGCCAGTAAAGAGGGAATCACCGTGGCAGAAAGCATTGGTTACCTGGAAAAAAAATATGCACATCAGCCCGAAGCCATTGATTACAATAATGTACCAGGTTGTACGTATTGCACACCTGAGATAGCATCTGTTGGATATACTGAAAAAGCGGCTAAAGATGCAGGCTATGAGATCAAAGTGGGCAAGTTTCCTTTCATGGCCAGTGGTAAGGCAAGTGCTTCCGGCAATACAGATGGATTTGTAAAAGTAATATTTGATGCAAAATATGGTGAGTTCCTCGGAGCACATATGATCGGCGCCGGTGTTACGGAAATGATCGCAGAAGTTGTTACTGCCCGCAAACTGGAAACAACCAATCATGAAATACTGAATGCCATCCACCCCCACCCAACCATGAGTGAAGCGCTGAAAGAAGCCGTAGCCGTGGCTTATGGGGAAGCAATAGATATTTAAAAGAGGATAGAGGGCAGAGGATAGAGGACGGAGAAATACAAAAAAAGAGCCGCATCATAAATATGCAGGCTCTTTTTTAAATGTAAGAAGTAAGAAAGTTTCAGAATCTTTGTATTACTACCCTCTACCCTCTATCCTCTAATTCCCAAACACCTTTTTCAATATCTCCGAAGTCCTTGCCATCGGATCCTTCCTTATCTTCTTCTCCTCTTCACCCACCTGGAAGAATATACCATACAATGCCTTTTCAGTTACATATGCCGACAGATCAGGATTTACTTTTTCTTTACTGAATTGATTATATGTGGTAAAAACTGTATTCCAGTATTTGGTTGCATCCACTTTCTTAAGCGATTCTTCAATCACCGGCCGGAAAGATTCAGTAAGTGATTTGGTGGTTTTATCTTTCAGGTAATTTGTTGCGGCCATATCCCCGCCCTTAAGAATCCCCATTGCATCCTGTATACTCATTTCTTTAATGGCATTAATAAATATGGGTGCGGCTGATTTTGCCGCATCTTCCGCAGCACGGTTCATAGATAAAATTGCCTGGTCAACCTGTTTGCCAAGGCCGATGCTCCGCAATTTTTTTTCAACAACTTTTGCTTCCTCCGGCATCAACACTTTTATGGCGGCATTACCAAAATAGCCGTCGAGTGCGGCGAGCTTTTTCCCGCTTTGTTCAGCACCTACAGTCAAGGCTTCTTTGAGACCCATAATAATTTCGTCTGTTGACAATCCACCGGATTTTGCACCGGAAATAAGGTCCTTAATGGACTTCTTTGTACCGGATGCCGTAGAAGAGTCGGCAGACTTTCCAGGACTGGTAATCTTTTTAAGTAACTGGGCTGAAGCAGGTTCAATAATAAAGACAAATGCTGTTAAACAGAGGGTAAGTATTTTATTCATGGCCTTCCTTTGTATTAGATTTATCAAAGCTAATACCAAAACGACTGCTCACTGGGTAATGTTATCTTGCCAGCATGAATATTCACATAATATTCTGTAAAATTCCGTTAATTTCCACACCATACCCCATAACAGGGTAATAACGGAATTTTACCTGCTCCTGATAAATTTCTGAACCTGGTCTTCGATTCTTATAAAATACATGCCTGCCGGTATAGACTGGATATTGATCATTTGATTTTGTTGTGTAATTTTTCCGGTCAAAAAAACTTGCCCGGCAGGACTGAAAATAGAAAAACTTTTACCTGCCAATGGAAATTCTGCAACTGATTTTATCTGAATCGTATTAGAAGCCGGGTTGGGATACACTTGTATATTTTTTGTTTCTCCAGACGTTTCTGCAGCAACAACACTAAGGTTCCATGGAGTATGTAATCCCTTTGATGTAAGAAAGCTGTTCCTGCTTCCGGATGCAGTAAATTCTTTACGCATCAGCATTACCTGTCCATTGGTAAACATATTCATACATGCATCATTGGTAAAGTCCATAAAGTTCATAAACATATCTCCGCTTGGACCATTCTCACATCCTGTATTTACCAGTGGAAAAGAAGGACACCCATTTGTGGAAGAACGCTGGGTGGGTGTATCATCAACACCATCATCACCGCAGGAATAATCACCCCATATATGTTTCAGGTTAAGCCAATGCCCAACCTCATGCGTAAGTGTTCTGCCTTTATTAAATGGGGCAGTCAGTTTCCCCCTGGTTCCAAATACATCTGTACGCAAAACAATTCCGTCTTTTTCAGCATCGCCGCCCGGAAAAGTAGCATAGCCTAAAAGCCCGTTTACGAGACCGCCCACCCAAATGTTCAGATATTGTTTAGTGTCCCATGCACTGCTGCCGGTATGACCATTATATTTTATTTTATCGTTATCGGTCCAGAATTGTACACCCGTTTTTTTCCGGATTATACCATTAGTTGAACGACCATCCGGATCAACGGTTGCCAGTTCAAATCTGATATTTGCATTCCCTGCTTTGCCGGCAAAAACAGCCGGTGCATTTTTGAAATCGGCATTGGTCTGGTTAAAATCAGCATTTAATGCTTCCAGTTGAGAAAGTATCTGATCATTGCTGATATTTTCATTTTCTGTGCGGTAAAGTATATGTACTACAACCGGAATGACGATGCGTTCTGTTGGTACAGGTGCACTGATTGGCTGTTCTGTATTTTGGTGAATAGTAATTTTTGTACCATCCGGAATTTGCAAACTTTTTGTACCCGTATAGTTGAGTTGTACTTTCTTTTGATAAGCTGCACTGCCGCAGCGTTCCTGGGCAAATAATGTGTGCTGAAAAATAATTGCGGCGACAAATAATATGATCGTCCTCATTCATTACATTTTTAGGGTAAGTGTGAGGTCTTTCTGCAAGAAAATGGAAAGGCGATCAAGAGGATTGGAAATCAGAAGCAGCACGACGATACTGCCTGCAGATTTTCAGAGGGGGGATTTACCAATAAAGTTTTTACGTAAGTAAGGAAGAATTAATCCTTAGATGGATATGGGGATTTAACTACACCCCATGATACATTAATCAATTTTACCTGCTGAGTATACAGGTTTAGATTATGTGGTAAGAGGTGTGGTCTGACAAAATAAATCAAAATATCTGATACTTGCAAGCCTCGTCTGCGATCAGGCTAATAATTATGCGGTTTAGTTTATTAAACTGAAGGTTTTCTTAAAATGAATAAGGTAACCTGGAAAATAAATAACTTGCTGATTCTTTACCAGATATAGAATTTAAATTATGTTCAGAACCCTTTTTCTGCTGGCTTTATCTTTACTTTTTGTACGCTGTAATAATGGTGACAACAGCAGCTCCGATAATAGCGGATCGACTGTTGCCAGTACTGCGCCTGAGCCACAAGCACTTAGCTATTCCCTATTGAACGCTTTCCCCCATGATACGGCTGCTTTTACCCAGGGCCTGGAGATCTATAAAGGCCATTTGTATGAAAGTACGGGCCTGCTCAACAGGTCGAGCCTGCGAAAAACAGACCTGAAGTCTGGAAAGATTCTTTTATCAAAAACTATAGACAGCCCCTATTTCGCAGAAGGCATTACCATTTTACACGATACAGTTTACCAGTTAACATGGACCAATAAAGTGATTTTCCTTTACCGTGCCGGTGATCTTGCACCTTTGGGTAAAATGACTTGGAACGCAGATGGATGGGGCATTACCAATGATGGTAATAATCTGTTTATCAGCGATGGCAGCGACAAAATTTATGTGGTAAGGCCTGGGGATCTTAAATTACAAAGGGTTATCAGTGTATATGATAATACAGGACCAGTGAATAACCTGAATGAGCTGGAGTTCATAAACGGCCATATTTACGCAAACCGCTGGCAATACGAATACCTGTTAAGGATCAATCCTTCAAGCGGACAGGTAGTGGCAAAAATAGACATGAAAGATATCCTTCCCAAAAACAGCAAAACGGATATTTCCTATCTTACCCGGGCAGGTTCAACCGGCGACCAGATGGGAGGCGTTCTTAATGGTATAGCCTGGGATAGTGCATCCGGAAAAATGCTTGTGACCGGGAAACTGTGGCCTCATATATTTGAAGTAAAAATCAATGAATAGACCCATTTTCATTTCCCTTATTTATAAATGCCCCCCGGAAACTGCAGGCATTTCTTTTTAACAGATGGAATTCGTTATTTTCGTTTACCAACTAACTGTAAAATAATACCCCCATGAGCCTGGTCGATTCTTTTGAGAAAATACCCGTTAAGATTTTTGAAAACGACAAAATGGCCTCCGCTTTTGTTGCCCGGGAAATTGCCAATCTGATAAAGCACAAGCAACAGGAAGGCAAAAACTGTGTACTCGGACTTGCAACAGGATCCACCCCCAAAACCCTTTATGCGGAACTTGTCAAGCTGCACAAGAACGAGGGCCTTAGTTTCAAAAATGTGATCACCTTTAATCTTGATGAATACTACCCAATCGAGCCGGAGGCACTGCAAAGCTATAACCGATTCATGCAGGTGCATCTTTTCAACCAGGTAGATATTCATCCGGCAAATACACATGTGCCTGATGGCACCATTGTAAAAGATGATATCCGCGCCTATGCGGCATTGTATGAAAAGAAAATTGAACAGGCCGGTGGAATTGACCTGCAGGTACTGGGCATTGGTCTGAATGGTCATATTGGATTCAACGAACCCGGCTCCAGCCGTCATTCGGTAACACGCATGGTTGCCCTGGATAATTCCACCAGGTTAGCCAATGCGTATGAGTTCCCGAATATGTCGCAGGTTCCGAGACTTGCCATCACGATGGGTATAAATACCATTCTCAGGGCCAAAAGAATTGTATTGCTGGCCTGGGGGATGCATAAGGCGCACATCATACGCAGATCGGTTGAAGGGCATGTATCAGAACAGTTGCCTGCCTCTATCTTACAGGAACATGAGAACTGCACTTTTGTGATGGACGAAGTTGCCGCACAGGAACTAACCCGTAATAAATCGCCCTGGCTGACAGGTGAAATTGAATGGACAGAAAAAAGTATCCGTAAGGCCGTGTGCAATATGGCGCTCGACAGCGGAAAGCCCATCCTCATGCTTACCAATGACGATTATAATAATCATGGCCTGAGCGACCTTTTGGTAAAACTGGGCAATGCCTATGAGATCAACCTGAAAGTATTCAACGGGATGCGGGATACTATTACGGGCTGGCCGGGCGGGAAATATGCAGAGGATCTTCCCAGGCATCCTGAAAGAAAGGAACCGAAGAGCAAACGTGTCATCATTTTTTCACCGCATCCGGATGATGATATCATTTCCATGGGCGGTACTTTTATCAGGCTGCACGAACAGGGGCATGATGTACATGTAGGCTACCAGACTTCCGGAAATATTGCCGTAAGTGACGAATTTGTCATGCGGCAAATTGATTTTGCCGTTGAATTTGATGAAACCTTTGGTATTGA
The DNA here is from genome assembly GCA_041752135.1 of Chitinophagaceae bacterium. GTDB lineage: Bacteria > Bacteroidota > Bacteroidia > Chitinophagales > Chitinophagaceae > Pollutibacter. The sequence goes on along the minus strand of JBGSHT010000085.1, from coordinate 26,539 downwards.
TAAAAGCCGGGCAAATAATATCTGGAACGAAGCCAGGGAATTCATCAAAACAAAAAAATCATATCAGAAGGATACGGAAGAAATTCGCTCTATTAAAGGTATGATCAGGAGAACCGAAGCCCGTGCAACCTGCCGGTACGTTGGTATAAAGGATGAGAACATCCATTTCATGAACCTGCCCTTTTATGAAACAGGTCTGATCGAAAAAAATCCGCCTTCCGAAGAAGACGTAAAGATCCACATGGACCTGATCCGCGAGATAAAGCCACACCAGATTTTTGCCGCGGGTGATTTTGCGGACCCGCATGGTACTCATAAAGTTTGTTTTGATATAGTCATTGAAGCGTTGCAGCGGTTGAAAGCAGAAAAAGACCCTTCGGTAGCAGAATGCTGGCTATGGCTCTACCGCGGCGCGTGGGCCGAGTGGGATCTGTGGGAAGTGGAGATGGCCATACCCATGAGCCCCGACCAGGTTATACAGAAAAGAAATGGCATTTTTATTCACCAGTCTCAAAAAGACGGCGTTGTATTCCAGGGAACCGATAGCCGGGAGTTCTGGGAAAGGGCAGAAGAAAGAAATGCCACTACTTCCGATCTGTATGACAAACTGGGATTACCAAAATATGCGGCCATGGAGGCTTTTGTACGCTGGCAATATTAAATTAGCGGATTATTGAATTAGCGAATTAATACAGAAACTTTCTAAATTCAAAACCAACCCTTTATTAAGACAAAGAAACTAATTAGGGTATTGTTATTGAATTCGTTAATTCACTAATCCGCAAATTCGTTAATTTCTTTTTTTTTCCTATATTTGCACCCCTAATTAGTTAAAAGGCCCTGTAGCTCAATTGAATAGAGCATTTGACTACGGATCAAAAGGTTTCAGGTTTGAATCCTGACAGGGTCACTCTTCTAAAACTCAATACAGGAAAAGGGATTCAAATAAGTTGGATCCCTTTTTTATTGTACCGGATAGTAGTTATGATTTCGAAATGGAAAGTCAAAAAATATTATAAATCCTGTTTGAAACAAGTGTTCTATTGGTATTGAAGCACAAAACAAATACATTTCGAGGACCAGAACAATAGAGCCTACCTTCGATAATTATGGTAGCAAATCTGCTATTTTCAGTTCATGATAAAAAATTTCCAATTGGAGAAATGAAATCAACCAATTATTTCAGCTTTCAAAAAGTGATCATATAAATCTTCATCGTTTCCTTCGAACTTTATCAATGAATACGAGACCCGCGCAAAACTTAGATATTTAGGGCTTTATATTATGTCAAAAAATCAGGAAGTAAACTAATGCCTAAAACCATCATTTGCATTTACCCATGTTTTTGATTTGATCAACAAATAACCATTAAAAGAGTGCTATTTTTCTGCCTGATTTTGATATATAAATGAATATGAGTCCAGTTAAGAGAAACCTTATCGAAGTAAATAAACTGAAAATAAAATATCCTTTGTATTATAGCATAAGACAAAACTATTTCCCGTGATCAGATACTTTTATTATAATATATGGACAATATAAATAGTAAAACAATTCATACTATGGAGAAATAATATCAAAATGGCACTGTAACCATAAATATTCATCAATCAGAACAAATTATAGAAATATTGAAACCGTAGAATCATTGTTAAACAAAAGAGAAGCCACAACACAAATATATCGTTACCCTGCAATCAAAATACGAAAGGTAAATTTGTAAAAAAATAAAATCATGAGGATCCTGATATTATTATTTATTAGTTTTAGTTCATTTGCTCAAATCAATGTAAGATCGCTGGGTGCGGTTGGAAATGGCGTTGCTGATGACTATGCAGCAATTCAAAAAGCGATAGATTCAGCGGTAAAGACACATGGAAAAGTTTATATACCTAAAGGAAGATATAAGATTAGCAAGCCATTACTTGTCTACTACTGGGATGGAAAAAAATATGCCGGTTGTTCTATCGAGATATATGGAGATTCCCGTATGTGGGATATGAATAATAACACAGTCATCCTTCCTGATTTTAAAGATTGTTTTGCAATTGGATTACAAACAAATAAAGGTACAATCATCAGAGGAATTGAAATCAGGGGAAAATATAAGCATGTATATGATTTAAAGAAGCACTACCTGACAGAATTGAAGGATTATAATGCTGACCCAACCTGCAGGGATTCAAGATATTCGCCATACGCAGGCATTGTTATAGATCCATTCTCTCATTTTATTCCTTCAGATGGCGGATATCCCGGATTGTCGAAATTCTACAGAGGAACCAATGCAGGCAGAGCAGGTTCTACCGGCGTTAGAATTGAAGATGTAACCGTTGATAAGTTCGTTATTGGTTTTATAGTTTCGCCTAACGGCTATACTTTAAATGGGGAGATTATCACATGGCAGAATATAAGATTGGGAGATTGTAAGATAGGTTTCGTTGGATGTCAGGCACAGGAAAAAGAGAACAGAATTATTAACCTAGGAGCATGGGGTTATACACATACTTTATTTGCATGGGGCATATATGGTGCAGGCCAGCCCGGCCACTATATAATTGACGGCGTCAATGTTGCAGGTTTTGTACGACAATTGGTATACAGACCTTCTCAGGATTGGTTCTCACTTAATATGACTAACGTTTTTGCAGAAAGACTGTTTACTGTTGGGATATGGAATGGTTTCAGTGGTGATTCTTTCAGTAATTCAACGGTTGACTTTATGGATTTGAAAGAAGTTCCTGCATACCCTAATGCGCATATTATGGCTACTGGTAATACAAGAGGGGTCAGCTTAAGCAATGTGATCTTAATGTACTACGGACAGTATAAAAAGCCTGTATTTTTAAGAGGTAAATTCCCCATATTTAATTCGCCAAACAGGGCAATTTATGCTAACCCAATTCATGCCTATAGATACAATGACGCAAAACCAGATACAGCTTTGATTCAGGTGGCTAACATGATGCCTGATTTCTATGATTCAGCCAGTAATAAAAAACTTGTGATCCCGGCAAAGAATTTAGCAAAAGGGGATATAATGTTTTTTGTACAGGCTAATAACAATGACTATGTTGGTATGGGGGAGATTGAAAGTTCTGGAAAATGGGGAAGTTTGATCAGGTATTGTTCACCAGGTTTAAAAAATGGCATCGCTTACAGAATTTTTAAATATAAATGAAACACCGATTAATTTACAATGTGTATGGTTAGTACGTCATTTGTCAATAAAAGGCTCCGCCTAAAAATGCACGAGCAGTTTTCTTACCTTAATTCTTAAAGGTGAATTTACCATTGAATTTATAAAACAGAGTAAGTTGGAATTTTTTTTATATAAATTACAAACTTGTATCACAGCTCTGAATTACCACATATTTCGTTTAGTTATTAATCTTTTCTAGTATTTGCCGAAGATTTATATTAACTCTTTTCACCATAAAATCATTAATTTTCAATAAAAAAATGCAAAAGCTAATAACAACTTTGGGTGTTTTATTATTACTGTTGGGTACTCAGGTAAAGGCTCAATATGTTTCACTTTTTAATGGCAAGGACCTTTCAAACTGGACGATACATGGTACAGAAAAATGGTATGTTGAAAAAGGGAAATTAGTATGCGAAAGCGGACCGGACAAGCAGTATGGATATCTCTCCACCAATAAAGAATATAAAAATTTTACACTTGAATTAAAATTCAAACAAGAAGCAAATGGAAACAGCGGTGTGTTCTTCAGGTCGTCCATTGAAGGCACAAAGATCAGTGGATGGCAAGTGGAAGTTGCCCCGCTAAACGATCATACGGGCGGGATTTATGAATCCTACGGCAGGGGCTGGTTGATCCAGCCAAAAGCCGAAGATGAAAAATGGCTTAAGACCGGAAAATGGAATACCCTTAAAATAATGGTGAAAGGTAATGAGGTCACCACCTGGCTTAACGGACACCAAATGGTTTATCTGAAAGATGAAAAAATCGGAAAGGGTACCGGTTTTATTGCATTACAAATACATGACGGAGGCGGAATTAAAGTGCGCTGGAAAATGATCAGGATCAAAGAAGAGAACTAAGGACCCTCTACAACAACAGGCATCTCAAAAACTTGTTGCATTTTAAAAAAATCTTATATTAGTATTTTATAACCCATTAAATGTAAAATTCCATGGCAACTAAAAGAACAACACTGCGTAGTTCAAAAGGAAAAAAACTTTATGCTGTAAGAAATGAAGACGGTACATTCAAAGACATCCAGACTTATGAAAGGGCACATGCTGCAGATCTGAGAAAGAAATCCGGGGCAGAAAAAGAAACAGCAAAAAAAGCTGCCGCTAAAAAAGCCGTTAAAAAAGCGGTCAAAAAAGCTGCTGTTAAAAAAGCGGTCGTTAAAAAAGCCGTTAAAAAAGCGGTCAAAAAAGCTGCTGTTAAAAAAGCGGTTGTAAAGAAAACAGTTAAAAAAGCAGTAGCTAAAAAAGCAGTAGCTAAAAAAGCGGTCAAAAAAGCTGCAAAAAAGAAATAGTTAGCATTAATATCAATTGAAAGGGGGCTTTGGCCCCCTTTTTTTATACGCAACTTTACAAATCTTAACATCATTAAATAATTGATTAACAGTAATATATGAAATAAAAAGCCAAAAATAAAAATTTAAACTAAAAATATAGTTGTTAAACTAATATTTTAGTTTTAGGTTTGTTTCATGAAAGAAGACAAAGCCATGAAAGTACTTACCAAAGCAGAGGAACAGATCATGCAGGCTATCTGGAACCTGGATAAAGCCTTTCTCAGAGACATTGTTGAAGAACTCCCCGAACCGAAGCCTCACCAGAATACAGTGGCCACCATTCTCAAAATCCTGGTGGAAAAAGAATTTGTAGGCGTAAATGTTTTCGGCCGGATGCACCAATACTATCCTTTGGTCAGCAAAGAAGCTTACTCAGAATCAACAATGAAGAACCTGGTCAAAGGTTATTTCGAAGGTTCGTTCAGCAACGCCGTTTCCTTTATGGTAAAAGAAAATAACCTCAGTGTGGAAGACCTGGAATTACTTCTCTCACAACTCAAAAATACCGGAAAATGATAGCGTTTGCCTACTACCTGCTCAAGGTGACCATTTGCTCAGGGATATTATATGGATATTACCTGCTGGCACTCAAAAACCGCATATTTCACTACTGGAACCGGTATTACCTGCTTGCAACCGTCATTCTTTCCCTTATGATCCCGTTGATTAGTATTCCTTTTGTGCAGGAAGAAAAGCAGCCGCCCAATGAAGCTGTAAGGATACTGGAGATCGTAACTACAGGAGATGCATACGTGCAGAAGTTAAACAAGGGATCTTACTTACTTATCACAACAGAACAATACCTTGCGCTGGCATATCTGCTCATATCCCTGTTTTTTCTTTTTGTGATGATCCGCACACTTATTCGGATCCACAGGATGATCAGGCAACACAATATTCAAACTGTTGAAGATTTCTTCTTTGTAAATACTTCGGAAAAAGGGACGCCTTTTTCATTTCTCCGCTACATTTTCTGGCACGAGGATATTCAACCGGAATCAGCTGCCGGTCAGCATATCCTTAAGCATGAAATTGTGCATGTCAGAGAAAAACATACCCATGATAAACTATTCCTTAACGGTTTAATCATTTTTTACTGGTGCAATCCATTCTTCTGGCTCATTCGTCGCGAGATGGCCATGATACATGAATTCATCGCCGATAAACAATCCGTGGACCAGCAGGATACCGCCGCATTTGCCGCCATGATCTTACAGGCAGCTTATCCGCGGCACCAGTTTGCGCTGACAAACAATTTCTTTCATTCACCAATTAAAAGACGACTCAAAATGCTTATAAAATCACAGAACAGCCGGGTAACCTATATCACCCGACTACTCGCATTACCACTGGTATTGTTCGTAATAGCTGCCTTTACGTTAAAACCCTCACGTATATATGAAACGAACTCAATAATAAATGGCCTGGCAGAAAAAAAACGGGCATTAAATATTGATGGGGTTTTAAATGATAAGGATTCTGAAAATGGATTCATTAAAGCGCCCACTTCGAACAGTTTCCAAAAGGATAATGATCAAGACACCGGCATCGTAACTATTGGAAATACATCCATGACCATTTCAACAGATGATCCTGAGGAAGAAAAAAGATTAGCGGATAAACTGGTTGTCATAAATGGCAAAACCGGAACCATGGCCAAACTGATCAATAAGACCGTTCAGGCTGATTCTGCCAGGATATATCCGGAGAATGACCCTTCAGCATTAAAGCTATATGGTGAACCTGCCCGTAATGGTGTAACAGTTTTTTACAATGCAAGGGTTTCGGATATGCCTAAAAAAACAATAACAAAAGATACTCTTCCAGGTGGTGGTATAAGGTCTGTTGATATAACTGAAGACGGCAATGTAATAATCATAGATAATTTTGGGAAAGCTGAAAAAATCAGCAGGCAGGAAGCTTATGACAGAAACCTGATCCCACTTGCTAAGCTGGAAACAACCAGTAGAAACTCAGCTGTAAAAGTTACCGGCACTTTTTCCATCAGAGGCTCTGATCCGGATGTTTTATATATTGTGGATGGCGTGATGATCAATAAAAAGACTGGTATAGACGCCCTTGACCTGATGATTAAGCCGGAGGATATTGCAAGTATTCATGTCATCAAAGAAAAAGCTGCTTTGGATCAATACGGGGAGAAAGGTAAAAATGGAGTTGTAATAATCACAACAAAAAAAATATCTACAACCGAAACTAAAAAGCAATAAAACATTAACCGCAAAGTTGCGAAGAAATCCTTCGTAACTTTGCGGTTAAATGTATTAGTAAGTTAAACTTGTTCGTCCCGTTTTAATGATGAGTTCTTTTTTTTCACACGCCTCTACCCTGCCAATAATCCTGGCTTCCACGCCCCAGTGCCTTGCAATGGTCATTAATCCTTCCGCATATTCCGGAGCTGTATAGATTTCTATCCTGCAGCCCATATTGAAAACCTGGTACATTTCCCTGTCATCCGCACCACTGGCTTTTTGAATCAGTTTGAAAACGGGAGGTACATCAAATAAATTATCCTTTACGATCCGCATATTACCAGGTAAATACTTCAGGCATTTTGTTTGTCCGCCCCCGCTGCAATGGATCAGTCCGTGCACATGTTCAAAATGACGTTCCAGTATCTCTTTCATCACAGGTGCAAAAGTGCGCGTAGGACTGAGTAAAAGTTTACCTGCGGTTACACCTTCCGGTACATCACTCACGGGATCCTGTAACCGATACGGGCCTATATAAACCACTTCCCTATTCAGGTTGGGATCAAATGATTCAGGAAATGAATCAGCGTAATATTTACTGAGCATATCATGCCTTGCACTGGTGAGCCCATTGCTGCCAATACCGCTGTTATATTCTTTTTCATAAACGGTCTCGCCAAAGCCGGCAAGGCCTACAATAACATCACCAGGCCCGATCTTATCATTGGTGATGAGTTTATTCTTTGGCCAGCGGGCAGTCATGGTACCGTTAACGGCTACACTCCTCACTACATCACCCACATCCGCTGTCTCTCCTCCGAGGTAACGTATCCTGACACCCGCCTTATGGAGCTGATCAAATATTTCCTGGGTACCGTCAATGATCGCCTTAAGGACCTCCCCGGGAATGAGGTGTTTGTTCCTGTCTATGGTGGAATTAAAAAGAATGTTATCATAAATACCCACACAGAGCAAATCATCCAGGTTCATAACCACGGCATCCTGGGCAATGCCTTTCCATACAGAAAGGTCGCCGGTTTCCTTCCAGTACAAGTATGCCAGGATGCTTTTTGTGCCGGCTCCATCAGCATGCATCACATTGACCCAGTTGGCATCGCCACCGAGAAAATCTGCATAAAGTTTGCAAAAAGCATGTGGATACAGCCCCTGGTCAAGGTTGCCGATTGCCGCATGTACTTCTTCTTTTTGGGCAGAAACGCCCCTTTGGCTGTATAGACTCATGGAATGGCTGATTGCAGCAAAACTAACAAGGGTTTTCTAAAAAGCAAGGGGAAGCTATAAAGAAATAGGTTTAGAGGAACCTGATGCGCATCTTTACACCTTTCAAATTCAGGGCAAGCCAGTCGTTGCTAAGATTTTCACGTTTCAAAGTGATGCTTTTATATGAATTGATCTCTACGGTAAAATCTTTCATAGATTTCCATTCCTGCTCGCCATCATTGAGGTAAGCAATATCCATACTCCAGATCTTTCGAAAGAAAAGATCGGGCCTTTCGAAATTAGTTGTTAAAATAGCTTTGATATTATTTGTAACAGTTGCACCGGGAAATGTTGGAATTTTCTGTATTTCCCAGCTAAGATCATTGATAATTACTGTTTTACCCGAAAGTGTATCTTCAACCACAATTACATTCACATTATCCATTTTTGAACCCTTTTTATTGTAAGCCTCCACCTGAAATTGATATTCTCCGGTTACCATGCCATATATTTCTGTTTCATGGCTTGAAGGACTTTGGATTACGGGTAAAGGTGCTCCATCCGGCTTTCGGACATTGGTCCATCTGAATTTATAATTGGATACTGTTAAAACCTCAGCTGAACTACTTACTGTAGTAAATAACACTGTGTCCTGTAATGAACTAATAAATTTATCTTTTCCAACAGAAATAGCAGGAGGCGCAATTTCACTCTGAATGATCCCAAATGGAGCATCTTTACTGCAGGATGCAATAATAGCCATTACAAATACCACTGAAACTGCTATTTGGTTGCGCGCTTTGTTTAGCCCTGGATGCATGAAATATCAATATTTTAAAGTACTGGTGCCTGTTGCCCTAACAAGGTATAAAGATAAGGTCAAACAGGCTTAAAACCATATTTATTGCCCCCTATTAAAGCCTGGAAACGCTGTTTTCCTCCCTTAAAAAGACATCTGAGGGGAAATAAATTCCCCTGGATATGTATGTGAAATATTTTAATACAACTTTGTCCGGATTTAAATGAAACCTTATTCCAGTTCAAGGTTACTGAATTTATATTATTTTTGCCCGCCTGAACATGTTTGTACACTACCGCACAGAAAATCTTCCTGCTTTTAGAAATGCCGTGATAACCATTGGCACATTCGACGGGGTTCATAAAGGTCACCAGCTTATTATTGATCAGCTAAAAAAGGAAGCTGCAACCATTGACGGCGAAACAGTTATTATAACCTTTCACCCACACCCCAGAAAAATCATTGGTGGTAAATCCGGCAAATTATACCTGCTTACCACATTGGATGAACGCATCCGGTTACTGGAGTCGGCCGGAATTGACCACCTGGTTGTTGTACCTTTTACCGATGCCTTTTCAGCACAGGACGCTTCTTCGTATATTTTGGATTTCCTGGTTAATCTTTTTCATCCACATACAATTATTATTGGCTATGATCACCGTTTTGGGAAAAACAGGCAGGGTGATTATCACCTGCTGGAAGATATGTCAGTAAAATATAATTACGCCGTTAAGGAAATTGACGAGCAGGTATTGAATGAAGTCACCATAAGTTCTACCCGGATCCGCGAGGCCCTCACCAGGGGGGATATTATAACAGCAAATGCATTTCTTGGGTATCCTTATTTTTTTGAAGGAGAAGTGATACATGGTGATAAAAGGGGCAGGACGATTGGATATCCAACGGCAAATCTTAAAATGACCGACCCGGATAAACTGATCCCTGCAGACGGGGTATATGCAGTAAGAGTGACCTTGGAGGGAAATTACACTAAAGGTTTCATCAATGGCATGATGAATATTGGTCTCAGGCCCACTGTAGACGGCTTGAACCATATGACAGAAGTGAACCTTTTTGATTTCAACCAGGATATCTATGGAAAAAAAATTGAAGTTTCCCTGGTGCAGCGTATCCGCGCAGAACAAAAATTTCCGGGACTGGATGCATTGCAGGCACAATTGAAGAAAGACCAGCAGGATGCAATGAATATTTTATGCTGAAAGATTTCAATTATACATCATCTTAACAACCATCTCTTTCAGCAAGGCAGCATCAGAGGTTCCAGAATCACCTACACCCACACTTCTCAGGTTATAATGATGCAATAACAACAGTGCCTTTGTGACACCGTTAAAATCGTATTTACGGGCCGCAGCCATATAATCCTTCATAAAAAAAGGATGTACACCCAAAGTTGAGGCAACCGTTTTTTCATCCTTTGATTCAATACCGTATAACATGTACACTTTGCTGAAAAAACCATAGAGTGAGGGCAGTACAAGCTGTATGGGCGCGGCCTTGGGATTGGCTTCAAAATAGGTGATTATACGGATGGCCTTGTACAGGTCTTTTTGCGCCATCGCGGTTTGCAGTTCAAAAACATTGTATTCCTTACTGATCCCTACAAATAATTCAATATCGTCTTCGGTAATATTTTTACGTCCCTGCAAATTTACCAGTATCTTATCTATTTCATTAACGAGCCGGCTGAGATCATTTCCAATATGGTCTATTAAGAGCATCAGCGCTTTCTGGCTGATCGTATAGCCGAGAGATTGTACATGATTATTGGTCCAGTCTGGCAACTGGTTCTCATACATCTTTTTAGTAGTTACCATCTCCCCTTTCTGTTTCAGCATTTTGGCAAGCTTACTCCGGCCATCTACTTTTTTATCTTTATATGAAACCACAAAAATCGTAGATTCCAATGGGTGTTCAACATAGGATTCCAGTTTCTCAATATCCTTCATTTGCTGAGCTTCCTTAAGCAATACCACTTGTTTTTCTGCAAACATGGGATATCTCCTGCAGGCATTCAACACATCTGCCCATTGTGCATCTTTACCGTAAAAGACTGTGAGGTTGAAACCGGCTTCCTGTTCGCTAAGAATGTGATGCTCCGCGTATTTCATCACCTCATCAATAAAATACTCCTCCTCGCCTTCAAGCCAGTAAATGGGTTTGAATTTCTTTTTCTTCCAATCAGTTAAAATTTTTTCAATCACTCTTTATCTGTTGATAATCTTAAAATAAAGTTAATGCCTGTTTATTGGAAGTGTAAAATAACACTTCCATCATCCGGCGACCAAGATATTTTCAGGTTTTATTAATGGCAAATTCCGGAATCGCAAAATTACATTAGCTACGGCAACCACATCTTTCTGGCAATATTCAATAATCCGGGGAAGATTCCTCTCTTCATAATAAACCTGGCGAACCATGGATCCATCTATATCGTCTTTTGGAGTGGGTACTCCCAGAACGGCAGATAAAAGGCTCAGGGATGTATAATTTTTAAAATCCCCGAATTTCCAATACTGGAGTGTGTCCACCATATTTACTTCCCAGGGTTTCTTTCCTGAAAACTGCAAAAAAGTAGGAATATTCAAACCATGGACCAGGCTCCGCCGACAAATAAATGGGATATCAAATTCACGGATATTATGTCCGGCGAATGCGAAATCTGGTTTCTTTCTATAAAATTTCCCCGCCATCTCAAAAAAATCCAGCAAGACCTCTTTTTCTGAATCGCCGGCAACAGATTTCACCTTGAATGCATATTCATCGCCAGTTTGCGGGTAAAAAAAACCGGCGGAAATGCAAATGATCTTACCAAATTCCGCCATTATTCCGGCCCTTTCATGATAAAAATCATCCGCGCTAAAATTTTCTGGCACGGTTTTGGAAATCTTGCCCTTCCAGAGACCCTTCCATTCTTCAGGAAGATCCTGATAATGAGAGACTCCGGGCACTGTTTCAATGTCAATGACAAGAAGATCTGTGAGTGAAACATGTTCTGACATCACGGCTTTTTTTAAACCAACATTTAATATTAAAACGCACATTATGAGCTCTGCAAACTATCCTTCCGCAACACCCCCTGCACAAGAACCAAAAAAAGACAACAGGGGCCTGATCTATGGTGTCCTGATTGCCGCTTTATTGGGTACATGGGGATACATCATCTTCGATAAAAGTAGGACCAAAGAGGTTATTCAGCAAAAAGATGTTCAGTATGCCGCACTCGATTCTTCCAAGAACATGATCTCTAAAGAATACGAGGACGCATTGCTCCGTCTTGATGGCATGACAAGCAGCAACAGCCGCCTGGACAGCCTGGTAAAGAGTAAAGACAAAGAACTTGACGGTCTGAAAAGCAGGATCAAAACACTGGTTGGCAAACAAAATGCTACCGCTGCAGACCTGAAAGAAGCCCGCCAGCTTATTGGCGAACTGAACGGCAAGATCGATGGCTACCTGGTAGAGATCGAACGCTTACAGGCAGAAAACCAGCAACTGACCGTGGACAAGCAAAACCTGACCACACAGAAAGCTGAACTGGAAACTACCCTTTCTACAACTACATCAGAAAAGAAAGCTGCTGAAGAAAAAGTTGATATAGGTTCAACACTTCATGCTTCAAGCTTTAAGATCGCTGCAGTTAACGTTAAAGGAAGCGGTAAAGAAAAATCCACCAGCACTGCAAAGCGTGCCGATAAATTCAGGATCTCTTTCAACCTGGATGAGAACATGATCGCTCCAAGTGGCAATAAAGATCTTTACATTGTTGTAACCGATCCTTCCGGAAAAGTTATAAGTGAGGAAGGCCTGAACTCAGGTTCATTCACTACCCGTAAAGATGGTGAAAAGCAATTCACTAACAAAGTATCTGTAAACTATGAGCAGGGTGCTGCTAAGAATGTAAGTTTTGACTTACAGCAAACTGATAAATATGTTCCTGGTAACTACAAAGTTGAAGTTTACCACAATGGATTTAAAATTGGCGAAAACACAGTTGCCCTGAAAAAAGGTGGCTTGTTCAGCTAGTCTGAAAACAAAAAGAAAACAACCGGCCGGGCAGTAATGTCCGGCCTTTTTTTTTGGGAAATCGAAAGTGGAAAATCGAAAATCGAAAGTTAAAGGCATAATACAATAACCGCAAAGAAACAAGTACGCAGAGAATAAGTCCGTTATGATCAATTCATTGCTGACTATATTTTTAGTTGCAGGTTACTGTATTATATTTTAGATTTTCTACTTTCGATTTTTCACTTTCTTCTAAAACAGCGCCCTGATCTGTGCTCTCCCGATATTCACAATTCCGCTGGTTCCGGCTTTACGGCCTTCATACTGGAAACTGAGTTCAAGAAATGAGGTAAGTCGTTGTGTGAGATCCAGGGTCCACAGAAAATTCTTACCAGGCAGTAAACCATCTAGCATAATGTAGGATACCGAAGTGTTGGGTGATGCATTATAGTCTATCTGGCTATATGTAAACCGACCTGTGAGTGAAGTATTTGACAATACGTTGTACTTGACTTCCGTGTTCAAAGAATTGGTTGATGATTTTTCCGGACCTGATGTATTTTTCTTTTTGTCAAACGTATATCCGGCCTGAGCTCTTAAAACCGTTCCCTTGGTATAAGTGAACCTGGGTTCTATGGAATTCCCTTCCACCCTGAAATTCCTGTTAATAAATTCAGGAGTCAGCAATTCATTTATCAGTTTACGTGCAATCATGTCAATCGTAAATTTTTTACCGATGTTGAACCTGGCTTTCATATTCCAGTCGTTCAATTTTCTTGTTTCATACCCATACGAAAGGAATGCCCTTCCACTAGTCCGGATATTATTGATATCTATGCCCCATATGGAACTGAAACGGTTGAAAGAAAAACTGTTGCTAAATAGCTGGCTCAATGTCAGCAAAGTGGTGTCCCCAAATGAATTGTCAAACGGATTGAAAGAGGCCGGTCCTTCAGCAATTTGTTTGCGTCCGATCTGCAGTGAACTTTGAAAATAAACACGCGTCAGCATTTTTTGAAACCCCTTTGCCTTGGCAACATTGATGGCTGACCTGGGATTAACAGTCACACTGTAATTGAATTGCAGGTAATTTGCCTTTATAAAATCTGTTGTTGGGGTAAATATCCTGATAAATTTTGCCTGGTCCCTAAAACGGGCAACTTCAAATTCGTTGAGCTGTTGTATGCCATCGTTATTAAAATCGATCCAGGTATATTCACCCTGGCCTGGCGGCACTTCGAGGTAGGCAAAATTCCTGCGTGGCTCCTGCCCGGTTCCAAGTTCATACAGTGCATTACCACTGATACCACCCTTCCAGACATTGGTATTATATTCCAACCGGCCCAGGATGGTCTCGTCAGGTTTCTGGGTTGAATATTTAGTATCCAGAATATTCAGTTTCCGGAATGTTGTATTAAACCTGAACTGATGATTTTCGTTTCGCATGAGTTCTGTAAAAACATTGATATTCTGGCTCCTGTCTGTGCGCACCAATTTGTTTCCAAATGGGTATTTATCTGATCGGGTAAAATAACTCACCCCCCATTTATTGGGCAGGTTATCAGGCGATTTAAAATACAACTGCCAGACATCAAAGGAAAAACTGGTGGGATTCAGCGAGTCATATTGTTTGTACTTCAGTTCGTTGTGCTCCAGCGCATAATTCATCCCTAGCTGGTAGTTCTTCATTTTTTTAAGCAGCCTGTTAACGTCAACGATTGGCCGAAGAAAATATCCAGACTGCCTGTTTTCATCAATGCGGGTAAAGTTGAACTGGTTGTTGAATTTCCAACCGGCCAGATTTCCCTGGTGAAATATGCTGTTTCGGAATGCCTGGTAATTATTACTTCTCAGGAAACCGGAAAAAATATACTTTACGCTGTGGTTGAATTTATCATTCAGCCCAATTGCAGCGCTGAACAGGTTTTCATTGGCCGGTGTGGCATCAAAAGGAAGGCCCCAGTCTCGGTTAAACTCCACATTTCGCAATCGTTCAATAGGTCTGAATTCGGCCTGTATATGCTCATAGTACAGGTCAGTTATCATTTTCAGTGATTTATCCCCTGCAAATGTTTTGACATTGTTCAGGAAGACCCTGCCAGCAAAACCCTTATCGTTTTCTTTGTCTTTAGATGAAAATGTATTTACATCCAGCACACTCATGGCCATTTCCGTTCTTATCATGGTTTGCGGTGAGATGGCATAATCAACCCCAATATCAAAAACCTGTTGCTTCCTGGGTGCAACCAGGAGTATCGCTGCCTGAAACTGCCCCTGGGGCAATCCAGTTACAGAATCGGGTGCCACCCAGCGGTATACTTTACCGTTAGCACTGTTGTTCACATCCTGAACATAGTTACCGTTTCCAAAACCCACTTCAATAAATGATAAGCTATACAGTTCTTTACTGCTATCGTTTGAGAAAACATAAATAGTATCAACCATTCCACCATTATACACTGTATCAACCTGCTTATATAAAATATTCCCGGTAGAAAGTGTATCACGCACAGCTGAAGGATAAAAAGCATTTTGCACACTGTCGCCAATATCTGCCAGAAACTGCTTTTGGTTTGTATTAAGTGTCTGGTTGATGGGCGAGTTCTTTGCATCATTGTTATTATATGCCCCGACCCTGATCTTTAATTTATTGTTGAAGTTTATTTCGTCTGCCAGGTATAACTGTGCGTTGAGGTAATTTCTGTCGGCATATTCAAATTCTATCTGGATACGTCTGTCTTTAGTGATCATCTGCCTGGGGGTGAATGTAACTTCAGCCGTATTATAGTTGATCACATAATCCTGGTCCTCTCCTCGCTGCATCAGGATGCCGTCGATGAAAACCCGTTCCGTTCCGGCCAGAATGATGAAAAATAGTTCGTTATTGGCTCCCCTTAAACGGTAAGGCCCCTGGTTCCCTTCCAGGCCATCGAATATATTACGGGTAAATTTACCTTTGGCAACGGCGCCACTGGCCAGTACCTTGTTAACGGTATTTTTATTGACCCTTGTTTCTGTTTCAAATGAAGCACCCTGCAGTCGCTTATAAAAATTCAGGAAATAGCTTTGGTTCTGCCTGATATCAATATCACCAATATTGAAGCGCCATTTATCTTTTGAAAACTGGATAAAAACCTGGTCAAATTCGTTCAGGTTCTGTGTGTTCCCATCTGGCTGAATGGGGATATTATTATCCGTAATTGCCGCTGCAAGTTGTATACTGTCGCCAATATATCCGTTCAGTTGAAGGTTCAGGCTGGAATTGACCACTACATCCTGCCGGTTACCAAATGCAAGACCCCGCCCAAAGCTACCATTGTAACTTATGTTGCCAAAGTCAAACAAAGACTCCGTTTCGTTCCGGGTTTTCATTTGCAGGGGTGTGACCACAAACTTTCCCATTACGGTATCAAACTTCATGCGTTGCGTGGAACTGTTCAACCGGTAAGGAAAAACACGATATACTACAGGTACACTATCATAACCTGGTTTTATCCGCCAGGAAAGGCGTGCATTGATATAGTCGATTTTATAGGTGGAATCTGAGATGCCCGTGATGAAAAAAGAATTGGTTATTATACTCAGTGAGTCGATCTGAACAACTGAGTCCCGGGCGGATATAAATTTCCTGCGGAGGTTTGATTGAGTTAATGGCTGCGACCAACCCGACATAGTCATACCCCCCAAAATTAGCACCCATATTAACCGCTTCCTGAACAATAAGATTGCCGTTTTTATATAAATGCCCAAAAATAGCATTTATTGCATAAGATGGTGAAAATGTGAGAGTTTGGAGAGAAAACGAGGGTAAAATCGGGGCACCTTACAACAAATCCGGAAATATGAATCCTTTGGGCTTTTCAAGATTAAAATCCCAGGCTTAGTTATTTTATTAGATAAATGAATTTTAGATTGAAAAAGCCCTTGCAAACAGATGTTTTGTCATGCTTATTTTACCCATAAGTCTTTACTACATTTTTAATCGAATCCCGATACATTACTCACCACTCACTACTCACTAATAATCGATGACTTTCAAAACTATTTAACCCTCATTCCATTGGGATCCCAGTTGATAACCTTCTTTTTAAAATAACTCAGGTTATTGGCCAATGCAGGGCCTGCTGCCCTGAGGCCGAAACTGGCGTCTTCCACAATTGGTTTACCACTGCGGATACCTTCGAAGAAATTAGTGAAGTGATCCAGCCTGTCGTCATAACCGGGCGGTGCGGCGAACCTTGTTTCTTCAGGAGCGATGCGTTTTTTATCTTCTTCCGTATATTTTTCGTTGTACCATTTCTGGAATTCTTTCTGTTGCGCAGAGGAGAAAACATTGTAGGTATCCCAGCCGCCAAAACCAGGCGCTGCAGATAATTTCTGTTTCTTCAAAGTGAACCTGTTTCCTCCCCACTCCAGCATACCTTCGGAACCAAAGATCCTTGTGCGGTTACTCCCCCCCGAACCATCGGCAAAGTTCACCCGAAGTTGCATCTGGAAGGCGCCATGTGTGGCTGTTTTAGGATAATCCATGATGCCGGTGAGCACATCCGGCACGTCCCTTCCGTCTTTCCAATAACTCAGGGAGCCACTGGAAAATATTCTTTCGGGACCATTTGAATCGAGGGCATGATGTACTGCAGAGATAAGGTGAACAAAAAGGTCACCGGCTACGCCCGTGCCGTAATCCTGGTAATTGCGCCAGCGGAAAAACCGCACCGGGTCGTAAGGCCTTTTAGGGGCATCGCCCAGGAAGCGATCCCAGTCGATTGTTTTAGGTGATGCATCTGTTGGAATGGAATATTGCCAGGCACCCAGTGCACCATACCTGTCATTTACCGCTTCAATCAGGTTGATCTCTCCCAACGCTCCTGATTTGATCAGCTTTTTTGCTTCGGCCAGGGCAACGCTGCTGACCCCCTGAGATCCTACTATAAATACTTTACCGGTTTCTTTCTGCGCCCTGATGATCTCATGCCCTTCTTCCCAGTTCTGCACCATAGGTTTCTCGCAGTATACATGCTTACCCTTACGCATAGCCGCAATAGAAATATGATCGTGCCAGTGATCAGGTGTAGCAACAATAACAGCATCAATATCTTTTCTTTCCAGTAATTCACGGTAGTCCCGGGTGCAATAGATATCCTTCCCCCAAAGTTCACGGGCGCGCTCAAAGTGACCGTCATACAGGTCGCATACACCGGCAATTTCCACGCCCGGTACTTTCAGCGCTGTTTCCATGTCGCCAAACCCCATGAGCCCCATGCCAATGCCTGCAATGCGCACCTTGTCGTTGGCGGTATATCTTTTTTCGGGTTGCAGGTAATGGATTTTTTGTTCATCCAGGGCCATGGCGGCCATGTTTCCCCCGGTGAATAATGCAGCAGTACCGCCGAGCTGGCGCAGGAATTTACGACGTGATGAAGATGACATGCAATCAGTTTTTAGTATCCTTAAAGATAAAGTTTTCCGGCATGCATGCATAAAAAAAGCTCCCGGTTCAGGGAGCTTTTTAAAATGACCAACAGGCAATCTATTTTCCGGCATTCAGCGAAGCCGAGAGGTATTCCCGGTTCAGCCTGGCTATATTCATTACAGAGATTTCTTTAGGGCATTCTGCCTCGCAGGCATAGGTGTTGGTACAGCTGCCGAATCCTTCCTTGTCCATCTGAACGATCATGGAAGCAACACGCTGGCCTTTCTCCGGGCCTCCTTGAGGCAGCAAGGCAAGGTGAGAAACTTTTGCAGAAACGAAGAGCATGGCGGATGAATTTTTACATGCGGCCACACATGCACCGCATCCAATACAGCTGGCCGCTGCAAATGCATCATCAGCATCATCTTTATCAATGGGTATGGCGTTACCGTCAACCGCATTACCTGTATTCACAGAAATGAAACCACCTGCCTGTATGATGCGGTCAAAGGCTTTACGGTCAACTACGAGGTCTTTGAGCACCGGGAAAGCATTTGCCCTGAACGGTTCAATCACAATGGTATCGCCGTTTTTGAAAGCCCGCATATGCAACTGGCATGTAGTAGTGCCTTTCCAGGGGCCGTGCGGACGACCATCTATCACCATCGAACAGGTACCACAGATTCCTTCGCGGCAATCATGGTCAAATGCAATGGGATCGGCACCTTCGCGGATCAATCTTTCATTGAGTACGTCGATCATTTCAAGGAAAGACATTTCTGAGGAAATTTCTTTTACGTCATAGGATTCAAAACGGCCACTGTCGTTTGTGTTCCGCTGGCGCCAAACTTTGAGTTTCAGGTCCATGTTGTAATGCTGCATATAATCAATTAACGAATTAACGTATTAGCGAATTAATGAATTATTCTACAATGAAAAAGCTATATATAATTCAACTTTTCACCTTGCTCTAAAAAATACTCTATAACTTTATTTCTTAATTTCTACTCACGACTCACGACTCACGACTCACGACTCACTACTTATAGCTTCGCTGGCTTGGCTTCACCACTTCGTAGTTCAATGGTTCCTTATGTAATTTCCATTGATCATGAAAATATTCCCATTGGGCCACATGCATGTATCCGGCGTCATCCCTTAGTGCCTCACCTTCCGGAGTCTGAAACTCTTCCCTGAAGTGCCCGCCACAGCTTTCATTTCTTTCCAGTGCATCGATACACATCAGTTCACCCAGTTCAATGAAATCGGCTACACGTCCGGCTTTGTCCAGTTCCGGATTCATTTCATCTGCAGTGCCTGGTATTCTCAGGTCGCTCCAGAATTCTTTTTTCAATGCACGTATCTCCTGGATAGCCTGTTTTAATCCCTCAGCATTCCTCGCCATGCCACATTTATCCCACATGATTTTGCCTAACCGCTTGTGAAAACTTTCCACGGATTGTTTTCCGTTGATTTTCATAAGCTCGCTGATATGTTTACTTACTTTATGCTCTGCTTCCACAAATCCTGGGTGGTCTATGCTTACATGCGATTTACCTACTTCATCAGCCAGGTAATTACCCAGTGTGTAAGGGATCACAAAATAGCCATCAGCAAGGCCCTGCATCAGCGCTGATGCACCGAGGCGGTTGGCGCCATGTTCACTGAAATTGGCTTCACCCAGGCAATACAGACCGGTGACGGTGGTCATCAATTCATAATCCACCCAGAGTCCGCCCATGGTGTAATGCACCGCAGGATAGATCCTCATCGGAACCTGGTATGGATTTTCACCGGTGATCTTTTCATACATATCAAAAAGGTTACCGTACTTTTCTTTAATGACATCCTTCCCCAGTTGGGTAATAGTTGCATCATCTACCTGGCCCAGATTCTTTTTACTCACTTCTGCTTTCCCATAACGTTGTATGGCGGCTGCAAAATCGAGGTAAACGGCCTGTTTTGAAGTGCCGACACCATGACCGGCATCACATCTTTCCTTTGCTGCGCGGGAAGCTACGTCGCGGGGCACCAGGTTACCGAATGCCGGGTAGCGGCGTTCGAGAAAATAATCCCTTTCGTCTTCGGCAATTTCCGTAGCGCCCCTGTTATCACCCTGTTTTTTGGGCACCCATATCCGGCCGTCGTTACGCAGTGATTCAGACATCAGGGTGAGTTTCGACTGATGATCGCCGCTGACAGGTATACAGGTTGGATGAATTTGTGTAAAGCAGGGGTTTGCAAAATAAGCTCCCTGGCGATGGGCTTTCCATGCCGCGGTAACGTTACAGCCCATGGCATTCGTAGAAAGATAGAATACGTTGCCGTAACCGCCTGTACATAACAGTACTGCATGACCGAAATGACGTTCTAGTTTTCCGGTCACCAGGTCGCGGGCAATGATGCCCTTTGCTTTTCCATCGATCACTACAACATCCAGCATTTCGTGACGGCTGAACATTTCCACCGTTCCAAGGGCAACCTGGCGTTCCATGGCCTGGTATGCGCCAATGAGCAACTGCTGGCCCGTTTGGCCCGCCGCATAGAAAGTGCGCTGTACCTGTGTACCGCCAAAGGAACGGTTACTCAGGAGACCGCCGTATTCACGGGCAAAAGGCACACCCTGGGCTACGCACTGATCAATGATATTATTACTTACTTCAGCCAGACGATAAACATTGGCCTCTCTTGCGCGATAATCACCGCCCTTAATGGTATCATAAAATAAACGGTAAACAGAATCACCGTCATTCTGGTAATTTTTAGCAGCATTGATTCCACCCTGAGCAGCAATAGAGTGTGCACGTCTTGGAGAATCCTGGTAGCAGAAAGCTTTTACTTTATAACCCAGTTCCCCAAGGCTGGCTGCCGCAGAGGCGCCGGCCAAACCGGTACCTACTACAATAACCTCCAGTTTCCTTTTATTGGAAGGATTGACCAGGCGAACGGTACTTTTATATTTACTCCATTTGGTTTCGAGCGGCCCTGCAGGAATTTTAGCGTCTGGCATATTGAAATTAATTAGTTCGAAAAAAAATACAAGGAAAAAAATACAAGAAAAAAAGATAAAAAGATATAAATCTATTAGTTCCCAGACAAGGTTATTGGAAACTATTTATAAGTTCCTAAAGGGTTGTTTTAAGTAAACAATATTTTCATCACCGAATGTTTTGATGACCATTGAAAACTTTTTTAAACCCTAGTTAAATAAATCTTACCTGTTTTAATTACTGGTCAACAATTTTTTATCTGTTTACCTATTTATCTATTCCCCTTTTTATCTCTTTATCCCTTTATCTTATTATCTAATATCTATTTAGAATAAAAGTGTCAAACCCCCTGATGGTATCTCCCAGCCAAAATATAAGAACAATGGCATCAACGCAAAGATCAGCGGAACGATCACGGAAAATCCAATCCCCAGGTTGCGTATCATGGGTGTATACTTTTTATGGTTCCAGCCCATGGTATGGAATGCACTTTGAAAACCATGCAACAAATGCCAGGCAAGAGAGAAACATCCCAGCAGGTAAACAACCAGTACCCATTCCTGGCTGAAAACATCCTGCATGCGGGCATAAAGATTATGGTATTCCTGCCCACCATAGCTTACTTCAGTAAGTCCACCAAACCTTGAAGGCACCCAAAAATGGACAAGGTGAATGATCAGGAAAAGCAGGATCAGGGTTCCCAGCAAAGCCATAGAACGGGAATACCAGGTGCTGGTTTTGTTACCTGCAGTCACGGCATATTTTGAAGAGCGTTTGGCCCGGTTTGATGCTTCGAGTATAAACCCCTGAACAATGTGGAGGATGAAACCTGCAAAAAGCCCAAATTCCATGATCCTTACCAGAATGTTGGTACTCATGAAATGCGCAGCCCGATTGAAATTTTCTTCTCCATTGGTAAAGAACACATTAGCGTTTACATAACAATGCACTACCAGGAAAATAATAAGAAAGATGCCGGTGAGCGCCATCGTTATCTTTTTACCGATTGAAGAGCTGAATAACAGTTTCCACTCCATAATTGAAAGTTGCTTATTTTAGGAATTCTCACAAAAATAAAGCTACTGGGTTCAAAAAAAACTTTTTTTACGCGATTCGCCGATTTATCCTTTTCCTATGTCCTAACAAAACCAACCCCGAAGGGTTTAAAATATTATTCGCTGTTTAACCTTCGGAGTAAAATATTATCAATTGCGGCAAACAAATGATTCGGCTGGGCAGTACGCCAACCGGGATAATCCATTAATTCGACATACCGGTCAATATGTGTTTTCCTGAAATCGTATTGTGATTGTGGTGGAAGGTCGAGCATCACTACCCATCCCCCGCTGTCCTGGATATCTTCGATCCATTCTTCGTAGTAGCTGGCATCACTGCTGTGGAAGTTGAGTACATTCTCTGCAATCAGGATAAACTTGGAAATTCCTTCCAGGATAAGTTTATCAATGACCTCTCTTTTGAGGGTCATGATGTCGTTTTCTATTGCGTCATTCCATTCTCCGATCAGTTCCAGGATGGCATAGTCCTGATCATAATCGGTAAACAGTATTTTTATATAGAGCGTGCGGGAGCCAAAATCATCCCATTGTGGGTGGATATAGTAATTATAGACAGTTTGTGTAAAGGCAAATTCATTATACACCCGGCCATAAAAAGGAGAACGTTCATCTTCTTCCGCAGTATAGAGGTGACGCCAGTTGTAATATGGTTCAATTTCGTGCATTGATGGGTACTCCGTTTGATTTAACTGTATTCCGGAATCACCGGAATTTCTGTTTTACGGGAATAAAATTACACCAAAGTTTTAATGTGAACCGGCATTAACTGATTTCTTAACACTCCCATGCCGAAGCAGGAGTTCTTTGGCCTTTTCGTAATCGGTTAACCTAAGCTGTTCCATCACCATTTTTACACCACGGTCAACCAGTTTCTCGTTGCTCAGTAACATATTCACCATCTTGTTGCCTTCTACAAGGCCCAATTGGATCATAACTGAAGTAGAGATCATATTAAGCACCAATTTCTGGGCTGTTCCGCTTTTCATCCTGGTGCTGCCGGTAACAAATTCAGGGCCTACAACAACTTCGATGGGGAAATCAGCCACATTGGAAACGGGCGCATAGGGATTACAGCTGACAGAGCCTGTTATTATACCCCGTTTGCCACATTCTTCCAAAGCGCCAATAACATAAGGTGTTGTACCGCTGGCAGCAATCCCAACAACCACATCTTTGTCAGATACATTAAAACTTTCAAGGTCTTTCCATCCGTCTTCTTTGCTGTCTTCTGCAAATTCAACCGCTTTGAACATGGCATTTTCTCCACCGGCGATTATACCTACTACCAATCCGTGTGGAACGCCAAAGGTTGGCGGACACTCACTTGCATCAACCACACCAAGCCTGCCACTTGTTCCTGCACCGATATAGAATAACCTGCCACCCGCCAGCATTTTATCCACAATGGCCAATACGAGTTTTTCTATGGTTGGAATGGCTTTCTCTACTGCAAGCGGAACCACCTTATCTTCTTTATTGATGTTCAGGAGTAAATCGATAACAGGCATTTTGTCAAGGTCGTTATACCGGGAGGGTTGCTCCGTTACCTTTTGGAATTCATTCATGACAGAATCGTTTGCTGACAATTTTACTAAAAGGTAAAATTACTTTCTATTTATGGTAAGCAACAAGGCCTTCCATTGGATTTTGGAGGATGCTGCCTAAAGTAAGTTCATAGTTTGAACATAATTCTTTGATAACATCCCTGAAACCATAGGCAACCCCGCCTACAAAATGGACCGGCATGATCCAGCTTTCGCGGTACTTTATGATATGATAGAAAAAGAAATCATTTAAGCAGTCTTCAATAATATTTTCCACCATATAATGCCCCCTGTTTTCTGCCAGGAACAAAGCAAAAGAGGCCAGGTAACGGTTGGCCAAAGGTTTTTTATACACATTTTCGAGGATTTCGGCTGCATTGGTCACATATCGGGCATCAAACCTTGAACGAAGGTCTTCATCAAAAGTATTGTAGAGATAATATTGTAATACTTTCCTGCCCAGGTATGCACCACTGCCTTCATCGCCAAGCACATAACCAAGCCCGGGACTGTTTTTGACAATTTTCTTCCCATTGAAATAACAAGAGTTGGAGCCTGTTCCAAGGATACAGGCAACGCCCTTATCACGACCACACAATGCCCTTGCAGCCCCCATCAGGTCGTGATCAACTGCAACGTTGGATTTGGGGAATACAGCCTGCAGCGCAGCTTTCACGAGTTTATGATTGGCCGGGCTTTTGCAACCGGTTCCGTAGAAAAAGACCTCATCAATCTTTACTTTTCCCAGGGATGGCATGAGCTCTGTGCGGATAAGTTGTTGAATCTGCGGTCCATTGAGAAAATAAGGGCTGATGCCCTGGGTAAAGAATGTTGTTTTCTTTTTACCCTGAACCAGGCACCATTCGGCCTTAGTTGAGCCACTGTCTGCAATCAATTTTACCACCGGTATGAATTATTCAACTTATTTCGGGAAATTCGTGTTTAGATAATTAAGATACAAAGTAAGGAATGAATAATAAAAAATTGCAGGTCTGGTTACCCTTATTTTTTTCCCTTTCTATGCTCATTGGTATTTTCCTGGGATATAAACTGCATGGGAACATGCCGGTTTCCCGGAATATATTTCAATCGGGGGGCCGTGGTACCATCCAGGAAGTATTTGAATTGATCCGCACCAGGTATGTTGATGATGTAAGCCTTGATACGCTGGGGCAGTCTGCAATTGAAACGATGCTGACCAAACTTGATCCGCATTCTGTATTTATTCCTGCCCGGGAGTTAATGGGCGTGAATGAAGATCTTGCCGGCCGTTTTGAGGGTATTGGTGTGGAATTCAACATATTTGAAGATACCGTGCATGTACTCACCGTCTTAAAGGACGGGCCCAGTGACAAAGCCGGGCTGAATCCCGGTGATCGGTTCCTGCGGGTGGGCGATTCCGTTGTGGCCGGCAAAGGGATCACATCGGAGGGTATCCGCAGCCTGCTTCGCGGACCACGCGGCACCCAGGTTTCGGTTATGGTAATGCGTGGTAATGAACAGAAGCCTTTTACCATTACGCGCGGCTTTATACCTATATATTCCCTCGACGCCGCCTATATGCTCAATGAGGCTATGGGCTTTATCCGCCTGAATAAATTCTCCGAAACTACTTATGAGGAATTTATGGAAAGCCTCGAAAAATTGCAGAAACAAGGTATGAAAGAACTGATCCTTGACCTGAGGGATAATGGCGGGGGCATAATGGATGA
The DNA here is from genome assembly GCA_041752135.1 of Chitinophagaceae bacterium. Taxonomy (GTDB): domain Bacteria; phylum Bacteroidota; class Bacteroidia; order Chitinophagales; family Chitinophagaceae; genus Pollutibacter. The sequence goes on along the minus strand of JBGSHT010000085.1, from coordinate 995 downwards.
AGCGGTTGAAATTGCAGATGAGTTCCTGTCTGGAAATAAGCTTATTGTATATACCGAAGGAAAACATACTCCCAGGAAAGAATATAATTGCAGGCGCAACGGTTTATTTGAAACCGGTAAACTCATACTGCTGATGAACGAAGGTTCTGCATCTGCCAGCGAGGTGCTGGCGGGTGCATTACAAGACTGGGACAGGGCCACTGTTATTGGCAGGCGAAGTTTTGGTAAGGGTCTGGTGCAGGAGCAATATAACCTGAGGGATGGTTCGGCACTTCGGCTGACCGTAGCCAGGTATTATTCCCCTTTGGGCAGGAGCATCCAGAAATCATACACCAACGGGATCGATAAGTACAATGAAGAGATACTGGACAGGTACCATAATGGGAAACTGGTGAATGCAGACAGCAATAAAAATACCAATGGCAAAGCATATCTGACAGGTGAAGGCAAGAAGGTTTACGGCGGAGGAGGAATATCTCCTGATATTTTCATGCCATTAGATACGCTCCTTCTCGACACCAGCCTCGCGCCATTGTATACCCGAAATACTTTGGGCAATTTTGCATACCGGTATTACATCTCCCATAAACCATCATTTGAGCAGTTTAAAAACCCAACTGTTTTCAGTAATTCATACAGTGTAAGTGACGCTGTGCTGGATGAACTTATGCTTTTTGCCCAAAAAGACAGCATTGTGATCAAACCGCTTAATATGGCAACAAAAGACAGGCTGCGCCTAAGATTGAAAAGCCTGCTGGCCCGTCAGCAATGGCGGAGTGAGGGTTATTTTGAAGTGGTGAATGCAGAAGATAAGATGGTACGGAAAGCTTTGGAAGAGGGGGAGAAATAGAGGGTAGAGGATAGAGGGTAGAGGATAGAGGGTAGAGGATAGAGGGTAGAGGATAGAGGATAGTGAGTAGAGGATAGCTAAAAAAAGTCAAGGTTTTTCGGCTACATAAATAATAGAGCTGCATTTTTCTGTATCGTTGTAAGCA
>JBGSHT010000084.1:0-7803 GCA_041752135.1 Chitinophagaceae bacterium | reverse complement strand
GTGAGTTTGCGGCAATACCGGCAAAAAGCGGCTGTGCTGAGGTTTACTTTTTTGGCAGCAACATGACTGTCTGGGCTACCCGTAAAATTTTCTTCCACATACCGGTTGAGTATCTTCAGGCGGTGCTGCGATTTCATGCCGGCATGATCCTCCAATGCTTTTGCTTCGAGGTACTCCACTTCGTCCGACTTCGACAGGTACTCGAGTATCTTTAATAATTGCAAGAGCTGGCTGAAGCTGTCCATGGCAGGCAGGGCCTTCAGCATTTCGCCCGCCGTTTTTTTGGTTTCGCCGGTGAAGGCAATGCCGCCGCGGGCTTTTTCAAATAATTTGCCCACCATTTTCATTTCGGGTAAACCAAAAAAATCGCGGCCGAGAAAATCTTCTTTCATTTGGATCACCACCTGCTCGCAGGATGCACTTACGCCATAGTCGAAATTCATATGGGGAATATTCGATCCGATCAGCACCAGGTCGCTGCCATCGTACCGCGAAATATGATCGCCGATATGGCGGGTACCCGTAGCACCTTCCACAAAAACAATCTCCACTTCCGGGTGAAAATGCCAGTAATAAAAGTCGTTCAACCCGGGCGTTAACAACACATGAAAACTCCTGTCTTCCGGTTTGGCGATCTGTTCCAGGGCTACTTTCATCATTCCTATATTTGTACCTGAATATACCAAATTTTACATTTTAACCCTTAAAAAGTCAATACAGTACAAATAATGGCCATTACAGGTGTAGAAAAAAGGGGAGCCGGTCCTGTATTTTTGATCATCAACAACAAACAAACTTGACCATTATGAACCAGGAACCCACACCTACCATGGCAACAACTACAGCGCCTAAAATGGCGCCGACCATGATCCCCGATAATGCCCATAAGGATATCCCCGGCAATCCTTCCACCGCCAAGAGCAGTGTGGAAAAACTGAACGATCGCTCCAATGGCAAACCCCTTCGCGTTTTATCAGAAGAAGACTGGACCTTCTGGAAAGAAAACGGATATATCGTTATAAAGAATGCCGTGCCGGCCGAGCAGGCAAAGCGCATGGCCGACCTGCTCTGGGAATTTGAAGAAAAGGACCCCAACAATAAAGAGTCATGGTACGCCCCTGCCCTGCGCGAAATTCAAATGAAGGAACTCACCAACAGCGGCATGGTGGAAATTTATAATCACCAGTTTCAGTGGGATAATCGCCAATATCCACGCGTATATGATGCCTTCGTGGATATCTGGGGAACGGAGAAACTCTGGGTCACCATCGACCGTGCTAATTTGAATTTCCCTGTACGCCCGGGCTTTGAATTCAAAGGTTTCATCCACTGGGATTATGATCCGGAAACAAAGCCGGTGAATGTACAGGGTGTACTTGCCCTCGCCGACCAGGACGATGAGAACATGGGCGGCTTCCAATGTATCCCCGAATTATACCGCACTTACGATACCTGGAAACTAACGCAGCCGGATGACCGAAATCATTTCCAGCCGGATACAACCGGGTTTGATATGGTTAAAGTGAAAATGAATGCAGGTGATTTACTGATCTTCAACAGCCTGCTGGCGCATGGCATAAGGCCAAACCGTTCAGAAAACAAAGTGCGCATCGCGCAGTATATTTCGATGATGCCGGCACAGGAAGAGAATGAGGCTTTGCGGCAGTGGAGGATCAATTCCTGGAAGGATAGGATTGCACCGGAGGGGTATGCGTTTCCGGGAGATCCGAGGGAATGGGAGAAGACGAAATATACAACGGCTGAATTAAGTGATCTGGGGAAGAAATTGCTGGGGTTGGAGAGGTGGTGATTCAGCGCAGAGAAAGGAGAACGCAGAGGAATTAAATATCTTCTCAGCGATACTCAGCGCCCTCCTTTCTCTGCGGTTAAAGGTTGTTTATCCCCGTTCAGACAAAAAACCGCAAAGAAGCTAAGAATACAACAGGAATAATTCAATAATCACTGCATTCACCAGGTCAATGAAGAATGCGCCAATAAGTGGAACGATGATAAATGATTGAGGTGAGGGGCCGAATTTTCCAGATACAGCAGTCATGTTGGCAATGGCGGTTGGCGTTGCACCAAGCGTAAGTCCGGACATTCCGGAACACATTACGGCAGCGTCATAATTACCTTTCAGTGCCCTGAAAATGACGATAGTGGTAAAAAACACCACCAATAAAAGTTGCGCTATCATAATGACCATGATCGGTGCTGCCAGCGACACAAGGGTCCATAATTGCAGGCTCATAAGCGACATGGATAAAAAGAGCCCGAGGCTGATATCAGAAATAAGCGGCAGGCTGGCGTTCTTTGTGGGCCAGGGAATGGACTTCCAGAAAAGGGGAACGGAATTGGTGAGCAGGATACCTGAAAATAAACAGGTAACATAAGTGGGTAACCGAAAATTAATCCTGGCTAAAATTTCATTCAGCAATGTACCCAATGCTATGGCAATACCCAGGATGAATACTGTCAATAAAAAGGAATCCGCAGAAAGTGGCTTATCCTCTTCCCCCTTCACCTCTACACTCAGGTGAATATCTTTTTGTGGCTGCAAATGGTGTTTATGTATGAGAAATCCTGCAATCGGCCCTCCTGCAAATCCACCCATGATCAAACCAATAGTGGCACAGGCAACGCCTATTTCCATCGCATTGGAAGTACCGTAATCTTCCTGCATGATCTTTCCCCATGCGATTGCCGTTCCATGTCCGCCACTCATGGAAATTGATCCGCCTAAGAGGCCTGCATTTCTATCGATACCCATAACTGTTGCAAGGGACACACCCACCAGGTCCTGGAGCACCAGCAAAATGGCTGACAAAACAAGCAGGATGAAAAGTGGCTTTCCGCCTTTGATCAGGTCAGAAACCCTTGACGATAAACCAATACATGTAAAAAAAACAATTAGCAGCACATCCCGGTAAAAAAGATCAAAGCTGATGGTACTTCCCGTTAATCCGTAAAAGACAGCAACGAACAGGGAAATAACGATTCCCCCGGAAACAGGTTCAGGGATATTATACCTCGGCAGAAACTTTATCTTTCGGGTCAATAACCGTCCGATGAAAAGTACAATGATGGCAATCATAACGGTTTGCCATGCATCCGGTTTGATATCTTGCATTTGATTATTTCTGCTTTCAAGATAAAGGATAAAAATTGATAAATTGCATAAAGCATAAACCGCGAAGTATGAAGAACGCAAAGACAACGCTAAGCAACGGAACGGAGATCCCCATGATCGGGCTGGGCGTATATGATATGTACAACGAGGAAGCGGAAACGGCCGTACGCACCGCCATTGATCTGGGCTACCGCCTGATTGATACGGCTTCGCTTTACCGCAATGAAAAAGAAATTGGGAATGCGGTCAGGCAAAGCGGTGTTCCCAGGCAAGAGATCTTCATCACTACCAAAGTGGGCAACAATGATCACGGTTACGATCAGACGCTGAAAGCCTATGACCTCAGCCTGTCGTTACTGGGCATGGAATACGTAGATCTCTACCTCGTGCACTGGCCCATTCCGGGCAAACGCAGGGATACCTGGATGGCACTTGAAAGGTTGTATACGGATAAGAGGGTCCGGGCGATTGGTGTGGCCAATTATTATGCGCCTTTCCTCGATGAACTGGCCGGGTATGGCCATTTTGCGCCGATGGTCAACCAGGTGGAGTTCAGCCCCTTCCTGCAACCTGCCGGATTACTCGATCGCTGTAAAAAAGACAATATCCTTTTACAGGCCTATACCCCGTTGATTCGGGGACGAAAAATGGATGATCCGAGGCTGCAGCTTTTATCAGCCAAATACGGTAAGACACCGGCCCAGGTGATCCTGCGCTGGGATATCCAGAACGGGGTCTGCCCCATTCCAAAATCGGTTACGCGTGCAAGGCTGGAAGAGAATTTCAGTGTTTTTGATTTTGAGCTATCGGATGAGGATATGATGTTGCTGGACGGGTGTGATGAGGGGCTGAGGATTTGTGAGGATCCGATGGATTATCTAACCGCAAAGTAACAAGGCACGCAAGGGACGCATTGGCCGCGGAAAACCCCTGTTTCGTCGCAACATTTACCCCAGGGGATGGACGGTATCTAAGAAGGTTGTAATTTTCCGGCATGACTTCCTCCTGGTATCAAAAAAAATGGTTCGTGATCCTCCTGCATGCCGCATTCTGGATCCTCCTTTTTTCTTTACCCTTTTTGTTACAAGGGCCCAATGAGGACCGCCGGCCACAGGACAGATGGTCATCGGGTTCATCAGCCATGTTATTTTACCTGGTTAACAATGCCACCTGGGTAGGGCTGTTTTACCTCAATGCCTACTTATTTGTGCCCAAATTTTTCATCCCTAAAAAATATGGCGCCTATGCCCTCGTGCTGATCGTTTCCCTTTTTGTGATGATCATGCTGGGCTGGTTCAACAGGATCATGATTCTGCCCAATGTGAAAGGCAACTGGAACATGCACATTTTATTGACCGTACTCATTTTTATTTTCATTTCCACCGCCAGCCTCACTTATCAGCTCATCCGCGACAGATCGGCAGCGGAACGCAAACTGAAGGAAAAAGAAACCGAAACACTCAAAACAGAACTCTCCCTGTTGCGCTCGCAGGTAAGCCCGCATTTTATGTTCAACGTGCTCAATAACATGGTGGCCCTGGCCAGGAAACAATCCGACCAATTAGAACCATCCCTCATAAAACTCTCCTCACTCATGCGCTACATGCTCTATGAAGCCGATGAAGAGAAAGTATCACTTGAAAAAGAAATTGATTACCTGCGCAGCTATATCGACCTGCAGCAGCAGCGTTTTGGAAAGCAGGTAGCCGTAGACGTGATCATACATCCCGCCGATAACCAGTATGATATCGAGCCCATGCTGCTCATACCCTTTGTGGAAAATGCCTTTAAACATGGCACGGGCATGATCGAAGACGCCCGGATCCTGATAGAGATGAAAGCGAAAAAAGGCGTGCTTCAATTTACGGTACAGAATAAATACAACCCGGCGAGCGAGGAAGTGCGTGATAAAACCTCCGGCATCGGACTGACCAATGTCAGGCGAAGGCTGAATCTTTTATATGGGAAAAAACACGACCTTCAGATCAGCAAGACTGCGGAACTGTTTACCACCATCCTTAAAATTGAACTTGCCCCATGATCAGATGTATGGCTGTTGACGATGAGCCCCTGGCGCTGGAACTGCTGGAAGACAATATCAGCAAAGTGCCTTACCTGCAATTGGTGTCCAGCTGCAGCAATGCCCTGGAAGCATTGAAAGTGCTGGAAAAAGAGCAGATCGACCTCATCTTCCTTGACATACAAATGCCCGGACTCACGGGGCTGCAGTTCATCCAGACCATGCGGCAGAAACCACAGGTCATCCTCATCACCGCTTATGAAAAATTTGCACTGGAAGGGTTCAACCTGGATGTGACCGATTACCTGGTGAAGCCCGTTCCGCTGGATCGCTTTATCAAAGCCTGCAATAAAGCCCGTGAATTGCATGAATTACGCAACACGCCCAAAACACCGGGTGTTGAGCCTGAATATATTTTTGTACCGGCAGATTACAGCCTGGTGAAAGTAGTTTTGAGCGATATCAAATGGATCGAAGGCCTCAAAGACTATATCAAAATCCACCTCGACAGCAGCAGCAAAGCCATCATCACGCGCATGCCCATGAAGCAGGTTGAAGAGATGCTGCCGAAATCAAAATTCATCCGTATCCATAAATCGTATATCATCTCACTGTCGCATGTAACCGCTATCCGGAAAACTTCGGTATTTATGGGTGAGATGGAATTGCCGGTGAGTGATTCTTATCCTGATGCGATGGCTGCGATAACTGGGAAGCCCTGAAGATCCCTCCTTCGTCGGGATGACAAGATAGTTGGTGACTTATAGCCGCTATTTATAAAGTTATATATACCCCAACCTGTCATCCCGACGAAGGAGGGATCTTATACCGTAATTATTTTTACCGGTTAATCTTTTCCAGGTACTCCTGCAGCATCATCGTAGCCGCGATCTCATCCACCAGCGCTTTATTGCGCCGGTCCTTTTTCTTCATCCCCATATCGATCATCGCGCGGGTGGCCATTTTGGAAGTATATCGCTCATCGGCGGTTTCAATGGGAATGGCAGGAAAAGTTTTTTTAAGCCTTGCGATAAATTGCTTCACCGGCCCGGTGGCATGCGTATCCGTATCATCCAAATTTTTCGGCTCGCCGATCAATATCAACTCCACTGTTTCTTTGGCGAAATAGTCTTTGAGAAACTGCATCAGCTTTGGCGTTTCAACCGTGGTAAGCCCTGTTGCGATGATCTGCATGGGATCGGTAACGGCAATGCCGGTTCGCTTTAGCCCATAATCCAGTGAAATGATTCTTGCCATAATTTAACCGCGAAGGAGATCAAAGATAACAAAGGCCGCGAAGACAACGGAAGCAATGCCGTTGGCGGTCATGAAAGCCAGGTTGACCCTGCTTAAATCCGTTGGCTTCACCACAGAATGCTGGTAAATAAGCATCCCGGAAAATACCACCGCACCGATCCAGTACCAGAACCCAAACTGTCCGTATAAGCCGGCAGCAATGATACAGGCTGCAGAAAGTACGTGCAATATTTCAGAGACCCTTAAGGCTTTTGGCTTGCCCAGCATGGAAGGGATGGAGTATAAATTATTGGCCTTATCAAATTCCTCATCCTGCAGGGCATAGATGATGTCGAACCCGCTGACCCAAAACAATACGGCAAAAGAAAAAAGGACCGGCAATAAAGCAAACTCACCTGTAACGGCGAGATATGCACCGATGGGTGCCAGTGATAAACCCAATCCCAATACCAGGTGACAGAGCGGGGTGAATCTTTTGGTATAACTGTAACCGAGTATAACGGCAAGGGCTACCGGCGAAAGAAAGAAACAGAGCCTATTGATGAAAAAAGTGCACACTACAAACAACAAACTCATCAGTATGGTAAAAAACAAGGCACTGTTTGCAGTTATGGCCCCGGCCGGAATTTCCCGGATCGCCGTCCGCGGGTTCTTTGCATCAAAATGGCGGTCGAGGTAGCGGTTGAACGCCATGGCCGCACTGCGGGCGAAGACCATGCATAATATGACCAGTAAAAAGAGATACCAATTAAATTGAAAAAACAGTACAATTTTTTCGAGTGGTTCATCTCTTTTTTTAAAAGGTGCATAAACCAATGGAATCCGATCCATATATATTATCGCCAAAAAAAATCCAATCATCGCAAACGGCATCGCGAAAATGGTATGCGAGAACTTTACAAGGGAAAGATATTTTTTTACAGTGGTCATCTTTGCGTTCTTAATTTCTTTGCGGTTAAATTTTAGATCTGCACAGTTCCCATAATACAACCCCCGCAGCCACCGATATGTTCAACGAATGCTTCATCCCCAGCTGCGGAATTTCAATACACCCCTTGCACATCGCAATCACTTCCTCCTGCACCCCTTCCACCTCATTCCCAAAAACAATGGCCAGTTTTTCATGTCCGCCGATCTCCAATTCGTTCAGCATGATGCTGTCCTTCACCTGCTCCACGGCCCATACCTCATACCCATCCTCCTGCAATTTTTTGATCGCATCCGTGGTGTTTTCGTAATAATGCCAGGCAACGGTTTCCGTGGCACCCAATGCTGTCTTATTGATGTCCCGGTGCGGCGGCCGGGGTGTGTAGCCGCAAAGGTCAATGCCCTCCAGCAGAAAAGCATCTGCCGTCCTGAAAACACTGCCCACATTATGCATGCTGCGGATATTATC
>JBGSHT010000083.1:0-28616 GCA_041752135.1 Chitinophagaceae bacterium | reverse complement strand
CTGCTTTTTACTTAGTTTTTCCAAGCGAAATTGCTCATCAAATAAACCACGGGGCTTTGACATAGTTCTTCGTTTTTATATCAGACAACTTTTGTCAACAAAACAATGCATCGTAACTTAGGTTTTTAGAGATGCCCTTAAATTAAAAATCTGATCTGTGAAACTATTGATGCAGTTATCAAAACCTTATAACAGGGCAGCGTGTGCTTTTCAGGTAACTACGGTTACCCTCACCGCCTAAACGTATACCCAACTTGAAAGTTGTTGCATAGTATGCATCATTATTAGTAGGTGTTCCTCTTTTATTGCCCGGACCATAACTAGGTCTGTAGTTACCGCCGTTGGCGAAGGCAGATTTGTTTGCCATTTGACGTGCGATATCAGCAGTTGCGGAACCGGCGCCAAAATAATCGTAGAAATCCTGATCTGCGATGTATGATGTGCTTACATCATCAATGTAATCAGTAAATGTTTTACGGTTAACTATTTCGAAGCTTAGATTGAACCTGTCTGAAAAGAAATATTTTAGACCAATGCCATAAGGTATATTTATTTGTGTGAGGCTGTACTCAGGACGATTTGGATAATTGGGCATACCTTGTCCTTCTGTCCGTAAGGGCTTGAGTTCAACCCAGGTTTTATTGCCATTGGGATCAACATATTGACCTTTTGGGTTAAAGCGAAATGCGCCTACACCAATCATTGCATATGGACGAAACTTGTGTGCTACATCTTCAGGATCCTGCTCCAGGAAAACGGTTGGATAAAATTCGGCAGCTACAAAAAATTCAACTAAAGAAGATCTGAAATGCTGGTTTCTGGCTGCCCTTGTTTCTTCCATGCCGCCTTTTCCATCAATTACACTGTCGGCTCCTTCGAGTCTGCCAAAATTTATAGCGGTGCGTACGTTAAAATATTGTGTAGGAGCAATGGAGAAAAAGACACCCGGCATTATGCGCGTTAATTCAATATTGTTGTCTTTGATGAAGCCGCGGCCAATGCCCATATTCCCACCAAGGTCACCCAGGAAATTTGATGGGCCTACACTTATACCTGCTTCAAACGTCATTTGTGCATTACTGCCTGAATAAGAAGAAAGTAGAACAGTTACTGCAGCAAGTGCTTTCAAAAGGTATGATCGTACACTTTTTTTCATGATACCGGATTTGGATTTTCAAAAGTTTGGACAATTGAAATAACGCAGCCGGTATTAAAATATTTTACTTGTAGTTAAAAATACGTCTGTTAAATATATTGTTTTAACACTGCAGAAACCTGAATAATTATTATGCAGTTAAAACCATTTCAATATGTTCAATATTATCTTCCAGGTATATATTACTTACTCCTTTGAAACCCAGTGATTCATAGAATTTGCGCAGGTATAGTTGCGCGCCAATCCTGATATTTTGTTTTCCGTATAATTCCCATGTTTTATCTATTGCCTTGTTCATCAATAGTCTGCCTATACCTTTATTCCTTACCGATGGAGCATTTACTACTCTGCCAATTGATACTTCTTTAAAGGAAAGCCCTGCAGGCAATATGCGCACATATGCAACCAGATCGTCATTTGACCAGCCCATTAAATGCCATGAATCCTGGTCTTTATTATCTTCATCGAGGTAGGGGCAGTTTTGTTCAACAATAAATACTTCCGACCTGAGCTGAAGTGCCTTGTATAACTCGCTTGGCGTTAAGGTGTTGAATGTTTTGCATGTCCAGATTATTTCTTCCATATTTTATTTTTTACCGATCTGCTGTGGGTAGTACTGGCAGGCTTTCATTATTATTATTACTAACTGATTGAACCGCAAAAACATAATTGTCTTTTGAGTAGGGCAGGCTGATGGAGTTTTGACTGGTAAATATTTTCTTTTGCCAAACAGGTGAAGAGCTTTCCCTGATGAGTACATAAAAACCACGGGTCTTATTGTCCGGCATTCCCTTCCAGCTGAGATTGGTGAAATTTGAAAGGTTTTTCACTTCCATTTTTACGGTTTCAGGTTTTGCAGGTGACTTTGCCAGGTTCGCCAGGCATGAGAGATTTAACGCAGTATTTTTACGCAGGTATTCAAAATCCATGAATACGGCCAGGTCGCCATAAACAATATTATTTTCTGTTCGCAGATCCTGGTGCTGGTGATCAAAATTTTCATTCATTTCTGAAATTCGAATTGCGGTGAAGCCTTTTTGTAAAAAAGGGGTCTGGTCTCCGCCACGCAGGTAGCGGTCGCTGCGGTAAATTAATTTAACTTCGAGGTTGTCCACATAACGTTCACCAACTTCTTTTATATACCTGGCCAGTTGTCTTGGGGCACCATCATTTTCAAGTCCAAAACTTCTGATCATGCCTGATTTTTTATCTGTTTCGAATGCAGGCAATCCTTCGCTAAATACCCGCACCATTGTATTGTTGATGATATTTGTTCCATTGCTATGGTTCGAACCCATGATATCATTATTTAATAATGCCTCCAGTGCAATATTCTCCGTGCGCATCTTAGAAGCCAGGTATTCTGCACCAAGCAATCCCTGTTCTTCACCACTGAACGCAACGAAAATAATTGTAGCCGGGAAGTTTTGGCGGCTCATGATTCTGGCTGATTCCAGTACGGCTGCAACTCCGCTGCCGTCGTCATTGGCGCCAGGTGCATCAATAGTACGGTTCATAACATTTGTTGCCCTGCTGTCCAGGTGGCCACTTATCATGAACACACGTTTGTCTGTGGGGTCTGTGCCCTTTAAGGTGGCAATTACATTGCCGATGTTAGTGGGAACATCCAGTCTCCTTTTATCGGCCGGAAGTGTAATGGTGTCCAGCACAGCAGTAAGCCTGCCATTGGAATTCCGGGAAAACTGTTCAAACATTTGCAATATCCATTCGCGGGCCGGACCAATGCCTCTTTTTTTGTCTGTCGTAGAACTTAAAGTGCTGCGGGTGCCAAAGCTTACCAATTTCTCTACATATGTTTTGAGTGAATCGGATGATACTTGATTTACCATTTTTTCGATCATCGGATCCCGTTCTATGATTTGCTGGCCCTGGGAGAGTTGAATGCAAAATGAAAAAGCAAATACAAGTGTGATTTTTCTGAAATTATTTTTTCTGATCATATTTTCAATTCAATTTATTTTAATATCCATATTTGTTTTTCCATCTTTCCTTTAGGAATCTTCTGAGTTCCTCTTCCCTGGCATTCTTTCCGGGCTGATAAAATACTTTGCCTGAGATGGCATCCGGAAGGTATTCCTGTAGTGCGAAATTAAGTTCATAATCATGAGCATACAGGTATCCTTTATTGTATCCAAGATCTTTCATGAGTTTGGTGGGGGCATTGCGTATTGCCATTGGAACCGGCAGGTCGCCGCTTTCCCTTACTATCCCCAATGCATTTTCGATGGCCATGTAACTGGCATTGCTTTTTGCCGAAGCGGCGAGATAAACAGTGCATTGCGATAAAATGATACGGGCTTCGGGGTAACCGATTTTAGTGACAGCATCAAAAGTTGCATTGGCCAGTACCAGCGCCGTGGGGTTGGCGTTACCTATGTCTTCACTGGCAAGAATCAAAAGCCTGCGTGCAATAAAAGCAACGTCTTCCCCGCCTTCGATCATCCTGGCCAGCCAGTATACGGCACCGTTAGGGTCGCTGCCCCTTATCGATTTGATGAATGCAGATATGATATCATAGTGCTGTTCACCCTGTTTGTCGTAAAGTGCAATTTTTTTCTGCGCCGTTTGCATCACAAGCTTATTGTCTATTTCCACAGGATCGCCCTGTGCTGCCAGGATACTTAGCTCCAATAAGTTCAACAGTTTTCTTCCATCTCCGCCGGAAAGACTGATCAGGGCTTCTTTCTCTTTGATCACGGGCTTGATCTTTTTTATCAGTTCATCATCTGCTAAAGCATGATCGATAAGTTTAGAGAGGTCTTCTTCCTGAAGGGGCTTCAATACAAAAACCTGGCAGCGGGAGAGGAGGGCGCTGTTTACTTCAAAAGATGGATTTTCAGTAGTGGCGCCTATCAGGGTTATGATGCCTTTTTCCACGGCCCCGAGCAATGCATCCTGTTGGGCTTTATTAAACCGGTGGATCTCATCAATAAAAAGGATCACCCTTCCTTTTTCCCTGGCCTGATCAATCACTTCCCTGATTTCTTTTACGCCCGAACTAATAGCACTCAGGGCAAAAAAGGGGAGCCCGGTTGTTTGGGCTATAATGGAAGCTATAGTGGTTTTCCCGGTGCCAGAAGGCCCCCAGAGGATCATGGAAGGGATGATCTCTTTTTGAACAGATACACGTAATATACTGCCAGGGCCGGTCAGGTGCTCCTGGCCAACCAATTGGTCAAGGTTTTGTGGTCTTATGCGTTCTGCGAGGGGGGTCTGCATGGGTGTCAAATTACATAAAAGAGATGAAATTGATTTGTTTCAGATTTTACCGATATGTCTTCAAACATATCCGATTTGATCTGTATCGATAGCTTAATACAAGTATTCATAAGTTCGGGGCAACTTGGACGTTTAGTTTCCTTAAACTGGCGCTATATTTACGGATCAATAAACGGTAGTTCCTTTCATAACAACTATATACATTTTTGAATATCCTCGTTGCCATATTCTGGATCCTTGTTTTCCTGGTTTTTTATACCTATGCAGGTTATGGCCTGGTTGCCTGGTTCTGGATCAGTATACGCGGGTTTTTCCCGAGCTCAAATAAAAAGGTTAATGAAGATGCATTTGAACTGCCAAAACTTGCCTTAATCATTGCGGCCTATAACGAAGAGCAAATACTGGCTGGAAAAATTAATAATTCCCTTGCATTGGATTATCCGCCGGAAAAAATCCGAATTCTGATTGTTACGGATGGCTCAACAGACAGATCGGCTCAGATTGTTAAAGATTTTCCTTCACTTATACACCTGCATCAGCCTGTTCGAAGGGGAAAAGTTGCTGCCATAAATCGGGCTGTAACTGCTGCAGGTGATGTTGATATCCTGGTTTTTAGTGATGCTAATACCATGCTTAATAAAGAAGCATTACTGCGATTGATTTCTCATTATAAAAACCCAATGGTTGGCGGGGTTTCAGGAGAAAAGAAAGTAATAGACCTGGCAGGTTCTACCGTAAGAGGCGAAAGCTTTTATTGGCGCTATGAGTCCGGGTTAAAAAAATTGGATGCTTCATTCTATACGATTGTAGGGGCTGCGGGTGAATTATTTTCAATACGCAGAATGCTTTATGAGGCAGTACCAGAAGATGTAATACTGGATGATTTTTATGTTTCCTTAAAAGTGTGTGAAAAGGGCTACCAGGTGAAATATGAACCAACCGCATTCGCAATGGAAAAACCTTCCCTTACAATGCATGATGAAGCTGAGAGAAAAAAAAGGATCAGCGCAGGAGCATTTCAGTCGATGATCATATTTGCTCATTTGATGAATCCGTTGCGTTATGGCAAACTCAGTTTTCAATATCTCTCGAGACGCGTATTCCGCTGGGTGATTTGCCCTTTGGCACTCCCGCTTATCTTCCTCTTAAATGTGTACTTCTATATCGCTGAAATAACTCCGGAAAAACTATATGGTCTCATATTTTACACGCAAGTGATTTTTTATATACTTGCAGCCCTTGGGTGGATGTTTGCAGGTAAAAAGGCAGGGAATAATAAAGTTATACACATACCATATTATTTCCTCTTTATGAATTTGTCTGTATGGTACGGCTTTTTCAGGTTCATAAAAGGCAGGCAATCAGCCATTTGGGAAAAGGTTAACAGGGATCAGGGGGATACGTAGAAATACGAGCCGGATGAACGTAAATTTCTTAGTATTTTTTTTAAAATGTATTTGCATCCTTAAATTTTGTTTATATATTTACATCGTATTCAACCCCAATTATCACAATCTCCTTCACGAGAAACCCAGTTCAACGCGCCTGATTATAGCGACGCTAATATCCTTCCAAAGACAAGTGTAAAATACCAACATTCCAATTTCTGTTGAACCGGGAATCCTAATTTCTTAGCAAATACCATCATTCTCCAATTCTCTATGTAACCGCAGGTTATTTACCCCTGCATTCGTTACCCCTGTTAATCCCTAAGAAAATGAGAAAGGAAATTTTGGTTATTGATGATAGCAAAGCTATCAGGTTCATGTTACACACTATTCTGAGAAAGCATTACAAAGTAACTTCTGTGGCTGATGGTGTAAGCGCCATGTATTGCCTTAGAAAAAATGCTTTACCGGATTTGATCATTCTTAACCCTGATCTGACCGACTTTCCAGACTGGGAACTTGTAAAGTATATGCAAAGCAGCCATTTATATTCTTCTATACCCCTCCTGGTTTTGTCAAATCAGCCAGAAGAGGATATAAGAGTTAATTCGATAAAATACGGTGTTGTTGATTTTTTCCAAAAGCCATTCAATCCATTGCGTCTGTTGGAATCTGTAGATAATATTCTTGTTGGAAGTATCCTCAGTAAAGTCTATTAAAATCCGGAAAGAATTAACCCTTAAACGAAGACAACCATGCAACCTGAAATAATAAAAAATATCACTCCCACTTACAGATACTTTAGTATCAAAAAGGAACTGGTTCCTGTACAGGCTCAGTCAAGTGGGCATTTCATGTATGTCGGCCAGTTTACTGAAAACTTTGATTTAATCAGTGCCGAATGTTTTAATGGTATTGCAGTGGCAACCATGGCTGAATCAAAGAGTTTACTGACAGAAATGTGCAAATCAGGTAAGACGCTTACTGCAATATTCATTGATTTATCTGTTTTTGTAAAGGATATTCAATCTTTCATAGATTTCTTACAGAGAGATTCAAAACTTTCTGCTATTCCTGTAATTTTAAACATCCGCAATCTTACTGCTGATCAGTTAGCTTCCTTTAAATCTAAAAGAGTAGTTGATGAGCTGATCGATTTCAAAGTTGAACTTGCTTCAATTCAGCATAAGATCACTTTTCTGCGAAAGACTAAAGAATCCCTGGTTGAAAGAAAAGGTTCCATCAAGCCGGAATTTAATTCATACAGTGTTTATAAGCAGAGCCACCTGGTTAAGCGTGCAATGGACTTGTTGATGTCATTTTCATTGCTGGTTATCTTACTCCCTGTATTCCTGATAATTGCGCTTGCGGTTAAGCTTGAAACCAGAGGTCCTGTTTTTTACAAATCATACAGAGCTGGAAGGGGTTACAGGATTTTCAAGTTCTATAAGTTCAGGACGATGAAGGTTGGCGCTGAGAGAATGATCAATTCAATTGCACACCTGAATAAGTATAATAATTTTGGACATGCCCCTGTTTTCTTTAAAGTAGATAATGATCCACGTATCACAAGGGTAGGACAGTTCTTACGTAATTCTGGTCTGGACGAATTGCCCCAGTTGTTGAATGTATTAATAGGTGATATGTCAATTGTTGGTAACAGGCCCTTGCCTCTGTATGAAGCTTCTTCTTTGACAAGCAATGAGTGGGCAGAACGTTTTTCTGCGCCATCGGGTATTACCGGACTTTGGCAGGTTAGCTGCAGGAAATCCGAATCATTCACCTGTTACGACAGGATTATTATGGATATCGAATATACAAAGCATAATAATTTGCTGATGGATTTAGGTATCATGCTTAAGACTCCGGTTGTACTGGCTCAGGGTTTAATTAACCATGAGGAACTGGAACATCAAATGCACCCCGTTCAATTGCAGGCAGAATTAAGCCAGGCTTAATATACACAGTATAAATACCTCAATATAGTAGCCCTTCGGTAAACCGGGGGGTTACTTTTTTTTATCTCGCTGCGTTATACCACCTTCTTTATTCCCGATAATTATTTTCTGCCAATAATTAATGCGTGCAATAGAAATTCGCATTATGATTTTTCTTAAAACTTGATTGCGAATCAATTATTTGCTGAATTTGAGTAGGTAATTAATTTTATAGGATTATCCATTTAAGTCTCATTTGTAATTTGGATCTAGGATTGGCGGTTATACATGTGATCTATTGTGTGATTTAAATAAGGATTGTCCTCCCCCTAAAGCACCACAGTATAATGCCTCCGAGGTTCACCCCTCGCCTGCACTCCGTTTCGGCGGGCAGGCCCTCCAAAGGGGGATAAACAGCCTTTCCTGCAATGTTTTTGACCTAAGTATTCGATGAAATTTTATAAGAAGGTTTTGGAGAAGTATTATCCCCCGCGGAGGCTTGCCCGACGTAATGAAATGGAGGCGGGGGGTGAATTTCGAGCTTAACACATACTCAGGTTTTAGGGGGAGGATTGTTTGTCTCTTTAATTCCCTCACGTGCGGGATAATTTTTTTTAATACTTCTTGGATCAAGTCAATAAAGTAAAATAACCTTGTAATAAGGCTTTGCGTTCTAAATACTTGAACCTATAATTTTATTTTATGAAGGCTCCCATTTCTGAATTTATTTTTCTGCATTTCGCGGACCAACCACTCCTCCGGAGCTCTAATACAAATGCATCTGCTCCACAAGAATGTCGCTCCTACTGGGGCTGAAAACATAAAATGATCCTGATGCTAGAAGGATTACAACCCTCCGGAATATGAATACATAAAGCTGTTATCGACTTTTAGCTCCGTAGGAGCGTAATTCTTGTAGCAAAATGCTTCCCTGGCTTTGAGCTCCAGAGGAGCGACATTCTTTTGTCATTATGATGTTTTTGTCTATCATCTCCAGAGGAACTGCATTCTTGTATCACTGAATACAAAATGCATGACTTATATATAAAGATGCACTCTTCTTGAAGTTGAACACTTTATGGGGCTATTTACTTTAGGCTCCGAGGAGCGGCATTCTTGCAGCACATTTCAAACAATATTTATCAATTTGACATTTAAATAAAAAAATAATATGTTATTGTCAATCTGGGTTCATAAATAAATTTGTAACACACAGTGTAGAAAAAAGGAGTATTAAAATTTCCTGTGTCTTTAGGGATATGCTTAGAATATGCCATTGGTATAAAATGAAGAATCAGTGCCTACGCAAGTGTGCCATGAATCAAAAAATCTGGTTGCTTAGCTTGTACAGACCTGTGCGATAAGTGAAAATGACAGATGTATAAAATGTAATGAATGTAAGTTTTTGGGCAACAGGGTTCGAAATATTTTCTATCCTTTCATGGTCATTAATCCCTTTGGGATATCGGTGCAAACTGGTTATAAAATTCGGATAAAGCGATCATGCTTGAACAACAGTAAGTGTTATTCATCCTGAAAAACTATTCAAATTTTTTTTGATGTGAATCTTTTTATTCACTGCATCCAATATCATTTCACTTACACCGCGTTTATTGAAAATAAAAAAGCCCTTGCAAGTTTTAAAACTTGCAAGGGCTTAAAATGTATGTAAGCGATGAACAATTGGTTCCTAAAGAACTTTCAAGTGGCTTCTAGTATGCATTTTTATCACCCTTGAATGTTGTGTAAATGGTCATAATGATGATTTTCATGTCTAACCAAATACTCCAGTTTTCCATGTACCAGATATCATATTCGATCCTTTTGATCAGGAAGTCATGGTCCTTGATTTCTCCCCTGAATCCGTGGACCTGTGCCCAGCCGGTAAGTCCGGGTTTAATGAAATGGCGGATCATGTACTGCTTATAGATATTTGTGAAGTCTGTAGTGTGCTTTAACATATGCGGGCGGGGGCCAACAACAGACATATCGCCCATGAAGACATTGAAGAACTGGGGTAATTCATCAATATTGCTCTTCCGGAGGAAGCGACCGATGGGTGTTATCCTGTTATCGTCTTTGGTTACCTGCTTTACATTTGCATCATCATTTACCCGAAGGCTTCTGAATTTCAGGCAATTGAAGGGCTGGTTGCTCTTGCCGGATCTTGGCTGAACAAAAAATACCGGGCCTTTTGAACTTAATTTGATGAGTATGGCGATTATGGGAACGAGCCATGATAATATAAATATTATAACCAGGGAACTGAAAACAATATCGAAGATCCTTTTCTTGATTTTGTTACCTGTATCTTCAAGCGGTTCATTTCTGAGAGAGAGAACAGGAATATCATCAATGAAATCCACAAAAATGTTCCTGTTGACAAAGATCTGGTAATCCGGAACAAATTTAAAGTGAATGAAGTGGTTCTCTGCATCCTTTGCAAGGTCGTAAAGATAGGGGTGAGCTTCCGGAGCAATGGTAGAGTAGATCTCTGTTACATCATTCTCTTTTGCAAAAGAAACACTCTCCCTGAGTTTACCGATGATCTTAAGTCCACCATTTTCAGAAACTACAAGTTGATCATCAAAGCAGCCAAGAACATTAACCAGTTTGCTTTCTTTCTGGAAATAATTGATTAATCGTTTTGAGATGTCGTTATGCCCAAGAACAATTACATTTTTTCTGATCTGAAAGTTCTTTTTGAGTACTTCCAGGGCTACATAAAAAATAAACCTGTTCAATATGAGGGCCAGGCCGAAACCAGCAAAACTAAGGGTAATAAACAGCCTTGAATATTCCTTTTTTAGCAGGAATACAAAGAACAGTGTACCCAGTATGGTAATGAAGTAGCATTTGAGGGTTTCTTTTGAGAAATTCTGTATATCGAGCCAGTTTTTACTCAGGTACAATGCCGTGAGGAAAACAGATGCCATCCAGAAAAGATTGAATGAAAGGAAATATAAAAAATAATCATTCCCTTTAAATACTTCAGCGCGTTGAATAAATACACCAAGCATCAGTAGTACAATATTCAGGGAAAGGATATCCCAAAGCCAGAGTATGATTCGATAAGAATAAAAGGAAAGTTTATTCATAAACCGGGTTAGGTATGCAAGCGGAACATTCCGTGCATGGATTCAGCTTTTTTATATTCATTAGTTGCTTTCAGTTTCAACCATACTTTATGCCTGCTTCACTGCATCAAACTGATGGATCAGTGAAGTGGTTTCGTTGATATTGGTCCTTGATGAAGCCCCAAATAAAATTGACTCAATATTAGGCAGCTTACAAACATATTCCATTGCTTCTTTGGGAGAAACTGCACCACCGGCCAGTACCTGCATGGCAATAGCCCGGAATTTCTTTGTCCTCAACGTTTCTTCATACAAAGCTTTTCCGCCCGACATGCGAAATCCTGCTTTATTGATTGAGGAACATATGATCGGATTCTTTATGCCTCCTTCTTCCAGAACAGCCAATAGTTTAGGCATATTCATAGTAATGAATCCGGCCTCAGCATCATATTTTTTCTCAACATACTGATGGAAGGCGATGAGTACATCTTTCATTCCGAGGCCCAGAAGCATGTCTGTGATAACATTCTGCAGGAAAATAACAGGAGTATTGATCCCTTTGAACATTTTCATCTCCGCATCAATGAGGAGCTCCATGATCTTCAGGTAATCTTTAGATAAAAAGGCAACTCCACCTTTGAATAAGGACCCGAAAAAGTTTCCTGGTACATATTGCTTAAGGGTTCCTGTGATGCCCAGTTCAGTAACTGCGTTTGCATACTTGTGTGCATAGGGCATACAAGGAAATATTTTGAAATCTTTATATTTTTCCGGGTTATTACGGATGATTTCGCAAATATTGGCAATCCTGTCGTGCGTTGTACACATAAAGGTTTGCACCCCTGCTTCCATCGCGTAGTCAAGTGTTTTTATAATTGCCGCATCTTCTTTGAATTTTATGGATTGTGCCATGGACTTTTCGTCCGAGATATGATTTACGGCAAAAAACTGGTTATCTCCAAATAGTATTCTTTCCATTGAATTAACGTTGTTCTTTTCTGATTAATGATATAGCCTTGTCTGTCAGCCATGCACTTTCAAAGCTGTTGATGCTGTTGGGCACCTTACCTTGTACAGTTTTAACGAAATAATCGAGCTGTGCCGAATATTCTTCACCACGCAGGTAGTAATCAACCTCAGGAGTGAGGTCTGTCACATGCCTGATATTCCAGCCTTTGCTATATCCTGCCGGGAATGGTTCTTCTTTGAAAAATACTTTCAGCTCGTTGGCATCAGAAATGATCTTTCCTTTTTTGCCATTTATACTGATCGAAGTAGACATTTTCCGATAGGTTTCATCGCTCCAGTTAACGGATAAAACACCGGTAACTTTATTGCTCAGTTCCAGCATGGAAAATACGGCATCATCTACCTGGTTGGAGAAAATGGATTTGAGCATGGTTGCTTTCACATTGCTGATAGGCGCCAACAGGTAATTTATCAAATCGATTACATGTGAAGCATAGTCCATCAGGCAACCTCCTCCTTCTTCAGGGTTAGAGCGCCAGGTATCCTGTTTGGATTTAACAACTACCGGGCCATAAGCCTGACCGAGGAAGTGATAAATCTCTCCAATATATCCTCCATCAATGATTCGCTTGACTTCCTGGAACGTACCAACAAACTTATTGTGGTAACCAACCTGGTTGATCAGCCCTTTTTGTTTGGCCAGCGCCACCAGTGGTGCACCTTGTTCAGGATTCAGGCAGAATGGTTTTTCCGCAAATACATGAATATTCCTGTTTAGGAGTTCTTCAACGATAGCAGCATGAAATTTGGTAGGAACAGCAACCACAACAGCATCTGGTTTTGCTTCCTCTAACATCTTTTTATAGTCGCTAAAACAGGGGAAAGGGCTATATTTCTCTATAGCGTCCAGCATCATCTTTGAGGTGTCGCAAACGCCTACAACCTGAACATCCGGGTGTGCACCCAAAATTGCCAGGTGAGAAATACCCATTTTTCCTATCCCGATAATTCCAATTTTGGTCATTTCGCTCGTACTTTAAATAGGTTTAATGTTATATAGTTAACTGTTTTTGAGCAAATTAATTGTTGTATGCTGAAAAAAAAACATTTAAATCAGTCAAATGTTTTTATGCTGATACAACAGAAGCCCATTCCAAATCAGGCATAGAGAACTGCAACGTCATCAGGAAAGTAAACTTTGGAAGGAAAGCACCAGTAGAAAGGCACCCGGAGAATTCAGCTGTCTTTGAGCATTTCCGCAGTAAATACATCAGCAGGGGAGGTTTACTGTTTTTCAGGTGTTTCTTCAAAAGGTAAGATTTCAAAACGGGCTCTTACAGGATGTAATTTCGCCTCAGGGCATCATTGTCATGAAATCCTTACCGATCAGTTTCAATCTATCCGGCACGTTTTGATTTACCCTGCCAGCCAATTTCTGTTGACTCAAATGGTAAGCTCTTTTCCTGAAATGCTGAATGCTGAGGGGATTCTTTTTTTACGATTTCCCTGAAGTGTTCAAGGTATTGATCCACAATAATATCCCATGAATAGATATGGGTGATCTTCGCCGTATTTTCCCTGACAAAATGCAAGTGATCTGATTTTTTCAGATTGGTTAAATACTCAGTAACTTTTTCGGCGTCTTCAAAATAATAGGCATCCTTTCCAAGGATTGATTTGTTATAAATATTATTATGGGCACAGATCAGGGTATTTGAAGCCATCGCTTCCAGTAATGAAGGATTCGTTCCTCCCACCGAGTGCCCGTGAAAGTATAGATTTGAATAATAACGGAGGTTATTAAGCGCACCCATGTCATAAATACCTCCCAGGAAACGGATACTGGGCTCATTGCCAAACTTCTGGATCAGGTATTTTCCAAAATCCGTCTGGGTGCCGCCAATTACCAGGAAATCACGCCCGGTCTTAGCTTTAACAACTCCGTCAAGTATGATCTCTATATTATTTTCGGGGAAGACCCGGGCAATTAGCATATCATATTGATGCGGCTTAAGGTTGTATTGGTCCAGGGCTGTTTCATCTGGCTCGTTAAATACCGTTGCACCATACGGGATATACACCGAATCTCTGTTATATTCTTCTGTCAGGTATTCTTGTATGCCTATGGAATCAGCAACCAGGTGATGGCTGGTTCTGGCAGCAATGGATTCAGAAAACCGGATAAAATTTCTTACAGGTTTCGATCTTCTGGTACGTTGCCATTCAAAACCATCCATATTGGTGGTTATGACTGCTTTTTTAGGATACATCCACCACCAGACTGAATTACTCGTATATCCAAGCTGCAGGATCACATCGAAATCCCGCTTTCTGGTATCCAGGATACAGTTGAAATCATAAATAAACTCACTAACCTCGCCAAATTTATTGGGACTGTAGCAATGTATGATCTTAACCCCTTTCCATGTTTTTTCCTTGTACGGATGGTCATGCCAATTATATACAGTAGTATCGATACCTCTTTCTACCAGTCCTAATGCCAGGTATTCGGCACATTGTTCAAATCCTCCATAATTATTTGGGATACCGCGTGTTCCAATAATGGCTACTTTCATCTTAAGTTATTTTAATTGACACGAATCAAGTCTTGCTTTGCAGCAGTGGTTGATTTCTTAAACGGCAGATTATCAATAATATTTTCGAGAATGCTCCAATGTTTTTTA
Source organism: Chitinophagaceae bacterium (assembly GCA_041752135.1). Classification (GTDB taxonomy): domain Bacteria; phylum Bacteroidota; class Bacteroidia; order Chitinophagales; family Chitinophagaceae; genus Pollutibacter. Next base: position 14,165 of record JBGSHT010000083.1, on the reverse strand, counting down.
AAGTTAACCCTGCTAAAGGCATGTTCCCTGGCCTGTGCCCCTAATTTGCTTACTAAAGCCCGGTCATTCCATAATTTCAGGAGTTTTTCCCTCAGGTCTTCCATATTCCCCGATTCATGAAGGAACCCTGTTTGACCATCAAGAACCAGCTCCGGAATGCCTCCTATCCTTGCACCAACTACGGGTTTTGAGAATAAAAGTGTTTCAATTACAGAAAATGGGTAGTTCTCATACCATTCTGATGGGCAGGCCACAAATAGTGATTTCATGGTAAGTTCAAATACAGCATCTTTATGCTGAAATCCCAGGAATTCAATATTAGTGAGATTTTTTTCTGCTACCCTTTGTTTAAGCTCGTCGGTGGCAGATCCGGTACCGGCAATTTTTAATTTGATCCCAGTGCCTTCCACAGCATCAATCAGTGTGTGAATGCCCTTGTTTCTTTCAATTCTGCCTACATATAAGATAAAATCTTCATCCTTTGAAGCTGAGATCCGGCTTTCATTTTTTTGTACAAAGTCATCAATTAGTTTGATGTCGTAACACAGGTTACTCAATTTTAATTTTGTTTTACTGAAACCGAAGTGTTGAAATTTTTTCAACAGAAATTCTGAAGGGCAAAGATAGGCATCCACTTTATTATATATCCCGCTCCAGTTGTAAAAATAGGCGTCAAGGCTTGCCAATGCACTTGCGAGCAGGGATTGTTTCTTACAGCGGTTCAGTGTACATTGATAGAATTTACCGCCAAAGCATTTTTCGCAAACTTTACCATTGGAAAACATGGTGCCTTCCGGGCAAATGAGTTTGTATTCATGAAGGCTCCAGATTACAGGTATATTTTTTTTCTTCAGCCTCCAGATAATCGCGGGAGTAAGCCAATGGTGTATGATATGAATATGTGCAAAGGCAATATCATGTTCCTCAAGTAATGCATCAATGTTGTTCATTGCTTCAAAGGAAATCACGGAATTTTTTGCAGCTTTAATACTTGACAGAATACCTTTATGCTGATTCAGTTTTTTGTAATCGTATGCTTTTACAAAATATTTTCCATCAGCCGGTTTCCCTTTATCGGCCTGGTATGTACTGAATGGAATGACCTCATATCCGTTTTCCTCATAAAGGGTTTTGATATTCTGAATATATGTCCAGTCGCCGCCAACGGGGTCCCAGGACCATGAAGCCAGTAATACTTTCATAATGTATTTGTATTAATCTGTAATTGTGATGATTGTTCCGGTATGGATTTTATTGGGCTGTTTTACCCGGCGGAAGATAAATACTGAAAATTTCATTCGTCCAGATCTCTTTATATTGATGCCGGATCAGGAATTCGTTGAAGTAAGTATTCCTTCCAAGGCTTCTTTCGTCGTTAAAATAATTATCTATTACAATTTCTTCAGGCCAGCGGCTGCCTTCATGAATGGTATTTATATTCTGTTTTATAATGACCGGTAACGCTTTATTTGATGAAGCTTTTTCCATTTCTGTACTGAACAATTCCGTACTGTAAAACATGGGACTAGGGTTGTTAAGATATGGTTTTGTTTCAGTCATGAAATGATACATGGGGATGGCATCAAATGCGAGTACATAGTCATTTGGCTTAACGTAAGGGGCGCTGGCGGCGAGCAGTTCATTGATCTTTTCGGCCCTTGCTTTTGAAGTATAGATAAACCGCATATTCTTATTCTCTATTTTATGAGTCATCTCAATTCTTTTATGATAATCATAGAAATATGGGTAAAAGAATATGTGGTACACGCATAGGAATATGATAATGAACACAATGCCGGAGATCATCTTGTGTATTCTGCTCTCCGGGATCGAAATCTGGGGATAGGAGAGTGAGCCTGACGTTTGAATTCGGAAATCTGCTTCAACCGATCTAAAGGAATACAGGTAATCCACTGCAATCGGAAACGAGAGCCACATGGAATAGATAACCACTGAAACAATGCCTGGGGCACTGCCAAACGGGTGAACGATAATGATGAATGTTCCGATAAGAGATAATAACTGCACCTCTTTTTTTCGGGAGAAGAAGAAAACAAAAATTGCAAAAAATAAGCAAACTCCTGAAAAGAAATAGATCAGCATAAGTAATTTGATCTTGTCGGTAACAATCAGACCAAGAATGAATAAGACTAAACCAATGGGCAGGATATCAACGATTGTCCTGCTTATTTTGTTAAGGTTATTACGAATGGTAAATAAATATGAAGAAAAAAACAGGAATGCAATAATTAAAACTACCGATCCTACAGAAATTGAATACTGTTTGAATGGACTGTATATCATTTTTACCAATCCATAGCCTCCCCCAAGGCCATCTTTCTTGCTTGAGTTAGTGCTCATCGAGAAGAGGTACTTTATGGAGTTTGTATAATACTCGAGGTGTCCCATCTGTTGCATGATCAATAAAACAACAGCAAGCATGGATATGGCGCCTAAAGCATAAAATAGGAAGCTTTTCCATTGGGTCTTCCTGGCTTCAGGGAAAAGGTATGCGTGATAAAAAATTACAAGGCCCATTCCTAAGCCTATCAGATTTGGGAAACGTGTAAAAATATTCAGGCTTAAAATGGCGCCACTTATAAAGATTAACAACTGATTTTTTTTGGTCAGACCTTTGAAAAGGAAGTAGACAGCCAGGAAAAAAAAGAAAGCCGACAAGTTATTATAATGGAGGTCTTTAGGTTCCGTATTAATAAAAAGTGCCAGGATAAATAAACTTATTTTCAGGCGCTTTGTGGATATGTAATCTTTAAGAAGATTATACGCAATCAGGATGGTCAGTGTAGAAACAACTGCACCTGCAAGTCTGATTCCCCATAAGCCAAGGGTGGGAAAGCTTTCAAGAATAGAACCTCCCACAAGTCCTGAGAACCAATAGAAAAAACTGTATTGAACAGATTGCGGATCGTTGAATATTTGCTGGTAAAATGATACGTGGAAACCTTCGTCCAGTAAGTCAACTCCCTGAAACGTTAATAGGATATGATACAGCAAAATCAATAGAAAGAATATTGTAGTATTCATTTCCGTTCCTTTTTTCTGAAAGTTTGGGGCATTCAGGATATGTGCCTCCTTTTGTGTTGGGTGGACTATTTTCAAAACAGTTTCATTTTTGGGTCAAAAATTATGTCAACAAAATGACGACTATAACATCAACATTTGTTTGAACCGGTATATCATGGTTAAATATTACCGGTTTTAAAACCTATTCATCTAAAACTATCTTTTTGTAATTGTCTATCATTCTGGCGGAGCTGTATTTTTCGTTTACATGGTCATTTAATACCTGTTTGGAAAAGGTATGGTTAAGCCCTTTGAACCAGGCAGCAGCTATCCCTTCATCAGTTGTATCGCTTAAGAAACCTGTCCTGCCTTCAATGATCATTTCATCTGCACCCCCGATCCGGGTTAAAACGCAAGGTAATCCGCAAGCCATAGCTTCAAGTGTTGCAAATGAAAATGTTTCTATGGCATTAGAGGTAAGCGTACCCAGGTCTCCTGCCCAGTAAAAAGGCCTTACATCTGTTTGCATCCCTGCAAATTTTATATAAGGAGAAACTTTTTCGTTAGCCGCCATTTCCTGTGTTGCTTCAAGAAGGGGCCCGTCTCCCACAAGCAGCAGATATGCTTTGCAATTATATTTATTATGCAATATATCCAATGCCCTGATTGCGCCTGTATGGTTCTTTTCAGGTCTGAATTTTGCGGGCTGAACGATTACTTTTGCATCTTGCGGGATATTATACTTTTCCCTGATTGTTATTCTGTCTTTATCATCAGGTGCAAGTTTCCACCTGTCTGTATCCACCCCGTTAATTAAAGTAGTAAAATGAGACTGGGGGATATTATAATTCTCCGCCGTGTATGCAGCCTGGTTCCTTGAGGTCATGATGATGTAATCATTTTTGCCCAGGGTTTTGGCATAGATCTTATGCAGATAATGTTCTTTTTTATTCAGGTGAATCGTACTGTGATAAGAAATAATTACTTTTTCTTTTGCAGGCAGGCCAAAGCGGGCAATTTTCATAAATATATAGCTGAAGAAATTGATACAGAAAATAACATCAGGCTTTTCTTCCTTTAAGACTTTCCTGAATTCAAACAGCGGCGAAATGCTGAATCTTGATTTTCTTGGTATGATCTTAATGTCAATGGAAGGATCAAATTCTGCTTGTATCTGATTATTATCACTCAGGCTAACAATAACCTGGTGTGCTGTATGTTTGCTGAAAGCGTTGGCTATCATCACTAGAAATTTCTCTGCACCGCCAATAGGCAGTCCGGGCGAGACGTATAAAATCCGCTTTTTGTTCATCTTTTCCAGGGTTTAAGTTAAGTTGAGGTAAGAATAGGTTTGCTGTATGTGTTCTGGTTCATTATATATCTGTTCTCTGCGATCAGGGTAGAAAGGGACATAAGAAATAGACCATGTGTCATTTCTTCATTTTGCCCGAGGCAGTATAAAAAGTAAAACAGTAATATGGTCAGTACAGGTGATGTGAGTTTGTTTATTTTGAGCGAAGTGATGATCGTAGACAGGAAAATATAAAACCAGAAAACGCAACCCAGGATTCCATATTCTACAAGTATCATTAACGGGCCATTATGAGGAGGAAGCTGGGTGTGTCCAAGATCCCTTGTAGCATAACCCCAGAATCCAATGCCAAAAAATTGCTCTACAAATGTAAGGTCCAGAAATGCCTTGAAGCCAATTTCCGAAGCCTCACCACGCCAGTCCAATGCATCAAGTTCCTGTGCGTTATAACTGTTGCCCAGGTATTTATTCAGTACGGCAATAGGTTCATCCACAAGCCGCGAACTGATTCTTTCTATAAATTCAACATCCAGGTTAAGATATTCGCTCAATACAGAGAAAACAAACAGGGCCATGATAATTACACCCAGGGCCACAAAAATCAGCTGGTAAGCCCTGCGGGCCCTTTCTTTATCTTTAAGTTCTTTGCTGATAAGAAATATTGATGCCCCTATCATACCCAAAAGAGAACTGCGTGAAGTGGACATCAGCACACCCAGGAACATTACCGGCAGCAGCAACAGCACCAGGCTCTGTTTTGATTTTTTATTAATATAATCATTGAGGATAAACAGAAAACTCATTCCGCATATGGCTCCATAGAAGCCCCAGTTAACAGGTTCCAATACATCACCGTATTGATCATAAACAAGCGGAACCCCAAGTAAACGCTGATAAATTCTTTGTACCGGGAAACTGCCTACGAATATGTAAGTATAGGCGAGATCAGAGAAGCAAATAACACCTGCAATAATTAAACTGATTTTAAAATATACCGGGCTGTTTTTCTTGAAAAAATAATAATAGCCCAAATAAACAGCAATGAATGTTAATGCACATGACTTGATAAATTCAAAGGTTATCAGGTCGTAAAATTCAGAAATTAATAGTGTATAGATAGTGAATAATGGGATGTTTTTTGCAGGTGATGAAAAAAAACCCAGCCGTGAATCTTCTTTAGGATCAATCAAAGTCCTTGCAAAAGCAGCAATACCAATCAGTGCCCTCGAATTCAGGGGGAATCCTCCCATTTTGAAATTAACATCAGCAAGCGTGAGGGTAAAAAAAACCACTGCCACAAATGCAGGATATTTATAGGTTATATAAATACCAAGAATGCCAGCTATAACTAGTAATAAAATCATTTAATATTTGCTGAAATAATCAGTTTTAAAATAATATAGATTCACATTATTTAGATAATTCAGGTATATCTGTGAATTTTTGAAACATTTTTTCGGATATGCAGGTCTGATAATGTGATAAAGATCATTTAATATTAAAAAGCAGTTTTCTGAAAATAATGACCAGGCAGATGAGGTAAACCAGGTGGGTAATGGAATAAGCCACTGTGGCACCCCATGCCCCATAATACTTTACAAAAAAGTAACTCAGCACACTGACATTGACGAAATTTACCAGCTCCATGATGATATAGATCTTTGTCATTGCCTTGGCTATAAGGACCGAGCCTAACAACCATCCTGACATTTTAAGGAGATCACCAATGAGCTGAAATGCAAAGAGTGAGTTCATATCTGCAAACTCAGGGGTAAATAATAAATGAATCAGAAAGTCTCTTAAAAAGTATATTAAAATAATAGACACAGTCAAAAAGGGAATCATGAGTTTATAAACACTTAGTATCTCTTTTCTCAATTCCTGCCTGTCCCTGATTTCCGACAACCTCGGAATATAATAAACCGTCATGGATGTCATAATAACAAAAAGGTACATTATCGAGATCCTGTTCATACCTTCCCACAGTCCGGCATCAGACATGGATTTGAATTGTGTTATATATTCCCTGACTATCATCTGGCTCCCTGGAACAGTAATGGCGCTTACGAGTGCCATTAGTGAGAACTGACTGAGTTTAATGGCTACATCCTTACTGAAATTTTGCGTTATAGACTTTAAGTTAAACCAGGGGGCTTTAGCTATGATAATTAAGGTAAGGAAAAAAACAACGGATTGAAATGTGACTGTTGAGATCAACGCGCCAAATACACCGTAATTAAGTGCCAGAAAAACTGAAAAGACGAGCCCGACAATGCTACCGAGGATATTGGCAATAATATAACTCTTGTAATCTTTGAAGCCGTTTATGATGGCAATAAGGTATGCATTGAATGCGTAAAGTATAATGGTTACACCAAAAACATAAAATACAGGTTTGTATTTTATATCATGAAGTATGGATTCGGCAAAATAACCTGCTCCCACCAAGAGTACTATTCCCATTAAAACGGAAAACACAAGTGTTATCCAAAACCCTGTTCCCAGGAAAAGTTTGTATTTGCTTTCTGATTTTGAATATTCAGATAAATACTTTGTTATGCCGGAGTTTATGCCGCCGTTGGAAAAAATGAGCAGGATGTTTGAAAAATTATTCAATTGTCCCAGAAGGGCTATACCGGCCGGCCCAATGACCGATGCAATGATCTTAATGCTGATCAGTCCCGTTCCCATTTTGATAAGCGTCGAGACTCCATTCATAAATGAAACCTTGACCAAATCTGTGGATAATATTTTTTTAATGCTGTTCAACTTTATTTCTTGTTCACGTTCCAGGTGATGTTTTTTAAATAGTTTGGATTTCCTATTTGGCTTTTTGAGGAGTTGTGGAATTAATTCCAGGTATTCCTGCAAATGGTCAAATATACTCTTTACTGTTAATAATCAATTGGCTTCGATGCATATATAAATAAAAAAATGCATTTATGTATGAATGCATATTTGAAATATTTCTTGTTTCATTTTTTGACATTATTAAGGCTGTCAAAAAACTTTTCTGTTATGAATCGTAAATAAAATATTTTGTTTTTCAGAAACAATTTAAGGTTAATGAAATTATTGTAATGTTTTGTTCTTATACTGATAATAAACCATCTCCGTAAAAGAAAATTTGTAATAACCAGTTTATTAAATCTTTTTTCTTTTTGAAGATATGAGAATAACTTAATTATCCATTCTTCAAGTTGCTTGAATTTAGCCGGGTCTTTAAAATAATAATAGTTGAAGTTCAGAAAATGACCATGGATGATCAATTCATCCTGGGTAAACGGAATCTGGATACTATTCAGATTTGCCGCATTGATTTTACTTATTTCCCGGAACATTTCATTTTGCCTTGTAAAACTTACATTGCTGTTATGGATGCGGTATAAAGTGCTGTAAATTGGCAGGTTTTTAAGTTTCGTTACATTGGCAAGCTCCTGCCAGAGATAATAGTCTTCACACAATTGATAGTGGTTCGAATATTTGAACCGGCGAGCAAATTCTACCCGCATCATAACTGTTGAATGACAGAAACTATTTCCAAAGAACAGGTAAGCTTTAATGTCGTGGTCTGATGTCGGGAAATGATTTTTATAAAGAATTTTTCCTGTGGAATCTATCACTTTATAGAATGTACCGCACATACCATATTCCGGTTTTGATTCAAGGAATTCAACCTGTTTTTCCAGCCTGAATGGTAATGATATATCATCGCTGTCTATAACGGCAATGTATTTACCTTTAGCTTCGTCGATTGTTCTGTTCCTGGAAAAAACAATACCAGAGTTCCTGCTGTTTTCAAGATACCTTAATCTTGGATCAATATAGGAAAGGATAATTTCTTTGCTATTATCTGTGGATCCGTCATTGACAATCAGAAACTCAAAATTTTGGTACGACTGGTTAAGTATACTGTCTATAGCCAACTTCAGATATTTATCTGAATTATAAACAGTCATAACAACCGATACCAGTGGCTTGGTCATTTTAAAAGGGTATAATTGATTTGAAAGGGTTTGAATTTTCCCGGGAATTTGGATTTATTTTATATTCCAATACAATTATTGGATAAATATATGATAATCAGCAATTTAACCCCCATCTTCTCATGAATTATTTGCTTGTACACAGCTTCGCCATCTCAGTCACATTATTTTAGAAAAATAGTACTGTTGAACCTGGCACACAGGCAAGTCAAAACAGGGAAAAGAAGAAAGGAATGTCTATTCTGCTTTTTCTGATTATTAAAATCACTAAAATAAACGGAATTATAAATTGTTAATTGTATGATAAACAAGGCAATATTATTTAATATTAAAATAAACCCTGTTTCATAAGATATTGGTGTTGCAAAAATGAATCAGGCAACTTTTTGCTTTTTCTTTTTGCCATAATCATCGTATGATGACTTGCTGTCGTAACCATATCCGTAACCGTTGCCATAACTATATTTACCAAAACCCCTGTTCTTAACACCATTGAATATGATGGCAATATTATTAATATTGAAAGATTCCATATTCTCATTCAACATTTGAATTTGTGCTTTAGGGGTATGATTATGGCGAATGATATACAGTATAAGGTTAACATGTGGTGCAATAGACATAGCATCAGTCAGCGCAAAAACAGGAGCCGTATCAATAATGACCACATCAAATACTTTGTCCAGGTAAGAAAGCAGCATTTCCAACCGACCATTCAGTAATAACTCTGAAGGGTCCTCAATAAGGTTTCCTGCCTGAAGTATAGAAAGGTTAGGATTGATGCTTGTTGGAATTATGATTTCTGATTCACTGGAATTGCCCAGTAAATAGTCTGTAATTCCCACCGATTTTTCTAATTCCAGCATATCTGTAAGCTTCGGCTGGTGAAGGTCCAGTTCGAGTAACGCAATTTTTTTACCACTTTTTGAAAGGCTTACAGCAAGATTTGCAGACACAAAACTTTTGCCTTCACCTTTAATCGAAGATGTTACCATGATTCTTTTATGGTTCCCGGGAGGATTACCCTGGTATTTGAGCGCTGCTCTTATTTGCCTGAATTGCTCCTGAAGGAAACTTCTTTCTTTGCTTGAAGTAACTAAATTAGTATCTAGTTTTTCAAAAAGTAATTCACCAATTATGGGAAAGTTGGTGAGCTCTTCAATTTCTTTCCGGTACATAATTTTATTATTGAATGCATCTTTGATTGATATCAGAGAAACACCAATGATAAAAGGAAATATACCTGCCAGTAGGGCCAGCAATGGCTTTTTAGGTGTAACAGGAAACAATGAAGTAGCTGGCTGGTCTACCAAAAAGCAATCGGGTAATGCCGAACTCATTGAGTATGCAGTTTCTTCTCTTTTTTCAAGAAGGAATTTATAAATATCATTTTTTATATTCTGCTGCCTGCTGACCTCTACAAGTTCCCTTTCTTTTTTTGGAATTGTATTTAACATGGAGCTATACCTGTTGTTGATCTTGTCCAGGTAGGTTTTACCTGCCAACAGATTTTTTTTCTGGCTACGGATATTCTCAAGGATATTAGGTCTCGTTTTGGCTATATCCTCCTGGAGTGATTGTAATATCGGGTTGTTTTCTGCTGTGGTTTTTTTCAGTGTTTCATATTGTGACTCGGCAGTGGAAAGCTTAGTGATCAGCTGTGTCAATGTAGGATCCGCAATGTTGATGGTAGAAGGGACAACACTTCCCTCCTTGCTCTTGGACTCAACATATTTTTCTACTTCCTCCAATGAAGAAAGTTGCATGTTCAGCTCATTCATTTGCCGGTCATTTGCTTCTATGCTTTCCAGGTATAAACGGCTTTGTTCGGTAATGTCAACAATTCCGGAACGGTCACGATAACTCTGAATGCCGCCTTCTACAGAATCCAACTGATCGCTGACTTGTTTCAGCCTGCTTTCAATGAATTCAAGAGTTTTGAGCGCAACACTGTTTTTCCTGTATATAGCAGCTTTATTATAGGCATCAACCAGGCTTGTCAGAATTTCTTCACCTCTTTCCGGAATCTCATCTCTAACCTTCATATTAATAACCGATGATTGCCTGCTCACCGGAGACACCACAAGATTTTTTGATATAAGTTTTGTAATCTTATTTATTTCAAAAAAAGAAAAATATAATTTACTGCCTGGTGCGCTTTGAGCAGCTATTCCTGCTTTGTACTTAGGGTTGTTTATAAACCGGATTTTTCCCCATGGAGATTCCACCCATTCATTTAAAGGATAATTTTTTCCGTCAATTAAAACACTCTTCTTGTCTGCAGGGAAAGTGAAATATATTTTCTTTGAATCCTGGAGCTTATTAATATCTGCTGATTCCACCAAAAAAGGGCTGCTGTAATAGGCTGAAGCTACCCTTAAGCCTTTCCAGCCGATTTCTTCATTGACCGGGGAGTAGAGGTAGAGTTTTTTGATTACTTCACCAACGATCTCATTTGAACTCAGTATTTGTGTTTCATTTTCAACCGTTTTTTTAGTACCAAAAAGATTAAGAACCTCTTCCATTTTGGAGTCTTCCTGTCCTTTGGTTTCATCCTTTATCAGTATACTCGCCGTTGTTTCATATAATGGCGTATTTAGTTTCAGAAACACAAATAAACCACCTGCACATAATAGCAGAAGTGTAAGAAACAACGGCCAGTAAGGCAGATATTTGAAAACAATATCCTGGAAAATTGAATTTTCCTTTTGCACTTTTTGCTTCGAAATTTTTTCCATGATTCAAGTCTGTTTAAGGACGATATACACTATTTCTTTTATAAGTTATACATTAAAACCTGTCAATGACAACCAGGAAAAGGGTTGTTAAGCTTATGATAATTGGTAATAAAACCATATTCCTTTCACGCGCAACTTTATCCTTCATTGGCTCAACATAAATTACATCATTAGAGCGCAGATAGTAAAAAGGAGAAGTCAGGATTTCCTTTGAATTCAGGTTAAGCCTTTTGATCATTTTTTCTCCGTTTGATGTTTCCCGGATCAATAACACATTTTCTTTTTTGCCATACATGGTCATATCACCAGCCATACCTAGGGCTTCCAGGATAGTAAATTTTTCAATGGGAGAAGTATAAATCCCGGGCCTGGTGACCTCGCCTAATACACTCACCCTGTAATTCAGGTGGCGAATGGTTATGATAGGATCAACAAGTAGTTTTTTATCTATAAGTTGCTGTGCAATATATTTTGTGAGTTGTTCTTTATTCATTCCTTCCACATGCAAAGCGCCCAGAATTGGAAACTGGATATCTCCGTTCCTGTTTACAAGGTAACCCACTGTTAAGGTATTGTTTCCATAAACAGTGGCCTGGTTTGTTGTTGGAGTGGATTCGTTTGGCGCGTTGAATATGGCAGATGCCTCCGCATTTAAACTGCTTACAATAATGCTTAACAGATCGTTTGGCTGAATTACTGGTACAGGATTCTGTTCTTGAATTTTTAAGGTTGCATCCTGAACTCCGTCAAAGTATACCAGTTTTTTTGTGTCAGAACAGGAGGTCATGATGAATGTTCCTAAAATTAAAAACAAGGCAAACTGTATCCATCGTTTAGATGTAAAACGAATTCTTTTCATGGTGGTAATTTGTAATGTAAATTAACCTTTATTGCTGGTATTCAAGAAGATATGGGTAAGCTGGGTCAGATTTATTATCTGTAAGAGGATTTCAGTCTCTCTATCATGAGGATATCAGAGATTACAGCTAAGGGCCGAGAAACATATGCAAACCTAATAAATGTTATTAATAATTCAAAGCAAAGCCTCAAAGCAGAAAATAACAAATAGCGAAGCCTTTTTGGTCCGCAAGTAATTTTCCGCTAGTAATACAACGCATTTCCATGCTGATTATTTTACGTTTTATTTTTTTTCACTTAATAATCTGATTTATTAAAAATGAATAAGATAAATCATTAAAATAAATCATTTCCTACTACTTGTTTTAACCGGTTATCATTTTTGGCATATTATTTGGTTTGATCATCGGCTAGTACCAGAAAAGTCCGAAACCGTAATCCAAGTATCCAGAAAACACAAAATCCAATTACTATGAAACTAATTTTGCGTAACCGTGAAATTATTGCTGCAGAAAACAGTGTACTCAATGCTGTTTCCAATGTAAAGATTTCAACTCTTTTTCTTCTCCTTAGTTTTCAATTTCTTTTGGGATTGTCTGGTTTTGCCCAGGCAAATTACCAGTTTACTTTTAACAGGATTCCTTTTAGTGATCCGGATATCATCTCTCCTATGCGCGGAGCAGAAATTTGGCATGATGAATACGGGCCAAATATCATTAACAATATTTCGGAATCGGTTTATCAAAGACCTCTCGATGTGTATGTTCGTTCAACCCTCACCTGGGATAAACTTGAACCGTCGCGCGGAGTATATGATTTCTCTGTAATTGATCAGTACTTTAGGGATGCAATACCCAAAAAGCAAAAGGTTGGTATTTGTGTCCTTACTCAGTGGCCAGACAGGGATTTGTCTGGTGTTAGTTATGACGGATATGTATCTTCATACCCTGAGTATGTACACGACTTAATGCAGTCAGAACCAACCAACTCCCGTGATTATGTAAGGTCCAACACATGGGTGCCAAACTATAATTCTCCTAACTATTTAGCCAGGTACGAGGCATTGATGCTTGCAATTGCTAATCATATTAATACAACAACTTATCTGGGCGTACCGTATAGAAAAGTTTTATCTTTTGTGGATATGGGTGGTTATGGATCATGGGGCGAGTGGAACCAGGTTGGTGTTCATGATAACCCTGCAGATTATCCTGCAGGAAGGCAACCAACTTATCAAAGCCTGAACCGTATCATTGACGCACATATAAATGCATTTCCCGATCATCAGATCCTCATGAACAGCCTCGCACTTGATGGAAGGACCTATCCAAATGTTTGGGTTCCTATAGAAACAGGATATCACGCATTAACCGTATCTAACCGTTACGGAAAGCTAGGTATATCAAAAAAATCATGGGGATGGCCGTCATCCTGGTTCACCTCTCAGATACTGGATGAGTCTCCTCATGTTTATAATGGGATGCGTTTTGACACAGCAGCGGCAAATCGTTGGAAATATGCACCGATACATGGTGAAGGACCGGGTGGAGGAACTTCAGTTAGTGATGACGAAAATGGATATAACAATAATGTATTCATGGGTTTGCTTCCAAACCAGGTACGGCGCTTTCATATTTCCCTGGTAGGTAATGGTAATTTCGGTGGTGAACATAATCAAGGCGTACGTGGTCGTGATAGCCTTCGCCTTGCATGGAAAACAATGGGATATCGTATTGAGCTGGAAGCCGGACAAATGACTTCTGTTGTTGCTCCGGGTCAGCCGATGAGTATTACACTCAATTGGAGAAATGTAGGTGTTGCGCCTGTTTACGAATTATGGGATGTTACTTATGAATTACAAAACCAGACAACTAAAGCAGTGGTTTGGTCAGGCACTTCCAGGCACCAGTTAAAAGGTTGGTTACCTGCAGCAACTGCTACGGTTGTTACGGATAATTTTACAGTTCCCGCCGGATTGCCAACAGCAACATATCAGCTGGTTTTAAAAATAAGAGACAGGGATAATTACAGGGACCCTTTGCCATTGGCTATCCGCGGACGCCAGACCGATGGTTCATATATCCTCAGAACAAATATTGCATACAATTCATCAGGGGTTGTTAACGCAACACCCACAGCCAATGCAGGTGCTGATCAGGTAATTACTTTACCTGTAAATACAACTACCCTCAACGGCAGTGCCACTGATGCAGACGGTACCATCGCTTCTTATGCCTGGACAAAAGT
>JBGSHT010000082.1:0-45021 GCA_041752135.1 Chitinophagaceae bacterium | reverse complement strand
TTAGAGCCCCAGCGGGGCGACATTCTTATAGCCCCACATGTATATTGTATTCGAGCCCCAGCGGGGCGATATTTTTGTAGACCCGCATGCATTTTGTATTAGAGCCCCAGCGGGGCGACATTCTTGTAGACCCGCACGTATTTTGTATTCGAGCCCCAGCGGGGCGACATTCTTATAGCCCCACATGTATATTGTATTCGAGCCCCAGCGGGGCGATATTTTTGTAGACCCGCATGCATTTTGTATTAGAGCCCCAGCGGGGCGACATTCTTGTAGACCCGCATGCATTTTGTATTAGAGCCCCAGCGGGGCGACATTCTTGTAGACCCGCACGTATTTTGTATTAGAGCCCCAGCGGGGCGACATTCTTATAGCCCCATATGTATATTGTATTCGAGCCCCAGCGGGGCGACATTCTTGTAGACCCGCACGTATTTTGTATTAGAGCCCCAGCGGGGCGATATTCTTATAGCACATTTCAATCAGTTTTTATCTATTAGATATTCAATTAGATACGCAGTGTTTAATTGGCAACAGGAAAACGAAATGTTTCCAACGATTGTTCATTTGGACACGAACCATGGCTCAGAATATCGAAGTATGAATAAAGAACAGGGAATTGTGAAGTCATTTTCAGACATTCATAATTCCCTGTTCCCTGTTCAATATTCAATTTTAAAATTATATCGGTATTTTATCCTATCGCTTTTGCAAGATCTTCTATGAGATCTTCAGCATCTTCGATTCCTACGCTTAGGCGTATCAGTGAGTCGCTCAGTCCGTTCTTGATGCGCTCTTCCCTTGGAATGGATGCATGTGTCATGGAGGCTGGGTGATTGATAAGCGACTCCACGCCACCCAGGCTTTCGGCCAGGGAGAACAGGTGTGTGGAAGATAGAACCCGGCGTGCATTTTCCACACTGTCATCCTTTAGTTCAAAACTGATCATGCCGCCAAAATCAAGCATTTGCTTTTTGGCGATCTGGTGATTGGGATGATCTTCAAATCCGGGCCAGTAAACTTTTGCCACTTTGGGATGCTGGCGGAGATAATGTGCAATGATCCGGCCGTTTTCGCAATGCCTTTGCATGCGTACATGCAATGTTTTGACGCCGCGTAAAACCAGGAAACAATCCATGGGGCCAGGCACAGCGCCGCAGCTTTTCTGGATGAAATATAATTTATCGCGGAGATCTTTATCGTTCATCATTAAAGCTCCCTGTATCACATCGCTGTGTCCGCTGAGATATTTTGTTGCAGAATGCATGACAATATCAGCGCCTAGTTCCAATGGGTTCTGCAGGTAAGGAGAGGCAAATGTATTATCAACCGTAACCAGTATATTTTTGCCTTTTGCCAGTGCTGATACAGCAGCGATATCTGTGATATTCATGAGCGGATTGGTTGGGGTCTCCAGCCAGATCAGCTTTGTTTTTTCATTGATAAAGCCGGCAATAATGTCCACATCCTGCGTATTCACGTAGTGAAACCTGATCCCGAATTTTTCAAAGATCTTCGTAAAGAGGCGGTATGTACCACCATACATATCATTGCCACAGATCACTTCATCTCCGGGTTGGAGTAATTTGATCACCGCGTCTGTTGCTGCCACGCCGGAACTGAAGGCCAGACCGTATTTTCCTCTTTCGATCAGGGCAAATGCTTCTTCCAGTGCAAAACGGGTGGGGTTTTGGGAACGGGCGTATTCATATCCTTTATTGACGCCGGGTGCTTCCTGTACATAGGTTGAAGTCTGGTAGATTGGGGTCATGATAGCTCCGGTGGAAGGATCAGGATGTGCTCCGGCATGTATGAATAGGGTTGCTGGTTTCATTATTTTATTTTGTTTGGCAAAGATGCATAAAATAATACATTAACCGCAAAGGCGCAAAGCTTAAAGGAATAAAGAGGCATTCCAGTGTAGCCAGTCTTCATTGCCTGAAGCATAAGCAGTTTGTGGGTTAATAGGTTTTTTCAGCACTGATGGATTGAGCATACCGGCATCCACCAGTTTCTGCCTGGCCTGGCGAATTTGTTGCTGCACTGCGTCTTCCTGCATCCAGCTTTTTTGGGGAGGTTCGAACCCGGTTTTCCCTTTCCTGCTGTGAATTATTTCGGGTAGTGATGATCGGTAGCTTTGTCGAAGGATCCATTTGGTAAAGCCGTTTTTTATCTTCAGGCCGGAAGGTAAAGAGAAAATAAAAGAAACAAGTTCATGTTGCAGAAAGGGCATCCTTGCTTCACAGCCATGTGCCATGGCATTGCGATCTGCATATCGGAGCAGGGTTTGCAAACCACCCATGCAGGTATCATAATAAAGTATGTCGTTGAGTTTTTCCACCACCGGTTTAAAAATAAATCCGCCACCTGAATTGTCATCTCTGAACCGGTTATCAATATATGGGTCTGAGGAAAGTATTTTAGCCGATTTTCTTTCCAGCCAGCCTGCCGTAATACCGGGGAAATAAGCCGCAATATGATTCCATATACCCCAGTGTTCAAGGAAACCGTTTTCCTGCAAGGCTGCAGCTTCCTGTTTTGCCAGCCTGTTTTGTCTTTTGGTCAGGCATTCCTGCAGGTACCAATGGGTATATTTTGTATAACCTCCCAGAATTTCATCAGCACCCTGACCGTCAAGTAAAACTTTGATGTTTTTTTCTTTTGCCAAAGCGTATACGGCGTATTGTGCGTATACACTTGAAGAAGTAAAAGGCTCTTCCTGGTGAAAAGCAAGTTCATCTATGTTTGTTACAAGACCCTGGGGGTCGGGACTTACAAAATGTGAATGCAGGGAATACCTTTCTTCGATAAGCCTCACAAAATCCAATTCATCTTTTTCGAATCCCGGAAATATAGCACTGAAACTTGTATGTGAGAAAGCAGTTTTTCCCTGTCTGCTGCATGCTGCCACAATACATGAGCTGTCAAGACCGCCACTCAGCGTAGTGCCAATAGCCACATCACTATTCAATCGTTTTTGAATGGCGTTTTCAAACAGCCTTGTAAATTCCGTAATGGCTTCTGCTTCGCTGATATCAATGACTGTTTCTTTATCAAGGTCCCAGTAGCGGGTAATGTTCAGGCTATGACTTAATGATGTATAGATCAGTTTATGTGCCGGCGGAAGCTGGAAAATGTCTTGATAAAAACTCAGTTCCGGGAACTGAGGATGTTGAGTGATCCCGAGTGAAAGAAAATGCAAAAACAGTTGGGGTTTTATTTTTCTTTGTACCCCTGCTGCCCATATGGCTTTCATTTCAGAAGCGAAATACAATGTATTATTTTCCTCATTAAAAGAATAGTAAAATGGCTTTTCTCCGAACCTGTCGCGTGCACAAAACAAAGTATCTTCCACTTTATCCCAAATGGCAAAAGCAAACATGCCATCAAATTTATCCAGGCAATCTCCCCTGTAAAAATGATAGGCTGCTGCAATAACTTCCGTATCACAGTTCGTTTGAAATGAAAGTCCTTTCTCTGAGAGTATTGTTTTTATTTCCTTATAATTAAATATTTCTCCGTTATGGACTATGACGTACCTGTCCATATAGTAAAGTGGCTGGCCGGCCGCATCAGTGAGATCGATTACAGCCAGTCGCCTGTGCGCCAGTCCGGTTGTGGATGATTGCTTTTCTGCAATAAAGAAACCTTCGCCATCAGGTCCGCGGTGAGCGATGGCATTGCCCATATTTTGCAACCTGCCACGCGTCACAAAACCAGATTGGGCGGATATGATACCTGCAATCCCACACATGTTCGGCCATTAATTAAATAGAAATGTAAACAGGATGGAAAATAACTTTCCTGATCGCTTAGAAAACGAAGGGGACCATAGCCCTGTAATTATCCCAATAAATATTCAGGTTTATTTGTGTTCCTGTTTTATCAAAATACATCGTAAATGATTCTACGGCTTCGGTAATTTTTTCGGCTTTGACATCTAACCGGGCCACATCTTTTTGTGGATCGTACTTAAAGGCTCCCCAGGTATCGGTATCGCGATTAATTATGATGGTCCATTTATCCTGCTGCGGAATGGCATACATGGTGTACCGGCCTTTCTTCACTTTAGTTGTACCAATGCGGGCATCTTTGAATAACTCAAGTTCGGTTGCTTCATTGGCACCCAGCCGCCATATGCTGCCAAATTCGATCAGTTCCCCAAAGACGGTCCGGCCGTTTTTCTGAGGGCGGCTGTAAGTGACCCTTACCAGAACCGGTTCCTTAGCTTTATCCTGGATCTTTAAAATGGGAAAATTGGCCGGGTAATAGCTAATATCCATCGGCGACTTGTCAATTGCAGGGATTCGGCCGTTTTGGGCATTAACAAAAGGGATGGATAAAATACATATCAGTATAGACAAAAACAGTTTCTTCATATAGTTTGAATTTGAATGCATACAAAAATAACCCTTTAGATGATTTTCATCAGTTAAATAACGTTAGATAATCATTTCCAGTTGTACAGAGATGGGTAATTTTGCGGCACAAGCAATCAACATGATACCTCAAATTAAATATGTAAGTGCCGAAGAAGCCCTTTCGGTTGTAAAATCAGGGCAAAGGATATTTGTCCATGGCAGCGCTCAGACACCTGTTTACCTGCTCAATGAGCTGGCTAAAGAAGCACACCGGCTGAAGAATGTAGAACTTGTTTCCATAAGCGTATATGGTGACCTGGATATTTGTAAACCGGAGTATGAAGAAAATTTCCGGATGAATTCCATGTTTGTTTCTGCGTCAATCCGTGAAGCGGTTGCGCAGGGCCGTGCTGATTATATTCCTGTATTCCTGAGTGAAATCCCTGAATTGTTCAAGCAAAACATCCTGCCATTGGATGTGGCTATAGTGCAGGTATCTGTTCCCGATTCCCATGGATACTGTTCCCTGGGGGTATCGGTTGACGTAGCCCGTAGTGCGGTTAATACCGCTAAACTGGTTATAGCCCAGGTAAATCCCAATGCTCCGCGTACACATGGCGACGGAATGATACATGCCAGCCGCTTTCATTCCATGGTTTATTGTGAAGACCCGATGCAGGAAACCAGTTTTGCGGAGAAGGTAACAGAAAAGGAAGAACAGATCGGCCGCCTGATAGCTGAACTGATTGAAGACAGAAGCACCCTCCAAATGGGGATTGGCGCCATACCGGATGCTTTGCTGAAATGCCTGTATAACCATAAGGACCTTGGTGTGCATACGGAGATGTTTTCAGACGGATTGATAGATCTGTTCGACAAGGATATCATTAATAATAAATACAAACGTATCCATCCCAATAAAACCGTTACAGGCTTCGCTTTGGGTTCAAATCGTTTATACAAGTACGTTAATGATAACCCGGCGTTTAATTTCCTGGATATCGATTACGTAAATGATCCGCATGTGATACGCCGGAATCCGAAAGTGGTTGCGGTGAACAGTTGCGTGGAAGTGGATATCACCGGCCAGGTTTGTTCGGATTCCATTGGAACTTACCAGTTTTCAGGTGTGGGTGGACAGATGGATTTCATACGCGGTGCGGCTTTGTCTGAAGGCGGTAAACCTATTATTGCCTTATCATCCCGTACCAATAAAGGTGTTCCCCGCATAGTTCCTTTCCTTAAACCCGGCGCTGGCGTGGTGACCACCAGATCGCATGTGCACTATATAGTTACGGAATATGGCGTGGCGTATTTATTTGGAAAAAACCTGCGTCAAAGGGCAAAAGCGCTGATAAATATTGCGCATCCTGACGACAGGGAAAACCTGGATAAATGTTGTTTTGAGCGTTTTAAACATTTTTAGAAGGTATCCCAGTAGAGACGCAATGCTTTGCGTCTCTACATACCACCTGTGATGGTATGTTTCATTCTGGGGTCAGACCGCGTGGAGAATCTCTTCCAATTTTATGGCTGCAAAGGATTTTACATCCGGCATAAATGCATTGTAGAAACCCTGCAGGGCCGTATAATTTTCTTCAAAGAGCTGAAAAGCGGTTTCGCTTTCCGTAATGTATGTTGCCCTGCGGACAAGGCCCCCGAAGCTTTTTTCCAGTCCCCAGCGGAACTGGTAATTATAGAGCCAGTTCTGGCTTTTCATATAGGGGTACATACCGGCAAATTTTTCCGGAAAATCCCTGCTGTAAGGGTCAACAGATATGAAAGTCTGTTCCGTAAATTTTTTAAGGCTTTCATCCGTGAATTCCTTATTGTCTGATGCAAGGAAATGGTCATACACAACATCCACAAATGCGCCACTGTACAGTCGATAGTGCGGATGGAATATTTTTTTTGCTTCCAGTGTGGCAGGGTGCTGATCCGTGAAAGTATCGATGGCCCTGTGCAGTCGAATGCCCTGCTGGATGCCAGGGCTGAAATCAAATTGCTTTTTCCCTTTCACATAATCGCTGATCAGGTTGCCAACCGTAATTTCCGGGTGGCCAAAAGAGAGAAATGCATGGGCCAGGTAGTTCATTATGGTACAAAGGTAAAATACATTGACCGCAAAGATAAAAAGGGTCAAAGTTTCCCGGGGATGAGATTTAAATTACATTTGTCACCTTAATTAAATCACATGAAAAAAGGCCCCGTTTCTGAATTCATATTGCATCATTATCGCCATTTTAATGCAGCAGCACTAGTAGATGCCGCTAAAGGTTATGAAACACATTTGCTTGAAGGGGGTAAAATGCTGGTCTCCCTGGCAGGTGCCATGAGTACTGCAGAATTAGGTGTTTCACTGGCCGAAATGATCCGCCAGGGCAAGGTTGATATCATCTCCTGTACCGGCGCCAACCTGGAAGAGGATATTATGAACCTGGTGGCCCATACACATTATAAACGCATACCCAACTGGCGCGACCTTACCCCGCAGGAAGAATGGGAACTGCTGGAAAAAGGACTCAACCGCGTTACAGATACCTGTATCCCTGAGGAAGAAGCTTTCCGAAAGATCCAGCATAATATCGTAAAGATCTGGAAAGAGGCTGAAGCTAAAGGCGAACGTTATTTTCCGCATGAATACATGTATAAATTGCTCAACAGCGGTGTCATGAAAAATGATTATGAGATCGATCCAAAAAACAGCTGGATGATCGCAGCGGCAGAAAGAAACCTGCCGATCGTTGTTCCGGGTTGGGAGGACAGCACCATGGGTAATATTTTCTCATCCTACATTATCAAAAATGAACTGAAGGCCAGCACCATGAAGAGTGGTATTGAATACATGGTCTACCTGAGCGAATGGTACCGCAATAACAGTGGCGGTAAAGGGGTTGGTTTTTTCCAGATCGGCGGTGGTATCGCGGGTGATTTTCCAATCTGCGTGGTTCCGATGATGTACCAGGACCTGGAATGGCATGATGTACCTTTCTGGAGTTATTTCTGCCAGATAAGTGATTCCACTACATCTTACGGTTCTTATTCTGGTGCAGTGCCAAATGAAAAGATCACCTGGGGAAAGCTGGATATCAACACACCTAAATTTATTGTGGAGAGTGATGCTACGATTGTGGCGCCATTGATATTTGCTTATTTGCTGGGGTGGTAGGCTTATTGAAAACTAATATTAATTCAATGTATAAATTGATTGGGTTATTAATTATTCTATTACTGGTATTCCAAGATATGGCATGCCGGAAAGCAGATGAGAATAACCGAAGGGCTGTAATTACAGACTTATATTTTAAAGGTGTTGCAGATGGTTTGCAAAAAGATATTACAGTTGCTTATAATCAAATTTGGGATCAGGATAAAAAACGGTTTAATGCACATTCCGGTTATGACAACGGTGGATATTCATTCTATGATTACAGAAGGATAAATTTTACAATTTCATCAGTTATTTTTGATTATAATGTCAATCATTCTCTTTTTATTCAAATCATTGATACGGTACAAAAACATCCCCAATTGTCTGAATTACCTGGCTGGCTTAAGGTTGGTAATTATTCCTATAGTGAAATGGATTCCAGCAAACGTTATTGGTTGACGCCAGGTGTAAAAATAAGTTATGGCGATATTTTTCCAGGAGGTTCAGTTGGTGGTGTATATCAATCATATTTTATAAAACAACATGGTTCAAATTTTGCAATTACAAAAATTGAACCCTTACCGAATGACACATCCTTTCAATTTATAATAGAAGCTGAATTCAATGCAATTTTATATGATGTGTATAAGAGGGATAGTTTACCCATAAAAGGCAAATTCAGGAGTGTTATGTTACCAAGGAAATAAGCCTTATAAAAAAAGTCAAATGGCAAATTTTGTAGAATTACCGATTTTCAACAGCCATATTATTTGAAGTGAGCATATCGAAAAATGAAGCGTAAGGCAATTAATCTCTGGAAAAAACGGCAGACTCATTTCAGCCTGCCGTTTTAATAATTATCCATCCGTTATTAATGCTTTCTGTCGCGACGGTTTTCTTTACGGTCACGTTTGTTTTCGCGGTGGTCACGTTTATCTTCCTTACGGTCACGCACATCCTCTTTTTGATCGCGTACATCTTCTTTTCTGTCGCGTACATCTTCCATCTTATCCTTGCGGCCGCCATCATATTTGGCATCGCGTATATCTTCTTTTCTGTCTCTTACATCTTCACGGCGGTCAAAACGGTCTTCATTACGGTCAGCTACATTTTCCCTGCGATCAATTTTGTTTTCCCTGCGGTCGAATTTGTTTTCCATCCTGTCGAGGCGGTTGTGTTGCCTAATACGGGTGTCGGGTGTTGTTTGGGCAGACGCATTCAGTGTTACAATAACCAGGGCTGAGACGATGATTGCTTTTGCATTAATTACTTTCATACTGTCAGGATTTTTATATTTTTTTAATGTGGTACGGAATGATAGACCGGGACAGACGAGCTTGGTTTAACGCAGGCATAAAAAAACAGGGATGATTTTGCGGTCATCCCTGTTTTATATTGGTAATCAGTTATTTGATTAATCCATAGTTGGCAAAGGAATATCTCTTTTGAGCAGGGAATCCCTGTTGGCCATTTCCCAGGCAGTATAAAATACAAGTTGAGCCCGTTTAGCGAGCAGGGTATAATTGATCTTATCAGGTGTATCTGTTGGTTTATGATAATCAGCTTTCAACATACCATCATAGTAGAAAATGATGGGAATACCTTTGCGGGCAAAATTATAGTGATCACTGCGGTAATATATTCGGTCTTTGTCATTAGGGTCGTTGTATTTATAGTCAAGCACCAGTTTGGTATATTTTGCATTGGCCGTTTCGCTGATTGGTTTTAGGTCTGAGCTCAGTTTATCATCACCAACAACATACACATAATTCAGTGTGTCGGGTTTCATTCTTTCCGTGTCTGTACGGCCAATCATGTCAATGTTCAGGTTGGCCGTTATCTTATCCAGGGAGATGGTTGGATTGTCTGAGTAATATTCCGAGCCCCAGAGGCCCTTTTCTTCACCACTAACGGTCATGAATAGTATACTTCTGCGTGGCCCTTTACCGGCTGCTTTTGCTTTTACAAAAGCTTCAGCCATTTCGATTACGCTGACCGTTCCGGATCCGTCGTCGTCAGCACCATAATAGATTACATCTCCTCTCTTACCCAGGTGGTCATAATGTGCGGTAATGATCAGCCATTCGTCTTTTTTATCGCTGCCTTCAATTATACCAAGCACATTGCTGCTTTGCAGGAACTGGGTTTTTTTCTGGAACTCAATAGCTGTATTTGCCGGGAAGACACCTGACTTAAGTTGTTCTTTTTTTCCTTTTTCTTTCATTTCTGCCCAGCCTGCACCGGTAATAGCTTCTGCGGTTTTTTCGGAAATGATGAAGGTATTAGGTGTTTGAGCGTCTTTGTATAACTCTGTATACATGTTGCCTAAAGTGTTTCCAGCCTTGCGCGGAAAATTTCCTTCAACAACGAGGACAGCCACTGCTCCTTTATTACGGGCATTTAATACTTTGCCGTATGAACTGGAAGGCGACATGAATCCACCCCCTCTTTTGGGTTTGTAGTTGGAAGGGGAACCGCCCAGCATTAAAACAGCTTTCCCTTTTACATTGATGGATCCGTAGTCATCATATAAAGAATCCACAATGCCATGGCCCACGAATACGATCTCTGAAAAATATTGTGTGCTGTTGTTGTTAAGCTGAATGATAGGTTGAAAATCATTATTCAGTTCAAAACTTTTACCATTGATCATCAATCCGGCGCCAGACATGGAATCGCGATATACCGGATACTGCAGCTGATAGTTACCGTTATTACCCGGTAATAAACCCAGCGATGAAAACTGGGATTCAATATAGGCAGCTGCTTTTCTCTGGCCTTCAGTTGCAGTTTCGCGGCCCTCCATTTCTTTTCCGGCTACTATGTATAATTGTTTTTTCAGATCAGCTTCTGTGATCGATGCGGCAAATGGCCTTGGATCCGCTGCTTTTTTCTGGGCCGACGACATAAGTCCGGCAGTAAGTGCCAGCAATAGAAAGAATTGTTTCATGTATGTAATGGAGGTTTATTTAATGAATGGCACAAACCTAATGGCAATTAAGTTTGCCGTCTGAAAAAATATATCAATGGTATTATACTGTATTAACCGCAGGCAATTTTCCCCACACGGGTGGCGTGCCGGCCGCCTTCAAATTCGGTCGACAGGAATTTATCGACCATTTGTTGGGAAATTTCCAGGGAAACATACCTGGCCGGAATACAAATGATATTGGCATTATTATGCTGCCTGGCTAATTCGGCGATGGGTGCGTTCCAGCAAATGGCAGCCCTGATTTTCTGGTGTTTATTGGCGGTAATGGCCACTCCGTTTCCTGATCCGCAGAGCAATATCCCAAACGAGCATTCACCCTTTTCAACAGCTGTTGCAACAGCATGCGCAAAGTCTGGATAGTCGACAGAATCTTTAGAAAAAGTTCCAAAATCATGCACATTCAGACCCTTTTCCAAAAGGTATTTTTTCAATTCTTCTTTGTAGTCAAATCCGGCGTGATCGCAGCCAATGGCGATTGGGAAAAACAGGTTGAATGGGGAATGTATATTGTTCATGAAAGCCCTTTTATATTACTGTAAAGATATTAAATCTTCCTACTCACCCCTCGCCTGCACTCCGTTTCGGCGGGCAGGCCCGGCCCCTCTCTTCCAGAGAGGGGTGCCTCCCCGCAACTCTGCGTCCTCTTTTCTCTGCGATGAATGTATCTGCCTTTCACTTCCCACTTTCGATTTTCGACTTTCGATTTCCCCTAGCTCCACTCTTCCCATTTCTTCTGCTCATTCTTCACCACCCTCGCTGAGATCAATATGCTCACTTCATATAAAAGCATCAGTGGAACCACCACCACCATCTGACTTCCCCAGTCGGGAGAAGGTGTGATGATTGCAGCAATAATAAGCAGGGCCACGTAAGCGTATTTACGGTAGCTGCGTAAAAAAGAAGGTGTGATAATCCCCATCCTGGAGAGGATCCACGAAGCCATCGGTAATTCAAAAGCCAGGCCCGCACCTAACGTGATATCTATAAGGGTATCGAGGTAATCTGAAAGTGTGGGACGATAATCCAGCAATGCTGCCGTTCCGATCTTATAATTAGAGAGAAAATTAAAGGTGAAGGGAGCCATTACAAAATACCCGAAAGCGGCACCAATAAAGAAGAACATGCTTACCCATAAAATGATGCCGCGGGTATGTTTTAATTCAGTAGGCTTGAGGGCGGGTTTAACAAAGCGCCAGATTTCCCAAAGGAGGTATGGCACTGCAACAACTACGGCCATGGCAATGGCAATGGTGATGCTCGACATAAATGTGCCGCTCACGCTGGTCACCTGTAGGTTCATGGTCATGGGAGGCATACAGAGCGATTCGCCCATGCCTAAAGTATGGCTGAGCGAACATAATGCACGGTATGAGATAAAATCATTCCGGGTAGGACCCATGATCACCTGGTCGAAAAGAAAATCGATGAAAATGAAAAAAACAATGGCTGCTACTAATACAAACAGTACCGACCGGATAACATGCCAGCGGAGGGCTTCCAGGTGGTCAATAAAACTCATTTCCGACTCCGTTGTTTCGGTACCCCGGATGCGCTGGAAAAATGATTTTCTATCTGTTGTTTCTGCTGGCAGAGGATTTAATTTTAAATGGCAAAGTTAATGTTTCAATATCAATCTCATGACTCGTAAGGCTAATGTGTTGCAGCTATTTTAAGTGAAAATAAGCAAGCAATGGGGTGGGTGTGCCCTCCCGGCCTTATTGCAGAATTTTCATTTTAACAGTTTCGATCCTCGTATCACTCACGTTCAGGATCTCAAATTCAAAATTGTCAATAATGATCCGTTCACGCTGCTGAGGGATCGTTTCATGCTGGTTGATGATATATCCTGATAATGTTTCTGATTCATGCACCGGCATATTGAAATCATATTTCTCATTCAGGTAATCAAGTTCCAGCCGGCCGGAAAATATAAACTCCTTTTCTGCGAGTTGTTTTTCTACAAATTCTTCTGTATCATATTCATCTTTTATCTCACCAAAGATCTCTTCCAGCAGATCTTCCAGGGTAATAATGCCGGAAGTTCCGCCAAACTCATCCACTACCCAGGCTATACTTTTTCTGTCGCGGGAAAATTTATTGATCAGGTCCGTGGCACTCATGCTTTCCGGCACTGCCGGGATGGGCAACAGGATGGAACGGATATCTGCAGGATGTTTGAAAAGGGCCAACTGGTGTACGTATCCCAGGATATTATCAATATTTTTTTCATAGATCACCAGCTTACTGAGTTTTGTTTCTATGAATTTTTTATTGAGCTCTTCCATGGAAGAATTTATATCAAGGGCCTCCACTTCTTTCCGTGGCACAAGGCATTGCCTTATTTTGATGGAGGGAAGGGAAAGTGCCGCTTCAAAAAGTTCTGTATTGAGTTCGGGGTTTTCTTCGGCCTGCTCGCGGGATTGCTGCAGGAACTGCTCCAGGTCAACCCGGTTAAAAGCATCTTTTTCATCATGCAGCCGCACATTGAACAGGTATTTAAGAATCCACTCGGAAACAGATACAAACAAAGATGCAATGGGATATAAGAGGCCGTAAAAAAAATCTACTACCGGTGTAAAAAACAACAGCAGGGTATCATTTTTTACTTTGAAGATGGCTCGCGAAAAGAAGATAAAAAGAGTGATGATCGTACCGGCAAGAACTGTGTCAAAAATTATCCGGATATATTGTAAATAAGGTACTGCATCTTCAACCAGGAACCCTTCCACCCATGTCCATACCGGGGTAAGGAATTCACCGATCAGCAGGCCATAGGTAACAAGGGCCAGGTTCATACCAATCAGTGTGGTGCCAATAAATTTCGCCGGTGTGTCCATGAACTCCGACAAAATCCTTCCACTGCGAAGGCCCTGTTTCTTTTTAAGCTCAATAGGGAGTTTATTGGCAGAGACAAATGCTACTTCAATGCCTGCAAAAAAACCAACCAACATGAATGCCACTATGATACCGATCAATAAGATCATTTCCATGAAACAAATATAGTTAATCCGGTTTAGAGTAACCAGTGGGAGTAGCCAGTCGCCAGTCAACAGTCACCAGTCGGCAATCGTCATTCTGCGCTCGGGTTCGTGTCATCCAGAGTAGATATTTCTCGTTTCGGGTACAAGTTCTTTGAATATGACACATTAATTAATTGACATTAGGATTTAAAATAATGTCGCTCCGCCGCGGCGGACTCTATCGAAAAATCAAATGTTTTCTACAAGAATGCCGCTCCTCTGGAGCTCAAAGGCAGAACAGCAGAACAACTACAAAAATGCTTTTTTTGTATTAGAGATCCTGAACAATCAATTGTTTTCTACAAGAATGCCGCTCCTCTGGAGCTCAAAGGCAGAACAGCATTTTTGTATTTAAGTCCGCCGCGGCGGAGCGAAATTCTTGTAGACAAACATGTATTTTGTATTAGAGCCCCAGAGGGGCGAAATTGTTATAGAACAGTTCAACCCGTTTTATCTATTTGATATTCAATTAGATATGCGGTGTGTCACCGGCAACCACCTTTAGTAAATCAGGAATCCTTTTCCAGGAAATCAGAGACGATGTCACCGGCTTCTGTACAGGCTTTTGCCAGTTCATCGTTCAGGATTATGTGGTCAAAATGCTCTTTGAAAGAAAGTTCGTAAGTGGCCTTGCTGATCCTGGCTTCAATGGACTCTGGTGTTTCTGTGCCCCTGAATTCCAGCCTTTTGCGCAGTTCTTCAACAGAAGGGGGTTCAATAAAAAGGGAGATCGACTGGTTGGGATATTGTTTTTGAACATTTATAGCACCCTTGATATCAATATCCAGGATGGGGATCTTTCCCTCGTTCCATATCTTTTGTATCTCAGAACGGAGTGTGCCGTAATATTTGCCTTCATAGACCATTTCCCATTCTATAAAGGCATCTTCCGCTATTTTCTGGCGGAAGAGTTCCGGAGTGATGAAATAGTACTCGCAGCCGTCTTTTTCCTGTCCCCTTGGCAGGCGGGTAGCTGCCGAAATGGAAAAGGCCAGTTTATCTGGGAATTGATTTAACAAATACCGGGTAATAGAAGTTTTTCCAGCGCCGGAAGGAGCAGCTATTATGATGATTTTATGGTTGGATGCAGTCATTTATAAAAGTCGCCAGTAGCCAGTCGGCAGTCGCCAAAAACAGCCCTTACTAATAGCTAAAAGAGTTTTTTACAGTACAAATATTTCAATATTTTTTTTTGCCTCAGGAAGTTTGCAATTAAATAAACTTTTATCCTTACAAATGTATTTGGCTGTTGACTGGCGACTGGCTACTAATCATCTATCCTTCTACTCTTTTAATATTCGCGCCAAGAGCCAGCAGGCGCTTATCTATATACTGGTATCCGCGATCGATCTGTTCGATGTTTTGTATCACACTTCGGCCCTCTGCACTGAGTGCGGCAATCAGCAGGGATACGCCGGCACGGATATCCGGGCTGCTCATGGTTATGCCCCTTAGTTTTTGTTCCCTTTCCAGGCCTATGACAGCGGCACGGTGCGGATCGCAAAGTATGATCCGGGCGCCCATATCAAGCAGTTTATCTACGAAGAACAAGCGGCTTTCAAACATTTTCTGGTGGATCAGTACACTTCCTTTGGCTTGTGTAGCTACAACGAGTACAATACTGAGCAGATCGGGAGTAAAACCGGGCCAGGGGTGATCGTAAATAGTTAATACCGATCCGTCCAGAAAGGTCTGGATCTCATAAACATCCTGCTGGGGTATAAAAATATCATCACCCCTGAATTCCATCTGTATGCCAAGCTGGCGAAACTTATCGGGAATTACACCAAGGTGTTCTATGCCGGCGTTTTTTATAGTGATCTCACTTTGGGTCATGGCGGCCAGTCCGATAAATGACCCCACTTCGATCATGTCAGGAAGCATGCTGTGTTCAGTACCGCTGAGGCTTTCGACCCCTTCAATAGTTATAAGATTGGAACTTATCCCGCTTATTTTTGCGCCCATGCGGTTAAGCATGCGGCAGAGCTGTTGTGTATAAGGCTCGCAGGCGGCATTGTAAATGGTGGTTATGCCTTTGGCCATTACTGCCGCCAGGATGATATTGGCTGTGCCTGTAACCGATGGTTCGTCCAGCAACAGGTCGGCTCCTTTTAGTTCAGGTGCTTCCAGGTGAAAGAAACCATCTTCCATATGGTAGGTGAACTTTACACCCAGCT
The DNA here is from genome assembly GCA_041752135.1 of Chitinophagaceae bacterium. Taxonomy (GTDB): domain Bacteria; phylum Bacteroidota; class Bacteroidia; order Chitinophagales; family Chitinophagaceae; genus Pollutibacter. The sequence goes on along the minus strand of JBGSHT010000082.1, from coordinate 29,320 downwards.
TTTCAAAGCCGATGATATGCGTATCCAGCCTGCGCCTGCCGATCTTATCTCCGCCTGGTTTGGGGATGAAAGCTTTTCTGAATCTTGATAAAAGCGGGCCTGCGATCATGACAGAGCCCCGAAGCCTGCCGCTTTTCTGCCTGAAGGTTTCGCCATGGAGGTAGTCCATATCGATGTTATCCGCCTGGAAAATACATGTGTGGCGGTCGATCCGTTCCACCTTTACCCCCATCTCATTGAGTAATTCGATGAGCAGGTTTACGTCCAGTATATCCGGGATATTTCTGATTGTTACTTTCTCGGGAGTCAGCAAAACGGCGCTGATGATCTGCAGCGCTTCATTCTTAGCGCCCTGTGGTGTGATCTCTCCTTTCAGCCTTTTGCCGCCGTAAACTTCAAATGATTGCATGATGAGTAAGGGCCTTATGCCAGCCGGTGATTATTTAAACCGCTTCTTCCCGAATTTGGGTTGCGGGCGGTTTTTGTTATTGCCTCCTTGTCCCGCCTGTTGTTGATTTCTTCCGTTTCCGCTTCGCTGCTGGAAGCTGCCGCTCTTGCCCCGTTTCACAAAACGTTCGTCTCTTTCGCGATATGCCTTTACAAAGGGGGTTGCTGTAAACTCAAGCTGACCGCCTGTAATGGAATTGAGTTCCTGGCGAATTGCATCATCATGAACCAGTTCCTTATGCCAGTTATTGTATGCAAGCTTCATATAATAGGCAATCGCATTGGCAAACCCCGACCTTTTTTCAGGATTCTCTTCTTTGAGCGCCTTTTTGATAACCGTTTCCAGGTTCACGCCAAGGTGAGAATATTTCGGGTATCGCTTAGGATATGGTAATGGCTTGGGTTTTGCTTTCAGGGTTTCCCTTGTTGGTATCGGGTAAGGGCTTTCTACATCGAGTTTAAAATCTGAAATAAGGAACAGGTGATCCCATAACTTGTGCCGGAAATCCTCCACGTTTTTCAGGTGGGGGTTCAGGAACCCCATCAGTTCAATTACGGCGTGGGCATTGCGTTGCCTTCTTTCCTTGTCTTCAATCGTAAGCAGGTGATCGATCATTTTCTGAATATGGCGGCCATATTCTTTCATCACCAGCTCGTTCCGGGTAGTATTATACTCCATATGTATCATGGTAAAGTTCAAAAATAGGTTAATAAGGGCAGAAAGAAGCATATTATACAAAAACAACCGGAGGGCAGAGGTTAGAGGGCAGAGGGCAGTTTGTCAACAGCCACCGACAATTTTCATATTATCTTTTTTTCTTATTAACCTCTACCCTCTATCCTCTACCCTCTACCCACTAAAAAAGCCGTCCTTTCGGAGCGGCCATTTTTTTTTAGCGTAATAATATCTTATTCAATAGACAGCCTGGTGACTGATTGTTCTCCGGTTTGCAGGTTTTGGACCCTAAGCCAGTATGCCCCTTTATTATGTGTTCTGCCGAAATTGACTTGCAGGTTGCTGGCTTTGGTAACCGTAAATTTATTTTTCTCCATCACCTGTCCGAGGGTATTTATCAGGTCAACTTCCAGGGATCCGCTTTGAGGGCTGTCAAACTGGACCATGACCGTCTTTTTTGCCGGGTTGGGGTAAAGGGTTGTACTGATGGTACCGTTTTCAGTAAATGATATTGTTTTAATGGCAGTGAGGTATTCTTTGCCCTGTCCATTGGTCTGGCGTATCCTGAAATAAATCCTGCCTTTTTCATCAGCGGGGGGTAAAAACTGGTATTCGTACCTGGCGTTACCCACCATCATTGCATTACGGGTATCCAGCACCGTGAAGTCTTTGCCGTTGCGGCTGTATTCGATCTTATACTTATTGCTGATCTTTTCGTTTTCGGTTGTCCATTTGAGTGATACCTCGCGGTTGTTACGTACTACAGAAAAGTTCTTCATCCCGGAAGACAAAATAGTGTTTGGGCACCAGTAATACGCAAGTCTGAATGTACCCAGTGCAAAGGTTGTTATTGATGCGCGATAGTTATTGCTTCCCTGTAAAAGGGTTGTGCTGCCGGTATTTAAAAAGTCGAACGATACAGTACCTGTTGCTCCAAGAAATGCTGCAGAACCACCGGCAGTTTCATTTAAAGTTTGATTTTTGAATGTGGTGTCCGGCCCCCAAAAAACACTATCTACGCCGGTATTATACTTATCGAGTGTGGCCGGACCATAAGTTTTATTGACGGATGCACTGCTGAATATGCCGGCCGGGCCATCCAGTATTATGTCCTGAGTATATCTGAAACGGTAGATCCTGGCACTTGAATCCAGGTTTCTTATACCCAGGCTGGCTACAGTAGTTACACTGGCTGATATGTTTACACAACTCAGGGTTCCGGTTGCGGGATCAAATTTGGGGAATATGATCTTATTCAGAAAATCGGCTGTAGGCGCAAGTGTTTGCGTGTGCACAATAGAATCTATCGGATCCCCATTTGGACAATTGCATTGAGCTTTAATGTGTTGGGGAGGAATAAAAACAGCAATTAAGATTGCTGCACAAATAAATTTGTATAATTGTTTCATAGGAAAAAGAATTTAGTCATTTCATTGGGATTGGATCGGGTATAAAAATACATCACCTTAAATTCAATGTCAAGCCCGGAGGGATAATATTAAATCAAGGATGATAATATGTAAAACGTATTGTAGGTCTGTTTTATTTCAAAAAAACAAGCTTTCGCTTCAAAGCTTTACTGTAGTTTTGGAGCCCGTTGAAAACCATGAGAATAGCAATAAATACAAGGTTCGGCGCATATGAATACCAGGAGGGGTATGGACGGTTTAGCCGTGAAATCAGCTATGGAATGGCAGTTGCAAATCCGGATGATGAATTCTTTTTTTATTATGATCAGTCATTAAAGCAAAACGAACTGCAACTTCCCAATGTAAATCAAATAGTTGCAGGTCCGCCGGCAAGGCATCCCTTACTCTGGAAATACTGGTACGATCTCAGGGTACCTGCTTTATTGTCGAAAAATGGCGCAGCTGTTTTTTTCTCAACAGATGGTATCTGTTCCCTCAATACCAAAGTCCCGCAGGTACTGGCCATCCACGATCTTGCATTCCTGCATTATCCGAGATTCCTGCCCAAAGCACAGCAATGGTTTTACAAACACTATACCCCGGGGTTCATTAAAAAAACCCGGCGCATTATCACCGTTTCTTCCTTTTCCCGCAGCGATATAATAAAGCAGTACCCATTTGCAAAAGATAAGGTTGAGGTTGTTTATAATGCGGCCGACAGTGCCTTTCATCCGCTTCCCTGGTCAGAAAAAGAAGCCTGGAAAGAAGCTTTTACTGGAGGGAGGGAATATTTTCTGTATGTGGGTTCCATACATCCGCGGAAAAACCTCATTAATTTACTCAAGGCTTTTTCCGGGTTTAAAAAAAGACAAAAAACAAATATGCAACTGGTGATCACCGGTCGTATGGCATGGCAGCACGAAGATTTTACACAGGCATTGTCCACTTTTAAATTCCGGAACGATGTGAAGCTCACGGGGTACATCCCCAGGGAGGATCTTGTAAAAATTATGGGTTCTGCTTATGCCCTGGTATATCCTTCTGTATGGGAAGGTTTTGGCATGCCTGTGCTTGAAGCCATGCAGTCTGGTGTGCCTGTCTTATGTTCCGGGTCCAGTGCCTTGCCTGAAATTGCCGGAGATGCGGCTTTGTATTTTGATCCCCTGAAACCCGAAGACATTGGGCAACAGCTTGCTCATGTATATAAAGATGAACATGCCCGCAGCCTGATGATAGAGCGGGGATTATTAAGGGCCGGTTCCTTTAGCTGGAGCCAGTCTTGTAAACAGGTCAGAGAAATACTACAGGATGCTGCAGCATCGGGATAGATCAATCCGTAACTTCGCCATTTACATATTTAATTTTTTATGCAACAATCAACCATAACAATAGATGTATTGCTGGACCCTCAGAAAATTCCGTCAGAAATAAACTGGAGTGCTTCACAATCCAATTCTGACGATAAGCAACAGGCTAAAGCCATGATGGTTGCCTTCTGGGATGGCCAGGAAAAGGCAGCCATGCGCATCGACCTCTGGACCAAGGAAATGATGGTAGATGAAATGGCAGACTTTTATTATCAGAACCTGATGGGGCTGGCAGATACATTTGAGCGGGCCACTCACCAGCAGGAGCTGGTGGAGGACATGAAGAAATTTGCCAAAAATTTCTATACTAAATTCAAGGATATTCAGCAGAAGGAAATGCAAAAAGGACTGTAGGGAGGTGCGAGGTACGAGGTGCGAGGTACGAGGTGCGAAGTAAACGGCAGTTACAATAACCGCAACAAACTGGGCCGCAAAGAATGTAATACTAACGTCAAAATATAAGCGATGTCACTGGAAAAAACAGTTAATGATCAGATAAAGACAGCCATGCTGGCAAAAGATGAGGCCGGCTTGCGTGCGCTGCGGGCCATTAAAGCAGCGATTTTACTGGCTAAAACAGCCGAAGGTGCAGGTGAAGTAATGTCTGCAGACGAAGAAACAAAGCTCCTGCAGAAACTGGTTAAACAGCGCAGGGATTCGCTGGAAATTTTCACACAGCAAAACCGGGAAGACCTGGCAAAGAAAGAAAGTGAGGAGATTGCTGTTATTGAAAAATTCCTTCCCAAGCAATTCAGTGCAGAAGAGTTAAAAGATGCCGTTTCTGCGATCATAGCAACAACAGGTGCCACATCTCCGGCAGATATGGGCAAAGTAATGGGAGTGGCCTCGAAGCAACTTGCCGGCAAAGCAGATGGGAAAGCCATTTCTGAAGTAGTCAAACTATTATTGGCAAATAAATAATCTCCCCATGGGTATAGATATTGTCTTTATGATCATACTGGTTATGGCTGCTGTAAAAGGGTTCAGCAGGGGATTGATCATGGCCATATTCTCTTTTGCAGCTTTATTTATTGGCCTTGCGGCTGCATTAAAGTTGTCTTCTGTAGCGGCCAATTATTTTAAAGAATCTGATGCACTGCCTTCTCATTGGTGGCCTGTTGTAGCTTTTGCTGCGGTTTTCCTGGTAGCCGTCCTCATAGTCAAAGCAGCAGGTAGTGTGGTAGAGAAAGCGGTGCAGCTGGCTCTGCTGGGGTGGGTTAACAGGATCGGCGGATTTTTGGTGTATGCAGTTTTATATACCTTGCTGTTTAGCGTAGGTCTTTTCTTTTTAACGCAAATGAACTTTCTTACAGAAGCTTCAAAGCTAAAATCAGTAACATATAGTTATATTGAACCCTGGGGGCCATGGACAATTGCCGGGTTAGGTAAAGTGATCCCGGCTTTTAAAGATGTATTTGCAGATCTTCAGGATTTCTTTGCCCAGGCAGGTACTAAGATCAAAGCCTGACCCGTTGAAAGTTAATTCAATGGAATAAAAAGGGCTATATCAATGGTTTTTATTTTCTTTGCCGCAATAGCTGCTTTTTGGAGATAAAAAATTATTTTAGCATTTAACGATTGTAATCGCTTATTACTGATGACGTACGAAATTAAACAGGAAGCAAAATTCAGGTTCATTGAGGAAGGCGAGGGCGAACCCCTGGTACTTCTGCATGGGCTGTTTGGCGCGTTGAGTAATTTCGCCGATATCATTGAATATTTCAGGAATCGCGGCAACAAAGTGGTTGTTCCGCTTTTACCGCTGTTTGAACTGGATCTACTGCACAGCACTGTAGGCGGCCTGGAAAAATTCGTACATAAATTCATCGAACATAAGAATTACAACAATATCCACCTCCTCGGGAACTCGCTTGGCGGGCATGTTGCTCTTCTGCATGTGATAAAACATCCGGAACGCATTAAATCAATTATTCTTACCGGCAGTTCTGGTCTGTTTGAAAACGGGATGGGGGATACTTATCCTAAAAGAGGCGACTACGAATACATCAGGAAAAAAACCGAACTTACTTTCTATGATCCCAAATCTGCCTCCAAAGAACTGGTGGATGAGGTGTATAGTATTGTAAATGAGCGGATTAAAACAATTAAGATCATCGCCCTGGCAAAAAGCGCCATTCGCAATAACCTGGGTGAAGAACTCAACCAGATCAAGCAGCCAACCTTGCTAATCTGGGGAAATAATGATACAATCACCCCGCCATTCGTAGGCAGGGAATTCCAGCGACTGATTCCCAACAGCGAACTGCATTTTATTGACAAATGCGGCCATGCGCCAATGATGGAAGTCCCGGACGAGTTTAACAGGATCCTACACCTGTTTTTACAAAAACTCAAGGAGCCCGCAGCGATTAATAAATAATTGGCGTCTAATAAGGGTAATTACACAGGAAAACTATGTTTTGCGGACAACTTATATCAGCAGAGATTACCATCCAGGGATTGCACGATCCCGTTGGAATGGTTTTGCACCAGATGGAAGATATGAAACTCAGGCACCTGCCGGTTTCCGAGGATGATAAATTCCTTGGCCTTATCGCAGAAGATGATCTGCATGATGAATCCGATGATACAACCCTGGATACATTGCAGGATTACCTGATCAAGTCTTTTGTGAAGGCAACAGACTATTTCCTGGTGGCCGTTAAACTCAGTCATGTCATGCAACTTGACCTGGTGCCTGTGCTTAATGAGAAAAATGAACTTGAAGGCGTCATTACCCGGGATACTCTTTTCCAGGAACTTGCCAAAATGACCGGTTCGGCCGAATATGGCTCACTGGTGGTGCTGGAAATGGAAAAAAGCGACTATTCTGTAGGTGAGATCAACAGGCTCGTAGAGTCAAATGATGCCGTTATCACACAACTCAATACCTGGTCAGATAACACAACACACCTCCTGACCGTTATACTAAGGATCAATAAGGAAGAAATTTCTGATGTGGTTGCAAGCTTTCAAAGACATGACTATACTGTTAGGTATTATATGGGTGAAGAGCTGTTTCGTAATGAGCTGCAATCCAATCTGGATCACTTGATGAATTATCTAAATATATAAACTTCGCCTATAAGGGTATAAAAAAACCGGATTCATAACCATGGAGGGTGGAATGTTACATCCGGATGCTTTTACTTTGCCGTAATGAGGGGATTTCGTACATATTGCATATTGTTCACCGTACTCTTTGTCTGCTGCTCCTGTTTAAGGGCGCAGGAAATAGTGGAAAAACCATACGAGGAAGACCCCATCCTGAAAAAATCTTCCATCACCATCCGTGATATTCATATTTCTGGTAACCGGATAACCAAAAAATATGTGGTACTCCGGGAGGTCATTTTATTAAAGGGATCAGCCTATTCCATTTCAGATATTCTCGCAAACATCAGAACCAGCAGGCAGAACCTGATGAATACAACCCTTTTTGTTGATGCTACTGTTAATTTCACCAAATGGGAGAATGATTCTATTGATATTGTGGTGGATGTAAAAGAACGCTGGTATTACTGGCCGTCTCCTGTTTTCAGGCCAATCGACAGAAACTGGAACGTCTGGATAAATCAGTATAATGTAACTTTCGACAGGGTCAACTACGGCATTAAGTTCCAGGGGAAAAACGTAACGGGCATGAATGATAAGATCAATATCATCCTGCTCAATGGATATGCCAGGCAAATTGCCGTTAACTATTTCAATCCCTATTTAGATAAGAAACTCATTCATGGATTTGGTGTTGATTTTGCCTACAGTAAGAACCGTGAGGTTAATTACAGCACCCGAAAAAATCAACAGAGCTTCTATAAAAATGAAAATAAATTTATCCGGGAACAACTCTACCTGGGTTTATCATATTCTTACAGGAAAGGATCTGTTAGCCGGCATACGGTAAGACTGGGTTTGGTCATAGATAATGTAGATGATACCATTATAAGCCTGAATCCCAAATTTTTTAATTCTTCGGCTAATACTACACGTTATCCTGAAATACAATATCGTTACCAATACCTGGGTGTGAATTATATTCCCTATCCAACTATAGGTCATACATTGGATTTTTTCTTCTTAAAGAAAGGCTTCGGTGGTCCTGTGGATCTTTGGCAATTCAATGTAAAAGCCTATAAACACTGGACCCTGCCACATAAGTTCTTTTACAGCCTGGGTGGCGAGGCAAGTCTTAAACTGCCTTTTGATCAGCCCTTCATCAACATGCCCTTCCTGGGATATGGCGATGCTTATTTGAGGGGCATGGAATACTATGTTGTAGACGGCGTTGCAGGCGGGTTTATCCGCAATACGCTCCGCAAAGAAGTGGCGAGTATAAAATGGAAAACCGGTTTCAAATCAAGGATCTATGGTGAGATTCCATTCCGTTTCTTTCTGAAGGGATATGGTGATTTCGGCTACGTGCATAGTAAATTTAATACAACAGGCAATATTCTCTCCAATAAATTCCTTTATACCGGCGGGTTCGGTTTAGATATAGTGACCATATACGATATCGTTATTCGGCTGGAATACAGTTTCAACCAGTTGAATGAAAGAGCATTCTTCTTCCATAAGAATGATTTCTGATTTAACCGTCCGGCCTTCGCTAAAGCTACGGCGGGCAAACAGGATCCCAATGAATGAATTCATGTAGATTTGTACCATGAAAGTTGCCATCTATAGCCGGGGCGGTGAGAATGTACAGTCTTCCGACTTGCAGAATCTTACAGACGAACTAGCCAAAGTAAGGATCAACCCGGTAGTTCACGAGGACCTGTTCCACCAGCTAAGCCACGATCTTACGGATGCATCATCTATAAATACATTCAAGGATTCTGAGGACCTCGATGATACATTTGACTGTATGATCAGCCTTGGCGGAGACGGTACCTTACTGGACACAGTTACCCTCGTCAGGGATAAAAATATACCGGTGCTGGGAATTAATTTCGGCAGGCTTGGTTTCCTGGCCAGCCTGGGTAAAGAAAACCTGGAAACCGTTGTAACGGCGCTTGCTAACCATAGTTACGTGGTGGATCAACGAACACTGATACATATGGACGCCAATATTCCGCTTTTTGGTGATACCCCATACGGACTTAATGAATTTGCCATCCACAAACGGGATACCTCATCCATGATCAAGATACATACCTACCTCAATGGCGAATTCCTCAATACGTATTGGGCCGACGGTCTGATTGTAGCCACGCCAACCGGTTCTACCGGATATTCGCTGAGTTGCAACGGCCCGGTGGTTTTTCCGGATTCCAGAAGTTTTGTGATTACGCCCGTTGCGCCCCATAACCTGAATGTCAGGCCCATCATTGTTCCGGATAATAATATTATTTCCTTTGAACTGGAAGGCCGTACAGATCAGTTCATATGTACACTCGATTCCCGTAAGGAGTTTGTTGACCGCAATGTACAACTGGCCGTTAAAAAAGAAGATTTCACCATCAGCCTGGTGAGGCTACATGAAAAGAATTTCCTGCAAACACTGAGGGAAAAATTAGCATGGGGATTTGATACGAGGAACTAAGATAAAAAGATAAAAAGATAATAAGATAATGGGTTAATAAGATAAAAAAGGGAATGAGATAAATTTTAGGTAATATCTTATTACCAATAACTAATTATCAAACATATCATTAACTATTATCTATTTTTCTTTTTATCCCATTATCTTATTATCTATTATCTTGTATTTTAAGGTTTCCTTTAACATAAGATATTATTAATTTCGTTCTTTTTCAATATGATACGAAGTCTGAGGTTATTAGTTATATGCATGCTGATTGGTTTGGCGGGTATGGCACAGCCACAATCCACTGTATATGAGGGAGAAGTAGGCATTACAATAGGGGCCGCACATTATTTTGGCGACCTTAATAATCCTGCTGCAGTGAACAGGCCGAAGCCCGCAATCGGTATATTTTTCCGCAAGCAGTTTGGCAATTATATAGGTGTGAGGATTAGCGGACATTTTGCACAACTGGGCTATTCCGATATATACAGCGATATAGAATTCCAGCGCAGGCGCAACCTTAGCTTCAATACCAACCTGTATGAACTAGCGCTGCAGGGTGACTTTAATTTCTTCCGCTTTGAACCTGGCAATCCTGATTATGCCTTCACGCCCTATGTTACCCTTGGTGTAGGTATATTTAATTATGACCCCTATGCATACCTGAACAATCAGAAACATTTCCTTCGTCCATTAGGAACCGAAGGACAGGGGTCCTCATTATATCCGGAGCGGCAGTCGTACAGCAATATGGCTTTTTGTTTCCCCATTGGCATGGGTATCAAATACAATCTCCGGAACAATATCAACTTCAGTTTTGAAATTTCACACCGGTTTACAAATACTGATTACATTGATGATGTCAGTACCACCTTTGCCGGCCCGGATGCTTTTCCTTTGCAGCCCAATGGGCAGCCTTCCATTGCCTTCCTGTTGCAGGACCGCTCATACGAAACCGGTGCTCCAATCGGGGAAGCCGGCCGCCAGAGAGGCTTCAGCACACAGTTCGACCAGTATATTATTGCGGAAGTGGGCATATCCTTTACCCTGACCTCATATAAATGTCCCAAGGTCCTGTACTAGTCATTGCCGTCCAACTCTTTACTCACCGGATTAAGGTTAATTAGTATCTTTGCGTCCGTAACAGCCAGCATGACTTTAAAAGACCAGATAGATATTAAACGCCTTCCCAGGCATATTGCCATCATCATGGATGGGAATGGCCGCTGGGCGCAGGAAAAAGGCCAGGACCGCCTCTACGGCCATTTTCATGGGGTTGAGAGCGTACGCAATATCGTTGAAGGTGCGGCTGAATTAGGGATCGAATATCTAACGCTGTATGCTTTTTCTACAGAGAACTGGGACCGTCCGGTAAACGAAGTAACGGGGCTGATGGAACTGCTGGTGGAAACCATCCGTAAAGAAGTGCCCATTCTTAATAAAAATAATATCCGCTTGCACGTGATCGGCGATATGTCGATGCTGCCCGAATACGCCAAAAAAGCACTCGAAGAAGCCCTTTCACTAACCAGCCAAAATACAGGCCTGAACCTCGTTATGGCACTGAGTTACAGTTCCCGCTGGGAGCTGGTCAATGCCGTAAAAAAAATCGCAGAGGATGTTCAGGCAGGAAAGGTTGACCCGGCTTCAATCAGCCAGGATACCCTTCAAAAATACTTGGTAACCAGCGAGTTACCCGATCCAGAACTCATGATCCGCACGAGCGGTGAATACAGGATCAGCAATTTTTTATTATATCAGCTGGCCTATGCGGAACTCTATTTTACATCAACCCGCTGGCCCGATTTCAGAAAAGAACACCTCTATGAAGCCATCCTGGATTTTCAAAAAAGAGAACGTCGATTTGGAAAAACCAGTGACCAGTTACAGGATGAAATTCCCGTTAAAGTCTGATCCAGAAAAAGATTTCCGCTTTTCTTTAACAAACCTTTTCACAAAAAGCCGTTATTTTGCCCCCCGAAATCGAACCTGGATGAAGTGGATCTGTACGTTTCTCTTTTATTGCGCCCTGATACTGTCTGCAACACCTGCGTTGTCTCAAACAGATACCCTTCCGCCACCTGCTTCAGTGGATCCAGAACTATTGGCAATTTACCAGGCAAAAATTCCCAAAAAATATATCATCGCGGATATCAAAGTTACCGGTAACGTTAAGTTTGATGCGTCCATTGTAATATCCGTTTCCGGCCTTGCGGTAGGTGATGAAGTGACCATACCCGGTGGAGATCAGTTTGCAAAAGCAATCACCAGGCTCTGGTCGCAAAACATGTTTACAAACATCAATATTTTTATCACCAAACTGGAAGACAGAAATATCTGGGTGGAGATAGAAGCTGTTGAAAGGCCCATGTTGTCTGACTTTAAATTCAAAGGAATAAAAAAAGGCGAGGCCGATGAACTCAATGATAAAGTTGGTTTATTCAAGAGCCGGGTTGTAACGGATAACATGCGTTTATCTGCCATGGAATCCATTCAGAAATTTTATATTGACAAAGGATTCCAGGGCGCAGAAATTACGATCAATGAAATTCCTGATCCCAATTCCCCGGGTCGGGTGATACTTGAATTTAATATCCTCAAAGGTAAAAAGGTACGGGTTGACCAGCTGCATTTTGTGGGCAACAACTCCGTAGATGAATTGAAGTTGAAGAAGAAGATGAAGGGCACAAAAGAAATGAGTAAGATCACTCTTTTCCGCGACAGCCTATACAGCCCTTATGGAGAAGTAAAAAGAATCTCTAAAAAAGAATATCTCGCGAATAAAGGATACCTGAAGCCTTCAGAAACACTTAAATATCTTGAACCCTGGTTTCGCTTTAAATTCTTCGCTTCTGCCAAATTCAATGAAAAGAAATACGCAGAGGATAAAGATAAAGTATTGGAATATTATAATTCCATCGGGTACCGTGATGCGGTTATTGCAGCAGACACACAGACTTTCAATGCCAAAGGCAACCTCAATATTTCGCTGAAAGTTGATGAAGGAAACCGGTATTATTTTGGTAGGACCACCTGGAAAGGAAATACCAAATACAGCGACTCTGTGCTGACATTATTACTTGGAATACGCAAGGGTGATATTTACAATATTGATCTCCTCAACAAAAAACTGGGTAAGCAATTATCACCCGAAGGTGGTGATATCAGTTCCCTGTATATGGATAACGGATACCTGTTCTTCCAGGTAGATGCTGTAGAGGCTTCCGTATACAACGATACGATCGATCATGAGATCCGGATCATGGAAGGCCCGCAGGCGAGTATAAAAAATATCAATATCTCCGGTAACGATAAGACCAAGGAGTATGTAATCCGCAGGGAAATACGAACCGTACCAGGAGAAAAGTTCAGCAGGTCCGACCTGATCCGTACACAACGTGAACTGGCCAACCTCGGGTATTTCAACCAGGAGAAGATCGGAATCCAGCCGGTTCCGAACCAGGAAGACGGTACCGTAGACATCAACTATTCTGTGGAAGAAAAATCATCCGATCAGTTGGAGCTTAGTGCCGGCTGGGGTGGTGGTATAGGACTTACCGGTACCCTTGGTGTGACCTTCAACAACTTCTCTCTGAAAAATATTTTCCATAAAGAAGCATGGGACCCATTGCCTGCAGGTGATGGCCAGAAACTCAGTCTTCGTTTCCAGTCAAACGGACGTTTCTTCCGTTCCATAAACTTTTCTTTTACAGAACCATGGCTGGGCGGCAAGAAAAGAAACTCACTCACCTTCAGTGTTTTCAATACGAAGTTTTCAAATGCGTACAATCCTGCTACGGGCCAGTTTGATAAAAGGTTTTCTGATTCATCATATTTGAGAACAACCGGTATATCCTTATCATTGGGCAGACAGCTGAAATGGCCGGATGACTTCTTCACGCTTGTTTATACATTGAGTTTTATCAATTATAATTCCCGGAACTATCCGATTTTCCCGGGGATCAATTCCGGAAAATCTACCAACGTGAACCTTAAGATCGCACTGGCCAGGAACTCAGTTGACCAGCCGATCTTTCCACGCAGTGGTTCAAGCTTTTTACTGAGTGGTGCATTCACGCCACCATGGTCCGCCATAAAGGGTATCAATGAGAATGATATATACCGGCTGGTGGAATACCACAAGTGGCGCTTCAATGCAGAGTGGTTTGTTCCGATAGGTAAACCGCATGGAGCGGATAAAAGTCGCCAGTTAGTATTGCGTATTGCTGCCAAATACGGATTTCTTGGCAGGTATAACAAAGACCTCCCTATATCTCCATTTGAACGTTTCCAGGTGGGTGATGCGGGTCTTACCAATAACTTTGGTGTACTGGGTTATGATATCATTGCACATCGTGGTTATCCTGTTTACCAGTTCTCCGACCCAACCATCAACCCTGATGTACAGCAGGCCACAACGTTCTTTACCATCTTCAATAAATATACCATGGAGATGCGTTACCCCTTTGTAACCAATCCAAGCAGTACCATTTACGGTCTTACTTTCTTTGAAGCAGCAAATGGCTGGTACAGCTTTAAAGAATGGAATCCGTTTCGGTTACGCCGCTCCGTTGGTGTGGGTGTCAGGTTCTTCCTGCCGATGTTCGGTTTGCTTGGTTTCGATTACGGTATAGGGTTAGACAGGATAACGCCAAACGGAAGATTGAGGGATGCCAGCCGCTTTACATTCATGCTTGGATTTGAACCTGAATAAAAAGTATAACTGATCAACATCGCCCATCTATAAACATTTCAGCCATGAAAAAAATCATCCTATCGGCATTTGTACTGGTGTTTTTTGTGCTGACAGCCGCAGCACAGCGTTATGCCATTATTGATACCAAGTACATCCTGGATAAGATGCCTGAATATAAAGAGGCCCAGAAAAAGCTTGACCAGTTCAGTGAGCAATGGCAGCGGGAGATTGAGGCCCGTCAGTCGGAACTGGACATGATGTACCGCAATTTTGAGGCTGAACAGGTATTATTGAGCGAAGAGTTACGTAAAAAGAGGGAAGATGAACTCTTCAACAAAGAGAAGGAAATGAGGGATATGCAGAAAAAACGCTTTGGTTTTGAGGGAGATCTCTTTAAAAAGCGGCAGGAACTTATCAAGCCCATTCAGGACAAGGTTTATAATGCCGTGCAGAAACTGGCGGTGGCCCGGCAGTACGATTTTATTTTGGACAAAAGTGAAGGAATAACCGTTATCTTTGCCGACCCAAAACTGGATAAGAGTGATGATGTGCTGAAGGAGATCGGTGTTAAATAAACGCCAAAGGGCCGGGAACGGGCAACGAAAAATCTGTAAAAAACAACTTACATAACAAAACAACAAAACCGAAATGAAAAGAGTATTTTTTGTGGGAATGATGATCCTTGGGCTGATGGCAGCCGGGCAGGTTTCCGCCCAGAACAAAATGGCATATGTCAGTATTGATGAAGTGGTTCAACTGATGCCAGAATACAAGAAAGCAATGGCCGATATGGCCCAGTTTGATAGCGCATTGCAGATCAATTACGCAGAAACCGTAAAAGAACTCAATCGCCAGGACAGTATGTACAAGACCGATTCTGCAAAATGGTCTAATGCCATCCGCACTGCCAACCGTGAGAAAATGAAAAAACTCCTGGTTGACCTGCAGGGTTTTGAACAATCATATCAGCAGCAAATGCAACAGCGCCAGGAAGAATTAATGACCCCGGTGGCTCAAAAAGCCAACGCATTGATATCAGATGTTGCCAAGACCAGTGGTTATGCTTATGTTTTCCGTAAGGAGGCATTGCTGGTATATCCTGATGCAGACGATCTGCTACCGGCGGTGAAGAAGAAACTTGGGCCTGGTGGCGTGGCCGCGCCACCAAAACCGGCGGGGAAGTAGATACAGGATAAAAAGATAAAAAGATAAAAAGATAAAAAGATATTTGAAAAGGTTGCTGAGAGGCAACCTTTTTTTTAAATCGAAAATCGAAAGTGGAAAATCGAAAATAAAAGGCAAATACTTTCACCTCGATGAAGGAAAGTTGCAAAGACTTATCTTTAAACTATGTCTTTAACAGGTCCCATTGGTATTTTTGATTCCGGTTATGGCGGGCTTACGGTCATGAAAGAGATCGTAAAAGTATTGCCGCAATACGATTTTGTTTACCTCGGCGATAATGCCCGGGCTCCATATGGACCAAGATCATTTGAAACTGTTTACCAATATACCCTTGAGGCTGTGGAATGGTTTTTCAGCCAGGGGTGCCCGTTGGTGGTCCTTGCCTGTAATACAGCCTCAGCGAAAGCCCTGCGTACCATACAACAAAATGACCTGCCCCGGCTGGCACCCGCGAACAGGGTATTGGGTGTTATCAGGCCAACTGCGGAAGTGATCGGTCATTACACACATGAAGGGCAGATCGGCGTTTTAGGCACCAGTGGAACAGTCAATTCTTCATCATACCTGCTGGAGATTGCCCACTTTTTCCCCGAGGTACAGGTTTTTCAGCAGGCTTGCCCAATGTGGGTTCCACTGGTGGAAAACAGGGAATACGATACTGATGGGGCAGATTATTTTGTTAAGCAGTGCCTGGATAAACTGCTAGGTCAATCTCCCGGAATTGATACCATATTGCTCGCCTGCACCCATTATCCCTTACTGATAAAAAAAATGATAAAATGCCTGCCTCCCGGAATGAAGGTCCTGGCCCAGGGTGAAATTGTGGCAACCAGCCTGGCCGATTACCTGAAGCGGCACCCGGAAATGGAAAGTCGAATAAGCCGGGCTGACAGGCAGGGAAGCCGGCAATTTTATACGACAGACTCTGTAGAAGACTTTGATAATCATGCCAGTATATTTTTTGGACAGGAATTGAGGTCCCGCCATATAAAACTTAAAACTTAGGGTCTGTTTCTTAAAACATTTTCCCTTACCTTTGCCGTCCTTTCACAAATCCGCGGGTGTGGTGACCTGTGGAAAGACGGAAACCCTGGATCGTTCTCCCGGTCCGCATTTCAGAAAGTGAAAAAGTAAAAAGATTATGAAACGTACATATCAACCGAGCCGCCGCCGTCGTAAGTCTGTTCACGGATTCCGTAAACGCATGCAATCGGCCAACGGACGCAAAGTATTAGCCAGTCGCCGTGCAAAAGGAAGGCATAAGCTTTCTGTTTCCGACGAGACCAGGCAGAAGTAAGCAGGCAACCCTTTCCTGTTAAAGGATGAGGTTCCGAACATAATTGATAGCTCCGGTAAAAAAACCGGGGCTATTTTTGTTATGTCAGATTTCTCGCAAAGGCACAAAGATAAAAAAGGCACAAATTATGGACATTCAATTTGCGTTTTTGAAAAGTGATTTTTAAAAAGCGGATTTTATTTCTTTATGACTTTGCGTGAAATATTTGAGCAAAAAATTAATGAATTTCTCGCAAAGGCGCAAAGATTGATAAGGCGCAAATAATAGACATTCAATGTGCGTCTTTTAAAAGAAATTTTTTCAAAAACGGATTGAATTTCTTTGCGACTTTGCGTGAAATATTTTTGAAATAACCTCAATATTCAAATCTTTGTCCAGGCAATATACATTGGGTAAGCATGAGCGGTTGAAGAGTCGGAAGAAAATCGAGGCCCTGTTCTCCGGCGGGCAGCGCTTTACCATTGCGCCATTCCATGTTTATTACCGGGTTCATAAAGATGCAGAACCGCATTCATTACAGGCAGGTGTAAGCGCCAGCAAGAAAAATTTTAAAAAAGCGGTAGACCGGAACAGGGTAAAAAGGATCATGCGCGAAGCTTACCGCCTGCAAAATAAGGACTTGAAAGAAAAAATAAAATCGAACCCAAAGAGCCTGGACCTTTTCATCATATATACGGGAAAGACCATCCCTGCCTATACAGAGGTAGTTGAAAAACTAAAACCTGTATTGCAAAAGCTGGCTGAATTATATGAAAAAGCCTGATCAGCAAAATGAGCTAACGTTGATGGGCACACTTAAATATGTGCTTTCATTGCCTTTCATCATACTGATCAAGCTGTATCAATGGATCATTTCTCCCTGGCTCGGACCCGCCTGTCGTTTCACACCCACCTGTTCCCACTATGGCATTGAAGCCTTTAAGAAACACGGTCCGATAAAAGGACTCTGGCTAACGGTCAAGCGTATCTCCAAATGCCATCCCTGGGGTGGGAGCGGGTATGATCCGGTTCCTTAGCTTTCTTATCTTTCATTGAGGTTAAGTTTATAATATGCTAAGCAGATAATAATACATTGGTATGCCCACAACAATATTAAAGGGAAAGGTGATGGCCAGCGCCATGGGGATATAGATGCCCGGATCCGCCTCAGGTACGGCAAGTCGCAATGCTGCCGGTACGGCAATATACGATGCACTTGAAGCCAGGATCGAAAGCAAAAAGGCATTCCCGTCTGATATTCCGAAACTGTGTGCCAGGAAAATTGCCAGGGCCGCGTTAATAACGGGTATGAGTATTCCAAAAAGTGGAAGGAACCATCCGCCTTTACCAAAACTCCTGAAACGCCTGGCGGCAATGATACCCATATCGAGCAGGAACACGGCCAGGAATCCTTTGAATATATCGCTTGTAAATGGCTTTATTCCTTCCGCCTGTTTTTCATCAGAAATGATGCCAATGAGCAGGCTTCCCAGGATCATCAGCACGGATCCATTGCTGAATGCTTCCCGAAGGATAGGGCCGATCTTTTGATGTTCGTTTTTTTTGTCTTCACTGAAAAAACGTATCAACGTAACTCCGATAATGATGGCAGGTGATTCCATCAGGGCCATTGCAGCAACCATATGTCCGCCAAATTCTATTTGCTTGTCGGCCAGGAAAGAACTCGCCGATATAAATGTAACTGCGCTGACCGAACCGTAGGTTGCAGCCAGGGCTCCGGCATTAAATACATCCAGTTTTCTGCGCAATATGAAGTAAGTATAAAAAGGTACGATCAGCGCCAGCATAATCGCAAGACCAAGGGTCATTGCCACTTCTTTGGTAAGACCGCTGTGTGCCAGCTCCATTCCGCCCTTGAACCCAATTGAAAACAACAGGTATAGTGATAGAAATTTGGAGATTTGAGGGGGTATCTCCAGGTCGGATTTAATCAAAACAGCAACCATCCCCAATACAAAAAAAAGAAGGGTAGGGTTTGTGAGGTTACTTATGATGATCTCGGGGTTCAAAATGGGAAATAGGAAAGATAATAAGATAGTGAGATAAAAAGGTAAAAAGAATAATAAGGATATGAGAATATGAAAATAGACAATGAATTTTTTTACTCTTTATCTTAATATCTCATCATCTCATTTTCTTATTACCACATTATCTTTTTATCTCACTATCTTTTTTTACCCTTTAAATCTTTCGGCAATTTTCCCCCAGTTCACCACATTCCAGAAAGCAGCCAGATAATCAGCCCTGCGGTTTTGGTATTTAAGGTAGTAAGCATGTTCCCAAACGTCTGCGCCTAAAATTGGGGTTCCTTTTACGTCAGCAATATCCATTAAAGGATTGTCCTGGTTAGGCGTGCTGGTTATTTCAAGTTTGCCGTCTTTTACGATCAGCCAGGCCCAGCCACTGCCGAAACGGGTCATGCCGGCATTATTAAATTTTTCCTTGAAAGCATCAAAGGACCCAAATGCGCTGTTGATGGCATCCGCCAGGGCGCCGGTTGGTGTACCGCCTGCATTGGGAGCAAGGCTTTCCCAGAAGAAAGTATGGTTCCAGTGGCCGCCACCATTATTCCTGACCGCCGGAGAAATACTGCCAGCAACGGCAACCAGTTCTTCGATGGTTTTATTTTCGTTGGGTGTGCCTGCAATGGCTTTGTTCAGGTTATCTACATAAGCCTGGTGATGTTTGCCATGATGGATCTGCATGGTCAGTGTGTCGATATGGGGCTCCAGTGCATCGTGTGCAAATGGAAGAGGTGCTAATGTGAATGGCATAATTTAAGTTTTTTATTAACTGCAAGGTAATGAAGGACGCTAATATTATCAGCGTTTTGATTTAAAAAAGGTCTTCATTAACATTGCGGATTCTTCTTTCAGGATCCCTTTTTCTATCCTTGTTTTAGGGTGAAATGGCCATTCCGTACCGGTCATTCTCCGGTGGCCGTTCTTTTCATCATCAGTACCCCAGACAACCCTTCCGATCTTACTCCAGTACATGGCACCGGTACACATCAGGCAAGGCTCTACGGTAACGTAGAGGGTGGCTTCCGGAAGGTATTTAGCCCCCAATTGATTAAAGGCCGAGGTAAGCGCGATGATCTCTGCATGGGCTGTAGCGTCATTCAGTTTCTCCACCATATTATACCCGCGGGAAATGATCCGGTCGCCAATGGTGATGATGGCCCCAACAGGTACTTCATCTTCCTCAAAAGCTTTTTCAGCTTCTTTAAGGGCCAGTTTCATGAAATATTCATCAAGCATAGTACAATTAGTGAATTAAAGGATTAGTGAATTAGCGAATTAAACAGCCAAATACAAAAAGACAGGACTGTTGCGAAAATAGTTAGTTTGAAATGTTTTTAAAAATTAGCGGATTAGCGGATTAGTGAATTAGCGAATTAAACAGCCAAATACAAAAAGACAGGACTGTTGCGAAAATAGTCAGTTTGAGATGTTTTTAAAAAATTAGCGGATTAGCGGATTAGTGAATTAGCGAATTAAACAGCCAAATACAAAAACCAGGGTTTATGCGAAAATAGTCAGTTTGAGATGTTTTTAAAAAATTAGCGGATTAGCGGATTAGTGAATTCGCGAATTAAACAGCCAAATACAAAAACCAGGGTTTATGCGAAAATAGTCAGTTAGAGATGTTTTTAAAAATTAGCGGATTAGCGGATTAGTGAATTCGCGAATTAAACACCCAATACAAAAAGACAGGGCTGATGCGAAAATAGTCAGTTTGAGATATTTTTAGAAAATTATCGGATTAGTGTATTCTTGTAATTTGATAATTTTTCATGTGCAAAAACATATTTTCTACATAATTTGATATCTGATTTTCTAGTGCTGTAATTTGTTGTTTAATTCGCTAATTCGTTAATCCGCAAATTCGCTAATTCGTAAATTGTATCATGTGTTTTTATAACGGCATCAATATAAACCGCGCTGAGCATATCAAGCTCAAAAAGGTCGAAAAGGAAATAGGTCAGTATAAGGACCTATTGAAGCGGCCCATGCAAAGCGGCTTTGCTTTTGACACCTGGCCGGTGATAAAGCCAAAGAACGGCGGTAAGGATTTTGACCTGGTGATGATGCATTGGGAACTGATCCCCTTTTATATCAAAACGATGTCTGAGTTGGAGCATTTCCGCAAAGGCGGACTGAACCCAAAAACGGGGAAAAAGGACCCGCCCCGGAATACCCTTAATGCCATTGGCGAAGAAATGCTGGATAAGGTATCCTACAAGCAGGCCGCACTTAAGCGCCGTTGCCTGGTTTTATCTTCCGGCTTCTATGAATGGCGGCATTTTACCCCGCCGGGAACAAAAAAAGACATTGCTTACCCATATCATATTACCCTGTCCGGGCATGAATATTTTTTTATGGCTGGTATCTGGCAGCCATGGACCGACCAGGAAACAGGGGAGACGCTCGAAACCTTTTCCATAGTTACCACAAAGGCCAACAGCCTGATGGAGCAGGTGCACAATAAGAAAAAAAGGATGCCGCTGATTCTGCCTGATGATCTTGCCTGGGAATGGATACAGGACGGGTTATCACCTGAACGGATAACCGAAATTGCGCACTATGCATTTCCGGCGGATAAGATGGAGGCATATACAATAGCAAAGGAGTTCCGTACTTCGGAAGATCCGGCTCTGCCGTTTGAATATGCTGAATTGCCGGAAATTAACCGCTAAGCCGCAAAGAGCGCTATACCCGAACATACTTCTTGTTCCTGTCCATCCACCAGCCAACCAGCCAGCAGACAAACATTACAGACAAAGCAAAAAGAAGTGAGCCGACCGCTCCCGGGGCTATCTTTTGGTAAAGGCTGAGGTTAATGGATTCGTAAATCGATTCCCCTTTGCTGTTGGAAAATGTATACAAGAGGATAACAAGAATTTCAGACAACAGGTAAATGAACAAAGGATTCTTACCAAAAACCTCGAAGAAGTATGTCCAGTTTCTTTTTCCGGCAAGATCAATGATATAGATCAGTACGCCCAGGATCAGCATGGCAAGTCCGCAGGTATAAAACACGAAGGAGCTGGTCCAGAGTTTTTTGTTGATCGGAAATTCCAGGTGCCAGAAATAGGCTATGGCCACCATGGTAGCTCCGGCGATCATCAGTTTGGCAACGGTTTCATAGGAATTACCTTTTTCCCGAATAAACACGCCCGCATAATATCCGATGATCACGTTTACAACCGAAGGGATGGTACTTAGAATCCCTTCCGGGTCAAAGGCGGTCCCTTCGCCATGGTAAAGATGATTTTCACCTAAGATCCACTTATCAATTTGCAGGCCTATGTTTCCGGTCATGCTGTAATCACCGCCGAGGTACATTACCAGCCAGTACCCGAGCAGGAAAATGGTGCTGATCCCCCAGACCATTTTCTTCGGCAGGAAGTATATCATCATGGCGGCAATACCGTAGCATACACCAATGCGTTGCAGCACGCCCGGTATACGGGTATGGCTGAAGGGTGAGAGTTCCCAGGCACCTGTTGCGGTTTGCCTGAAAAAAGGGAACCAATACATGAGATATCCCAGCATGAAAATGATCAGGGTGCGTTTAAGGATCTTCCAGATCACCTGGCCACTGCTCATGTTGGTAAATTTTTTCATGGCAAAGGCCATGGCATTTCCTACCACAAAAAGAAAGGTAGGGAATACAAGGTCAGTGGGCGTGAAGCCATGCCAGGAAGCGTGTTCCAGTGGCGAAAAGGCCCTCGCACCTGAACCGGGCGTATTGACAATGATCATGAAGCAAACAGTCATGCCCCGGAGTACATCGAGGGCAAGGAATCGTTGGGAATTAGGGGCAGTCATAGTGCTAATATATAAAAACCCGCGGATTCCTTGCGTCCTTCATTTCCTTGTGGTTAAAATTGTATCCCCTCGATCTGGATATTACAAATCAGCCATTCGCCTTCATCATTCCGTTTGAATTCCACCAGCCACTGTCCGCGTATTATATGGCACTGGTCATCTGTGCACAGGCCTGTAACATGTGTCCCGGTTACGCGGCACCGATCGTCTTTTATGGCGGTTTTAACAGCCTCGGCGGAGAGCCCTGCGATGTCCCTGTACCGGCCTTTGAAGCGATTAATGAGATCGCGGAATTCGGGGTCAGATAATCCTTCGTGGTCGTTCAGGCGAACGGGCTCTCCTGGCGGGAATACATAGAGCAGGTTATCTTTCTGCAGGATCAGCCGGATACAATAATCCAGCGCCGTGCATTCATTATCGTAATATGGATCAGGATGAAATTCATCGTACACAAAACAATAGATCCCGGGGGTCTCATAGTCTGTCATTTCCACTTCCATGAATTCTTCTGTCATGAAGCGGTATATTTCCCGCGGCGTGACATGCGGGCTGAGGGCCGTAAGGTGGATGCCATGCCGGAACAATCTTTCCTGTAAGGCGGTAAGGGCAGATGGAATTTCTCCTTCCTTTAAGTCACCGATCTTTCGGATGTCTGCAGGCTTGCCAATCTTTTCAAAGACGGTCATCACCCGGGCATCCCGGCTCTTCTCTTCAAAGGAGATGATCTGCTGCAGGAATGCATGTTCGGTTACCGGGTCCATACCCGAGCTACCCGGTCCGCTGTGAAAAGTGGCACCGTGTTCGAGCATGAGTTTCATCTTCAGGAAATCGTTTTCGACCCGGAGGTCGCCGGAGAAATCCGGGCGAAGGGGATTTGGTTGTGACATATGCTTGATTTTGCATAAAAGTCAGCAACCTGGAATTTATTTCCCGGTGAGATGTACCATAAACAGGCGGTATTTTTCTACATGATTGTGGTGATTTAACCGCCAAGAAAGCCATTGTCTGCTCTTTGTATTTTCTTTGCGAAACGTTGCGCCTTTGCGTGAAATTTTTCCCGGTAAATGTATTGGCTGTTCATCCCATAAATCTCATTAATCCCCCCAAACCTGTCCGACGAAGTGAAACGGCGGCGGATCCTGGTTCAGACAAATACCGTAATAGAACAGTGATCGCTAAGGAATCGGAAATTCATTCACCAGCTTTGTGCTGCTGCTCTTTGTATTTTCTTTGCGAAACGTTGCGCCTTTGCGTGAAATTTTTCGCGGTAAATGTATTGGTTCGCTAAGGCAGCAAAGGAAATACATTCACCAGCTCCGCGCTGCCGCTGTCGCTTACCTGTTTCATCAGCACCAGGCTGTGCACAAAAAAATCGGCATGGAAGGGCTGGGCCGAAAACCAGTTTTTCGTTTGATCGTATTCGTTAGTATTTGCCATATCCGTGATCCGGCAATGCGGCGCCTGTATCCAGTCAACCGGTGGCCCGCCGCATGACTGTATGTACTGGTCCACCACGGAAAGGCTGCCGGCTATTTTGGTAAAAGGCCGGTGGTCCTGCACCTGCAGGTATAAACCGCCGCTATGTTTTTCACAGAAGCCGTTGAGCTGTACCCAAAACCTCCGCTGCATATGGCATACGCGCTGTATCCAGCGGATCAGGGTCTCTTCCATCGCTTCCCGAGCCCTGAATGACGCCAGCTCGATCAGCGGCGCTTCCTGCGGCCACTGCCCTCCGCGGAATGTATGGTGAAAATTTCCCGCCAGCTGTTTTACCTTTTCACCTCCTTCGCCTTCCGGAAATACCACCAGGCTGTAATCCCGCTCCTGCCACGATTTTTCCACCAGCGGCTGCTGCCATAATGCCGGCCTCGCCGGTTGCTGCCTGACCATCACTTCTGCCATAAAGAAATTTTTAGCTGATCAATTATTTAGCATAAATTTACTAAATATTTTAGTAAGTCAAAATCTTTTTTTATGAATGGGGAAATTTTTTACGGGGCCGCTTATAAAGGCTCCAAACAGTACACGCAGCAGGAGGTGCGAACCGCGAGTGCAACCGGTTTTGGCGCCGCCACAGACGACTATGCGGAAAGGGGTATCGACCTCAACGAGCAACTCGTACGCAACAAGCCCGCCACTTTTTTCATGCGCGTCAACGGCGACGCGATGATCGGCGCGGGTATTTTTGACGGCGACGTGGTGATCGTTGACCGAAGCCTGAAACCCGCCAGCGGCAAGGTGATCATCGCCACCCTCAACGGGGAAATGCTCATCCGCCGGCTGGAAAAAATATTCAACAAAGTACGGCTGGTACCGGAGACAACCAAACTCGCGCCGATCGATGTGGACCCGACGGGGGAGTTCTCCGTGTGGGGCGTGGTAACTTATGTCATTCACTCACTCTAAGATTAGCGGATTAGGGGATTAACGAATTAGTGAATTAAACAGCCGGATGTTGCGAAATAATTAACTGATTAGCGGATTAATGAATTAGTGAATTAAACAGCCGGACGTTGCAATTTAATTAACGGATTAACGAATTAGTGAATTAAACAGCCGCACGTTGCTAAATAATTAACGAATTAGTGAATTAAACAGCCGCACGTTGCTATTTATCACGATGTCCTGAATCTAAGAATTCGTTAATTCGCTAATTCGTTAATTCATTAATTTTTATATTATGGCAACCTATACCTCTTTTACTGAATTGCCCATATGGGTTGACGCTGTTGATTTTGCTGCGGAGATTTATAGATTTTGTGATCAGGGGAAGTTGAAATCTGATTACAGGATGAAGGATCAGTTGAGAGCTGCCGCATCCTCAATAGCGAATAATATTGCAGAGGGTTTTGAATATCGAAATCGTAAAACACTAATACATTTTCTAAAATATTCAAAAGGATCTACAGGTGAAGTTTTTACACAATTGACGATTCTTTTTAAAGCTGTGATGATTAATGAGGAGGAGTACCAATATTTTTCAAAAAAAGCCACTGAACTTGGAAATAAAATTGGTGGATTTATGAAATATCTGCAATCTCAGCAAGTATAAGTTTTGTCGTGCTCTTTGCCGGCTGTTTAATTCGCTAATTCGCTAATTCACTAATTCACTAATTCTATGAAAGCGATCGTGGACTGTAACAGTTTTTATTGCTCCTGTGAACGGCTATTCCGCCCCGACCTCTGGTACAAACCCGTAGTGGTACTGAGTAATAACGATGGCTGTATCATCTCCCGCACCGATGAGGCCAAGGCCCTGGGCGTGGATATGGCCGTGCCTTATTACCAGAGCAAGGAAGTGATGCTGCAGCATAAAGTGGCCGTGTTCTCTTCCAACTATCACCTCTATGGCGACCTCAGCATGCGCGTAATGGATACCCTGCGCCAGATCGTAGGCAAACCTTATAACGAACAGGTGGAGGTCTATTCGGTGGATGAGGCATTCATCGACCTCAGCCACCTGCCCCCGGCCGAGCTCCAGGACTTTTCCCTGCACATGCGCACCGTGGTGGAAGCCTGGACCGGTATTCGGGTATCCGTTGGCGTTGCCCCTACCAAACTGCTGAGCAAAGTGGCCAATAAGCTGTCGAAGAAAGACAAACTGAAAACCAACTGCGTGCTGGTGCTCGATACGGAAGACAAAGTGCAGGAGGCCCTGCTCCGCACACCCGTGGGCGACGTCTGGGGCGTGGGTTCCCGCTATGCCACCAAACTGCGCGATTACTACGGCATACAGAACGCCTGGCAGCTCCGCCAGATGCCCGAAGAATGGGCGCGGAAAAACCTCGGCGGCGTAGTGGGGGTGCGGCTCATCAAAGAACTCCGCGGCGAACCCTGCATCGACATGAAGGACCCGCTGGAGAAAAAAAAGATGATCGCCACCACGCGTATGTTCGGCAAGCCGGTGTTCGACCTGCAGCCGCTGAAAGAGGCCGTGGCCACCTTCACCGCTCGTGCAGCCGAAAAACTGCGCAGGCAATATTCCGCCGCCGGCTCGATCGATGTGTTTGTAGTGACCAACGGCAGCAGCGGCAACCTCTACGAATACAACCCGCAGAGCGACCATCGCTACTGCCTGCTGCCGCATCCAACCTCCATTACACACGAGCTTATGGACTATGCTTTGCCGCTAGTGGAGGAACTTTACCGGCCGGGCACGAAATACCTCAAGGCGGGGGTAATGCTCGGCGATATTGTCCCGGATAATTCCATCCAGGGCAACCTCTTTGTGCCGGAGAAACAGAACAACCACCGCGCATTGATGGATGCCATCGACAACCTCAATTTCAGCATGCGCGACGATGTGGTAAAGTACCTCGCCTCCGGCCTCACGCGCAACTGGAAAATGCGGCAGGAACTGAGGAGCCAACGGTTTACTACGCGGTGGAACGAACTCTACGGAGTAAAGTAGAAATCGAAAATCGAAAGTCGAAAATCGAAAGTGAAAGGCAAATACATTGCGTCCCTGGTTGTTTTGCGGTTAAGCCTTAGTGATCTTATACCTTGTAGAAAAAGTCTTTGTGTGATCCGGTTCCAGCGTCACCAGCCCCATGCGGTTATTGAACGCATCCGGTGCAGCGCTCAGGTTTTCAATGGCAATGCTTTGCCTGTGATCTGGCGTGTAAACCTGCAGGTAAGGATATGACCTTTCCGGGTGGAACTCCACCGATACGCCTTTGTCCGGGTCGGTTAAGGTGCACAGTGGCTGGGGTTGAGAGAAGTCAAGCACATAGCCATGGTCCTGTTTGGTATCGGCAATGGCCGCAGGTTTTTGCCAGGCATCCGTAGCGAGAATTTTGCCGGTAGGGATCAGGGCATCGTCGTACTCCAGCATGCCGGAAGTTTTTGCGTGCAACTGCAGGTTAGCGATGCTGCCGCCAAATGTAAAATAGGGGTGCCATCCGTCCGCAACCGGAATGGATGAATTGCCCCGGTTATGGATCGCCGTTACTACCAGGAGTGAATTGTTTCCTTCCAGCCGGTACTTAATATAGCAATCATACGGAAACGGGTATCCGGGATCTGATCCCGGGTAAGTGTATTTCAGTTCAACTTCGGCGAATTCGGTATTGATCAGCTGTTCGATCAGTTCAAAAGGCGCGTCGTAGATCAGTCCGTGCAGGGCGGCGTTGTTGAGACTGAATTTCTG
The DNA here is from genome assembly GCA_041752135.1 of Chitinophagaceae bacterium. Taxonomy (GTDB): domain Bacteria; phylum Bacteroidota; class Bacteroidia; order Chitinophagales; family Chitinophagaceae; genus Pollutibacter. The sequence goes on along the minus strand of JBGSHT010000082.1, from coordinate 1,733 downwards.
CAGGGTATAAAGTTTGCTTTCCCATTTGTATTGGGCGCCCTGTATCCTGCAGACAAAAGGGGAGAGTTTGGCGCTTTGAAACCCTTTTTCTATCCTGTTGCTGAAATCATCGGCACCGGAAAATCCGTCTATCACGTTAAAGGGCTTGCCATCGAGTTCAATGCTGAAATGGTTGAGGATGGCTCCGGCGGAAGGGATGATGGTGGCGCGGGTACCGGTTTCCTTATCTATGAGGATTACCTGGCTCCAGCCGTTGACATGTTTAAGTTCTATGGCAAATCGCATGGGGTGAATTTGCGCTAACTTAAGGTATTTTAAGGCAAACCGCAAAGAAATGGGAACGCAAAGATTAGCAAGGGGAAACGTTATTTGTTATTTAAAAACTTTTCCATTTCCCTGTGTTGTCTTACGGCTTCCACCATTGCGGTGATCGATATGCCGATTAGAATGAGCCACATACAAATTGATTGAAGGTTAGGATTATTATTATTTGTACGTAAGACTCAAATTATGGGCAGGAGTTTGTTAAAGAAAGGAGAAATATTTCAGTAGCAATGTAAAAGGATTAATTTTCTTAAATTGGTTAATGTTTAGCCTATGTAAATAGTATTATACTTTAAAAAAAACACCATGAGCCTTAAATCGACATTAAAATTTATCATTAACCATCCCTTAAATAAAGATAAAAAGACCGCTGCGGTGAATCGGTTTTTAAAGTGGCAATTTAGCACCCAGCTCAATTCTTACCCGATTATTTATCCCTTTACAAATAAGTCCCGGTTAATTGTACAAAAAGGAATGACTGGTGCTACAGGTAATCTTTACTGCGGCCTCCACGATTTCAATGACATGTTTTTTCTATTGCATTTTCTTCGGAAAGGCGATCTCTTTATAGATATTGGCGCAAACATTGGCAGCTATACGGTGTTAGCAGCTGCGCACTGTGGCGTAGAAACAATTTCCATAGAACCTGTACCCGCAACTTTCAGTTATTTATTGGATAATATTTCAATTAACCACATAACGCATATTGCCACACCACTTAATATGGCCTTGGGCTCAACGGAGGGTTCAATTACTTTTACCAGTAAATATGATACGGTAAATCATGTGGCAACAGCAGCTGACAAGGATACAATTGAAGTGAAAGTGAATTCACTGGATCATATAGTTAGTAATCGAAGCCCGGCGCTTCTTAAGATTGATGTTGAAGGGTATGAAACAGAGGTACTCGCAGGAGCGCAACAGGTGCTTCAAAACGATTCACTCAAGGCAATTATCATTGAACTGAATGGTTCGGGTAGCCGGTATGGCTACGATGAAAATATGATACACGAACTTTTACTGAGTAAAGGGTTTTCACCTTTTATTTATGAACCATTGCTTCGGGAGTTAAAAAAGGTAGAAAGTTATGGAAGCCATAATACAATTTATCTGCGGGATATTGATTTTATCCAGTCTCGCTTAAAAACCGCTGAAGCAGTTGAGATTTTGAATAAGTCTGTTTAGCAATAGTCAGAATTTTTGATCATTTTCATCGCGTACTTTTTTTCTCCTAAGTTTACAAATTGAAGTCGAGGTTTTTTTTGGGAGCCATGGTTCGTGTCCTGAGGCTGACCGAGAATATTTTTCAAGGTGATTTTTAAAGGATGGATTTTTAAATATTTTTTAGTTTCAAATATGTTCTTTTCGAAAGCAGTTTTTTTAGGTATAATGGGGGTTTAACCCATCGT
>JBGSHT010000081.1:0-48963 GCA_041752135.1 Chitinophagaceae bacterium | reverse complement strand
TAAAATCTTCAATACTAGGCGGCAGTAAATATAACTGCTCATTTTTAACAGGCTTGAATTTATCCATAACTCAATGACAATGATCACTTAATTTTGGCTGCACAGAGAAGAGAATTCTCGGTCAGCCTCTCCTCACGAACCATCATCGAAAAATTTCGTTTTCCGGTTCGTGAGGACACGAAGCGGTGCTTCAGGATAATCAAGTAGCTATAACAGAATCTTTGCGGTTAGCTGTATTTAGACCTTAATATAAATCTTCTTCCTGTCCAGCATCCAACAGATAAACCAGAATATTATAATATGAAAAATGGCATAGGCCAATGAACCATTGATATTTCCCAATGCCGGCGAAAACAAATGATCATACATCCATCCGCCAAGGCCTTTGATCACCGGCTTGCCATCCTGCATGCCGTCTTCGATCCTGAACAATCCGTATATCCTGGCCCAGGCCCCGCTAAGCACATAAATGAAAAGCGGGTTCTTGCCAAAGACATCAAAGAATTTGCTCCAGGCGCCCCGGGCATTTTTGAATTCGATCAGGTATATCAGAACGCCCAGTACAGACAAGGCCAATCCCGTTGTGTACAGCACGTAAGAGCTGGTCCATATTTTTTTGTTGATCGGAAAAGCCAGGTGCCAGCAGAAACCGGCGAAGATCAGTAACATGCCGGCAACAAAGAGGTTTGACAGCATCTCCCAGGTTTTTCCTTTAGTGATGATATACTCGCCAACGAGATAGCCGAAGATCACCTGCACGATGGCGGGGATCGTACTCATCAATCCCTCAGGATCAAAGGCCACCCCTTCCCCATGGTACATATGGCCATCGCCCAGCAGGGCTTTATCGATACCGGTGCCAAAAAATCCCTCCAGGCTGTACGGGTCGGCGGGGTTGCCAAATGCGATACAGAGCCCCCAGTAAAGCAGCAATAAAATGGCGCCAGCAACAAATGCCCCGCGTGATTTGAAATAATAGACGATGATTGAAGCGAAGAAATAGCAAAGGGCGATCCGCTGCAGCACGCCCAGGATGCGCAGGTTTGCCAGCGATTTCATCACCAGGTTCCCATCGGCATCATAGCGCACAAAAGGGAACCAGTTCAGCAGGAGGCCGATCAGGAAAATCAGCAGGAAGCGTTTAGTGACTTTTTTCCAGAAAACCGATGGCCCGCCCTCCACCAGCCTCGGCATCACAAACGCCATGGCATTGCCCACGGCGAATAGAAAAAACGGAAAAACCAGGTCGGTGGGGGTAACGCCGTGCCAGGAAGCATGTTTCAGCGGGGCATAGATATGCGCCCAGCTGCCCGGGGTATTTACGAGGATCATCAGCGCTACCGTGGCGCCCCGGAATACGTCCAGGGAGTAAAATCGTTGGTTCATTTTCGGGGGATTGTCAGGTTAAATGTAGTAATTTGCTGTAACAGTTATAGCTAAGCTGTTTATGGCAAATAAGTTTCACAGTCGCCTGAATATCACTTTACATAAAAATGTCCAGACTCATCATACATGAAGTTCCGGTTGATCTTATCCGGGAAAGAATAAAAAGACAGTTGAATAAAACGGCTGAAGAGCGATTCCATGATCTGCTCAGGTTGAACAGGTTTGCATTGAAAATGTCAGGCAAAAAGAATCTTGGAGCACCGCAGGCCAGGGGCTTGCTGATCAGAAGGGTACGCAGGTCAGATGATTAATATTTCCATTTAAATTTTGTGTCGGAACAACAAAGAGCTGAAGTACTAAACTTACTCGATGTATTCAATACCATCGGCTTAAGGTTTTTGGTAGTAGGGGGTTATGCCGTAAACCATTATGGATATAGCAGAACAACCGCCGACATAGGTATTTACCTGCAGGATACCATCGAAAACAGGCGAAAGATTATAGAAGCACTCGACAATCTGGAATATGGCAGATTCGAGGAATTATTAAGGGTCCCTATTTTGGCAGGTTATTGTGAGATCATAATGGACGACGGGATGTATGTTGATCTCATGACTGTGATCCCCGGTCACGATCCCACTGACTTTGATGAACAATATAAAAGAAGGACTGAAACGGAAGTTGATGGTGTCCTGATCACTTTCATCAGCTACCTGGATTTGCTGATCAACAAAGAAAAGACCGGCAGGCCGAAGGATCGGGATGATTATGTTCAATTGTCAAAAGTTCGAAGCGGCTTGTGATTTCGGTATTGTCTGAACTGTGATCCGCCGCCGTTGCACTCCGTCGGACAGGCCTGCCCACCGCACGCTTCGGCAGGCGGGTTTGGGGGGATTTTATTGATTAAGGGGATTAACAGCCCTGAAGCCTATGCGGTAAAATGTATTTGTCTTTAAATCATAAAAATCTCAAAAATCCCCCCAAATCCACGTTCAGACAAAAAAGTAATTGACTAAGAGGATGAAAAGCCAGTTCCCGGGTTGTTGGTGCGCGCTGCTATTCAAAACAATATCACTCCAAAATTTAAGCGCAAAACCAACAACGGCGAATTATGATCTGCCCTGAAGCCTTTGCGGTAAATTGTATTGCCCGTTTAATACCCCCAATTGGTAAAAACGTTCGTTCATTTTCAGGGCTTTACACACTAAAAGTAGTAATTTGCCCGTTAAACGATTGCTTTAGAAACCAACTATAAGAGAAGTATAATGGAAAATGATTTTTTTGTCCACACCAGTTCGGTGGTGGACGAGGGTGCCCGTATAGGAAAAGGCACCAAAATATGGCATTTCAGCCATGTGATGCCCACCGCTGTAATAGGCGAACGCTGCAATATCGGGCAGAACGTATTCATCGATCATAAAGTGGAAATTGGCCATGGTGTCAAGATCCAGAATAATGTTTCACTTTATAACGGGGTGATCGTGGAAGATGATGTTTTCCTGGGTCCCTCCATGGTGTTCACTAATGTGATCAATCCCCGCAGTTTCATCGAAAGAAAAACAGAGTTCAGGCCCACATACCTGCGCAAAGGCTGCACTATTGGCGCCAATGCCACCATTGTCTGTGGGGTGGAGATCGGGGCCTATGCCCTGGTAGGAGCGGGTGCGGTGATCATACGCAATGTTCCGCCTTATGCCATGATGGTGGGTAACCCCGCAAGGCAGATAGGATGGATCAGTAAAACAGGAGAAAAACTGCTCTTTGATGATAGTGGAAATGCCTGGTGCGATGCTGAGAAAAAAGGGTATATATTGAAGGACGAAAGGGTAATAGAATTACCCTGAAGTCCATAGTTGCCTGGCGTTAAGTTTATGTATAATGCGTTATATTTGCGCCTAATATAAGCGTCCTGTCATTCAATCGCCATACGCCCTTTGTCTGCCATCTAACCTGGTTTAAGGAAATCCAAAAGGTATCTTCCACTGTCATGGAAAAGGGCAACTTATATTAAACAGTCATTGATCGGTCCCCCGCTGAAAAAATATGTATGGGACTGAGGTGGCGAAGCCATCCCCAAAACTATGGAAAGCAAAAAAAACTGGTACGCTGTTTACACAAAACCCCGCTGGGAAAAAAAGGTTCATGCAACCATGATAACCCGCGGGCTGGAATCTTACTGCCCGCTCAACAAAGTGCGCAAGCAGTGGAGCGACAGAATAAAACTGGTAGAAGAGCCGCTTTTTAAGTCCTATGTTTTTGTGCATGTGCCCGAAGAGGACCAAACCCGGGTGCGGATGGTTGACGGGGTGCTGAACTATGTGTACTGGCAGGGTAAGCCAGCCGTAATTAAGGAAAAAGAAATCGAAGATATCCGCCGTTTTTTGAACGAATACCAGGACGTGCAGTTGCAGTCGCTGGAATTTCAACCCCAAGACAAAGTGCTGATCCGCACCGGCGTACTGATGGACAAGGAAGCGATGGTACAGCGGGTGCTGCATCAGACGGTGGAAGTGGTGATTGAAAGCCTTGGTTATAAGCTCGTGGCACAAATAGAAAAATCAAACCTGGTTCCCATTTCATGAATAACACAACTTCCCTGAAACGCCATACCACAAAAACTTTTAAGCCGGCTATCCCGGCTTTTTGTATTGCCATAGTATTGATGGCTATAGTAACCGGATTCTCCTCCTGCCTTAGCTCCAAACCGATACCTTATTTCCAGGGCGGGCTGGACACGACTCAATTGCAGGATGTACAGATTCCCGACCAGCGCATTCAAAAAGGGGATATCCTAAGTATCGTCATTTACAGCGATAATGTGGAAGCCACGGCCATATTTAACCAGGCCGCCGGGGGCGGAACAGTGGTTGCTTCACCCCAGGGCGCAAGAAGTAATGCGCCAACAGTTTCCGGAAATACCACCGGATACCTTGTAGATAATAACGGCAATATCCGGTTGCATGCCATCGGGGTGCTGCCGGTGGAGGGCCTCACAAGACAGCAACTGGAAGCATTGATAACACAAAAGCTGACGCAATTAGGTGTACTAAGTAACCCCTACTGTATAATCCGGTTTAATAATTTTAAAATAATCGTTTTAGGAGAGGTCTCAAGTCCTGGTGTTTTCACTATTCCTACAGAAAAGGCAAGCGTACTTGAAGCATTAGGAATGGCTGGAGACATCAATATTTATGGTCAGAAAGACAAGGTGATGCTCATCCGGGAAAATGGTGGTAAAAGGACCTATTACAACCTCAACCTCACGGACCCCAATATTTTTTCTTCTCCCAACTTTTATCTCCGGCAGAATGATGTTCTTGTAGTGCCTGCCAATAATAAAAAAGCTACTCCGGAAGATCTGCAAACCCGTCAGAATATAACGTTAGCCCTGGCGATTGTTACGACCATTGCTATACTTTTCAACATCTTTAAATAAGCCCGCTTGTCAATGAACGAAGAAAACCTTTCCATAGCATCCGAGCAGGGCAGGCAGACTCATGTTATTTCTCCAAGGGAAATTATTTTAAAATACCTGCCTTTTTTGCCCTGGGTGATTGCTTTTTTACTCCTCAGTTTAACGCTCGCCTTTATAAAACTCCGGTATTCCCCCAATATTTACAGCGTCAGTTCAACAATCCTGGTAAGGGACCCATCCTCATCGGGTAGCCGTCCGGATAAGATAGAGGAAATGCTATTTGCCAGCCCCAATAAAAATATCAACGACGAGATCCAGATGATACGTTCCAGGAATATGGCTAAGAGGGTTGTTAAGGCGCTGGGTATGGAAGTACAGTACATTATCATCGGAAAGATCAGGTCGGCACAGATACATTCTGGGGAAAGCCCCTTCCGGCTGCAGATCCTTTCTTTAAAAGATTCTTCCAAAGCTTTTAATATTCCGGTTACCGTTACAGATGATATGCATTTTAAGATATTTGAAGATGGACAGTCTATATTATTCAACCAGCCATTTGAAAATCATGCCGGGCGGTTCATTTTAACGCGGACTTCACTGCTCTTGTCGCAGTTTGCCAGCAACCAGTTTTCTGTGACCTATGCACCGGCGGAACAAAGAGCGGGCCAGTTGGTAGGCAGCTTATCTGCAGCTCCGTCCGGCGAGTCCAATAATATCCTCCGGCTTACCTATTCAACCGAGAATACCCGGATTGGCGTGGAAATTGTCAACCAGTGGATGAAGGAATACCAGTTGGCCGGGCTTGAAGAAAAAAGGCAGATCGCTGAGAATACAAATAAATTCATTGATGTCCAGATGGACGAAGTAAAAGATGAACTGGGTGGTGTAGAGAAAAACCTTTTGGGCTACCGGGAAAAAAACAGGGTCATTAGTCCCGAACAGCAATCACAGCAAATATTCAGCACACTGTCTGAACTGGAAAAAGAGATAACCACAAAGGGGGTGCAGATACAGGTAGTGGATAACCTCATCGCCTATATCAATGATACCCGCAATCCTTATCGCCAGGTGGCTTCCACCCTCGGTATTGAGGAACCATCGCTGGGCCTCCAAATAGGTGAATTCAACAGCTTGCAGGTGCAACGTGAAACCCTGCTGAAAACCACTACCAGGGCAAACCCGCTGGTGGTTGACCTGGAAACAACCATCGAGAAACTGAGGATTGACATTTTGCAGAACCTGCGCAATGTGCGGCAGGCATACCAGTTATTCGTTAACAACCTCAACGCCCGCAACCGTGAAGCAAGCCGTGAAATTTCCCAGATCCCGGCCAAGGAAAAACAATTGCTGGACATCACCCGCAGGCAAAAGATCCTCGAAGAGTTATATTCTTTCCTGCTGCAGAAAAGACTGGAAACATCCATTGGCTCAGCTTCCACCATTTCCAATGTTCGGGTGATTGAGCCCGCACTGGCTTCTGGGATACCGGTGTCGCCTAACCGGAAAAGTTTGTACATGACGGCCCTTTTCATTGGCCTGCTGGTTCCTGCCTTATTCATTTTCCTGCTGGAATACCTGAACGATAAAGTGAAGGGCCGGGAAGACGTGCAAAGAGCAACCCAGGCGCCTATTACCGGCGAAGTGAGCCATTCCGAAGAAAAGTCGGCGCTGGTGGTAAGCAAAACCAGCCGTCGTTTTATAGCGGAACAATTCCGCATCATCAGAACAAACCTGCAATATATTTTGCCCAAACAGGAAAAAGCGGTCATACTGGTAACCTCTTCCTTCAGTGGCGAAGGCAAATCATTCATCAGTACAAATATTGGGGCGGTAATGGCCCTGACGGGTAAGAAAACCGCCATTCTCGAATTTGATATCCGTAAGCCCAAGATCATGAGTACGCTAAACCTGCCCCGAAAAACCGGGATCACCAATTATATCATTGGCAAGGCGGCTTATGAGGACCTGGCTGTTCCGGTTACAGGTATTGACAACCTCTTTGTCATTCCCTGCGGCCCGGTACCGCCCAATCCGGCGGAACTACTGCTGGATGAAAAGCTGGATGAACTGATGGATAAACTGAAAGCAGACTTTGATTACATCATCATTGATACGGCCCCGGTAGGGCTGGTCAGCGATGCGATCATGCTGGGTAAATATGCCGATGCGGCCCTCTATATTGTGCGTCATGGCTATACCTTCAAGAAACAACTCCTGTTGCTGGACGAAATATATGTAAACAAAAGGCTGCCCCGTTTGTCCCTTGTGATCAATGATATCAAGGCGCAGGGCGGATATGGCCGGTATTATGGCTATGGCGGCTACGGGTATAAGGGATACGGCGCCAGTTACGGGACGGAATATTTTGAAGAAGCAAAGCCGGCGCGCAGAGGCTTATCCGGACTTTTTAATTTCTTAAAGAAAAGCTAACCAAGGGGCATCGCATAAACGGATGTATGTTTATTCCGTCTGCGAAAAATCAAAAAGATACCCCTTCAACACCATCGGAACATTTTCCTGCTGATGTTTAATATCAGGGGGTTTCATTATTAGCTGATCTCAACTCAATGAAAAAAGACATTATAGCCTTACAGGAACCGGATACCTGGGACCTGGTGATTGAACCCCGCAGCAGCATCTTTAACCTGAACCTGAAAGAGGTCTGGCGCTATAAATACCTGTTGGTCATGTTTGTAAAGCGCGACCTGGTTTCCGTTTACAAACAAACCATCCTCGGTCCCCTCTGGTTTTTCATCCAGCCCATTCTTACCACCGTCACATTTGTGGTCATCTTTGGTAATATCGCCAAAATATCTACCGATGGCCTTCCGCAAATCCTCTTTTACCTCGCCGGTATCACCATCTGGAATTATTTTTCAGAAACCCTCACGGCAACCAGCAATACTTTTATTACAAATGCAAACATTTTCGGGAAAGTTTACTTCCCGCGGCTTGTTATGCCTTTATCTAAAGTATTCTCCGGTCTAATCAAGTTTGGCATCCAGTTTTTTCTCTTTGCCATAGTGCTGGTTTATTTTATAGTGAAAGGCACAACGGTTAACCCGGACATTACAGGTATCCTGCTGGTCACTCCCATTGTTTTATTCATCATGGCCGGCCTTGGCCTCGGCTTTGGCCTCATTTTATCTGCACTGACCACCAAGTATCGCGACCTGATTTTCCTGATCACCTTTGGCATACAGTTATTGATGTATGCAACCCCGGTGATCTATCCCATGTCGGCCATCAGTGATAAGTATAAATGGCTCATTGCTGTCAATCCTATGTCATGGCTGGTGGAAGCTTTCCGGAAAGTTTATCTCGGCGCCGGGGAACTTAGCTGGCCAGGGTTATTGTATAGTTTTGGATTTATGGCTTTGATCATGCTGGTAGGTACCGTCATATTCAACCGTGTAGAGAAAACCTTTATGGATACCGTATAACTATGAGTATAGTCATCAGTGCAAAAAATATAAGCAAGCAGTATCGTCTTGGCCAGGTAGGTACGGGTACTATTTCGCATGACCTTAACCGTTGGTGGCACCAGGTAAGGGGGAAAGAGGACCCCTATTTGCGGATTGGTGATGCGAATAACCGGGCGGAAAAAGGAGGAAGTGATTATGTCTGGGCGCTACGGGACGTTAATTTTGAAGTAAAGCAAGGCGAAGTGCTGGGCATCATTGGCCGAAACGGTGCAGGCAAGAGCACTTTGTTGAAGATACTCAGCCGGACAACGGCACCCAGTACCGGGCAGATCAAAATAAAGGGACGGGTGGCCAGTTTGCTCGAAGTAGGCACGGGATTTCATCCGGAGCTCACCGGACGGGAAAATATTTTTTTGAATGGCGCCATTCTCGGTATGACCAAACAAGAGATCACCCGCAAGTTTGATGAGATCGTGGATTTTGCCGGGGTGGAAAAGTATATTGATACGCCGGTGAAGCGTTACAGCAGCGGCATGTATGTGCGGCTGGCATTTGGGGTGGCGGCCCACCTGGAGAGTGAAATTTTAATTGTAGATGAAGTACTGGCTGTTGGCGATGCAGAGTTTCAGAATAAATGCCTGGGTAAGATGAGCCAGGTGAGTAAGGGGGAGGGGCGCACGGTATTGTTTGTAAGCCATAATATGGGAGCCGTGAAAAACTTATGCACCCATGCCATATTGATGCAGCATGGCACATTGAAAATGGACGGGAATACCGCCGATATCATTGACGCTTATTTATCCGGTGGAAGCGAAACGGACAGGCTTATCGATTGGGCGGCTGATGAAAGGCCCTCGACGGCTGAATTGGCGGTTAATTCCATGAAGATACTGGATGAAAAGGGCAGGTTGGATACATTGTTGACAACCAACGATGATCTGTATTTTGAAATTGAATATGAATTAAAACAGGTCATTAAAGATTTGCGCGTAACCGTTTCAGTTATGACTACTGATGGAACAGTTATTTTTTGCACAAGTGATTTTAATTTTCAGCCTCCATCTCGTTTGCGTAATCCCGGAAAATACAAGAGCATTTGTCTGGTTCCGGGAAAATTATTAAATGCGGGAAACTATATAGCGAGAGTGGATTTTGATATCCCCTTTGTTAAAGCCTTTTTTATAGGCTTACCTATAACATTTACTATATCAGAGTTAATATATAATCAGTTAGGCGTAACAATAGCCAGCAGACCCCCAGGCGTTATTCATCCATTTATTAATTGGAAGATTCAGAACGGGGAATAATTTCTTTTGAGCAGGAATTTTATAAGCTCGAAATTTAAACTTTTTAATTGGTTGTGGAATTAATAGTTAATCAATCTAATAATGAATATGATAAAAAATACTACAGCCAGATTGATGGCTTAAGATTCATCAGTATTTTTGGTGTTTTAATACAGCATTTTGTTACACCAAAAATTTCTCATTATTTTCTTACAGGGAAGGCCGGGGTTGATCTGTTTTTTGTAATTAGCGGATTCCTAATTACTGAGAACTTAATTAAGCTTAGAAATAAACATAATTTTAAAAGAGGTATTGAGATATTTTATATAAGGCGTGTATTGAGGATTTTTCCGCTTTATTATCTTTACTGGCTTATTTTATTCATTTTCTTTTTCCATTTAGTTGATGCCTATAAATATTACGGCTTATTTTATCTTTTAAATTTTTATGACATTTACCACGACCTTGTTCCGGTTACAGGTCATTTATGGTCATTATCAGTTGAGGAGCAGTTTTATATAATCTGGCCATTTGTAATTTTTCTGGCTCCTGGAAATAAATTAAAATATATTGTAGTTGCGACTATTATTGGATCACTTTTATTTGCCCTGATAAATTACAATCATGAAATTCAGGTGTATAATTATTTTCACACTTTTTCCTGTTCGGTCGCATTGCTTACAGGTTCAATTATAGCTGTTTTAAAGCAGGAGAATATTCCTTTACTTAAAAAACTAATAAAAATTGCAGGTTATTTAACGCCATTTATGGTGCTTTCAATATTGCTTGTTTCCATTCTGAAAAAGTTGAATTATCTGGAAGAAAGAGATACTTATTTTATTCGAATATTCATGTCTGTTATTGGACTCTATGCAATAGGTACTACATCCGTTGATTCCTTTAAAGGCAGGTTTGGCCATTTTCTGGAAAATAATTTTGTTCGGAAAATCGGACAAATGGCGTACGGTATTTATATATTCCATTATTTGACTTATACCATATTGGACCCATACTTTATACAGATTCATGCACATTATTTCTCCGGATATGATGATGGTAATATAATTCTAAAGTTAATGAGGTATAATCCAACTTTGGTTTTTTTGCCGTTTCATATTATCGCAGCATTATTAATAGCATGGATTTCCTATACATACTTTGAGACGAAAATTTTACGGTTCAAGAAGTATTTTGAATAATCAGATTTTTCAGTCACCGGATGGTCAATAAAGTAGTATCTATTATAACGCCCTCATTTAACCGGGCCGATGTTATTGGTGAAACAGCCGCATCCATTTTTGCACAAACTTATCCTCACTGGGAGTGGGTAATTGTGGATGACGGCAGTACGGATAATAGTTGGGACCTGTTAGAGTCATACGCTGCCCAGGATGATCGCGTAAGAATCTATAAAAGAGACCGTGATCCCAAGGGTGCCTGTGCCTGCCGGAATATTGCCATTGAAAAATCGACCGGAGATTACCTGATTTTTCTGGATTCAGATGATCTTTTGGCTTCCTTTTGCCTGCAACAGCGAATTGAAACAATGCAATTATATCCTGAATGTGATTTTGTAATATTTCCAATGCTCTTGTTTAAAAAGAAACCTGATGATCTGAAAATACTTTGGAATATCGAAAAGCCTGATGATGATACAGACAGGATTCTGATGGGGGATGCCGTTTGCCAGGGTACCGGAACACTTTGGAAGAAAAAAAGTTTTGTGGATATTGGAATGTGGGATGAAAAACTATTGTTATGGCAGGATGTTGAATTGCATTTACGTTCTTTTCTGGAGCCATTAAATTATCGTAAAAGACTAGACCTGCGTCCTGATGTATTCTTGCGAATTTCTGACGTTAGTCTTTCAAGAACCGGTTTTCATTCTTATCCCAAATTTCAAAGCCGGGTAAGGGTTCTTGAGCAAACCCTTGAATTGGTAAAAAAACGGGGACTGCTTGCTAAACATAAAAAAGGGTTACAACTGATGGTTAAAGAGCTATTAGTGAATGCAGCCAACAGTAATTATGTAAGTGGTATCCGCACAATTTTTGATCTGGAGCAAAAATTCTCGCTTTTTGATAAGCAGGAGGAAAAATATTTGTTTCGGTATGTTTTCTTGCGTAGGAGTAAATTGTATAAAATTCCCTTTTTACAAAAAACTGCGTATGCAAAATTGTTCAAATCAACATCTGCTTTTGAACGCACTTTAAACATAATTACATATCCTGGTCAGATATCACTTTAAGTGACCCGATCAACAAACATTATTTCTTATCGTGTTGTGCTATTGAACCATTCAGTAAATTAAGTTTACTATTGACTGAAGAGAAAATCGGAGGCCAGCTTTAAGAAGTTTACAAAAATAGAGCCTTCACCCTGTCATCTGGAATGAATGAAATTCGTCAATCACCCGGGTTCAGGATGACAGGTTGAGGGAAGACCAGTCATTTGGCAAAGTAACTGTTTGTCGACGCTCTCTTGTCATCCCGAATGAGGAAGGATCTTATCAATGCGTGCCAGGAAGATGCCTCCTGCGTCGGCATGGCAAAGCAGAGCGTATTGTCATCCTATGTTTGTCATCCCGACGAAGGAGGGATCTTATCAATGTGCACGATGAAAATGTCTCCTTTTTCGGCGAACAAGCCCTTCGGGTATTAGCGCATTGCTAAAATCATTGTTAGTATTTTATTGTGTATCTATTGAATAATACGCCAATATATAGTAGTTCTCAAATTTATCCTGATCACTCTGTGTTAATATCTATTGTTATACCCGTTTTTAATGGAGCGTACTGGCTTGAGGAGACACTTTCTGCGATTGTAAAGCAAACCCTTTTTGATAAATCAGAAATAATTATAGTTGATTCCGGATCAACAGACAATTCCCTTGAAATTGCTGCCAGGTTCCCGGTTAAAATTATCCGGATCAGCAAAACTGATTTTAACCACGGTGAAACCCGCAATCTTGGGGTTCGGGAAGCACAGGGAGAATTTGTTGTACTTACCGTTCAGGATGCAAAACCGGCAGATGATCTATGGCTGCAAAAATTACTGGATGGTTTCATTCATAGTAAAGTTTCCGGTGTAAGCGGCCATCAAATCGTACCACATGATCCCAGGATGAATCCTGTTTTTTGGTTCAGGCCACAGTCGGAACCGGTTATAACAGAATTTCATTTTTCTGACCCGGAAGATTTTAACAGACTTTCACCATTGGAAAAAAGAAGGGCATGCGGCTGGGACGATGTAACTGCTATGTACAGACGTAAAGATCTTTTGGAAAGACCATTCAGGAAAGTCTTCTTTGGTGAAGATATCCAATGGGCCAAAGATACATTGCTTTCCGGAGGGCATATTGTTTTAAACCATGCGGCACGGGTTTATCATTATCATTTTGATAACCCGGAGTTTTCCTTTAAAAGGGTGTATACTGAATGCTTTTTTAAATACAGGCTGTTTCAGTTGATCCCTTCTTTAAATAACAGTTTACTTGACTACCTCAGGGATATCAAAATAATTGCCACGGAACAAAAACTTACACTTAGTGAAAAGTATAAATGGATATTGTATAATATTAATCTCCGCAAAGCCAGAAACACTGCTATAAGGCAGTTCAATAAAGATTTACATAAAGGGGATGATTTCCTGGAGAAAAATTTTTACAGCAGATTTTTATCATCCCCTGCAGCACCTGTTCCCATAGAGGAACTTTAGCCGGAGAATTTTACTGCTTTGTCATAAATATTTGAAAATAAAGGATAACCCCAAAACCCCATAAACAGAAATATGAAAGTTGTTATACTGGCAGGTGGCTTTGGCAGCCGTTTAAGTGAAGAAACGGTTGTGAAGCCAAAACCCATGGTTGAGATCGGAACACATCCTATCTTATGGCATATCATGAAGATATATTCAACCTATGGATTTAACGAGTTTGTTATACTACTGGGTTATAAGGGTTACTATATCAAAGAATATTTTTCCAATTATTTTTTGCACAATAATGATGTAACGATTGACCTGGCGAAAAATTCGATGGAAATTCACAATAATCATACAGAGCCCTGGAAGGTAACCCTGCTTGAAACCGGCGCCCATAGTATGACCGGGGCAAGGATCAAACAGGCAAAGCCGTATATAAATAATGAGTCCTTCTTTCTTACCTATGGAGATGGTGTTTGTGATGTTGATATAAATGAATTGTTGCGTTTTCATAAAAAGAATGCAAGGGCATTGACCATGACAGCCGTTCAGCCAGAGGGAAGGTTTGGCGTTATTGACCTGGACCCGCAATCAAAAGTGGAAAGGTTTTATGAAAAGCCGCAGGGTGATGGCGGTTGGATCAATGGCGGATTTTTTGTTTGTGAACCGGAAGTTTTTGACTATATCTCAGACCGCAGCGATTGTATTTTTGAAAGGGACCCCCTGGAGAATATTGCCAAAGATGGCCAGTTATTCGCCTATCAGCACAATGGTTTCTGGATGTGCATGGATACGCTGCGGGATAAAGTAAAACTCAATGAGTTATGGGATGGTAACGAAGCAAAATGGAAAAAATGGAAATGACAAAGCTGTTTAATGGCTGCTATAAGGATAAAAAAGTGCTGGTGACCGGGAATACCGGATTCAAAGGATCATGGCTCTGTACCTGGCTTTTGGAAATGGGCGCAGAGGTTTATGGAATTTCCAATGGCATTCCAACCAGGCCATTATCGCTCTTTGAAGAAAACGGACTGGCAGAAAAAATCAGGTATACAGAAGCTGATATCCGGGATGGTGAAAAGATGAAGGATATTTTTATGGCCATTCAACCCGATTTTGTTTTTCACCTGGCAGCACAACCCATCGTCATTCGGTCTTACCATGATCCGGTTGAAACTATGGGTACCAATATCATGGGAACCGTTAATATCCTTGAAGCCTTAAGGGGCATAAAAAAGGACTGCACTGCAGTAATGATTACGAGTGACAAGTGTTATGATAATGTGGAGTGGTTGTGGGGATACAGGGAAACTGATGCGTTAGGTGGCAAGGACCCCTATAGCGCTTCTAAAGGAGCGGCGGAATTGATGATCAAAACGTATTATCATTCGTTTTTTTCAGGTCCGGACAGCCTTATTCGTTTAACTGCCGTGAGAGCGGGTAATGTTATAGGCGGAGGTGATTGGGCAGAAAGCAGAATAGTGCCTGATTGCATCAAAGCCTGGAGTAAACAGTCAAAAGTTGAGATCAGGAGCCCTCAATCAACAAGACCCTGGCAGCATGTACTGGAGCCATTAAGTGGCTATCTGCTGGCGGGCAAAATGCTGGCAGAAAATAAAGAATTGAATGGAGAACCATTTAATTTTGGACCCAACGCGGATCAGAACCATACTGTCCTTGAACTGATTGATGCCATTTCAAAATATTGGGACAAAAATGCATCTGCCCTGTATGAAGTCATTCCGCCTAAATCTTTTCATGAAGCCGGTTTATTGAAACTTAACTGTGATAAGGCTTTACAGCTTTTGCAATGGAAGCCGGTATTAAACTTTGAACAAACTGCCAGTTTTACTTCACTCTGGTATAAAAAATCTGTTCAGCCGCAACCCGATATGTATGCTTTTACGGTTGAACAAATAAAGGAATATGCTGCCTTGGCTGCAGAAAAAAAACTGGTATGGTGCAGCTGATCCATAATGGAATATTGCTGACAACATTGAAGCGGATCCCCAATGAAAATGGCGACATATATCATGCCTTAAAAAAATCTGAAGAGGGTTTTACCGGTTTTGGGGAAGCATATTTTTCCATTGTAAAGTCCGGTTCTTTTAAAGGCTGGAAGAAACATAGCCGAATGGTGTTGAACATCATTGTCCCAGTAGGTTCTATCCGGTTTTATATTATAGATGACCGAAAAGATCTGTTTGTAAAAAGCATTCTGATCTCCCCAGAAAATTACTGCAGGCTTACGGTACCACCGGGTGTATGGCTTGGTTTTGAAGGGGTGGGAGCGGAATTGAATATGCTCCTGAATATTGCTTCAATAGAACATGATCCTGCCGAAGCAGAGAATAAGGGGAAAGAAGTTTTTGCACATTTATTTTCACAGTTAGAGCCGTAGTTTCATGCAGAAAGTTTTAGTTACAGGCGGCCTTGGTTATGTTGGCGGCAGAATTGTGGAAAAGCTCATATCTGCAAATGCATATGAGGTGTTAATTGCCACCCGGAAAACAGAAATACTGCCTAATGATTACTTTGATATAACAAAGGTAAAGCTGATTGACTCGAACCTGCTTTTTTCCGATGCAGGGCAATTGCCTGAAGATATTGATTGTATTATTCATCTTGCAGCATTCAATGAAATCGATTGTGCAGCCAATCCTGTTGCGGCAGCGGAGTTTAACATCATTGCGTCCTTAAAACTTCTGAATAAAGCTGTTAAGCAGAAAGTCGGGCAGTTCATTTATTTTTCAACAGCGCATGTATATGGTGCGCCATTGCAGGGTGAAATTACTGAAGAAACAATAGCAAGGCCAATTCATCCTTATGCAATAACCCATAAGGCGTTTGAAGATTTTGTGTTGGCTGCACGTGATAAAGGAGAGATCGACGGCATTGTGGTCAGGCTCTCAAATTCATTTGGTTACCCGGTTTGGCCTGATGTAAACCGATGGACACTTTTGGTGAATGATTTATGTCGCCAGGCTGTAACCACAGGGATATTGAAACTCCATTCAGCCGGGAAACAGGAGAGGGATTTTATAACTTTGACAGATGTTGCAGCTGCTGCCCTTTTCTTAATGAATGACCAGGGGGTTAAAAGTACCAATGGCTTGTTTAACCTGGGCGGAAATCAAACCTTGACCATAGAAAAGATGACAGCATTGATTGCAGACAGGTGCAGGTTTATCTTAGGAAGGGAGGTTTCTGTAAACATTCCGTTGCCCACTGCACAAGAGCTTAAAAAATATGATCCGTTGGTTTTATCAAACAGGAAACTTGAGCAGGCTGGTTTTCAATGGCAGTCAAACAGCATTGAGGAAATAGACCTTCTGCTAATGTTTTGTAATAAGAACTTTGGTGCTCTTAAAAACAGTCAGATACAATGAGTATGGATCATCAAGGGCCAATGGTAAGTGTACTGGTTACTTCTTATAACCGGGCTGACAGTATTGAAGAAACCATAGAAAGTATTTTACAGCAATCCTTCCAGGATTACGAAATAGTGATTAGTGATAATTGTTCTACAGACAATACGCTTGAACTACTGGATAAATACAGGAATAATCCCAAAATCATCATTCACCAGAACGAAACCAATATTGGTCAGTTTCCCAACAGGAATAAATGTGCCGATCTGGCAAGGGGTAAATACTTAAAATATATAGATTCCGACGATCTTATGTATCCCTGGGGGCTGGAATTGCTGGTACAGATGATGGAGAAATTTCCGGATGCGGGCTGGGGTTTATGTTCACTGGTTCAGGTGGTGGAAAAACCATATCCTTTCATGCTTAGCCCGAGGCAGGCTTATCTGCATCATTATAATGTATTTGGCATATTTAATAAGGCTCCACTTTCTGCTATCATTAAGAAAGAGGCATTTGATAAGGTTAACGGATTTGAAGATATCAGTATGGCTGGTGATTTTGAGATGTGGCAAAAACTGGCGCTTCATTTTCCTGTTGTATTGATGCCCGATGGAATTGTTTGGTACAGGGTTCATCCTGGCCAGGAAATGAGGCACTTCAGAAAATTTCTTTTACAGTATGAAGGCGTGAGGTTAAAATATCTCAAACATGATCAATCTCCATTGAACAAGCAGGAGACGGAAAGCATAATACGTAAAATTAAGCGTAATAGTACCAGGGCCATGATCATATCCCTGCTTAAATTTAATTTTCAAAACGCAATTGACCAGTTAAAAATAGTATCGTTTTATATTAGAAATGCTTAAGAATTATTTTGATTTTCAAGTCCATATTTTAAAACTTTTATTTACCCTGTTTTGGGTCTTAGTTTTATTGTCTCTTTATTTATGCGATTTTTTCAACTCCACGGTTCAACAATAAATCATCACCCATGAGGGTAATATTCGCTCTAATCCGAAATATGTCAGGCTCGTTGATACGAAAACTTTATTGGGTGTTCCGTGCAAGCCAGATTAAATTCGGTAAACGGATTTCACTTAGTTGGCCGCTGTTAGTTGAAGGCAAAGGCAAAATATCATTTGGTGATCATGCGACACTCGAGAAAAATGTCAAATTAGGAGCAGGGATGGGAAGCCGTTTAGAATTCGGGAATAAGGTAAACCTGCAAGCAGGTGTGAGCATTTATTTATCGCCCAATGTGCGCTTCATTTTTGGGAATAATTCCCGGATTGAAACACAAAGCAGGTGCTTTTTTTTTAATGATGTAAAGATCAGCGACAATGTAATCATTGCAAGCCATTGCCAGATTTTTTCGAGGGAGAGTATTGGTAGGGGAATTCTTACTATTGGCAGTGGAACCAATATTGGAGATTATACAATAATTGATCTGGCTTCTGATGTAAGTATAGGAGAAAATGTAGCAATAGGACCGAGGGTTATTATATATACACATGACCATAATTATGCTGAAGAGGGTATTACTGTGCCCTGGAAGGGTAAGCCGCATTTGAATCCTGTTATCATTAGAAACGGGGCATGGATCGGCGCTAACGTGACAATATTGCCTGGTGTTGAAGTTGGTGAAAACGCAATCGTTGCCGCTGGTTCTGTATTAACAAAAAGCATTGCAGGTAATACTATTTGGGCAGGTGTGCCTGCCAAATTAATTAAGCAGGAGGTATTTACAATACCTGAAAATGTTGGTTAAAGATTTTCTGTTCAGGGAATGTGATTTATGCGTGGCCTCATAGTAATTGTTGGAAATAAATAATCGCATTTATAAAATTTAAACTGGGACAACCTTACATTCATAATAGATACTAGCAAATGCGAGATTAAACCTTCATTATATTGATTGAGCTGAACGTATGAAAACTTAAATGTTTTTTCTCCCACGGAAGGTCATTTCAAAATGAACAGATTACTGTACATGTATTGAAAAAGAAATTTAAAATGTCAGCTCATTGAGTAATCAATGATATCGGAGAGTTTATATCGCAGTAATAATTCAATTTTTATAACAGAAAATTGAATCTGAATAGTTAGATTTCTTCTCTATGTTAAAAAAATTTAATTATACATTTTTATACTATGAATAAATTAAAGTTTGGAATCATCGGCTGTGGCCGGATAGCACAGCGCCATGCAGAACATATCAATAATACGGGGACTCTCGTGGCAGTTTGTGATACTGTTGAATCCAAGGCAAATGAATTAGCGGTTAAGTATTCGGCCAAACCCTACTTTTCTGTCAATGAATTATTGGCAGCACACCCCGAGATAGATGTAATAGCTGTTTGCTCCCCAAATGGTTTACATGCCCAACATACGGTTGAAAGCCTCAAGGCAGGTTTTCACGTTTTGTGTGAAAAG
The DNA here is from genome assembly GCA_041752135.1 of Chitinophagaceae bacterium. Lineage (GTDB taxonomy): Bacteria > Bacteroidota > Bacteroidia > Chitinophagales > Chitinophagaceae > Pollutibacter. The sequence goes on along the minus strand of JBGSHT010000081.1, from coordinate 29,946 downwards.
CCAATGGCTTTATCGGTGCAGGACTGCGGGGACATGATCAATGCAGCTGAAAAAGCCAATAAAAGATTATTTATTGTAAAACAGAACCGGTTTAATCCACCGGTGGCTGCTGTAAAAAAGATCATTGACGAGGGCCGGCTGGGTAAAATTTACAGTGTTCAGTTGAACTGCTTCTGGAACCGTAATAACGAATATTACCAGAATTCCTGGAAAGGTACCAAAGCACTTGATGGCGGTACACTGTTTACCCAGTTCAGTCATTTCATTGACCTCTTATACTGGATCGTAGGGGATGTTAAAGAAGTGCATGCTTTCAGCGGAAACTATCATCATGAAGGTATCATTGAGTTTGAAGACACCGGTGCCATCAGCCTTAAATTTTATAATGGCGCCATTGGTACCATCAATTATACGGTCAATAGTTTTGATAAGAATATGGAAGGCTCGCTTACCATCTTTGGGGAGAAAGGGACTGTTAAGATCGGCGGCCAGTATTTGAATGAACTGGAATACCAAAGCATTGAAAACTTTGAGATCAAAGACCTGCCACCGGGTAATCCTCCCAATAATTACGGCAAGTACTTTGGCTCCATGAGTAACCACGATAAAGTGTATAAGAATGTGGCAGAAGTGCTGACCAACGGCGGTGTCATTGCCACCAATGGTTTTGAGGGGTTGAAGACTGTGGAAATTATTGATAAAATATATTCTGCTGCTAAAGATGTTACACCGGGTAATTAGTATATCACCGTCACTTATTTTTTTTTGATGACTAACGGCTTGTACTATTAAACTAATAATTAAAATTTCGCTGATTTTATAAAAGATCTTTCACCCTTGTATCTTGCATAAGCAACTCTTTTATACAAGCCCGGGTTCAGGATGACAAGAAAGGTCGAGAAATAGTCACTATGACAAATGACTGATCTTTCCCCAGCTTGTCAACCTAAGTTTGTTTGTCATCCCGACGAAGGAGGGATCTTATAAATGCTCACCATGAAGATGCCTCCTTCGTCGGCATGACAAAAAGAGCTTCTTGTCATCCTGAACCCGGGTAGCTGAGGTATTTCATTTAGTTCGGTTGACAGGGTGAAGGATCTATTTTCATAAAATTCTATAAAGATTGATTCAGAATTACTTTTTAGTCAATTGTTAACTTATTTTATTGGGTCATTCAATAACACGACCCTTTAAGTAACTATTTCGCCATGAAATTTCTTTGTTTGTTCGCCACCTGAAAAACACCGCTAACCCCATTTAAATAAGCATCCTAAAATTCCTAATATGAAAATTCCTTTCGTGGATCTTTATGCGCAGTACCAGACAATCAAAAGTGATATTGATACTGCCATCGAACGGACCATTAAACAGTCATCCTATATTGGTGGCGCTGCCATTAAGGATTTTGAAAATTCATTCGCAGGCTACCTGGGGGTTAAACATGTTATTGCCTGTGGCAATGGCACAGATTCGCTCGAGATCATATTAAAAGCATGGGGTATCGGCGAAGGGGATGAAGTGATCGTACCGGCTCACTCCTGGATCAGTACTTCAGAAGCGGTTGGTAATGTAGGAGCGTTACCCGTATTTGTAGATGTAGAACCTGATTACTTTACCATCAATGTGGACTTGATAGAATCTGCCATTACGCCAAGAACCAAAGTGATCATCCCCGTACATTTATACGGCCATCCGGCCAATATGCCAGCCATCATGGAGCTTGCTGAAAAACATAACCTCAAAGTGATGGAAGACTGCGCACAGTCGCATGGCGCCATGATCAATGGGAAAAAAGCCGGCACTTTCGGCCATGCGGCCAGTTATAGTTTTTATCCCGGGAAAAATTTAGGCGCCTATGGTGATGCAGGGTGTATGACCACTGATGATGACGGGCTCGCAGAAACTGTGCGCATGATCGCCAACCATGGCCAGAAAGGAAAACACAATCACCTGATTGAAGGACGAAACAGCAGGCTGGATGGATTGCAGGCAGCCATATTATCTGCCAAACTCCCTCACCTGGAAAAATGGACCGAAGCCAGGATCAATAATGCGGCATTATATACACAACTATTACATGGCGCAGCCGTAAAAACGCCGGTCATAAAAGAAGGATACAGGCATGTGTTTCATTTATATGTTATCCGGACCAATAATAGAGAAGCGTTGGCGCAGTTACTTAAAGAACAGGAGATAGAAACGGCGGTTCATTATCCAACCGCACTGCCTTTCCTGCCTTGTTATGCAAATCGCAACCATAAACCGGAAGATTTTCCGGCGGCATTTGCCAACCAGTCGCAGATCCTTTCCCTGCCTTTATATGCAGAATTAACAACGGAACAAATTGAAAAAGTAGCTTCACTGGTCCAGTCATTTGCTTATGTTCCGGTTCAGGGATAAAACGGTATATATCATTTCCCCGGAGAGATGGGGTACAATGAAGGTGAGTAAGCATCATTATGCACTTGAACTGGCAGAAAGAAATTGCCGGGTTTTTTTTATTGAACCTCCGGATCTGTCGCTTAAGGGAATTTTGGTATCTCCCTGTACAGATCACCCGTTGATAAGCATTGTCAGGTATAAGCCTGTTTTCAGGGGTAAACGTTTTTTGCCCCATGCCGTTTATAGATTTTTGCTGAAACGGCAGGTTAAGCTATTGGTCAGTAAAATTTCCCAAAAGCCGGATGTGGTCTGGTGCTTTCATGGATACCTGTTTGAAAACCTGAAATGGTTTGGTGCCCCGGTAAATATTTATTTTGCAGCTGACCAGTTTTTTTATGATGAAGTTCCGCCTGAGATTGGTTCGTCATTACTTACACTGGCTGTATCTGATACCATTTATCAACGGATCAAAAAACGTTATGACAATGTGATCCAGATCAATCATGGTCTGCAAAGTCAATTTGTAAAGAGCGCCGAAGAATTTTTATCAGGTGGTTTGCCTTTAAAATCCAATGCCGGTCTTGTGGCTGGATATACCGGAAATTTACGAATGCAGGCCCTTGACAGGGAAATCATGATGCAGGTGATCAAAGACAATCCTGATGTAAAATTTATTTTTTGGGGATCCTTTAAAAAGACTGAACTCAATCTTGGCGGGATGCAGGATCAGGGTGCCGATGAATTTATTGACTTCCTGGAGAGATGCCCAAATGTTGAACTGCGGGGCGTTGTTAATAGTGCAGCATTACAAAAACAGATGAAAGAGGCGGATCTTTTTTGGCTATGCTGGAAACTTGGCGTTGATGTTCTATGGGATGGTTCTAATTCTCATAAAATTCTTGAATATCTTTCAACAGGTAAACCTGTTATATCCCATCATGTAAGCTCATATAAGGGGACCGATTATTTGAACATGATGCCTTCAATGGAAAATAAAGATTTTCCGTTTTTTTTTAAAAGTATTTTGCATGCCATCAGATCCGGAGAGAGTATTGAGGTTATACAGAATCGGCTCCGGTTTGCTGTTGATAATTCATATTCAAGCCAGGTTGATAGAATTGAAGGGATGATTGCCAATCGCGAAATATAAATGCCAGTTTTAAGCATACTCTTTATTACAACCAATAATCTCGCAACTAATCCACGGCTTTGTAAAGAAATGGATCTTGCCAGGCAGAATGGTTTTAAGATAACGGTAATACTTTTCAGGTTAGGAAACTGGAGTGAAAAAATGGAGACAGAGATTCAAGCCACATACAAGGATGTACATTTTATTAGAATTTCCGCCGGCCGGCATCCTTTTTTTACCTGGCTGGGAAGTTCATTATTAGAAAAAGCGGCAAGATATGTTACAAAGGTTTTTACATTCCCCATCTTTGTTTCATGGGCTACAGGGAAAAGATCTTATTTGATCTCAAATCATTTAAGAAAATTGTCCGGAACCTTTGATTGGGTGGTTGTCCACAATCCTGCTGCATTTTATCCTGCCACCCTTTTTGCAAAAAGGAACAAAATAAAGCTTGGCATTGATGTGGAAGATTATCATCCGGGTGAATCAAATGATAGACACCTCTCTTCTGCTATTAAAAAGATGATGGCAAATTGTTTGCCCAATGCCAATTACGTATCTTTCGCATCACCATTGATTAAGACCGAAGTTGAAAGTGATTTAAATTTTAAGGCCAGTAATTGGTTCACTGTTTTAAATTATTTTCCAGGTGCTGAGTTTCCCATACCTGATTCAATAATCAACGGGCCTTTAAAGATGGTATGGTTTTCTCAAAATATAAACGCAGGTCGCGGGTTAGAACATATTTTACCTTTCATAAAAGCTGCAGGTAAAAAAATAGAATTACACCTTATCGGTAATCTTGATGCAGAATTTGAATCTGAATATTTAAAAGATTCCCGGAATATTTTTATTCACCCTCCTAAGAGTCAAAAGGATCTGCATCATAGTTTTAGTAACTACGATATTGGTTTAGCCCTTGATGTGGCAGTTGACCGAAACAGGGAACTTGCACTGACTAATAAAATACTGGCATACTTGCAATCCGGTTTATTTATAATAGCAACAGATACGCCTGCACAAAAGGACTTTTTACGTGCGTTTCCGGAGAATGGGACAATATTTGACAATAAACTCAAAAGTTTTGACAACCTGTTAATGGAAGTTATTTCAAATCTGGAAACAATCAGGAAGAACAAATTAAAACGATATTATTCAGTAAAGGATAAATGCTGGGAAAATGAATCAAAGAGAATTTTATCTTTTTGGGAGGGAACAGTCAAATGAAAAAAATCCTCATCATTTCGCCGCATTATCCGCCTTCCAACCTGGCGGCTGTCCACCGAAGCCGGTTATTTGCCAAGCACCTGCCTTCATTTGGCTGGGAACCGGTTATCCTAACTGTGAATGAGCAGTATTATGAAGAGACGCTGGACCGGAACCTTCATAAACTCATTCCCGGTGACCAGCATATTGAAAAGGTGGCCGCGTTTGGTGTAACAAAACCAAGACTGATCGGTGATATTGGATTACGCGCATTTTTCCAGTTGCGGAAAAAAGCATTGGAACTTGTACAAAAAGAAAATATCGATTTTGTATATATCCCGATCCCCTCTTTTTATGTTTCCCTGGTGGGCCCTTACCTGCATCGGAAAACAGGAGTGAAATATGGTATCGACTATATTGATCCCTGGGTACATCATTTCCCGGGAAGCGATAAAATATTTTCCCGCCATTGGTTCAGTACAAAACTTGCAAAGACACTGGAACCTAAAGCGGTTAAAAATGCCTGCCTCATTACCGGCGTTGCAGAAGGATATTATAAAGGCGTGATCGACCGTAATCCTGAACTTAAAAAAAACTGCTTGTTCGGCGCCATGCCTTACGGGGGTGAAGTGGAAGATCATGAAGCTGTGGCTTCCATGGATATCAAACCTTACCTGTTCAAAAAAAAACCAGGCCTGTTTCAATTTGTATATGCAGGTGCCATGCTGCCAAAAGCCTATGAACCGCTGGAACAGATACTCACGGCCATTCAGCAGCATAAAGAACTATTCACCGGTATCGAATTTCATTTTATTGGTACCGGGAAGCGGCCCGATGATGCAGCATCTCACAATATAAAACCAATGGCCGTCAAATACGGACTTTGGGAATCGGTTGTTTTTGAATACCCGGCCAGGATACCTTACCTGGATGTTTTGGTTCATCTTAATGCCGCCGAAGGAATTTTTATATTAGGCAGTACAGAACCGCATTATACACCTTCAAAAGTTTTTCAGGGGGTGTTATCCAAAAAACCAATTTTAGCGGTCCTGCATAAAGATTCTACAGCGTTAAAAGTGATCAATGAAACAGGTGCAGGAAAAGCCCTTGCCATTGACCCTGCAAACCTGGGCGCCATACAGGATGGTTTTATCTCTGTTTTCGAAACATACCGGAACTTTGCCCGTGACTTTGATCCGGCTTTGGTTAACATGCAGTCCTTTGAGCAATACTCCGCTAAAAATGTGACGCGGATATTGGCGGAACTCCTGCATAATGCCATGCAACCTTAAAGAACTTTTGTGCGACTGGCAATACTCTCATCACATCCCATTCAGTATAATGCGCCCTGGTTCAAAGGCTTAGCATCACACAAGGGACATGTGCTTAAAGTATTTTATACCTGGTCGCAAACAGAAGCAGGACGTAAGTATGATCCCGGGTTTAAAAAAGAAATAGCCTGGGATATACCACTGCTTGAAGGGTATGACTACAGCTTTGTAAAGAACATCGCTGCTGATCCGGGATCCCATCATTTCGGTGGTATTGATAATCCTGAACTGATCAGTGAATTAAAAACATGGAAACCGGATGCCATCCTGGTTATGGGTTGGAGTTTCAAAAGCCATTTAAGGGCCATCAGATATTTTCATGGAAAGATCCCCGTGATCTTCCGGGGCGATTCAACCTTACTGGATGAAAGCGGTGGCCTCAAAACTTTGCTGCGCAGGGTTTTTCTTAAATGGGTCTATTCTTATATTGATTACGCCCTCTATGTGGGTGAGAATAATAAACAATATTTTCTGGCGCACGGATTAAATAAGGACCAGCTTGTTTATGTACCGCATGCCATTGATAATATACGCTTTGAACAACCTGATGATATTTATACCGCTAAGGCGGCACAATTAAGACATGACTTACACATCGCAGCTACTGATTTTGTGGTACTGTTTGCCGGAAAATTTGAACAAAAGAAAAACCCGCTGTTCCTTGTCTCACTGGCAAAGGCATTGGATTCTCGTAATATCAGGTTCCTGTTTGCAGGCAATGGTGAATTAAAAGAAAGTATCCTTGAACAGACAGGACAGGATCCGCGGTTTACCATGATTGATTTTCAGAACCAAACAGATATGCCTGTGATATATCGTTTGGCCAACCTGTTTGTACTGCCTTCTGCCGGTCCCGGCGAAACCTGGGGCCTTGCACTGAATGAAGCAATGGCATCCGGAATTCCTGTGATAGCTTCTGCCAAAACAGGTGGGGCCATCGACCTGATAAAGGATGGCGTATCGGGTAAAATTATTAATGCCAATGATGTTCAGGAAGCCGCCGCTTTTATTATAAAACTTCAGGAGGAGCCTCATTTTTACCAGGCTGCCGTTGCAGAAAACAGGCGCATTGTTGACAAATTCACTTTCGGTGTAATCGAAAATAATATCATACATTTTCTTGATCAATTGGCACTGAAGAGTGCTTAACATTCGAATATTTTGTTGTTCCTGGTCTTAATGGTGCAAGTATCTTCAGAAATAAATAAATGATAGTGACTAATCTTAAAATTCAGTACCACAGGGAGCCACAGAGGGAAAATGGAGGACTGCAGAGAACGATCTGTACTTCTCCTTTTTTTGCAAACTGAAGTTGGGGCAGTTATAGGGCGACATGGTCTTGTCTTCACAAATGTTGCCATGGTTATTGTCTTCACGAGTATATATTTCCCGTTTCGGGCAAAAGTTCTTTGAAGATGACACATTCATTAGTGACGATAAGGATTTAAAATAATGTCGCCCCGCTGGGGCTCCCCTGAACACTCAAATGTTTTCTACAAAAATACCGCTCCTCTGGAGCTGAGAGGCAGAACTGCAAAACAACTATAAGAATGTATTTTGTATTCGAGCCCTTGAACACTAAAATGTTTTCTACAAGAATGCCGCTCCTCTGGAGCTGAGAGGCAGAACTGCAAAACAACTATAAGAATGTATTTTGTATTCGATCCCTTGAACACTAAAATGTTTTCTACAAGAATACCACTTCTCTGGAGCTGAGAGGCAGAACAGCAAAAGCATTTTTGTATTCGAGCCCCAGCGGGGCGATATTCTTATAGACATTTCAATCAGTTTTTATCTATTTGATATCGAGTTAGATACGCAGTGTTTAATTGGTAATCATCAAGCTTTAAATTCCGTTTTCCGGTTCGTGATGATAGGATTAGCGAGAATTAAAGACCTATCGAATAGGGGATGGAGAATAAATGCCGTTTAAGACATTCTCAGGGCTTTCAAATATATTCTCGGTCAGCCTCTCTTCACGAACCATCATCGAAAAATCTCGTTTTCCGTTCCGTGAAGACACGAACCGAGACGTGTGCAGAGCGGCTCACTGTGGCCTTATGTTTGTTGAAAGTCCCAGCCAGTACTGATACCACATACATGGGAGAACAGATGCACCCCGGAGAGAAATAAATTAAATAGTGACCAGGTTTAATATCACAAGAAGTTAATGGTTAGAATAAGTGTACTCCTGCCGGTTTATAACGGGCTCCCTTATTTAAAGGAGTCTGTTGAAAGTTTATTGGCACAGGATTTTGATAATTTTGATATTCATATTCTTGATGATTGTTCCACTGATGGAAGCTGGGAATATCTGCTATCGATCCGTTCAGATAAAATACACCTGAGCAGAAATGTTCAAAACAAAGGGTTGTTCTTTAACCTGAATCATTTAATTACAAGTACATCATCGGCGCTCCTTAAATTATGGAGCCAGGATGATATAATGTCATCATCCTGTTTAAGCAGTATTGACAAATTTCATTTACAGCATCCTGAAATAGGATTCAGTTATACAGGCGTAACCATCATAGACGGGTCAGGTAAGATAATTGAAACAGATTGGATAGACAGGACCCCTGAAATAGTTAAAAGGGAACTGCATACCCGGATTGCTTTTCACACCGGCTCTATTGCAGGAAATATTGCCAATGTTACCATCAGCAGGTTTGCACTTGATAAGGTGGGTATGTTCAACGAATCCATGAAAATCGCCGGGGATACAGAAATGTGGTTCAGGATCGCTGAACATTTTCCGGTTGGGTTTATGCGGGAAAAAATCATAAGCCTACGAAGGCATGAAGGCCAATTGAGCAGGCAGGAAAAATATTATATTAACCACCTGAAGGAAGAATTACAGTGCTATACTTACCTGATGGGTTATTCTTCTCCGGAAGAAAAGGCTGCAGGAATAAAGAAATTAAGAAAAGGGAAGCTTCAGTTTTATATGACTTTGATGTTTAAATCATTCGCTAAAGGGGATTTTAAAACCGGGGGGTATTTCTGGCAACAATTGTCTGCTTTTGATAATATGCCGTTGCTACTGAAGGACTTTGTGATATACAAACTATTTAAAAAGAAAATGGAGGAAGACCTTTTTGTATCCTAGCCACGCCATATACAAATTACCAAAAGCACAGGAATCAGTCCTTGTTCAAAGGGACCTTAAGATTCTATTGATCATCTTTTCCCTTTCCCTCGTTTTTATGAAAAACGGTGGCTATTTGTGTTGCGGGTTCCTGGTTCTTTTCTTTATCATTAAAAAATTCTGGAAGCCCTACCAGCCTTCCATTTTTTTATTCTGTTTCATCTTTCAATGGTTACAGATAATTGCTTACGTATTCTGGATGAATAACCTGGGATATGGAATTAATGAAAGGTTCAGGATGTCTTCTGTTGCCGTTCTGGAAGCTTTGGCCGGCCTTACTTTAATGGCCTGGATCATCAGCAAACGCATCCGGATCAACTTTCGCTTTACATTGCAGGACCTCGTAAAAGAAGCGCTTAAATGGGATAAGAAAAAAGTCCTGATTCTTTATATTATATCTACTGCCTTTTTAAGTTCCATTGGATTTATTTTGGGCCAGGCAAGCGGACTTGCACAAATTCTCATTACGTTGCAGGGCCTCAAATGGATCTTTTTTGTCATTTATGGATTTATACTTTGGTCAACCAAAGGGAATAAAACAATTTTCTGGGTCATCTGTACCTACGAGTTCCTGGTTTCTTTTTATTCTTATTTCTCGGATTTTAAGGTGGTCATATTTTACCTGATCCTGATCATCTTAAGTTTCACCCGGACTGTAAGTTTTCGGAATTTTATGAAGATCATTTTTGGGGGATTTGTGATGGCTTTTGTTTTCATGACATGGACGGCGATAAAGGGAGATTACCGTGAATATCTCAGCTCTGGTAAGAGGCAACAGATCGTTACAGTTTCCAGAGAAGATGCATTCAGCAATATTGCGGATCAGCTGAAGCAGTTGAATTCGGATAAGTACCAAAAATCCATCAGTTTTTCTTTATACCGCATCCAGTATATTTACCATCTTGTTAAGGTAATGGAGAGGATACCTGCCATTGCGCCGCATGAAAACGGTAATTTGTGGTTGAGCAATATTCAGTATGTATTATTGCCCAGGGCATTTTTTCCGGAAAAAGAAATTTTCGATCCTTCCTTAAAAACGAATAAATATACCGGATTGAAATATGCAACCGGGAAAATGGGTGTTTCATTCAGCCTGGGATATTTTGCTGAATCCTATGTGGATTTTGGGCATATCCTGATGTTCCTGCCACTGATCTTTATTGCTTTATTTATCAGCTGGATTTATAATTATTTCATGTCAAAAGAAAAACTTAACCTCTTTTTGAGATACGGGATTGTCATAAGCATTTTATTCACGTTTTCGAGTTTTGAATCCGATGGCACATATATGGTTGGCAGGCTATTCATTAGTACAGTAGTAATGTCAATCCTCACATATGCCTTATTTCCTGTTATTCAAAAATGGGCTTATCGGAGAGTGTAAGTACGTCGATAGGAAATAGATATTCTTGTAACATAACTTAATAGCACAACATTGGATTATTTGTACCTCAAAGGATTTCTATACAAGAATTTTTTATCTAAACTGTGGTTTGAGGAGAAAGCTACATCAATAAGATTAGCTGCGGAGAGGCACCCCTTTCTGGAAGAGAGGGGTTTGGGTGAGATTAAGTTTCATCATCAATTTATCGGCCCATATCACTTATCTTGTTCCTGAATATCATTATATGAAAGTTTCATCCGAGAAAATTTACAGCAATAAAGGGAATATGGAAGTTTTATCCCTTGTGCCATCAGGGAAACATGTCATTTTGGATATCGGTTGCGGTGCCGGCGACAACGCAAAGCAACTGATTGAAAAAGGGAATATCGTTGATGGTATTACTATTTCTGATACCGAAAAAGAAGCTGTAAAAAACATTGTGCGTAATGTCTGGGTCCACAATGCTGAACTGGGCTTGCCCGGTAATATGAAGGAACAATATGACATTGTGGTCCTTTCGCATGTTTTAGAACATATATGTTACCCTCAGGCATTATTAAGTGACTTAAAGAAGAGACTTTCCGAAAACGGGAAAATTATTGTGGCAGTTCCTAATATTATGCATTACCAGTCGCGCTTACAACTCATAGCAGGTAATTTTAACCACCAGGAAGCGGGCGTTTGGGATTATACACATTTCAGGTGGTATACATTTAAAACAGCTAAAGAACTTTTTAAACAAAATGGGTATGAGATTGAATTTGCAGATGTTAGCGGTGAACTGCCCTTTGGTCGCATAACTAAAAAGATTTTCAGCAGGAAAATTCAGCAATTCCTGTTTGCAATTCTTAAGGGAATTTCAAAAGGATTTTTTGGGAGCCAGATCCTGGTTGTTGCCAGGCCAATTAGAAATAACCGCATTGATTTGGGATGATACGATTTTAGACTTTAATGTTTTCAAATACAACACTGTAATCATACATATTTTCTTCATCTTAAACTAAATATTTGAAATCTGCAATTATTACAGGTATATCCGGTCAGGACGGCGCCTATCTGTCCAGGCTTTTGATCTCAAAAGGGTATAGGGTCATAGGACTGATCCGCTCTCAGTCGGGCTCAAACCTGGATCGTTTAAAATACCTGGGGATACTGGACAAAGTTGAACTGATGGAATGTGACCTTCGTGACCTGTCGCAGGTTTTGCATATTATTTCAGCCATTAGGCCGGATGAAATTTATAACCTTGCGGCACAGAGTTCAGTTTCCCTGTCTTTTCAGCAACCAATTGGTACAATGGAGTTCAATATAAACTCTGTTATCAATTTGCTTGAAGCGATCAGGCTCGTAAATACATCTATCCGTTTTTACCAGGCATCGAGCAGCGAAATGTTTGGAAAAGTAAATCAGTTGCCTATCACGGAAGAGTCACATGTTCATCCCCTGAGCCCTTATGCCATTTCAAAAGTTACCGGCCATTATATATGTATCAATTACCGTGAATCGTACAACCTATATACCAGTAGTGGTATTTTATTCAATCATGAATCCTACCTGCGGGGGGAAAATTTCTTTATCAAAAAACTGATAAGGGGTGCTCTGGACATCAAAAATGGTGCGAAAGATTTTTTGGAATTTGGTAACCTGGATATACGCCGTGATTTTGGCTGGTCGGAAAAATATGTAGAGGCTATGTGGATGCTTTTGCAGCAGGATAAGCCCGACGATTATGTGATCAGTTCCGGGCGCTCCGTATCATTGAAAGATATAGTCTATTATGTTTTTGATAAATTGCAGCTGGATCGGACACTCATACGAATAAACCCCAGGTTATTCAGGCCAACCGAAATTGAAGATATATATGGTTCAAGCGAAAAAGCAAGGGTAAACCTGAACTGGCACTACGACCTTGACTTTACCTATGTACTGGATAAAATAATTGAAGAAGAGCAAATTAATTATGGAAAATCCTGAAGGGAATAGGCCTGCAGTTGTGTTTTTTCACCGTAAGCCAAGGAATGTTGGAAATTACAGCGTTGAATTTATTTTTGAAGATGTTAGGAAACGCTTAAAAGATAAAATTGAAGCTTCAATTGTTGTTTCCAAATATGAAAGCTCCGGCCTTATAAAACGTCTGGCGGCCTGTTTGGAAGCATACCAGAAGCAGGGACAGGTAAACCATATAACCGGTGATGTTAATTACCTTGGTTTGCTGCTGAATAAAAAACATACGATCAATACCATACTGGATTGTGTTCACCTCAACAATTCTTCGGGGTTGAAATACAGTCTCCTGAAATTATTCTGGCTGACCCTCCCCGAAAAAAGAGCCCGTTTTCTGACCGCCATTTCTGAATCAACCAAAAAGGAAATATTAAAGCACCATCCCTGCGATCCGGATAAAATTGTGGTCATTCCGGTTGCCATTTCTCCTGCTTTCAGGTATAAAAAAAAGAACTTTAATAAAGAAAAACCGCGAATATTACAGGTAGGAACTGCCCCCAATAAAAATATTCCAAATCTCATTGAGGCTTTAAAAGGCATTTCCTGCCTCCTGCACATTGTTGGAAAGCGTAACGAAGTTTACGAAGAACTTCTAAGGAAGAATAAAGTTGAATTTGTTTACGAAAGCGGTCTTACCAATGAAGAAATAATTGACCGCTACGAACAGGCAGATATTATTTCCCTCGTGTCTACTTATGAAGGATTTGGTATGCCTATCCTGGAAGCCCAGGCTGTTGGAAGAGCTGTAATTACCAGTAATGTATATTCTATGCCAGAAGTGGCCGGGGATTCTGCAGTGATAGTTGATCCGCATGATATACCGGCTATCCGGAAGGGAGTCGAAAGAATTATCCAGGATGATGATTTTCGGGAAGACCGGATCCGGAGCGGTTTTGAAAACATTAAAAGATTTGATCCGGATACAATAGCTGATCAGTATTATACACTGTACAAAAAAATTGCTGAAAATCAATAGGTTTTTAGTGTATACCATCATAAAGATTTTTGACAATATATGTGCGGAATAGCCGGAATATTATTGCAGCATAGCGGTCGTGAAAAACAGGACATCACACAAAAAATGTGTAATGCCATGTCTCACCGTGGCCCTGATGCAGATGGCTTTTATCATGATGATAAAGTAAGCCTCGGTCATCGCCGCCTTTCCATCATCGACCTTTCCACTTCTGCCAATCAGCCTTTCTTCGACGCGTCGGGCCGGTATGTGATCGTGTTCAACGGCGAAATGTATAATTTCCAGGAAGTTAAAAACCAGCTGACTGATTATCCTTTTAAAACAACTGGCGATACGGAAGTATTACTTGCCGCATTTGCAAAATGGGGCCCGGCAGCTATCAGCAAGCTGAAAGGCATGTTCGCATTTGCCATCTGGGATAAGCAGGAGGAAGCTTTTTATGTCTGCAGGGATCGTATGGGTGTTAAGCCGCTTTATTATTACCAGGACAACGAGGTCTTTGTTTTTGCTTCCGAAATCAGGGCGATACTGGCCAGCGGGCTGGTGCCCCGGAAATTGAATAAAGATGCCCTGGCTGATTATTTTTCTTTTCAGTCATTCGGTTACCCGGTTTCCCCTGTTGCCGGTGTTCAGCAACTGGAAGCCGGATCATACCTTAAAATTGTAAAAGGCAGGACGGAAAAAGTAGTTTACTGGTCCCTGGGTTCCAATCAACCGGATGCTGATTTCCAGGATGTGCCTGCCGTTAAAAAACATATCCGCCAGTTGCTCAGCAACGCTGTAGAGAGAAGGCTGGTGAGCGATGTGCCTGTAGGGGCCTTTTTATCGGGGGGTATTGATTCAAGTACAGTGGTTGGCCTGATGGCTGAGGTTTCTACGGCTCGTCCTGCCACTTTCAATATTTCATTTTCAGAAAAAGAATATGACGAAGCAGTATATGCAAAAATGGTAGCGAAGAAATTCAATACCAACCACACAACTATCGGGTTGAAACCTGAAGTATTTTTAGATGAATTGGAAAATGCCCTCAACGCAATGGATTCTCCCAGCGCGGATGGCCCTAATACCTATGTCGTATCTAAAGCCATTCGCAATGCAGGTATTACTGTTGCATTATCCGGCGTCGGGGGAGATGAGTTGTTTGCCGGGTATCCTTTTTTCAAGCAATACCTGCAATTACAAAAAAGAAAAACCTTATTTGATAACACCGGCCTGCTTCGTAAAACAGCCGCCGGGATACTCAACAGCACCCGCTCTGGAAAAAACCATCGCATCGCTTCTCTTTTGTCTGCCAGCCGTATGTCCATCAGTAATGTATATCCGGAATTCAGGCGGATACTTTCTCCCGTGCTGATCAATGAGCTTACCAGCCTCGACTGGAATGGGAAATCATTTTTGCATAAAGAATTAAGTGCCCATCAGCCTGTCTTTGAAAAATTACCTTTGCTGAGCCAGGTTTCTGCAGCAGAATATATTGGATATACACAACAAACCTTATTGAAAGATACAGACCAGATGAGTATGGCGGTTTCACTGGAAGTTCGGGAACCATTTTTTGACCACGACCTGGTGGAGTATATGCTGCAGGTTCCTGACAGTATTAAATTCCCGGTTTATCCAAAGTCATTACTGGTAGAGTCTGTAAAACCATTGCTGCCTGATGAGATCGTACACCGCAAAAAACAGGGTTTTCTATTTCCCTGGCAGGTATGGATGAAACAGCAACTGAAAACATTTTGTGAATCACGTATAGACCGCCTTATCCAGCGCGACTTTATAAACGGCACTAACCTCAAAGCATACTGGAAAAGATTCCTTGACAATGATCCATCGGTCAGGTGGTCGGAGTTGTGGTTGTTTGTGGTGCTGGAATATTGGATGGAGAAGAATCAAATCGAAAGTTGAAAATCGAATACATCCAGCGCAGAGAAAAGAGTACGCTGAGTTCCGCAGAGGAATTGCTATTTGTAGGCACCCCTCTCTTTCAAGAGAGGGGCCGGGAGTGAGTAAAAAAATAAGTTTTGAAGAAACCCAAAGTATTGGTAATGGTTGACTGGTACGCACCTGGTTTTAAAGCCGGCGGCCCTATTCGTTCTGCAGTGAATTTTGCGGATCAACTGGAAAACGATCTTGATATTTTTGTGCTGACCACCGACAGGGATCTTGGCGAAACACAGGCTTATCCTGGAATTCAGGCGGATCAATGGATCCAAAAAAATGACCACCACGTGTTTTATGCATCACCCGCATATCTCACCTGGGCATCGGTAAAGAAAATTACCCGGGAACTTGCCCCTGACTTTATATACCTGAACAGTATGTTCTCCCGCTACTTCACCATCTATCCATTGCTGATGAAGAAAATGGGCCTTTTAAACAGTAAACTTGTACTTGCGCCGAGAGGTATGCTGCGCGAATCTGCTCTGGCGCACAAATCCGGAAAGAAAAAAATATTCATAAGGTTATTAAAAAGCTTTGGTTTGACCCGGGAACTGATATTTCATGCAACGGATGATACTGAAGAAAAAGATATTAAAAAAGTATTCGGAAAGGATGCGGCATTTTTCAGGGCGGGTAATTTACCGGGGAAACAAAAATCACTCTTACCCATAACCGACAAAGTACCCGGATATTTAAAGATCGTTTTTGTAGGCCGCATTCATCCTATCAAAAACCTGGATCTTCTTCTGCGTGCCCTGCAAAAGGTAAACGGAAAAGTTGAACTTACCGTTATCGCTCCATTGGAAGACCAGGCTTACTGGAATTCATGCCAGGAGCTGATAACCAAACTTTCGGAAGGGATTGTGGTCAGTTTACTGGAAAATGTTGCCCATGAAAAGATTGAAGAGATCATTCTGGCAAACCATATTTTCGCACTGCCTACTAAAGGAGAAAATTTCGGGCACGCCATTTTTGAAGCCCTGGCTGCGGGAAGGCCGGTGGTGATCAGTGACCAGACACCGTGGCGGAACCTGGAAAGAAACTACGCCGGATGGGATTTGTCGTTAAGTGATGAAAGTCGTTTTAGTGCAGTTATCAACACCTTTGTAAAAATGGATAATACCGGGATCAATGCCTGGTGCTCAGGCGCATGGGAATTGGCGAGGCAGTATGCTGATAAAAGTGAAACAAAGAAATCAATCCTGGCAATTTTTAATCCAAACGCCTGATTCATGAAGCCACGAACAGATCTTTCCAAATACAATAACGAATGGTATGATCCCGGAGCAGGTAAGTTGAAAAGATTAACCTGGTACTTTGTCAATATGATTTTCTTTCAGTCATATCTGTTGCCGGTAAGCACCCTGAAAGTATCCATATTGAAATTATTTGGTGCAAAAATTGGCAAGGGTATTGTCATCAAGCCGGCTGTCAACATAAAGTATCCATGGTACCTGGAGATCGGAGACCACAGCTGGATCGGAGAAAATGTTTGGATCGACAACCTCACAAAGGTTACCATAGGTAAACATGTTTGTTTATCACAAGGTGCCATGTTACTCACCGGCAATCATCATTATAAAAAAGTGACTTTCGACCTGATGGTAGAGGGCATTACACTGGAAGATGGGGTATGGATTGGCGCAAGGTCGCTGGTTTGTCCAGGCGTTACCTGTTTCACGCATGCGGTTTTATCCGCACAATCCGTAGCTACCGGTAACCTGGAACCCTATCATATATATGCAGGTAACCCTGCACAAAAAACTCGTGAAAGGGTCATTGAATAATTAGTACAGGCCATCTTTGCGTCTGTTTATCTTTGCGGTTAAGTTTATGAAAATTTCAATCATCACAGCCACCTATAACAGTTCGGCTACCCTTCCGGATACGCTCGAGTCTATCCGCTCTCAGAGCCATCCACATATCGAACACCTTATCATCGACGGCCTCTCCAAAGATGAAACCTTATCTATTGTACAAAAGTACCCTCATATCAGTCAGTGCATAAGCGAAAAAGATAAAGGGATTTATGATGCCATGAATAAGGGCATCAGTCTCGCAACAGGCGACATCATTGGCATCCTTAATTCAGATGATTTTTACGCCGATGAGCAGGTACTGGAAAAAGTGGCAAAGGCATTTGCAGACACCGATTGTGATTGTGTCTATGGCGACCTGCAATATGTGGATGCTGCCGATACCGGGAAGATAGTCCGTCTGTGGAAGTCGGGTAATTACCAGCCCGGTGATTTCAAATGGGGCTGGATGCCGCCGCACCCTTCCTTTTTTGTACGGAAAGAATTATACGAGAAGTTCGGACATTTTAATCTGCACATGAAAACAGCAGCCGATTACGAACTGATGCTGCGCTTCATTCATAAACATGGCGCCAGGCTGGCCTATATCCCGGAGGTGCTGGTGAAAATGCGCACTGGTGGTGCAAGCAACAGTTCAATGGCTTCCCGCCTCCGCGCCAACCAGGAAGATAAACAGGCCTGGGAGATCAACGGGCTTCAGCCTTTTTGGTTTACTTTGTACCTGAAACCATTAAGAAAGATCACACAATACCTTATCAAATCATAGTAATCAATCAAGCATGAGCAAAATTGCTTTAGTTACCGGTATCACCGGCCAGGACGGGGCCTATCTCGCCGAGTTATTATTAAGCAAAGGATACGTGGTGCACGGTATCAAAAGAAGAAGTTCGCTTTTTAATACAGAGCGTATCGACCACCTCTACCAGGATCCGCATGAGAAGAACGTGAAGCTTCATCTGCACTACGGCGACCTTACAGACAGTACCAACCTCATCCGCATCATCCAGGAAGTACAGCCGGATGAAATTTATAACCTCGCGGCGATGAGCCATGTACACGTGAGTTTTGAAACGCCGGAATATACAGCCAATGCAGACGGCATCGGTACATTGCGCATACTCGAAGCTGTTAGGCTGCTGGGGCTGACTAAAAAAACAAAAGTGTACCAGGCATCCACTTCAGAATTATACGGACTGGTGCAGGCAGTGCCACAGTCGGAGACAACACCATTTTATCCGCGTTCGCCTTATGCAGTGGCCAAGCTTTATGCTTACTGGATCACGGTGAACTACCGCGAAGCCTACGGCATGTATGCAGTAAACGGGATACTTTTCAATCACGAATCGCCCCTGCGCGGAGAAACCTTTGTAACGCGTAAGATCACACGTGGTGTTGCCAAGATCGGAATGGGTATGCAGGATAAAATATTTTTAGGGAACCTGGATGCGCGCCGCGACTGGGGACATGCGAAGGATTATGTGGAAGGCATGTGGCGCATTTTACAGCAGGACGTACCCGAAGATTATGTATTGGCCACGGGGGTGACCACTCCCGTGCGTGATTTTGTGCGGATGGCATTTGCTGAAATAGGTGTGGAGCTTGAGTTCACAGGCAGGGAAGAAAATGAAGTGGGTACCGTGGTGAGCAGTTCCAATCCGGAATTTCCCGTTCCTGTTGGCAAGCAGGTGGTGGCAGTGGATCCTAAATACTACAGGCCAACGGAGGTTGACCTCCTCATCGGGGATCCAACAAAAGCAAACACGAAACTCGGCTGGAAACCCAAATACGATCTCCCTATGCTAGTCGCCGAAATGGTAGCGGCTGATGTTGAACTCTTCCGTAAAGAAAAATTATTGAAAGAGTCGGGGTTTGAAATTAAAAACCAGTATGAATAGCGGATCCTCGCGTTCTTTCATCTTTGCGGTAAAATAAAAATGAAAAAAGAAAGTAAAATATACATCGCCGGGCATCGCGGCATGGTTGGCTCAGCCATCCACAGAAAATTAATGTCCGAAGGATATTCAAATTTCCTGTTGCGCACATCAGCAGAACTCGATTTGAAAAATCAGCAGGCAGTAAATGATTTCTTCCGGTCCGAAAGACCGGAATATGTTTTTCTTGCGGCGGCTAAAGTTGGCGGTATCCTGGCCAATAACACCCTTCGAGGTGAGTTTCTGTATGATAACCTGATGATCCAGAATAATATCATTCATGCTTCATGGCAATATGATGTCAAGAAATTGATGTTCCTCGGTTCATCCTGTATATACCCTAAAATGGCCCCTCAACCGTTAAAGGAAGAATACCTGCTGACCGGCGAACTGGAACCCACCAACGAACCTTACGCCATAGCCAAGATTGCAGGCATCAAACTATGCGATGCATACCGGAGCCAGTACGGATGTAATTTTATTTCCGTGATGCCAACAAATTTGTACGGCCCCAATGATAACTACGACCTTAATAATTCGCATGTGCTGCCTGCGCTGATCCGTAAATTTCACGAAGCCAAAATGGCCGGTGCAGATTCGGTCATACTCTGGGGCACCGGGAAACCCCGCAGGGAATTTTTGCATGCGGATGATCTTGCAGCAGCCTGTGTTTACCTCATGCAGGAATATGATGAAGCAGGACTGATCAACATCGGCACCGGGGAGGACATAGAAATCGGGGAACTGGCCTTGTTGATCAAAAAGATCACAGGCTACGCGGGTGAGATCGTTCACGATCTCACCAAACCGGATGGCACGCCCAGAAAACTTATGGATGTTAGTAAACTCCATAACTTTGGCTGGAAACATTCGATCGGGCTTGAAGAAGGAATAAGGAAAGTATATGCGGATTTTGTACTTAAAGCCCCTCAAATCCGTTAAACCTATGGATTAGTGTACAATTATGTTATCCTTATTCTCCAAAAAGAAATCAGTTCCTTTTCCTTTCCATCGCCTGGAAACGGATATGCATTCCCACCTGCTTCCGGGTATTGATGATGGCTCACCTGACCTGCAGACTTCATTGCGACTGATCAAGGGCCTGGAAGATCTGGGATATAAGAATTTTATTGCTACTCCCCACGTCATGGAAGACCTTTACCCCAACAACCGGGGTACCATACAGGCAGCTTATGATACCCTGAAAGACGAACTGAAATCGAAGAAGATCGATTCTCAAATTCGTTTTGGCGCCGAATACCTGCTGGATGGCAATGTGGACGACATGCTGGAAAAAAAAGAATCACTCCTTACTTTAAAAGATAAAATGGTGCTGGTTGAGATATCCTTCGTAAGCGAACCTATACACTTAAAAGAAGTGTTGTTCAACCTGCAAATGAACGGGTACCAGCCGATTTTTGCGCATCCGGAACGGTATTCTTTTTACCATCATCAGCCTGCACATTATGCCGAGATAAAAGCCATGGGCTGTCTTTTCCAATCCAACCTTCTTTCCTTTAGCGGTTACTATGGCAGTTCGGTGCGCCAGGCTGCCGAGTATCTTGTTGATAAGGGCTTGACGGATTACCTGGGTACCGATCTCCATCACGACAGGCATTTGGAAAATCTCCGCCAACTTTCATTTACCCCCTCACTGGCCAAATTAATGGACGAAGTAGGTGTTTTGAACCACTTATTATAAGCGCTCCGGAAAGCCATTTTCCTTTTGTTAAACATTTATCTCCTTTAATTAAACAAAGTTTCCGTAACTGCGTTGTAATTACATTATGAACGCATTTACCATCAAAGACCTGGAGAATTTAACGGGAATCAAAGCCCATACCATCAGGATATGGGAACAGCGCTATTCATTTTTAAAACCGCAGCGTACGGATACCAATATCCGTTACTACAATAATGAGGAGCTTAAAAAGATCCTCAACATAGCACTGCTGAATAAATACGGGTACAAGATTTCCCATATTGATCGCATGTCTGATACGGAGATCAATGATAAGATCATTAGCCTCAATAACGCACTGGCTCAACAGGAGCGTGTGATCAATGACCTTATCCAGCAGATGGTTGACCTTAATATTGAAGCCTTTGAAGCAAACCTGACTGAATATATCAGGCTTCGGGGTATAGAAAAGACCATCAACCAAATCATTTTCCCTTTTATGGAAAGGATCGGGGTACTTTGGATCACCGGCCATATCAATCCGGCTCAGGAGCACCTGGTTTCAAATATCATCAGGCAAAAACTGATCGTTGGTACAGAAACCGTAGTCTCACACCTGAAAGTGGATCAAACCGGCCTCTTGTTCCTGCCCGAAGGCGAGTTCCATGAACTGGGCCTTTTGTTCATCCAATACCTGCTTAAGAGCCGGGGAATTTCTGTTCTCTACCTGGGTGCCAATGTGCCCATTGAGGATGTTGAATATATTATCAATGCCAAGAACCCGGATTTCCTCTATACACATCTGACCTCCGTATCACATGGTTTTAGTTTCGACAGGTTCATTAACCAGGCTTCCAAAAAATTCGATAATATTCCATTCATCATCTCCGGCCGGCTGGCCATTTCATACGAAAAAAAGATACCTGCGAAAATGAATTTCAAGCGTTCTCTGCAGGAAGTAACGGAATTTATTGCAACGTTGAATTGATTTTTTCCTTTAAAATATTTTCACATCTTCACCCCGGTTGATTACCGGGGTGATTTTTTTATGTGAGATTGATAACTTAGCGCCATATTTTCTTTGCGGTAAAACTTATAAACATATAGTTATCAATTAATTATCTTCATACAACCTCCAGGAATAACTTTGTTTAATTAATTAACATATAAATTCAACAATAATTTTTGCCGATTCGTATATTCTGTTTAGATTTGTTCTATCAAATATTAAACAATATTTCTTATGGCAACCAAGGAATTTAACCAGCTGCTTCTCCAAAACACCGACTTTCTAAAGCCGTTTGCCGTAACCCTGACCAAAGACCAGGAGACTGCAAAGGACCTGCTGCAGGAGACTATGTATCGTGCCCTGGCTAACCAGGAGAAATACAGTGTTGGTACCAATATCAAAGCCTGGTTGTACACCATCATGCGCAATATCTTCATCAATAACTACAGGCGCAAAGCAAAACAAAATACCATTTTCGATAATTCATCCAATGATTTTCTGCTTGACTATAACCAGGCTGTAACAGATAATGGTGCAGAAAGCAACCTGCGGATGAAAGATATTTATGCAGCCGTTCACAGCCTGCCTGATATTTTCAAGCAACCCTTCATGCTATATTTTGAAGGATACAAATATCACGAGATCGCTGATACATTAGGCGAACCCCTGGGCACAATCAAAAGCAGAATTCACTTCGCACGTCGCCTGTTAAAAGAACAGATTAGTAAATTCTGATTTTTGCGTTCTTCTTTCTTTGCGGTAAATGATGTTAATTCATTATTTTAGTTTCCATTAATATTTACTTATTGCAAAAAAAAGTAGTCATCATCGGCAGTGGTTTTGCAGGCCTCTCTGCTGCATCCTTCATGGCCAAAGCCGGCTGGCAGGTTCAGGTACTCGAAAAACATGATATGCCCGGTGGCCGTGCGCGTCGCATGGTCCGTGATGGTTTCACTTTCGATATGGGCCCGAGCTGGTACTGGATGCCCGATGTCTTCGACAGGTTTTTCGCTCAGTTTGGAAAAAAGGTTTCCGATTATTATGAACTGATCCGGCTGGATCCTTCCTATCGTATTTACTGGAGCGATGGCCATGCTGATATTCCCGCATCATATACAGAACTGCTTAAACTGTTTGAAGAACTCGAACCGGGTGCTTCTGCAAAGCTGGATGCTTTCATGGCGGAAGCTTCATTCAAATACAAGGTTGGCATAAATAAACTGGTCTTCAAACCGGGGCAGTCACTGACAGAATTTATCGACCGCGACCTTATCCAGGGCTTGTTCAGGCTCGATGTATTTAACTCCATAAAGAGTCATGTCAATAAATATTTCAAGCATCCGAAGATCCGCCAGATGATGGAATTTCCGGTGCTTTTCCTGGGTGCACTCCCGGAAGATACACCGGCGCTCTACAGCCTGATGAACTACGCGGATATTAAACTTGGTACCTGGTTCCCCAGGGGTGGCATGTATGAAATTGTGGATGCCATGCATAAGCTGGCGATGGAACAGGGTGCGGAATTTTTATTCAATCGCAATGTGGCCGAAATAGTAGTTGATAACAGCGTTGTGAAAAAAGTAGTTACGGATAAAGGGGAGATCTTTGAAGCGGATGTGGTGATTGGCGGTGCCGATTATCATTTCATGGAAACCAAACTCCTGAAGCCTGAATACAGGACTTATACAGATGCCTGGTGGGATAAAAAAGTAATGGCGCCGGGTTGCCTGATCTACTATGTGGGGCTGAACAGGAAACTGCCTAACGTTCTCCATCACTCGCTTTTCTTTGATGTGCCTTTTGATGATCACGCCCGCGATATCTATACCACCAAACAATGGCCCCAACAGCCTCTGTTCTACCTCAGCAATGTGAGTGTAACCGATCAGTCGCAGGCACCGGAAGGCTGTGAGAACCTGTTTTTCCTGATTCCACTGGCCGCAGGGCTGGACGGTGATACGGAAGATATGCGGGAAAAATATTTCCAGATCATGGCCGACCGTCTGCAAAAGCAATGTGGTGTTGATATCCGGGAACATATCCAGTATAAAAAATCTTTTGCCCACAGCGATTTTATCAGTGAGTACAATGCCTTTAAGGGAAATGCTTACGGACTCGCCAATACACTCATGCAAACCGCGATCCTGAAACCGGGATGCAGGAGTAAAAAGGTAAAAAACCTTTTTTATACAGGGCAGCTAACCGTACCGGGTCCCGGAGTACCGCCCAGCCTGATCAGTGGTGAAGTGGTGGCCGGCCAGGTGCTCAAATATTTCGGCCAATAATCCATTAAGAGAGCTGATTTAATTAGCCATAACAGGTGTTCATTTTTTTTAATATGAACTTTTAGTGAGGCTTAATTGTTATATTTATTTTTCAATATTGTCTTTCTATGCTCAGTATTTTTCATGAAGTCAGCCAGGCCTGCAGTAAGGTAACCACCGAACGTTACAGCACTTCTTTCAGCAGTGCCATACGCCTGTTGAATTCGAGTATACAGACACCCATTTATAATA
Source organism: Chitinophagaceae bacterium (assembly GCA_041752135.1). GTDB lineage: Bacteria > Bacteroidota > Bacteroidia > Chitinophagales > Chitinophagaceae > Pollutibacter. Next base: position 5,491 of record JBGSHT010000081.1, on the reverse strand, counting down.
TTTATGGTTTCGTGCGTTTTGCTGATGAGATCGTAGATACTTTTCACGACCACGATAAGGACCATCTCCTGGCACAGTTCAAGAAAGAAACCTATGATTCCATCGAAAGGGGAATCAGCCTGAATCCAATCTTGCACAGTTTCCAGATAACGGTCAACCAGTATAATATTGACCATGCCCTGATCGAAGCATTCTTCCGAAGTATGGAGTTTGACCTTGATAAAAATGCGTACGACCAGGTTGGATATGAAGAATATATTTACGGCAGCGCAGAAGTTGTTGGTTTGATGTGCCTTTATGTCTTCTGTGATGGCAATACTGATGAATACGAAAAACTTAAGCCTCATGCCCGCTCACTGGGTGCGGCTTTTCAGAAAGTGAATTTCCTGCGCGATGTAAAAGCGGATTTCCTGCACCTTAACCGGGTTTATTTTCCGGGTGTTGACTTCAACCATTTTACCCCCGCCATGAAGCAGCAAATAGAAGATGATATCTCCAAAGACTTCCGGCATGCCTATGAAGGGATTATCAAACTTCCGCTAAAAGCCCGTTTCGGCGTTTACCTGGCCTATAAATATTACCTGAGCCTTTTCAGGAAGATCAAAAAAGTACAACCCCAACGCATACTCGAGGAGCGTATCCGCATACCTAATTATGCTAAAGCCTGGGTGGCTACCAAAGCCGTTATCAGGACACAGCTGAATATGCTGTAATAATCCTTGCGTCATTATCAACTTCGCGGTAAGATCATCCGCAACTATAGGTATACTCCCCTATATCAACCTTCCTCCGTTCAAAAACAAATCCTTCGTAAGCTCTTTGTATCTCATCCAGTGTAGCATCAATCTCTTCCACAGATTTAACCGTAACCAGCTTCTGGCGATAGTCCCGGATATTGGGTAACCCCTTTAAGTAATTGCCATAATGCCGGCGCATTTCATTGACCCCCGGCACCAGCCCCTTCCACTCCACACTCTTGTGCAAATGAGTACGGATAACCTCTACGCGCTCTGCCATCGTTGCCGGATCAAGGTGCGTGCCTGTTGCGAGGTAATGTTTGATCTCCCGGAAAATCCAGGGATATCCAATGGCCGCTCTGCCGATCATGATGCCATCCACCCCATACCGGTTTTTATATTCAAGTGCCTTCTCGGGTGAGTCTATATCACCATTTCCAAATACAGGTATGCGTAAACGTTGGTTCTCTTTAACTTTGGCGATCCAGTTCCAGTTTGCCTCGCCTTTATACAACTGGCTCCTGGTGCGGCCATGTATGGCCAGTGCCTGTACACCCACATCCTGCATCCGTTCTGAAACGTCAACAATATTGATGCTCCCTTCATCCCAGCCCAGCCTTGTTTTTATCGTAACAGGCAAGTTGGTTGATTTCACCACGGCATTGGTTAACCGTACCATCAGGTCCACATCTTTTAATACAGCAGCGCCTGCACCTTTGCTGACCACCTTTTTAACCGGGCAGCCAAAATTGATGTCCACCAGGTCAGGATTGACGGCATCCACAATTTTAGCGCTCAGCGCCATGGCATCTTCATCTCCACCGAAGATCTGGATACCAACAGGCCTTTCATAATCAAAGATGTCCAGCTTTTGCCGGCTTTTGATGGCATCCCTGATCAGCCCTTCACTGCTGATGAATTCCGTATACATCAGGTCGGCACCATTGGCTTTGCAGACTGCCCTGAATGGCGGGTCGCTCACATCCTCCATGGGAGCCAGCAGGAGCGGAAAACCCGGTAATTGTATGTTGCCTATTTTTATCATGACGGAAATACAAAAATACTACATTGATCTTCGAAAACCTTGTGACTTTAGAGTTTATGCTTTTTAGCTTCAAGTAAAACTTGGCAGCCTTGTCCACTCGTCTTATTTTAGTACCCAAACACGCATTATGACATATAACATGCAATCCCGGCCCGGAATGACTTATTCAGCCGCTTTTTTCATCCTTATCGGGATGCTCGGGGCTGGGTTTATCATTGGGGGATTGGCTGCATTGGGTGTTTGGACGGCAATGACAGGCAAGGGTGTATTGCAAATGGAAAAAGAGATGCTAAATCCGGCCAATGTGCAGGCAGTGCGCATGGTGCAGTTGGTGAGTACTTTTTTTATCTTTTTCCTGCCGGCTTATGTCACTGCACTGATCATCAATAAAAAACCATTAAAATTTCTGGGTTTCAATTTTTATTTTTCCTGGCGCCAATTCCTGCTGGCCATCGGCATCATGCTGGTTTCATTACCGGTTGTGGGGGCTTTGTCGGAATTAAATAAGGTCATCCCTGTTCCTGAGGCCTATGCTGCATTTTTCCGGGAACTTGAAGAAACCTATGAAAAGCAGGTGGCTGTATTATCCCGTATCACGGGCTTTAAGGATTATATTTTTTCTTTAATTGTAATGGCACTGGGCCCGGCCATTTTTGAAGAAACCTTTTTCCGGGGCGGTATGCAGAACCTGCTGCAGCAATGGACGCGCAAACCCATACTGGCGATCATTATTACCAGCCTGATCTTCAGCGCCATTCACTTTTCTTATTACGGGTTCATTCCGCGGGTAGCCCTGGGCGTTGTACTTAGCCTGATTTATTATTACAGCGGCAGCCTCTGGTTGTCCATTGCCGGACACTTCTTCAATAACGCACTGGTGGTAACGCAGATATATATATATGCCCGGCAGGGAAAACCCATTGAAGATGCCATGAACGAATCTTCCCCGATATGGTTAGGCGCCATTGCTCTTTTAGGCCTTACCGCACTCTTGTTATTGTATAAAACTTACAGTGCCGTTGACCGAAGGAAACTGGAGCCTTCTGAAGACAGGGCATTGGAAGAAAAATGGATGGCCTGATGGAAAACTGGTACCTGTTGCTTCGGACAGATAAATATGTGGATGCTGAGATCCTGCGCGGGCTACTGGAAGAAAACCAGATCCCGGTGGTGGTGGTCAATAAGCAGGATTCCTCCTATGTTTTCCTGGGAGATATTGAAGTTTATGTACCCGCACATTTCAGGGAACTGGCCCGCGACCTTATGAGCGGATCGATAACTAATTAGGATAACCGAAAATTCTTTTATGGCATTTAACTGGCAGACATTCAGAACAAGGGCGCTCACAGCAGCTGTTTTTGTGGCGGTGATGCTGGCGGGTCTTCTTACCGGTGCCTGGACCTTTTTCCTTTTATTCACGATCATTCATTTTGGTTGCTGGATAGAATACCAGAAACTGGTTACGCTCATTGATCCGGGCTATGCCGAGATAACGCCGTTTCACAGGTATGGAGTGATGATTGCCGGCTGGTGCCTGATGCTTTTTGCTTCAAACAGCCTCCTGCCATTGGGTGAGATCAGTCTTTCTTCCATCGGATTCTGGATGGGAATCATCCTCTTGTTTGTTTTGCCGGTAATGGAAATACTTTTTGCAAGGAAAGTCAACACAAAGAATATCGGGCATTCAATTTTTGGCCTCGCGTATATTTCCCTTAGCTGGGCCGCGATGATGCACCTGCGCAGCGGGCAGCCCTGGATCAGCAACTCATCGGAAGAAAATGTGGTGACGGAATTCCATCTTGCAATGGGCCGTATTACCGGTTATGTTATACCCCTGGTGATCATTGCATCCATATGGATCAATGATACAATGGCTTATATTGTTGGTTCGCTTATAGGGAAAACACCACTCTCGCCCATCTCCCCGAAAAAAACCTGGGAGGGCACCATTGGCGGGATCATCCTGAGTGTGGTTGTGGTTACACTGATCGGAGTGTATTGGATGAAAGGTGAGCCTAAAGATTTTATTGCCATCTCCCTTATCAGTGCAGTAACCGGTACGTTTGGGGACCTTTTCGAAAGTAAACTTAAACGCATGGCCGGTGTGAAAGACAGCGGTCAGATCATGCCTGGCCATGGCGGTTTTCTGGATCGCTTCGATTCCCTCCTGGTTGCTGTTCCGTTTATTTGGATATTCTGTATCTTGTTTATGCGATAATACTTCTTTCTGTCTTCATTACTTTGCGGTAAAACCATGACCATATTCATCATTGTTCTCTGCATACTTGCGCTTGTACTCCTCATCACCTGGGGAAAGCTGAATGCATTTCTAGCTTTTCTGATCGTGTCCATTGCAACGGGTTTGCTGCTGGGTATCCCCCTTAATAAAATCACCGGTGCCGTGCAAAAAGGCATTGGAGATACGTTAGGATCTCTCGTAATCGTCATCGCACTGGGCGCCATGCTTGGTAAACTGGTGGCTGAATCCGGTGCTGCACAAAAGATCACCCAGGTTTTGCTGAAAGCCTTTGGCATAAAGCACATGCAATGGGCGCTCATGATCACCGGCTTCATTGTAGGGATCCCGCTTTTTTATAATGTTGGTTTTGTATTACTGGTGCCCCTGATATTCAGTGTTACTTATCAGTTGAAATTACCCGCTGTATATGTTGGCTTGCCGATGCTGGCAGCGCTTTCTGTGACGCACGGTTTCCTTCCGCCGCATCCCTCACCATCTGCACTGGTAGGTCAGTTTAACGCCAACATGGGCCTTACTTTATTATATGGGTTCCTTGTTGCGATTCCGGCTATCATCCTCGCAGGGCCGGTATTTGCAAAAACCCTGCGGAACATGGATGCCAAACCCCTTGCCACTTTTCAGCCAAAACTGCTGCCGGAAAATGAACTACCGTCAACGGCTACCAGTTTTATGGCCTCCCTGCTGCCTGTGCTTTTGCTGGCAATGACCACGTTGCTGCCACTGATCTGGCCGCTTGAAGGAAAGGTCTCGGATATATTTTCATTTGTGGCCGAACCTTCGATCGTGATGCTGATCGCCTTATCATTTGCCACCTTCACACTGGGAACGGGGATGGGTATGAGCATGAAAAAAGTGATGGATATTTATGTGGAGGCCGTGAAAGATGTTTCCATCATCCTGCTTATTGTTTCCGGTGCAGGGGCGTTGAAACAGGTATTTACAGAAAGTGGCGTGAGCGGGCAAATAGCCGTCATGCTTCAGGGCTGGTCAATAAACCCACTGGTACTTGGCTGGCTGATCGCTGCCATCATCCGGGTGGCCATGGGTTCTGCCACGGTAGCGGGATTGACAACGGCAGGCATCATTGCACCGGTGATTGCGCAAACAGGGGTGGACCCCAATCTGATGGTACTTTCGATAGGTGCCGGCAGCCTGATGTTCTCGCATGTAAACGATGCCGGTTTCTGGTTATTCAAGGAATATTTTAACCTGAGCATAAAAGACACCATCCGGTCCTGGAGCCTCATGGAAACTATTGTGGCGATTGTTGGGCTCGGTGGTGTTTTAGTTCTTGATATTTTAATTTAATTTTTCACTGCTGACCGACTAAAATAGATTTTTAGCTATTTTGTCGCCCAGTAGCCTTGATTATATTAGGTTACTTAATATTTATCCAGAGGAGACCCCTCCCACATTTTCAAGTTGAAAACAAATCTGGTGCAGTTAATC
>JBGSHT010000080.1:0-1866 GCA_041752135.1 Chitinophagaceae bacterium | reverse complement strand
GGCAGCTTTTTCATTAAGGATCACTTTGGCTGAATTGCCCCATCCACTGAGGGCTTCTTCTTCTGTAAACGTCCTGCCCTCCAGAAAACTGATACCATACGTATCAAAAAAGTATTGATCAGAGATGAACATGGAATAAGTCTTTTTGTCATCCCCTGGCGGTGGGTTCTGGCGGGTAATGCCCTGAGTTGAAAAATTATATCCCTGTCCTGGGAGATTATTGGATGCGGCTATTTTTTGTACAAAGGGGAGCGCCTTTAGTTGATTCTTAAAAGTGTAGTTTTTTTCAGCCTGGTCATCACTTGAAACTGTTGGCCCTTTTATAACCAACAGTTGATCAATTTTCATTCCGAGTGATTCGGTTTTCATATAAGCCAGTTGTTTATAAAGTACTATCGTAGCAATTATGAATGCCACTGAAATAGCAAACTGAAAAACAACCAGCCCTTTCCTTAATGAAATGCCCTGTGGCTTTTTATCCAGTTTTCCGCGTATGGTATCAACCGGTTTAAAAGCACTCAATACAAAAGACACATAGCCGCCAGATAATAAGGCGCCGGTAATGATAAGCATGACTGCGGCAGGCCAAAACCATCCCTGGTTCAAAGTAACCAGGGAGAGGCTTTTACCGGTAAAACTGTTAAATAGTGGTTGAAGTAATTGTACGATCACAATAGCCAGAACCACACCCATGGCCGTTAGTATAAAAGTCTCCGATAAAAATTTACGGGTCAGCTGACTTCGGGTTGCTCCAAGCACTTTCCTGATACCTGATTCTTTGGCCCTTTTCAATGCCTGTATAGTGGAAAGGTTAATGTAATTTATCCAGGCAATGAATAAAATCAATAAGGCTACAGCCAGTAGCATCGTCACCAGTTTAAGACTGCCAAATGTTTGTAAAGGGTAGTTGAAATCTGGTGCCAGGTGAAGGTGTTTGAAGGGTTGGATCGCAAAGGAAACTTCTTTTAATTCGGGGCTGGAACTATGCATGAAATCTGTTACCTGCTTTTCTACGGCTTCTTTATTTGCATCTTTACGGAGTAAATGATACATGTGTACAAATCCCGATTCCAGGGTATTGGGATCGGCCCAGTCATTCCCATCCCGGTTTGCAGCAGTGGCTAATGTGTTTAATGACAAGAAAACCTCGCCTTTGATATCGGATGACCCGGGAATGTCTTTGATCACTGCATTGATTGTATAGATTGTATTACCGAACTGGTTACTGACCGTTACGGTTTTACCCGCAGCATCCGTATTTCCAAACAATTTTTTGGCGATTGATTCAGTCATTACCATTGTGTAAGGGGCCATGAACAATGGGCTGCCGCTGACCAGCGGGAAACTAAATATCTCCAATAAATTTCCATCACTGTAAAGAATGCTTTCTTCCCTGAATGATTTTAATTCACCTGACGGTGTGGTATAAGTGATTACGCCACTGCCCAGGTTTTCCGTAATCCGGACTGCTGCTTCAATCGCAGGAAATTTTTGTGTCAGGATCGGACCATATCCGGGTGGCAGATATAAAGTGGCTTCTTCCTTTGTTACTGATGCAGCCCGGTATAACCGATCGAAATTTTTATGAAAACGGTTTGCACCCCATTCGCTGGCTACATATTCAGCAATCAGGAGGAACACCGAAATGCCAATCGCCAATCCGGCGATATTGATGGCCGAGAACACTTTATTCCGGGCTAAACTTCTTTGAATTGACCTGAGTTGATTCATGGCACTTGTTGTTAGTCTTATATACTGTACTCTTTTGCGGCTCCGTGCCAGAATTAAAAACAAATGCGATGCCTATCTGTAATAAATTGATTATCAATATATTGTAATATTTCGTGATATTAAACTGTCCGTTTT
>JBGSHT010000079.1:0-1789 GCA_041752135.1 Chitinophagaceae bacterium | reverse complement strand
CACCTCCGGAGTTTAGCAGAAAATACCTGAAGGCATTATTTAATTATTCCATACCCGCTATGCTCCTGATCGTTATATATACAGCTTTCAGAAATGAAATCGCCCTGTATTGGGATCAGCTTTATGCCGATTACACCCAATTGGTACAACCTGAAATACGCAAAGACTTCCAGTTTGTATATGACCAGGACTATATTTATTTTAAAAAAGCCTGGATCTTAATTTATACCATGCTTTTTTTAAGCACCCTGGCTTTTGTGAATATCAAATACCTGAAGATTAAGCCTCTGGCCCTCATAAATATGTTTTTACTTGTACTTGTACTCGCCGCATTTCTGACAGATGGTCTTCTTGTATTACAATCTTTAAAAGACAGTTATTATAATCAAACCCAAACAGCATTTCATCTCAGCAGCAGTTTTAATATGACGATCCGGTATATATCCTATGCGGCTGTGTTTTTGCTTCTTTTTGCTTTCTACAGATATACCCGCGAGGATTTCATTAAGCCAGTTTCCGTTAACCTGGTCGTTTTATTTGATATTATCCTTTTCACCTCTATTCTTTGGATAGCAAGCACAGAAATGATCACCTGGATGGATATTCAAAAATATTCAGCCTCCAATAAACTTGCATTAAGCATTCTTTGGGGCGTTTATGCCTTGTTATTGATTATGCTGGGAATCTGGAAAAAGAAAAAGCACCTTCGGATAGGAGCTATAGCCCTGTTTGCGGTTACATTGATAAAACTCTTTTTCTATGATATTTCATCTATGGCAACCATTTCCAAAACAATCGTCTTTGTATCACTCGGCGTGTTGCTCCTGATCATTTCGTTCCTCTATAACAAATACAAGCATTTGATTTCCGAAGAAAATGAAAATTAAAATTCCTTTAATCTGGTTTTTCCTGTTATTGTCCGCATTAAGTTTCGGACAAAACTACGACTACATGTACAACAGAAAAATATCCGGCATCAAAGATCAATGGCATCAGATTGAACTGCCGGATGACATTTTCAGCAAAGTATCCCGGGATCTTTCCGATATTCGGATACTGGGCATTACAAATAAAAATGACAGTATTGAAGCACCCTTTGTACTGCAGGAAACCCGTGAATATCAATCAGAAAAAAACATTCCTTTTACACTGATCAACCAGGCAAAAAATGAAAATGGATTCTTTTATACATTTCAAATACCAACGGAATCTACCATTAACCAAATAAAGCTGGAATTTAAAAAACAAAACTTTGACTGGAGAATTTCTCTGGAGGGGAGCCAGGATCAAAAAGAGTGGTTATCCATTTTGCAGGATTATAGAATATTATCCATTAAAAACGACCAGACCGAATTTGATTATACCAGGCTGGTATTCCCGGATGCACGATTCCGCTATTACAGGCTATTGATCAAAACAAACACCAACCCGGAACTGGTTTCCTCAAAGGTTGTACTGAATGAAACCAGGCCAGGCATATACAAAAAGTACCCGGTTAATACTGTTGAAATTAATGAAGAAAAACAATCCAAAAGAACCATAGTTGATATCGCACTGATGGAATCGGTGCCCGTAAGTCGAATAAAATTATACGTAAAAGATACGGTAGATTATTACAGACCATTGGAAATTCAGTATATTAGAGACAGTGTTAAAACAGCAGATGGGTGGAATTATTTGTATGGTACGCTTAAAACTGGCATTGTTAACTCATTTGAAAAAAATGAATTCGCTTTCGAAAGCCAGACTTGCGGAAAAATCAGGTTAATCATTGACAACAATGATAACA
>JBGSHT010000078.1:0-127011 GCA_041752135.1 Chitinophagaceae bacterium | reverse complement strand
GAAGCTCAAAAAATATAATCTTGCGGGTGGGAAAATGTCTGTCCTTTTTATGTCAGCTATAATAATCAAAGTAGATACAGGAATGGTTGCACTTGAAGACTGCTTATAGAAAGTAGAAAGATTTTGCTGCGCCTAACGGTAAGGGCTTTGTGCAGGACGGGAATTCGTATTCTGTCGCTGGGTTGGCCGGGCACCGCTAAGTTGGTTATAGTTTAATGTCTGCCAGGCCAAATTACTGAAGCTCGGTCAGAATTACAAAAGACCAGGACATATTCTGTCGCCCGGCTTGCACAGAAGCTGATGTTAGGCGTAATTAGTCCCGAATGAGGATTTCATTTTCCCTTCTTGTTGTGTAATTGTCGCCTGATTTTTTCTTATGAAATGTCAGCCCCGCAACCTTTGGATTGAACTTGGTCTTGTCGAACATAGTTATGACAATTACCCCCTGCCAGCTGTTTTGTCCGAAGTGCTCAGATGCCTTTGAACTGTCTATATGAGTAATAGATTTAATCTTTCTGTCGTCTAATATTTCTTGGGCAAATTCTGCAACTTCAGAACCACTTACGATGTCAAGCTTGTAGATGTATGCACCGTTAATTATGAATAGCGGAGAATAAGGTATTACGTTTCGACGTCCTATTGTGGTAAATATTAAATCTATCTGCTTAAATTTTATTGTGTCTGTCAGTAACTGGTTTTTTAAGCTGTCCAAGAAAGGTTTTAGCTTGTCGCCATAAATAACGGGAACATAGCTATTGATAGTGTCTGCCGAATTCTGTCCGCAAACAGTTGTCAGTATAAAAGTGAAAAGAATTAATAGGGTTGTTCGCATTTGAAGTCAATTACGCCTAACGCGTAAATTTATGCAATTGTACGCAGACCTCAAAACAACCCAATATTGATCCTCAGGTATGTATAATTGCGCTTATATGTTGTCAAACCCGCTCCCTCATTTTCATAAACATAAATACGCATTGCGTAAATCATGTTGTCAGGAATTTGAAGTGAATTACTTCTTACCGGTTTTTAAAAAACCTATGCTGATTATAAATCAAAAATGATCCTCAAATTCTGCCTCACCTTTTCTTCCTGAATGCCTGAAATAGACCCGGTTCTTTTCAAAAGCCGCTTATTGTCAATCGACCTCAACTGATCGATCATGATATCACAATCCTCCTTAAGCTTTGCCATCCCCTTCTTTAAATGAACACGCAAAAACTCTGTTTCAGGCTGAACAACAGTTGTTATTGGACAGATAATAGTCGACGGATGTTCACTGTTTAAAAGATCTGTTTGTACCACCAGCACCGGCCTGATCTTGCCTGCCTCTGTGCCCATCCGCGGGTTTAAATCCGCGATCCATATGTCAAATTGCTTAATCTTCATCGTCTATACCCTCAAATTCGGCTAATATCTTCATAGACTCCGCCTGCACCAGCTTCGATTCCTTCTTTAACTGATTCGCCACGAATTTTCGCTGCTGCACCAGGTTATAAAAAGCTACCGCCTCATTAATATACCGGTTACGGTTCTTCTTTACTTTCTTCAGAATACGCTCCGTTTCCTGGTATACACTATCATCCATCTTTAAACTCAGATTTTTCATGAAATGAAGGTACAAAATAGTATATACTTTTAGTAATACTATTTAAAAATACGCCTTACTTTTTAGTGGCCCCGCTATCCGGCGGCAGATTCAAATCATCCAACGGACTCCTGATATGCTGCATGCTTTTAATGCTTACATGGGTATAGCGCACCGTCGTCTTTAAACTCTCATGGCCCAATAATTCCTGTATAAACCGGATATCGGTTCCCGTCTCTAAAAGATGCGTGGCAAAACTGTGCCTCAATGTATGTATTCCCCCCTTCATCTTTATACCCGCCCGATCCTTGGCTTCCCTGAAAACCTGCTGCACACTCCGTATGGAATACATCTCCCCGGCGGCACCTTCAAATAAATATTTCTTTGGTTGATACATTTTATAATAAGTCCGCAGGTTCTCAAGTAAAACGGGCGATAATGCCACCACCCGGTCCTTCTTGCCTTTCGCCCGCTTTAAAAAAATGGTCATCCGGCCCGAATCAATGTCCGCTATTTCAAGATGCACAATCTCACTCACCCTGAGCCCGGCCGAATAAGCCAGCATGAGGATACACCGATGTTTCAGATTGACCGTTTTTTGTATAAGCTCGATAAGCTTCGACTTGGCATGCACCCTGGGCAATAACAAGGGCTTGATCGGCCTGGGGATCTCATACACTTTTCGCTCCCCTTTTTTCACCTGCTCAAAATAAAACTTGATCGCATTCACCGCTGTGTGGATCTGCGATTCCCCATACTTCCGTTTTTCGATCAGCCATAACAAATAAGACCTGATCTGTTCTTCTGTAAGATCATCTACGGATCTTGTACCCAACAACACCAACAATACAGCAAACTCCACACGGTATAGCTTTAAAGTATTCACACTGTACTGCTTTAACACCAGCTCATTGAGCATATTTTCAAGCGCCTGAAAATTATGCGCCGTCAGCTTTTCTCCCAGGTATAAAATTGTTTTCAATGGCATGGGCAGCTTTCTTCGGGCCAGCTGCAACCTGAATACATCAATTTGCAGATCCGCAATGCCCTTGGCCAGTTTCACTAATTGCTGATAGGATTCATTCGTACATGGCATGTGCCAGCATTTTTCCTGGCTGCTCCACCGAACCCCTTTTACTTGTCGCACCATTTTATCGATATCCGGATGTCGGGCGTATCTCAACAAAACCCTTTCCTGCTTTCCAATCAGGCATAAATCCAGTGCGATATGTTTTTCCATGCGGTTTGCTTAGGCATTACGCATTTCCCAATCACGCAGGCCTGCCTCATACTCACTTGTTGCCTTCCGCGTATTAACTACTGCCTTTCTTTCAGGTATATCCGCTTGTTTCTTTCGGGATATTAACCCCTGACGCAAGGGTTCCGTATCGAGGATATAAACCTTTGACAGGTCGGCCCGGATCTGTTCCGCCGTTTTTTTATTACATGGCAGCAAATAACACTTATGCGTTCTTGTCCATAAGGCCTTGCTTCTTTTCATGTATGTATTGAACGTCAACTCATCCGGCCCCATTAAACTGATCCACTCCTGCTGCCGGTGGATCAAATAACCAAGGATCACTTTTTTCATACCTCAAATATCGGCATGACAAAAAGCTGTTCCATGTGAAAAACACTGTATATAAATGTATTTTAACCGCGAAGAATGAAGGAAGCAAAGAATGACTACCAGCCAATGGCGCCTTCGCCAAAAACAGACTGAAACTTTTCACTGTCCAGCACGATCAGTGGTTTCTTCCCATCAAGGCCCAATAACCGAAGATCATTCGCCATGGGATGATCCGAGTCGCCGATCTGTAACCTGAGTGTTTGCTGAAGATATAACTTCATCCTGCCCCTTACTTTTACTTCGGTGCGTAATTTCTCACCCTGCCGAAATGAATACGTGATCAGGCTGAGCGGTATCGAAGGCACGGACAAGCCCAGCCTGCCATTGCATTGCATGATGAGCCTGCCCGATGGATCATTGACCTGGCTATGGATACTTCCGGGCTTGAAATCATGGCTGATCCCGGTCACTATCTTGGGATATCCCCATAACTCCCTGCCTGCCGCTTCGGAAAAAGAAGAGGTCACGGGTATATGAAAAATAAATTGTCCTACTTTCCGGTCTGCCAGCCGTCCAACCAGGTCGGCCCAGTGGCTGAAGGGCTTCTGTGCATCTGCAGGTATTGATGGAACGGATAAGATTACTTCATCATATGCACCGAGATCTGAGACCGTGTACCTGATCAGTCCCAGGGCAATCATATACTGATTCCCCCATCTCAGGGCCGGAACCAAACCCGTTCCGGAAAGTATCTTTTCAAGCCCTTCCCTGCTGGTTCTGAAAAGTGCCACGCAGTAATGCACTTTTCGGAAATGACAGGGCAGCAATGTCTTTCCCGCAGATAGCATCACCTCATGTTGCGGCCCGGCGAAAAAAGAATCAGTTGATGACGAAGATGAAACGGTCATGATTTAAAGATAAGTCAACTTAACGGAGCCAGGAAACCGCTAAATTTTTAACAGTTTTTTTCTATGACAATACTCAGCCATAGACTATGATTTAGATCATCTATCCGGGGGCCGGTAAAGCATACCTTAGTACCATTAAAAACTGTTAAACAACTGATATGAACGACCTCGATTTAGGCCTTGATCCTGAAACTAAAAATATCGCCGTGAAAAAGATGATTGTCCCTGTAGACTTCTCGGATGTTTCACGCAATGCCGCCTACTTTGCTGCAGAAATGTCTGTCGATATACCTGAATGCGAGATCGTATTGTACAATGTGTATGAAAAATATTCAGCCGGGTCTGATGGCAGCCTGATGTCTGCCGATGGCGATGCCGAGGAAATCATCACCATGGCGGCTCTTCGCAACCTGCAGATGGAACTGATCCTTAATACCCCGGCAACCATTACGATCATGGCCGAGGAAGGCAAACTGGCGGAAAACCTGGAATTACTGGTGGGAAAAATCGATGCCCAACTGGTGATAATGGGTATCAATGGAAGCACCAGGCTTGAACAAATAATGATAGGCAGTAATACCCTGAATGTTATAAAAAAATGCAGCTTCCCGGTGCTGGTCATTCCACCCGGCGCAAAATTCAAACACATTACCAAAGTTGTATTTGCGAGTGATTTCATCAATGTTGAACAAACTACCCCCATCAACACAATAAGGGATATACTCGACGTTTTCCGACCCGAATTGCATGTGCTGCATATTGATGAGTCTAAAACCGCAACACTGGGCGACAGTTTCAAACAGGAAAAAGAAAAGATGGATGAGTTGTTGCTGGGCTTTAACCCGCAATACAGTTTCCTGGAAACCAATAATTTCACTAAAGGCATAAACGATTTTGTGAAACGGGAAAACATCAGCATGATCATTACGGTTCCCCGGCATCACAGTTTCCTGAACCACCTGTTCAACAGCAGCCACACGGAAAAACTTGTTTACCATACCAATGTGCCGATATTGGCGGTGCATGAGTAACATTTATCAAAACACCGGCCTAAGCATTTAGGCAGGAATCCCTGAGCAGTTTCATATAAGCCAATCCCTTTTCCCGGGCAAAGGCCACATTACGCTCCGGGATACCTTCCACATCCGGGTGCGAGTCTATGGCTTTGTCGAGGCTGTCTTCCCGAAGCAAATGCAACATCGGGTATACGGAACGGTTAGTGAAATTGGCCGGGTCATCATCCGCAGCATCTGAAAAGCGGTAATCGGGGTGAAAACTGGCCACCTGGTAAATGCCTTCATAGTCCTGGTCTTCGAGTAATTCTTCCACCATCTCCACCAAATTCAGATATGCCTCAAAATCTGCAAAAGCATCCGGGAATATCAGCAAACTGGTCTCGATGGATTCGTCCTCATCCAGCAGCTGGCATTCCAGCATAAAAGCCTGCAGGCAGGAGTTCAGGTCGGTGGAATATTCCACGGCATAATGGATGCTGCCTTTCTTGTACGGTACCGCGGCAAAGGGGCAAAAATTACATCCGATCACCACCTCTGCGATCCATTTTTTTGTTTGTGCGATTACTTCTTCAGCTGTTCTCATTGTATTTTCTTCACGATAAATATATTCCCTCTGCGGCACTCAGCGCACTCTTTTCTCTGCAGTTAATGTATTCACTTTCGATTTTCGATTTTCGACTTTCGATTTTTATTTGTTGTTCCCAAGAATTTCCCACACCCTCACCATCGCCTCCGTGTCCAAATTGCAATATGCCAGCAAATCTGTTTTTATCTTCGCTTTCTTCTCTTCATCCTGCTCGTACATCAAACTTTCAAAAGCATAACTCGCCGCCTGCCCGTCGGCAATGGCCATTCCTTCGTAACTTAACTCAGGCACCAGGGCCGGCAACACCATTTTTATGGAATACGACCCGTGCATCCCCGGCGCATAATACCATTTCTGCTGAAAAGGCTCCATCAGATCGCGGATGCGTTTGATCAATTCTGCAATGGACTCTTGATATTCCGGGAATTGTAACGCAAGGTCCTTCAGCCTGCTGATCTCAAACGACTGGTTATAGGCCAGCACCGTACCCGTTCCCGCTGTTGCTTTTAGCAAAGCCTCCAAAAAATCAAGCCGCGGATCAGGCATCGGATCGCCGATAAAAGAGACATGCTCCAATATGGCCCCTTGCTCACGGATACGATGAACCGAAAACTGGAAGGGCACCTGCTGAAATGCCCGCGATCCTTCATAAAGCGGAACAGCGGGCTGGAAACACTCAAAATCCATGAACAGGAGCGGATACTGCAAAGAACCAAGCCAGTTGAGCAGTGCTTCTGTATCAATATGCACTTCCTGTCCCAGCGTGCTTTTTATCTGTAGTTGCTGCCCCGTACTGAGCGTAAACCCTTCCGGTATTTCATCCAGTTTTAAAAATCCCTGGTAGTACAATTCAAATTTTTTCAGGGTGCCCAGGTGCGCAATATCAAAAACAGAAGGACTGCTGATATGCCCCCAGCAATGATCCATAAAATCGCAGGCATGGGGAATGGTGCAATGCGGGCCGATATCAACCACCGGCGCTACCGGCCTGCTGCTGATGGCCAGCAGCTCCGCCACTTTTTCGGCTATGCTATCCTGTAACTGCAACACCCGGTGCCTGACGGAAACTTTATGAAAGAGCTGCTTCAGGTTCAGTTCACCCTTACGGACATATTTATTATTGATATGTATGACCGATATTCCGTTCACATCAAGGCCGGCGCCCTGCATGACATAATATTGAAAGGCGGCATCAAGGTAATGATGTTCCTTGACCGATGTGCTGCTTTTCACCTCATAGGCATGCCAATGTTTTCCCTGCCTGACGAGTATATCTACTGATGCAAATAATCCCTGGTACTGAAAGGAAGCTTCATATATGACCGGCTCGCCGGAGTTTACCCATTCACAGGTTCTATCCAGTGATGTTTTGTAATCATGTTCCAGCGGCGTGGCATCTTTACCGTCGGGAAATAAAGTGCGGGCAAGCTTACCCACGTATTGCCCCTTACTGAAAAGATTATAGTCGGATTCCGCACCTCCGGTTTTTGCCCCCGGCTGATTTTTCTGCAACCATAGCCGCTTGGTACATTGCATCCCATAGAGGAATGTGGATTTGGTTAACTGATGAGGAATGGCCGGTGGCGGATGCATGCGTAAAGATGCGAAATCTTTGCGTCCTTACCCCTTCGCGGTAAATGTATTTTACGTAACTTGTCAGTAAAATTTGCCATATGTCAATCTCTCGCAGAACATTTATCCGTAACAGCGCATTTACCATTGCTGGGAGTACATTACTGTCCAACAAATTACTTGCTGCAGCCCCTAAAGGCGAACTCACCGGCGTTCAGTTATACTCCATCCGCGACGAAATGAAAGCCAATCCCCTGGCCACTTTACAGGAACTGGCCAAAATGGGATACAAGCACGTGGAGCATGCCAACTATGTAAACCGTAAATTTTATGGCTGGAGCGCCAAAGAGTTCAGAAAACTCCTCGACGACCTGGGAATGGCCATGCCAAGTGGCCATACCGTTATGACTTCCCAGCACTGGGATGCCGCCAAAAAGGATTTCACCGATGCCTGGAAATATACCGTGGAAGATGCCGCCATCTGTGGCCAGAAGTTTGTGATCAGCCCCTGGCTTGAAGATTCAAAACGCAAGAACTACGACGACATGAAAGGCATGATGGAACTCTTCAATAAAAGTGGTGAATTATGCAATAAGTCGGGCATGAAATTCGGTTACCATAATCACGATTTCGAATTCAGCGAAACACTGAATGGCCGGACCATATTTGATATTATCCTGGGTGAAACAGACGGTAAACTGGTGATCCAGCAGCTTGACATTGGTAACATGATCAACGGCGGTGCCAAAGCTCTCGACATCATGAAAAAATATCCCGGCCGTTTTGAATCCATGCACGTAAAAGATGAGATCGCTGCATCAGGCGGGCATGAAAAATTCGAATCAACCATCCTGGGCAAAGGCGTCGTACCGGTAAAAGAAGTGATCGACCTGGGCAGGCAGTGGGGAACCAAACATTTCATCATTGAGCAGGAATCTTACCAGGGTAAGACACCGATGGAATGCATGAAGGAAAATCTGGCGATCATGAAGAAATGGGGATATTAGGAGGGACGAGGTGCGAGGGACGAGGTGGGAAGTGAAAGGCAAATACAATTTCGCAAAGATTTCCCTGCGTCCTTTTTTCTTAGCGGTTAAAAGTTATTTTCGATTTTCCCTTATAGTTTATTCAAAACATCTACCGTATTCCGGTAGATGTTTTTTGTTTTTTCGATATTGTCGCCGATGCACACCAGCCCCAGTTTTCCAAATTGCGACAAAGCGCCGATCAGGTGGAACATCACTCCTTCCTGCAAGGTGGCATCAAAGTGAAGGCCATTGCTGATGGCCACTTCCAGCAGGTCGATTGGCGTAAGGCCGTGGTACCTTTCACTGTACAGGTTATCGGTTGCAAAGTAATATCTCGGTTGTCCGTTGGCGGTATAATACACCCCTTTATGCTCATCATATTCACCGTCTGTAAGGAACTGAAGCATAAGGTATGGATGTGTAGTACCGCCTTTGCGCAGGTTGATCTCAATGGCATAATGTTTCCAGCCATAGGCCTCCTTCACCGATAAAAAATCAATGGAAAACCTGCCCAGCACCCCTTTATCGCGCAGCGACTCTGAGATACGCCGCCCCATTGCCCCGATCTCATTTCCATATTCCTGCGAGGCGGGAAAATAAGCACCCAGGAAAACCTGTCCGGACTCACCGCCTAAAACCTGGTCATGCGTGGAAATAATATCCACCCTTCCCAATGGCGTTATCCTGCATTGTACAGAGGGCGACTGTTTATTGCTGCCTTCGATAAATTCTTCCACGATTCCCTGCATCTGTTCAAACTTGCCAATGAACTGTTCGTAATCCATGTCGCCGGCTACAATTTTCAATGTTTTGGGCAACTGTTTCCGTATCCAGTTTCGCATGCCTGTTTCAATGGGTGCCCCCTTATAGGAAAACACCGCATTGCCCTCGCCGCTGAAACCGTCATTCATCTTAATCACCGCTTTTTCCAGCAGGGGGTTTCGTTTTTTCAGGTCGGCCAGCGCTTCCACCATTTCTTCCTGGTCGCGCACATCTTCAAAACCTTCCGGCAATGGAATGCCGCAATCGCGAAACAGTTGCCGGCTCCTGCTCTTCGTGCCCCAGCCATAGAGATCGGGGTCGCAGCCATAAATGGGGATGCCGAGTTTGACCGATAATGTACGCTCGTAAGGCGTTACATTAAAACAGGCCAGGTGGGCCAGATGCCCATATGGAATGGATCTGCGTATACGTTCGATCAGGCGCGGCCTTTGCAGTATTTTTTGAGTGAGCGAAAGCGCCTCCGCATCATAACAACTGAGCAAAGTAAGCCGCTGGCGCGCATGATACCCTGTTATGCCGGGCAATAAATGCAGGTAATAATCTACAATGATCGGGTCTACCGGAACACTGGTTACATAGATGACATGGGTATGCGGCATGCGCAGCAGGAGCAGCATACAAAGCATCCGTTCTTCATAATATACATGTCCCTTGATCTTGCCAAGGATCTCCTGGTCAAGCGTTAAAGACGGGATGATGACAATGGTCTTAGGTGCACAATGATCAGGAAAAACAGCCTCGTACTGACCGCGGAAATTCACCTGCTGCTGCTTGAACCGGTCGATCTCTTCCATTGATCCGGGTGAAAAGGTATAATCCCGGGCAGACCTTTTGCTGCTCCGTTGTTGTTGAAAATTCCCGGGCTCTGGCATGCAGTTGTTTTATGGGTAAAAGGTAAGATTTTCAGCTAACCGGTATCAATGACGAAATCAATGAAATGGGATGATTATGATCAATAAAAGGAACTGGTTGCGAGGAGGGATTTTACCTAATTTTAGTTACCTGTAATGGGTAATCCGGAAATATGTCTCAAAACAAGGGGCTTCCCAAAAAAAAATCTTGGATCGCTGGATTTATCGGCCCAGGCCTGATCACTGGCGCCAGCGATGATGACCCCTCCGGCATTGCAACCTATTCGCAGGCAGGCGCGGCTTTTGGATTATCCAGCCTCTGGACCGCCGTACTTACTTACCCCCTTATGGCGGCACTACAGGAAATGTGCGCGCGCATAGGGCTTATCACAAAACATGGACTAACGGGAGTGATTAAGCGATATTATGGCCGGCCGCTTTTAACACTTATGGTTTTGCTGAGTTTTCCGGCGATAATCCTCAACATCGGTGCCGACCTCTCAGGGATGGGTGCCGTTGCCAATATGCTTTGGCCTTTCTTGCCTGCACCGTTATACAGCACTTTCATCGGTATAGGCCTTACCTATTTTATAGTTGCCATGCCGTATAGGAAGATCGCTAATCTGCTGAGATGGCTATGCCTTTCCTTACTCTGTTACCTGGTTGTTCCTTTTCTGTTTAAGCAGGATTGGATGCTGATCATCAAAAGTACTTTTATACCAACGCTGATCATGGACAAAGCCTACTTTGCAATTATCGTTGGCATACTCGGCACCACCATCTCTCCTTATCTTTTTTTCTTTCAAACTTCTATGGAAGTGGAAGAAGTAAAACAAAGAAAACTGGTTGTTGATAAACGCATTATTCATGGAATGCAAAAAGATGTGCGGGGCGGCATCTTTTTTTCAAACCTGGTTTTTTATTTTATCATCCTTACAACCGGAACGGTTTTATACAATGGAGGTGTACGTGATATACAAACCGTTGACCAGGCTGCCCTTGCCTTAAAACCTCTTGCCGGCAGGTTCAGTTATTTATTATTCGCACTTGGGGTTTTAGGAACTGGTTTACTTGCTGTTCCGGTACTTGCCGGTTCATTATCCTATATGGTAAGCGAGGCCTTTGGCTGGAAAGAAGGCCTTGATAAAAAATTTCATGAGGCCAAAGGATTTTATCTGGTGATGATCATTTCTATCATGGCTGCTTTGCTGATCAACCTTACCGGTCTCTCTCCTGTCAGTGCCCTTATTTTAACGGCTATCGTGTATGGTGTAACAGCACCGGTGCTAATAGGCATCATCCTGCACATATGCAATAACAAAAAAATCATGGGCGCCAATACCAACGGTACATTATCGAATGTACTTGGCGGCTTTGCCCTCTTACTCATGACAGTCGCCGCCGGAATATTAATCTACCTGATGATTTACCGCTAAGAAAAAAGACGCGAAGAAATCTCCCCGAACTTGTATTTGCTTTTCACCTCCCACCTCGCACCTCGCACCTCGTACCTCGCACCTCGTACCTCGCACCTCGCACCTCGCACTTCGCACCTCGCACCTCGCACTTTCTACCTCCCTTCCCCCATCCACATCGCCCCGCCAACACTATCCTTACGTGCACCCGTAACCGAATGCATCACCGTATTTTCCTCCCGCCACCTCAATACCCCCAAAAAGGCCATGATCAAAGCTTCTTTGTAATTGGCCAGCCGGTCATCGGCAACCACTGTTTCAATCAGGAGCGGCTGTAAAAGTCCGGCAATACGGTTCACCAGGAAAGTATTGAATGCCCCACCGCCGGTCACGAGCATTCGGGCATTGCCGGAATCTGTTTCATTGTGCTTTGCCAGGATCATCACCACCGATTTCCGCACCTGCTGTGCGATATGTTCCACACAGGTGCGCAGCGAATCGGCAAGCGGCAACCCGGATTGTTTAATAAGCGGGTAGATAGTATCGGTGCCAAAATCATTGGCTAAAGATTTCGGGTAGCCCTTATCGTAATAGGCAAAGGCATTGAGTTTTTCCAGCAGGGATGGGTCAATCTTTCCACTGGCCGCAATGGCGCCGCCTTCGTCATATTCAAGCCCTTGTTCGGCTACGAGCATATTCATAACCCGGTTAGCCGGGCAAATGTCAAATGCCACATAACCGTCATTGCGATTGGCGGAGATATTTGCAATGCCGCCGATATTCAGGAAATAAGCATATTCCCCCAGTAAATATTTCTCTCCCATGGGAACGATCGGTGCACCCTGTCCGCCACAAGCAAGGTCCATCGCCCGTAGGTCGCTGACCACCGGCAACCCGGTTTCCGCCGCAATAGCGGCACCGCATCCTAATTGGCCGGTCATCGCCGGGGGCATATGAAAGCTTGTATGGCCATGGGAAGCGATCAGCCCGGCCCTGTAGGCCAATCCATACGTATCTATGAATGCATTAACCTGTTTCCCAATATAATGGCCGTATTCGCTGTGCAACAGGAGGTAATCCCGTGCAGAAAGATGAATGGCCCCCTCCAGTTTCTCTTTCCATTCGGCCGGGTAAGGCAAACAGGCAGCGGCGGATATTTCGTAGGTCCATTTACCGCCGATCTCCTCGATTTCTGTAAAAGCCAGGTCAAGGCCGTCAAGTGAACTGCCGCTCATAATACCTATCACACGGTAAACCATGTTAATACTGTTTGAACATTAGATAATAAAGCCATGAAAAAAAGATAACTTTCTGCTTATTTCAGGCTCATTTAATTAGATTTGTCCTGCCCGATTTTCAACCGCCGAAATTAGCACAATTGTATGGTCATTAATCTTAGCGAACAACATTCTTTGCTCAGCAACTGGGTAAGTGAATTGAGGAATACCGAAATTCAGAACGATCGTATGCGGTTCAGGCGCAACCTGGAAAGGATTGGCGAAATCATGGCCTATGAAATCAGTCGCACATTGCCATGGGTTGACAAGGAAATCACCACGCCTTTGGGTACTTCTGTTTGCAAAGTGCTTAAGGAACAACCCGTTCTGGCAACTATTCTACGGGCCGGTTTACCCATGCACCAGGGCATGCTTAATTATTTCGACCAGGCAGATAATGCATTTATTTCCGCCTACCGGAAACATAACCGGGATGGCAGTTTTGATATCAGCCTTGAATATATTTCAGCTCCGTCCCTGGAGGATCGTATCCTGATCCTGAGCGATCCTATGCTGGCAACAGGCTCTTCCCTGGTCAAAACCATACATATGCTTAAAGATGAGGGCATTGCAAAAGAAATACATGTGGTGGCAGCCATTGCATGCTCCGTGGGAATCGAATATGTGCGCCGGGAGCAGCCCCATGTTAAGATCTGGTGCGGCGCCATCGATGAAGAGCTCACGGCTAAAGGTTATATCGTTCCGGGCCTTGGGGATGCCGGAGACCTGGCTTTTGGGGAAAAGCTTCAGTCTTGAGAAAAAAAATAGTATTTTGTATCCCCAAGCGAATACTGCATGAAAACTATTCAAACACTATTACTGTTGCTGGTCATTGGAACAGGCCTTCGGGCACAGGATCCGCATTTCTCACAATTCTTCGCTTCTCCCCTAACACTTAACCCCGCGTATACGGGAAAATTCAATGGCAATTTCAGGGTAGCTGGTAATTACAGGAACCAGTGGCCCACGATCAATAATGCTTTTACTACTGCCACCGCATCATTTGATATGCCCATCCTCAGCAACAGGCTGCCGGAAAATGATACATGGGGAGTTGGTATACTTGCGCTGAATGACCAGAGCGGAAACAAAATACTCAATAATAACTTTTTTGGCATTTCCACTGCATACCACAAAGGACTTGATGAAAACGGATACCACCAACTGACAGTGGGTTTCCAGGGTTCCTTTGCAAGCAAGCGGCTGGATGTTAACAGGGCCGATTTTGAAGATGAACTTACCGCACTTGGCTTTACCGGTGTCACACAGGAAGTTTTCAATAACAACCAGGAGGTGGCCATCAATTACTTCGACTTTAATACCGGCGTGATGTACTCAGGTACAACCAATGGTGAAAATAGTTTCTACGTTGGCGCATCCGTTTACCACATCAACCGGCCCAAAGAATCATTCATGGGCGGTAATTTCCTATTACAGCCGCGCCTGACCATACACGGCGGGGGGTATGTACCTGTGGGACAATATAAAATGTTTCACGGCAGCTTTATCCACCAACGCCAGGCTAATGCCACTGAAACAGTGATTGGCGGTGCCATGGCTTTCAATGTAAATTACGATGAGGAAAATCCCATTGAACTTTATACAGGACTATGGTACAGGTTCAATGATGCGTTTATACCTTATGTAGGCGTTGAAGTTTCCGGTTTCCGGATCGGGTTCTCTTATGACATCAATAATTCTTCACTCAACACAGCCTCCAATGGACGCGGAGGAACGGAGATTTCGCTCATATATATCCGTAAGCCCTCCGATCCGAATATGAAAAAGCTGAACTGCCCGAAATTTTGATCTTCGCGACTTTTTTACTTAGCGGTCAGACTTAGGAAATGTGGCAGCACCAGGTAACAGAAAAGAACGATCAGCACAATGCTGATGATATTCATCACAAACCCCGCTTTCATCATTTCTTTCATCCGGATATGACCGCTGGCAAATACAATGGCGTTGGGCGGTGTGCCCATCGGCATCATGGAAGCACAGCTCGCGGCAAGTGTCATAGGCACACCCAGTAAAAAAGGATTGACCCCTATCGCCTCAGCAATACCGGTCACCACCGGTGCCAATACGATCACCTGTGCGATATTGCTCATTAACTCGCTCATAAAAATGGCGAGTACCGTTACTACGATAATAATGAGTAAAAGATTTGATCCGGAAAACCCCGCGATCCAATTGCCTAAAAGGGTTATCAGCCCGGCTTTTTCCATGGCGCCGGCCAGGGTTATGCCACCACCGAACAACAGTAATATCCCCCAGGCCATCGAACCCGTGTCCCGCCACTCAAGGAGTTTTTGCGGACGATTGTCGGGTACGCTTGCGGGTATTATGAAAAGTAACAGCGCACCAAAAATGGCGATCATATTATCGTCAAGCCTGAACCACCCGATCTTATTGATGAGGTCGCGACTGATCCACAAGATTGCAGTAAGTATAAATACCGCCAATACCCTTTTCTCAGGTGTTGTCATGGGCCCGAGTTCTGTGATCCCGTCATCGATCATACTTTTCATTTTACTGCTGGAAGCAATGCGGTTTGGATAAAGCCATTTCACCAGGACGAAATAAAGGGAAAGCAGCAGCAGCAAGGCAATGGGCAGGCAAATGATCATCCAGTTGGCAAATGAAATATCATAGCCATATTTTTTATTGATAAAGGAAGCATATGCCACATTGGGTGGTGTACCGATGATGGTGGCTATACCACCAAAATTGGATGCATAGGCAATCGAGAGCATGATACAGAGAGAAAAATGGGCGGCGCTCTTATCATCTACCCCGCTTCCCTTAACCACTGTTATGACAGACAAAGCAATGGGAAACATCATCATGGTAGTGGCCGTATTGCTCAGCCACATACTCAGGAACCCCGTTGCCAGGATAAAGCCCAGGATGATACGGTTACCACTGGTACCTGTTAATTTAACAATAGACAAGGCAATTCGTTTGTGCAGGTTCCACTTTTCAATGGCAAGCCCGATCAGAAATCCGCCCATGAAAAGGAAGATCACTTCATTGGCATAAGGTGCGGCCGTTTCTGAAATCGTGGATATGCCCAATAATGGGAAAAGTACCAGCGGGATCAACGCTACTGCCGGCATGGGCATCGCTTCACTCACCCACCAGGTGATCATGAGTGCGGCAACGGCAATAACCTTACTGGCTTTTTCATCCAGCCCAAAAGGGTTAACGAAAAAAAATAAACAAAACAGAACGGGCCCGAGCCAGAAGGAAAGTCCCTGCAGTATTTTCTTTAATGAATCAACGATCTTCAATCGGTCATTTTTTAGATGATAAAAATGCATTCCTTTTACTTACCCAGGGATTATCGCGGATGATAAACCGGTATGGCAATACGGCATCCTCCGCCGCATAATCCACGCCAATGCGTGGAGTAGCCATGATCATGCCTTCATGCAAAATAAATCCGTCTTCAGCAATATACATGGAATCCCCATGTAAACTATGCCCGGTATGCATGGTTTGAATCCCCATTGCCCGGGCAAGGTTTCCCGGTCCCGCTCCCAGAGAAATATCCCCCGGCCGTTTCCCTGTTCGGCTATGCATGATCGGTAGCCCCGCTACAGGTTCTATCCCCCTTAGTAAAACAGCATGTGGTTCATCCTGCTTGCCTGTAACCACATTGAAGAGATGGTGCATCCCGTAGCACAAATAAACATACGCAACGCCGCCTGCTGCGTACATGATTTCGGTACGTGCCGTCCTCCGCCCGCCATAGGCATGTGATGCTTTATCTGTAACTCCCCTGTATGCTTCCGTTTCCACTATGCGGCCAATAGTACACTGTCCTTCCCATTGTGTTACAAGCAATTTACCCAATAAGTCATGGGCAATCTGTACCACATCAATTCGTTGGTAAAAAGCAGTTTCCAGTTTTTTCACAATAGCCCTGTTCCTGAGAATAAAAATCTTAAGTTTGAATAAGTAAAATTCATTCAACCCTGTCCCTTACCCTGTAACAAACATAAATAAAAACCATTGTCTTGCTGAAAGAAATCGTTATCGCCGTTCAATCCTATTCCAAAGCCCACCAGTTCATTATACAGAACCGGCTATGGAAGTGGATAATCATTCCCGGATTGATCTATGCCCTGCTCTTTGCAGCCAGTATGTACTTTTTCGGACGGTCCGCCACCGGCGTCATTGAATACGTAACCGAATTCAGCGGCGTCCGCAACTGGGTGCAGAAACTGGAAAACAGCTGGCTGGGATTTTTCTTTACCCTGGCAGGCATTATTTTCTGGATCATCCTGATGTTCTTATACTTCTCCCTGTTTAAATATATCTGGCTTATACTGGGCTCGCCCATATTCGCTTACCTGAGCGAAAAGACCTCCTCCATCATTGAAGGCAGGGACTATCCCTTCAGTTTTAAACAACTCTGGTCCGACATGCTTCGCGGTATCAGGCTCGCGCTGCGCAACACCCTCTGGCAAACTGTTTACACCCTATCGATCCTCATCTTTTCCTTTATCCCGGTCATTGGCTGGGCAACCCCGCTTTTGGCCCTGTTTGTGGAATGCTATTATTACGGTTTCTCCATGCTCGATTACAGCTGTGAGAGAAAACAAATGAATGTTTCTAAAAGTATTGAATACGTGGGAAAACATAAAGGGCTGGCCATCGGCAACGGCCTGGTTTTTTACCTGATGCACGGGATCATTGTTGTCGGGTGGATACTGGCCCCTGCGTATGCAGTCATTGCGGCTACGATCAGTATGCATGATTTGAAGAAGAGTTGATAGAGGATAGAGGGCAGAGGGCAGAGGGCAGCAACAGCCAATCCAGATGTTTATGTATTCTCTAACCTCTACCCTCTATCCTCTATCCTCTAAATCAATTCATACACTCATCAAATAAATCACCGGTTTCTTGTGCAACTCCGGAATCTCTTTCTTCCATTCAGAAATTGTCCTCGTTTGTATCCGCTCACTGGCTGCAGTTATATCCACGCCAATGCATAAGCGCGTGGCGGGCTGGCAGATCTTGAGCAGGCTCTCCATCATCTGGTTATTACGATAGGGGGTTTCGATGAAAATCTGTGTGCACCCGGTTTTAGCAGAATCTGCCTCCAGTTCTTTTATCACTTTATTCCTTTGCATCTGATCTATGGGCAGGTAGCCCTTGAATCGAAAATGCTGGCCATTCATGCCACTGGCCATCAGGGCGAGTAAGATCGAACTGGGACCAACAAGTGGCTTCACCGTTGCACCCTTGCTCTGGGCGAGGGCAACCAGGTCCTGTCCCGGATCAGCTACACCGGGGCAACCGGCCTCACTCATGATACCAACAGTAAGGCCTGACCGAAGCGCATCTTCCATGGCCTTTTTTACTGCCGGATTTTTTTTATCGATCACATGCCATTGGTAATTATCGATCACCATTTCCCGCCACAGCTTTTTCAAATACCGCCTGGCTGTCCGCTCTTCCTCCACAAAAAAAACAGCACATTCTTTTATAGCATCCAGCGTGTAGGCCGGAACGGCAGCGAAGCCATCTTCCGCTAATACGGTCGGGATCAGGTATACAACTCCTTTACTCATTGCGTCCTGGCTGCTTTTTTCTTTTATATTAATAAATTTCAAAGTCTATTTCACGCAAAGTCGCTAAGAATAAAAAGACACAAAAAAAATTTACATCTGATATAACTTTGCGACTTTTTAATCTTAGCGACTTTGCGTGAAATTTTTCTCATTGAGGCGTGGAAACTTTGACTCCCGACTCCCTAAAGACCATATTCACTTACCATATAAACCAAACCTGCCATCACCACCGCACCTAAATTTAACTCTCTTGGGCTTACTGCTTCAAACACATCCGAAGAAGCATGGTGCACATCAAAATACCTTTGTGAATCGGGGTTAAGGCCCGCCATGGCAGTACCCAGCGGTCTTAGAGGACCAATATCTGCGCCACCGCCACCCACATTAAAATTATCGGCACCATAAGGTTGGAAGAGCGGTTTCCATGTAAAGATCTTCTTAATTTGTTCGGGCTTTGCGGTAAAACCAAACCCTCTTGGTACAAATCCGCCGGCATCGCTTTCGAGCGCAAAAATGAACTGCTTATTTTCGGCTTTGGCCAGTTCAGCATATTTAGATCCGCCGCGTAAACCGTTCTCTTCGTTCATGAACATCACGGCCCTTATGGTCCTCTTGGGTTTTATGCCAAGGGCTTTCATTACCCGGATGATCTCGATGCTCTGCACACAACCGGCACCATCGTCATGGGCACCTTCGCCCAGGTCCCAGCTGTCGAGGTGACCGCCAACCGTGATGATCTCATCGGGAAACTCACTGCCGCGGATCTCACCTACTACATTATGCGAGGGCACATCCGGTAGCATCTGTGCATTGGTTTTAAAATAAGCTTTGCTCACCTGCTTATTCTTCAACGCTTCGCTCAGGTATTCTGCATCCCGGGTACTGATGGCTATGGCCGGCAGCTTTGGAAAGGAGTCGTTATACCGGGTGGCACCAGTATGCGAGTAATCGTCAACGTTAGAAGCCAGTGAGCGGATCATTACTCCCACAGCGCCATATTTGGCGGCCATGGAAGGTCCGTTGCCCCGGTATACGCCGGCCTGGCCGTAAGCCCTGAAAGTGGCAATCTGCGTAGGATCCATCGGGTGATTAAAGAAAACGATGCGCCCTTCAACACCCGCTTTGCCCAGTCTTTCCAGTTGTGCAAAATCTTTTACTTCTATCACTTCTGCCGTAACACCTTTGGCCGGGCTTCCTACCGAATTACCCAGCGCTACTGCCTTCAACGTATATTTCTTTCCATTGGTGAGTGTAAGGCTGGCCTCTTCTTTGGCACCGCGTTCCCAATGTGGCACCATGCATGGCTGCAGGTATACGGTGTCTGCTCCGGCTTCCCTTAGCATCCTGGCAGTTTCAACCACGGCCTTTTCTGCACCGGCAGATCCGGATAAGCGGGGCCCTACTTTCTTGCAAAGAAAACGGAGGTTTTCGTATGCCGCATTCTTACGCAGGATATCATCAGCTATCCGGCGAAGCATTACAGAATCTGCAGGTGATTGAGCATTAACTGCAGGCATGGCAAAAACAACCAGCAGCAAGGCCGGAATTAAGCGGAATAAACGCATATCAGGATGATTAATGATTAATATCTGTAATCGAAATGATACTGTCAACTACATATTTGCTGTACCCTCTCCAGGGCAACACACCCATATACTCTTTATAGTGGAGGTTAAAGATCTTTCCCTCGCTGGTCAGTAATTTCTGGGCTATGGCTTCATCCGTTACAGAGAAGTCGAAGTCATATGACTGTACCGTATTGGGCGATTTAGAACGAAGGCCGGACTGGATCAGCTTTCCTTCCCAGGTTTTGAACACATAGCCTTTCTTTACAAGGAAATTAAGTTCACCGGATTTTGCGCCCTCCCCAAAAACAAAAAAGAATTTCCAATAGACGAAACCGGCTCCAACCAGGAGGAGTATTATAACAATTGACCATATCGTTTTTCTCATATTGTTAGATTGAGTCGCCAAAGTAGTAAATGTTAGTGAAATATGATCAACGGTGCGGTTACTTTTATCAATCTGACTACCATTGCACCGTTAATTTTCATTTAGAATTATATGTTTACCTTCGTTATTACATTTAACCTTCTAGCATGAATATCGGGATTGTTTGTTATCCAACATTTGGCGGAAGTGGCGTACTGGCTACAGAACTGGGAAAAGCACTGGCCGATAAAGGTCATAATATCCATTTTATCACCTACCAGCAACCGGTACGACTAACCGGCTTCAGTGCAAATATCTTTTATCATGAGGTAAGGGTACCTACCTACCCGCTTTTTGATTTCCCGCCATACGAAACCGCCCTGGCGAGTACTATGGTAGACGTAATAAGGAATAACCACCTCGACCTGCTGCATGTTCACTATGCGATTCCGCATGCCGCAGCAGCCTATATGGCGAAGAAGATCCTGGAACAGGAGCATATTCACATCCCGGTAATAACCACGCTTCACGGAACGGATATAACCCTGGTAGGTAAAGACAAGACCTATGCACCAGTAGTAACTTTTTCGATCAATCAAAGTGATGCAATAACAGCTGTATCAGATAATCTCAGGGAAGAAACCTTTGCCAATTTCAAGATAGATAAAGAGATCGAAGTGATTTACAACTTTGTAGACATTAAGCGGTTCAGTAAAAAACCCATTGATGCCTTCCGCAAAGTGATAGCTCCAAACGGAGAGAGGATCATCCTGCATGCTTCAAATTTCCGAAAGATCAAGCGGATCACTGATGTGATTCACATATATGCAAATATCCGCAAGGAAATACCCTCTAAATTACTGTTGGTGGGTGATGGCCCGGAACGCCCCATGGCAGAAGAACTGAGCCGTGAACTGGAGATATGTGATGATGTGCGTTTCGTGGGTAAGCAACAGGATATGGAAGAGATATATGTGATCTCTGACCTTTTCCTCCTGCCTTCAGAATATGAAAGTTTTGGCCTTGCTGCGCTGGAAGCAATGGCAGGCGGCGCGCCGGTTATTTCCTCCAATGCAGGCGGGTTGCCGGAGATCATTATCCCCGGCAAAAATGGATACATGAGCAATGTTGGCGATGTGGAAGGAATGAGCCAGCAAGCCATCAGTATCCTTAAAAATGATAATACACTTGCTGCATTTAAAGCTGAAGCACAGAAACAGGCTTTGCGATTCGATATTTCCAATATCGTTCCCCAGTATGAAGAACTATATGAAAAAGTTATCTCCGTTAATGCCTCCGCCGTACAACGGGAGGTTGTGCGTTAATCGAGAATACTCTTTCCTGAACAATGGCTAATTCACAATAACTTCAATCTTTAACGTGTTGTGCTATTAAACAAATATTTACAATTTCGCTGATTATACATGAGATCCTTCACCCTGGCATCTTGATTAAGCAACTCTTTTGGAGAATCCCCGGGCTCAGGATGACAAGAGAGAGATCGACAAATAGTTCTTTTACCAAATGACTGATCTTCCCTAAACCTGTCATCCTATGTTTGTCATCCCGACGAAGGAGGGATTTTCAGTTATCACCTAGAAGATGCCTCGTTCCTCGGCATGACAGGTAGATATTTGTCATCTTATGTTTGTCATCCCGACGAAGGAGGGATCTTCAGTTATCACCTAGAAGATGCCTCGTTCCTCGGCATGACAGGTGGTATTGTTAGCATGACAAAAAAGATTTGTCATCCTGACCCCGTGCAATCGAGACAAAGTATGATTTAGAGAATGAAAGGGTGAAGGATCTTTTTTCGTAAACTTCTAACCGTTTTCGTAAGATATACTCTTAAAGCAATAGATAAACTTAATTTACTGATTCATCCAATAGCACAACACGTTTCAATCTTTAATTTCTAAGTATCCTATAACCGTTAATGTATGGCTGCTTAGAAAAATATAGCCGGATATGGACCTGGATAGAAAAGACATTTTTAAAAGAATGCTCGCTGGTGGGTTAATTCAGGATGATGACCCGCAAATGCCTGCTGTTTGGGAGGTTGTTCATAAAACAATAAGATTATCTTCAGCACTGAATACCTCTACTGACGTTGATCAAATACGGGATCGATTGAGTGAAATCATACAAAGTCAAATTGACATCAGTACTACAATATTTGTTCCTTTCTACACGAATTTTGGACAACATATACAAATTGGCAAAAGAGTTTTCATCAATCATGCCTGCACTTTCCTGGATTTAGGCGGAATAACAATCGAAGATGACGTTCTCATAGGTCCTAAAGTAAATCTGATTACAGAAAATCATCCTGTGGATCCTTCAACAAGGAAGTCTCTTGTTTTGGGATCAATCCGGGTTAAAAAGAACGCCTGGATTGGCGCAGGGGCTACCATATTGCCAGGTATAACAATCGGCGAAAATGCAATTGTAGCGGCAGGCGCAGTTGTTACAAAAGATGTTCCGGCAAATGCTATCGTAGGTGGAATTCCTGCTAAATTCATCAAAACCATCGACTGATCCGATTTTGATTTAACGGGACATGGCTAAACATAAAAAGTAATTCCAGTTTCCAAAAAGCCAATATCGAATTGTCAATATGGAAAGCTTACGGAATAACAATGGGCTGTAAATCGTTTATACGTTTCCGTTAAAAATAATTTACCCCTGGCAGTTCTTGCTATTTTGACTTCAGCCACAACTGCGGATCAATGAAAGTTGCTTCATTATTCACAACGAATAGTATCTCGCCATCCCCGTTATCATTCACACCGGCCTTGCCAATTACCTGCCCCATTTTAACCTGCTGGTTTTTGGCTACACTTACCCCTGTGAGGTTATAATAAGTAGTAAAATATTTACCATGTTTAATGGTCACCGTCTGGCTGCCCGCCACATCATAAATTGATGAAACGATACCTTCAAAAACAGCTTTGACGGCAATACCTTCCTGCGTTCCAATGGTAAGTCCGATATTATCTTCAATAAGGGTGGTCCCTTCTATCTTCTTTTTACCAAACCCGGAAGTTACACTGGCTTTATCCACGGGCCAGGGCAGGTTGCGGCGGTTGTTTTCAAAGCCCACAGACACACGGGTAACCTCGGGCGTACTTTCCAAAACGTTTGCTTTTCGTGTACTGGCCGGCGCTTTTGCCGGAGCCGTTTCCGGTGTGGCTGATTTTGGCTTGGCTGCATTTGCCTCAGCCAGTTTCTTTGCTTCTTCAGCGGCCTTTTTCCGGGCAGCTTCAATCTCGCGGCGAACAATAGACGCAATGGCATTTTGCAGGTTGCGCTCCACACGCTTTTTGGCGGCAAGTTCTTTGGCCAGTTCCTTTTCCCTCGATTTCAACTGGCTCACAACGCCGCTTTTTTCTTTCTTTTCATCTTCCAGGATTTTCATTTGCTTGCTCTGCTCTACCAGTACCTGGCTTTTTTCTTTCTTGTTTTCGGAGAGCGTTGCAATTTTACCCTGAAGGGTGGCTTTGGTCTTATTGATTGTTGCTACCTGTTCGTCCCGGTAATTACGGTAACTTTTAAGATAAGATATCCTTTTTACCGCATCGTTGAAACTGGTGGAAGTGAAAATAAAATTGAGCATATCGTAGTTGCTCCTGTTCTTATAAGCATACTCAATGGTGCGGCCGTAATGATCTTTAAGGGTATCGATCTGTTTTTGGAGGCGATAGATCTCCCGGTTATTGTTGAAGATATTATTATCGATAAGTTTTACCTGTGAATTGATATTCTCAATCACGGCATTTCTCTTTTTTAATTTGCTTTGCACCAGGTTAAGTTGCCCCAGGCTTGCTTTCTTATCCTTACTGATCGCGTTTTGTGTGCGCTGCAGCTCTTCGATCTCCTGCTGGATCTCTTTCCTTTTCCGCTCCAGTTCCTCCCTTGTCTGGCCCTGCACGGAAAGGGCCATAACAGGTATCATAAAAAGAAAAATCGCTGTCAGTCTCAAAATATGCATGCCAGTATCTTTAGAGGTTTAACTGTATCATCTGTTTTATCTAACGCAAAGGAAACGGTATATTGCCGGGCCTGGTGTTAAAATTATTTCAATTTGTATCCCCGGGGAATATTAAAAGGATAGTTCTGTGGTTTGTCAAATTCCACCTGCTTGAATTCCATATCCACATCCACCCTGGTTTTTTCAGCAAGCGTGACCCGCCTCACCATGGCAAACTGCCATTTCCCATTGGGTTCATATTTATCATAGGCAAGGTTTGCCGACCTGCTCCTTGTTATATCAATATCATCCAGCTTGCTGAACATCAGGTTATGCTGACTTTTCTCAAAAGTCATCAGGTGTTTAAATAAAGAACCAAGCATCGTCATGGTCACAAGGTTACCATCGTCTTTATATGTTTTAACTTCCCCGGTAACATAAACGGGGTTGCCAATGATCAGGTCCTGCAAAGTGCTGAAGTCAAACGGAAGTTGTGTGATCTCCTGTAAATAAGCTACCGTTTGGTATTGAATGGTTTTATTCAGTTTATCCTGGATCATTACACTATCAGGCGTTATCAGTACCCTGAAAGCTTCAATGCCCAATGCAGCAATAACTGAAACCCAAATGATGCTGTCTTTCTTAATGCGTATGAATGCATTGAAATCATAGTTTCGGTCCTTGCTGTCTTTATAGTCCATCTTTACTTTTGCTGAAAAAGTATTGAATTCAATATGCTTTTTTTCGATGTTGCCGAAAACATCCTGAACCAGCTTTGCAGAATCAGATGCAGTCGGGTTTATCAATACAACTGCCGTATCCTCTTTAATGATCATAGTGTTGGAGATCTTTCGGGTAGACCTGCAACCTGCAGCCAGAACAAGCATAATAAAAAGAAAAGAGGATATTCTCATGTGTTTTTTTATCGTTGATTAGTGTTTGCCCGTATGTCCAAAGCCCCCTGCATTTCTTTCTGTTTCAGTGATCTCCGAAACGGGCATCCAATTCACTTTCTCCACTTTCTGAAAAACCATCTGTGCAATGCGGTCGCCATGCCGGATAGAATGAACCTCGGCAGAAAGGTTTACCAGGATCACTTTTATTTCACCGCGGTAATCTGCATCAATGGTCCCCGGCGTATTTAAACAGGTTATTCCTTGTTTGATGGCCAATCCGCTGCGCGGCCTTACCTGCGCTTCATATCCGGCCGGGATCTCCAGGAATAAACCGGTAGGCACCAGGCAACGCTGCAAAGGAGCCAGTTCAATGTCCGTTTCAAGTGAAGCCCGCAAATCCATTCCGGAAGACCCATCCGTTGCATAGGCAGGCAAGGGGTTAACAGATTGATTGATAATACGGATGGTTAATTCGGCCATGCTGCAAAATTAACGGGAATGAGGTGATTAAAGAGTTAAGAGATGGAAAAAGTTAGGCTTTACCGTCAGGAAACAATGATACGTTGTAAATACTAACGTGTCAACAGAACTGTAGCATAAGCCACCAAACCCTCACCGCGCCCAACAAAACCCATTTTCTCCGTAGTGGTTGCTTTAACAGAAACGGCGTCTGGTTCAAGTTTCAGTATCCTGCCGATCACTTCCTGCATGGCCGGTACGAATGGTTTTATTTTTGGCGCCTCCAGGCAAAGCGTACTGTCTACATTGATGACCGAATATCCTTTTTCAACTATCAGATCCAGGCTTCGCTGTAACAGTATCTTGCTGTCTATGTTTTTAAAGTCGGCGCTGGTATCCGGAAAATGCACGCCAATATCACCCAATGCAGCCGCGCCCAACATGGCATCACAAATGGCATGCAACAGTACATCGGCATCGCTGTGGCCCTTTGCGCCTAAATGAAAAGGTATCTTCACCCCCCCGATCCAGAGATCACGCCCTTCAACCAGTTGATGAAAGTCAACACCAAACCCAATTCTAAATGACATACGCAGAAAAATGTAAATGAAAATAATACAAAAAAGCCACTTTGCACCTTTGCGGTGAAGAGTGGCTTTTCTAATCATCTATTATCCTATTATCTTATTATCTTATTATCTTATTATTCATCCCCTCCCGCGCCATCAAAATCAAATATCAAACTAAACCGGATGGTATTTGACAAAGGATTCCTGTTGACACCGGAACCTGAAGGAATGAGATAAGAAAAATTAAGCCCAAAAATATTGTACTTGATACCGGCACCCATGGTGAAGTACTGACGGTTGCCTTTATTCTGGTTTTCGTAAAAATAACCGGCCCTGAAAGCAAATTGATTATTGTACCAGTACTCTCCGCCAAAGGCAAAATAAAATTCCTGCAGTTCTTCACTGAATCCGCCGGGAGCATCAGCAAAGGAAGTAAACCAGCTGCTTACAACACCCTGGCTGCGATATTCTGCCAGGCCGGCAGAATCACCCAAATTCGGAGGTGTTGGTACCATTAGTTTCATAACATCCACACCAAAAGAAATCTTGTTCACTTCATTAAAAGTCTTGGTATATACAGCACCTAATCCGAGGTTTGCCGGAATAAAATCTTTTTGTGTTGCATCATCGGTATATCCGATTTTAGAACCCAGGTTAGTTAGTGCCAGACCAAAATTCCAGCCTGTTTCCTGCTCATTCATAGTTGTGTAATACAATCCCACATCTCCGGCAACAGCCTGGCCCGCCTTATAGGAAACACCATTTACAGCAGCACCACCTGCAAGATTTGAATTGATATACCTGAGGGCTACACCAAGACTTAACTTATCGGAGAGTTTACGTGCATAACCTGCATCGATGGCAAATTCCCGGGGCCTGAATGAATTGAGGTCATTACCGAGGTTGTCTGTAAACTGGATATTGCCCAGGCTGAAATAACGAAGGGAACCAGAAATGGTCTGCAGCTCATCCAATTTATAATAGCCGGCTAATGTGGTGAGGTATACGTCATTCAAACCAAGGTCCTTCAACCATGGAGTATACGTTAACGCAACAGCACCCTTCCCGGTGGAAAAAGGGTATTTGGACAGGTTATAAAACTGGGAATTGGCATCGGGCGATGTGGCCACACCAAGTTCTCCCATACCACCGGCTCTCGCATCAGGTGAAATCCTTAAGAACGGAACGGCAGAGGTAACAACATTTATCGGGTCAACAGATTGGGCCTGGCTTCCGATGGCTGAAAGAACGCACACTACTCCCATTGAGAGTTTCAACATAAATCTTTTCATGAAAAGGTGTTTGGCTATTTGTATAAAATATTGGGTAGAAGTCTATGCCATCAATTCGTTTTGGGAAACTAAAAATACAATTTTTAATGTAACTGCTATAAAATCAATAACTTTTCTAATTTTTCCTGCACTTTTCCATCTCCACTGCGCACCCTTAGCCGGTAAATATAAACACCCCGTCCTAACCTTCCACCGTAATCATCCCTGCCATCCCATTCTATCTCACTTGAACGATTACCCTCATTTTTTATTGTTTTTACTATGGTTTTCACCAGTTTACCACTTACAGTCATTACCTGTATGCTCACCTGCAGTTCCTCGCCCGGACGGTTATGTTCAAACCAGAACTGCGTGCGGGTGGTGAACGGATTAGGATAATTCAACACATGTTTAATGGCCAGGTCCTCTTTTTTCACCACCTGGCAGTCTAAAAGGTACTCACCGGAGTTATTAAAAACATCCCAGGCCTTGATGGCAATGCTGTGAAACCCTTCCTCAAGCCTTGGGAGCTGGAACCGCACCCTGCCCGACTGGTAACTATCCGCATCAGTTTCATAGAAATCATTCAGGATAATTGTCTCCCGGGTATTCCCGTCAATCACTGCGGTCAGGTTATGACCAATTCCCGTGCCAACTGTGTTGATTCCGGAAGAATCGGTTAGTTTTATGATCAATACAGGTGTTTCACTGGTCAGTCCCCCATTGACAAATTTTTCATCATTCAGGTAGGC
Organism: Chitinophagaceae bacterium; assembly: GCA_041752135.1. GTDB lineage: Bacteria > Bacteroidota > Bacteroidia > Chitinophagales > Chitinophagaceae > Pollutibacter. The sequence goes on along the minus strand of JBGSHT010000078.1, from coordinate 98,989 downwards.
TTTTATCCCCGGGCCTTCCCCGTCATCCCGCACCTCGTTGCCTAAACCGCCGATAATAATATTGTTATTTAATCCGCTGGCTTCCTTATTGCCATCATCTGCATAATAACTGATCCGGCCCTTTCCTGCCTGGTAATTGATGTCTTTGGGCACGATAAAAGTATAACTGAATTTTCCATTTACCACTTTGATCTTCCCGTTATATACAAGGTTCTGCTGTACCTGGAAACTGGTTACCTGGCTGCCGGGATCATTGGCCAGTGTGCTTATCGCCTGCACCTTATCATACAGGGATGGATAGACCGTTCCATTGAAATTACTTAGCAAAACACCGTTCAGGTCTGTCACTTCCCCGGTGATGGTATACCTGTTCAGTGCCTTTATCGTATCGCTGAACACAGCTGCCGGCAAACCATTGATCGTATTGGTTTTTACCCGCATCGATGGAAATCCAAGTGTCAGGGCCGGATCACCCAGTAAAGTGAATTTTCGGTTATTAATGATGTCGTTTGAATTCTGGTAGGTGAAATTTTTAGCCTGTTTCACCGCATCCCCCAGGGAAAGAAAATTCCCATTGGCCTGTCGCTGCATGGCAAAACGCAGGTAATTATTATTAATGACCCGGTTGCTGAACGCAAATACCAGCCGGGTAGTGGTCATCAGGGCTATGCCGCCGGAACTTTGACCCACAAGGATCTTTTCCCCAATAGACTTGATCAGCGGATTATCATAAGGGGCAAAATCACAGGTTGCAGTGATGAATAATGGAAGCTTATTATCATTTTTCCAGCCATTGACCATTTCTTCTTCAAGTATCGCCTCCTGGGCCAGCCTTTTATTCCCGCCATGACCACTGTAATTCCAGATCAGGGTACCATTGAATATGCGACTGTTTATGGACTCGTTCACTTGCGGGTAGCGACTGCCGCCCGAACCACTCTCCTGCCGGAAAGCATCCAGGTAGGTCTTCTGGATATTCCATTCCGGGGCAAGATTCGCCAGCAGGTCCGTATGAAGTTCCGCATCGTTAAGGTGCAGGTTCTGATCCTCATCATCAGCCACAAAACTCAACTGGTTCCGCCAGGGGCCTAATGACTGCGAACTGTGGTACCGGATGATCTTATCTACGATGATCTTTGCTTCTGCAGGCGTTTCAGCGGGAATCCGGCCAATACCAATATCAAGATAACTTTGTGGCACCAGGGTATTGATATCATCCGCATCATCAAGAAAGCCAAAGAAATCATCAGATGTAAATGTGGACAAGGGATCGAGTGAGGAAGGGCTCTGGTATGCAGGGACGATGTTGGTATTTCCCTGGAGGCGGTTACGATAATCAAAAGATGCATCACCCAATAACAAGAGGTAGCGTGGCCTCCTTGCAGAATCAATGCCTGCCCGGTCATAAAACATTTTTACATAATCCCTGATGGCAGCCGGATCGGGCGAACCGGAAGAAAATTCAGTATAGACCTGGTTTATATCTGCAATCACACTCACCAGGTTTTCCCTTTGCAAATGATGATCAGCCAGTCTTTTTGCCTGATCATAAAAAGAGGCCGGCGCAATGATGATCATACCGGCAACTTGCGGCCTGTGGAGATTTTGATTGGAAATTCTTCCCATTGCACGGGGAACAAGCAATCCGTTTCCGGTAAAAGCAACATATTCCCTGAGCCGTGAACAATCGTTACGGAAACGGCTATCCGAAATCCCTGCTTGCAGGTCCATAGCTATGGCCGATTGAGGATCCGTAACTTCCCAGATACGGGTTGTGGTACCTGCATTTTTTAAGATGAACTCCGCTGTATTGCCGGGTGAAACGCTGTTCCAGTGCCTGAACCGGAGTTGATTTTGTCCGTTTATATTCAGGTCCCGGATAAAGAATAGCTCAAACCAATTCAGCCATCCCTGTCCGTTGATACTTCCCGGACTAAAGTTGAAATTCAGCAGCAGCCTGTTTTCAGAAAGATTCGTTGTGGCTGTTTTCTGGTTGCTGGTGGCTACCGGTTCGTACAGAATGCCGGGCAATGGCGGTAGTTCATGCTGATATAAAATTGCATTGTTGAGTTTAACATCGAAGCGGCTCTGCTGGCCAACGCTACGGGCAATGACCTCGCTGTTGACGGTAACGGGAGTATTGATTAAGAGTCCGGGAAAATTAATGGAGAAATCCCGGGAAGATACCCTGCCCGGCGTTGTACCGAACTCTTCACCATACCATTGCTTACCGCTGGAAAGAAAATTCACGGTATCCAGTTCATGAAAATAACGCTCATCAAAATTTTCAACAATAGTATTGGCTGCCGCCGGGGCAACCTGTATGGGAATCCTTTTACCCACTCCACCAAGAGTTATATAATAATAGGATTCACCGGAATAAAGGTTTTTCTGATGAGAGAATTTTTTATTGATAGAATCAGTGATCCAGGCATCGGGGCCATCAGCATAAAAAAGAAAATAATCTGAATTATTGAAATTTCCGTCACCGCCATCTTCTACAAGGATGGCATTTTCAAGCAGGTCGTCAGGCCTTGGGGCGAAATTATTTTCAGGCAGCATTTTACCGCCATTCCCATACAGGCGTATGGCTCCGGAAGAAATTGTGCCCTGGATTCCGAGATTATTGAGAAAGGCTGCATCAACTTTGTAAACGCCGGGAGCAGATACAGCTATGCGATACCAGTTCCCGGTGGATAATACGGAATTGTCGGTATAAACCCTCTGTGCTGAGGCTTTCATGATCAGCAACGACCCAAAAACAAAAAAAATCCATCTATTCATCAGGGGACAATCCATTCAAAATTAGCATTTAGTAAACATAATTGTGGGTATTATGCCGCTATGAAATCCATTAATTCCTATAAATTCGCATTTCAGGAACCCGACTGTTATCCGGTTGGGTACAATATTTAAATGAGCTCTTCGTTTTCAATAAGCGTAAATCCAGCAAAATGCAAAATTTGAGCATGAAAAACCTTTTATTCGTACTAGCAGCCGCCACCCTATTCACTTCCTGTAAAAATGGGCTTTTTGGCAAAAAGAAACTTGAGAAATCGAGTGTAACCGGATGGAACTACAATGACAAAAACATGGGTGGTTACAATGTCTCCAAAGAAAAGGAGCAGAAAACCGGACCTGGCCTCGTCTTTGTACAAGGTGGAACCTTTACCATGGGAGCCGCCGAAGAAGATGTAATGGGCGACTGGAACAACGTTCCGCGCCGGGTTACTGTATCTTCATTTTACATCGATCGCACCGAAGTAGCCAATATTCATTATCGTGAATATCTCTACTGGCTGGAAAATGCTTTCGATGATCCTCAATATGCAAAAGTTGTTGATGGTGCAAAACCGGATACACTGGTATGGCGCAGCGAGCTGGCCGCCAATGAACCCCTGGTTGAATATTATTTCCGCCATCCTTCCTATAATGAATACCCGGTTGTGGGTGTAAACTGGAGACAGGCCAATGATTTCTGTCTCTGGAGAAGCAACCGTGTGAACGAATTGATCCTTGTTGAAAAAGGATATGTAAACAAGAACCAGCTGAAGACCATTCAGGGTCAGGGTGAAGAAAACTTCACTACTAAATCTTACCTGATGGGATTATATTCTCCAATGCCTGGTAAGCCAAGCGCTAAAAAGAATCCTTTATTAGACGCCAATGGCAAACCGCGTAATTATGTAAAATTTGAGGATGGCTATCTGCTTCCCGACTATCGTCTTCCAACAGAAGCTGAGTGGGAATATGCTGCACTTGGATATATCAACCAAAACCCTAAAGCCAAAACTAAAGAAGGCAAGCGTGGTGAAGAGTTGATCATGAACAAGCAGGTGTATAGCTGGTCACAGAACGTAAACGGCCTTCGTGATTCACGTCATGGCAGCTGGCAGGGTAAGTTCCTGGCCAACTTCAAAAGAGGCAGTGGTGATAACATGGGTATCGCAGGTGGCCTGAATGATAACGCATCAATCCCTGGACCGATCGAAGCATTCTTCCCTAACGGATTTGGTTTGTATAATATGTCAGGTAACGTAAACGAGTGGGTAGCCGACGTTTACCGCCCGATGTCTAATATGGATGTGGATGACCTGAATCCATTCAGGGGTAACGTATTCAAAAAGAATTATCAAAACGCCAATGGTGAATTTGAAAGAGACAGCCTCGGCCGTGTAAAAACGGTTGCAGTTACTGATGAGGAAAGCAAAGACCGCCGCAACTATCAGCGTGGTAATGTAATCAACTTTGGTGATGGTGACCCTACTTCAATGGTTCAATATGGTTATGGTAAAACTTCCCTGATCAGCGATAAATCACGTGTGTTCAAAGGCGGAAGCTGGAACGACCGCGCTTATTGGCTCGGCCCTGGCACCCGTCGCCACCTGGAAGAAGATCAGGCAAGTGCCACGATCGGTTTCCGTTGCGCAATGGATCGTGTAGGCAGCCAGGAAGGCAATGGTTTCAAAAATGGTAACCATTTCAGCAAGCAAAGACAAAATACCCGCAAGAAATAATTGAATATTTCAACATTGATAAGCCTTCCCAAAAACGGGAAGGCTTTTTTTATATGATCGAAAGTAGAAAGTGAACAGACGTGGTTAGTGCTCTCACGAGTAAATATTTACCGTTTCGGGTTCTAGATCTTTCAAGAAGACACATTCATAATGGCCATTAATGATTTAAAAAATAATGTCGCTCCGCCGCGGCGGACTCTATTGAATTATCAAATGTTTTCTACAAGAATGACGCTCCTCTGGAGCTGAAAGGCAGAAGAGTAAATCTGTATTTTTGTATTCGAGCCCCGGCGGGGCGAAATTCTTGTAGACCCGCATTTATTTTGTATTAGAGCCCCAGCAAGGCGATACCCTTAAAGATATGCATGCATTATGTATTCAAACCCCAGCAAGGCGATATCCTTGAAGATATGCATGTATTTTGCTTTAGAGCCCCAGCGGGGCGATATTATGATTTATGTTAAGAAAAAAGGATCGCAAAGAGGTTCTATATTATATTTGGCAAATGAGTATTGAAAAGCTGTATGACATATACCTGCAGTATCAGCAGGTTCAGACAGATACCAGGAAGATATCAAAAGGAGAAATTTTCTTTGCACTGAAAGGCCCTAATTTCAACGGCAACCTGTTTGCAAAACAGGCGCTGGAGATGGGTGCTGCACTGGTTGTGGCAGATGAAGATACCGGTTTCAGCGATGAGCGGATATTCAGAGTGAATGATGTACTCGAAACCTTACAGCAACTGGCCCTTCATCACCGCAGGCAGTTTGATATCCCCTTCATAGCCATTACCGGAAGCAACGGGAAAACAACCACCAAAGAACTTGTCCATGCGGTCTTATCAGCTAAATACAAAACATATACCACAGAGGGCAACCTGAACAACCATATCGGCATCCCCCTAACGATGCTGGCTATCCGAAAAGATGCGGAAATGGCCGTCATTGAAATGGGCGCCAACCACCAGAAAGAAATTGAAAGCTACTGTAAAATAGTACTGCCTACACACGGAATCATTACCAATTGCGGCAAGGCACACCTTGAAGGATTTGGCGGAGTGGAAGGCGTGCGCAAAGGGAAGGGCGAACTATTTGACTTCCTGCGTGCCAACAATGGTACGGCATTCGTGATGTGGGACTATGATTATCTCCGTGAGATGAGCCGGGGCATTAACAATATCATTACTTATGGCACCAGCGGTGCTGACCATACAGGTCAGGCCGTACAAAGTGAACCCTTCCTGGAAGTTCAACTGGAGACTAATGGCAGTAACCGAATAAACACCCAACTGGTTGGCGATTACAACCTGCCGAATATACTGGTAGCCGTAACCGTTGGAAGGTTCTTTTCAGTTGACGAGCAAGTTATTATTACATCCATTGAAAATTACAGTCCTACCAACAGCCGCTCTCAAATGGTACAAAAAGGCAGCAACAAGGTCATTCTTGATGCGTATAACGCCAATCCAACAAGCATGCGGGCCGCCATTGAAAACTTTGCCCGGCAGCACCATGATAAAAAAATGATCTGTATTGGCGGTATGATGGAACTGGGCGATGAAAGCCTGGCCGAACATGCTGAGATCGTTTCTTTGCTGCAACAATTTTCCTGGCAGGATGTAGTACTTGTTGGCGGCGATTTTGCCAAGGTCCCCCACCTTTTTCGATTCTTTGCAAATTCTGTTGAAGCCACTAATTGGCTAAAGGCCAATCCGGTTGAACAATCGCTGGTACTGGTGAAAGGTTCAAGGAGTATGCAGATGGAAAAAATCATGGATGCCTTTCAGCAGTGATTTTTATCACTACCCTTCTGGCTTAATTCCAGTAATTTTGTGCAAATTTTTTGCATGTCCAAGGCAGACCACAGACCTAATTATTTACTGAGTACTATTGATAACCGGTGCCCTCGTTGCCGGACAGGAAAGATATTTATGTACTCCAACGCCTACGACCTGAAAAATACCGTTAAAATGCATGATAACTGCCCGGTTTGCGGACAGCCTACAGAAATTGAAACCGGGTTTTATTATGGCACCGGCTATGTAAGTTATGGACTGACCGTTGCTTTCAGCGTTGCTTCATTCATTGCCTGGTGGGTTATCATTGGCTTCTCCCTCGATGATACACGTTTTTTCTGGTGGATGGGCGTCAATGCAGTGGTACTTGTACTCTTACAACCACTCATCATGCGGCTTTCCCGCAGCCTTTGGCTTTCCTGGTTTGTGAAATATGATCCGGACTGGAAAAATACCAAGATCGCTAAAAACGAAAGGGTGGTTAAGGAACACCAGCATAACTGGTAAGAGGATAGAGGATAGAGGGCAGAGGATAGAGGGTAGAGGGAAGAGGATAGAGGGTAGAGGGAAGATTAAAGAGGATAGCGTAATGAATTGTAAAAGCCTGAAGCTGCGAATAAAATTGCTAATACACTTATTTAAGCATACCCATATACCCTTTTGGTATTTTGAATCCTTTTCTCTGCGGCTGTTCATTCCTATCCTCTGACCTCTACCCTCTGCCCTCCGGCTGTTCAATAATACCTTCCAATCATTTTGTTCTCCACAATGATCTTTTTCAGTTCCTGCGGATTGATCGTTCCCTGTTTGCCATAGACTATTTTACCCCCGGGTTCTACCAATAAGGTATAGGGCAAAGCACCCTGCCATTTGGGATCTATCTTTTCGATCAGCGCGTATTTGTCCTTATCTGTAAAAATATAATTTGCATTAGATGCCTGCAGTTTTTTCAGACGCTCCAGCGCTTTGCCTTTTTTATCGGGCTGGTCGATGGAGATGGTAATGAATTCAAAATCACGTTCACGGTACATGCGGTCTATATTGATGAACTCAGGCAGTTCCTGCACGCATGGGCCGCACCAGGTAGCCCACACATTGATCAGACGAAGTTTGCCCGTGCCTTCGTTTTTAACCAGAGTCTCAACAGATTTCAGATCCATATCTTTCAGCTCAACAGGCCGGGCAGCCCATTCTTCAGCCAGCTTTGCATTGTATTCATCCTTCCATGACCACTTGACGGAACAGCCAAAAGTTTTGGTTACCGGCACAGTAACTGTTTTACCTGCAATCAAAGCATCCAATGCAGTACGGATATCTTCAGATTGACCCGTGCCTGGTTTTTCATTGGCATCCAGCCTGCCGGAGTACTGCAATTTCCTGGCGGCATCAAATACAAAAGCATGCGGCGTTGCAACCGGACCGTATTTCAGGGAACTTGCCTGCGTATCCCCGTCATAGAGATAAGGGAAATTATAACCCTTCTCTTTATACCGGATCTTCATTTCGGCATAAGTATCACTCATATCAGTATAACCCAGTTCACCCAGGTTAATGGCTTTGGGATCATTAGGCGATATAACGGCAAAGGCTACCCCTTTTTCATGATAGTCGTTCACCAGTTGAATAACACGGTCCTCATAAGCCTGTGCCGTTGGACAATGATTACAACTAAAGATAATAACAAGCAGCTTTGATGATTTGAAACTGGCAAGGGAATAAGTCTTTCCGTCAGTTCCCGGCAACCTGAAATCCGGCGCTGTGGCTCCAATAGAAAGGGTTTCAGGATCAGGATGTGCCTGGGACATGCCTATGAGAGTGCATACACTAAAGCATAGCAGCATGAAGACTTTTTTCATATAGTAGATATTTACCTGTAACTAAAGTTAAGGTTTCCACTCTTTACGTTCTTAAATCATATGGGTTAATGATTCAAAAAACATACCTTTCCTTCCAACACCACTGATTATGAAACTCAAACTAATACTTGCCATCGTTTCAACATTTCTCCTGATCACAGCCGGAGCGTTCTTCTTTGTAAAGGGAGACAGGGAGATGTCAGGGATACTTTTTATTGGCGGATTAATCAGTATGTTCTCTTCTGCTTTTTGGCTGGTAGTTATCAGTAAGAAGCAATGATGAATAATTAAATAAAAAACAGTCGTCGGTCAGACGGGGACCCCCGTAACCGGACAAACTGAGACCGGGATCCATTGGGTTCTCTGCTGTAAATCCTTTGCGTTCCTAATTCTTTGCGGTTAAATAAAAAAGCCCCGCTGTAAAAACAGCAGGGCTATTAACGATAACTATCAATAAAAACTAACTTATCAGCTTTTATCAGGCATTCAATGCTTTTTATAATTTAACCAGCTTGTATGAGTTATTAGCAAAATCAACAGTGACCTTATAATTACCCGTCACATCAGGAGAAGGCATATTAGCACCTTCAGGTTTTAATGGTCCGCCTAATTTGATACCCGGAGCCTGGTCATCTTCAGCGCCGAACTTTTTGCCCCAGTTTCCATTTTCAGGAAGGAATAAATATCCTTTACCCGATTCGAGCGCAATGCTGGCTATTTCAAATTGGGTAGAATTGATCCTGGTAAATTTTTGTGAAGGCACCGGAACAGGATTGTTCCATCCGCCTGGTGTGGCATCACCTACCATATACAGTTCATCTGGCAAACCATGTTGTTGAGTGAATTCTGTTACGGTAAATTTACCGGTCTGGAAATCCATGATCAGCTTATACCAACCACTGGCAGCAGGGCCAGGGAAGTTATCGCTCAGGTTGAAACCAAAATTTCCACCTGCAGCTAATCCGGGAGCTGCACCATTGGCAACAGAATATTTGTTATCCCAGTTACCATTCAATGGCAATACCAGGTATTGTTTTCCGCCTACCAGGTTAAAAATGCCCCCAAAGGTTGTTTCGTCGATCCTGGTTAATTCCTGTGTTGGTACAGGAACGGGATTATTCCAGCCACCCTGAGTGGCGTCACCAACAAGGTATAATTTACCAGTTGTAGGTAAAGCAACTTTTGGCGGGATCTTATACGGTGTTGCTTTCAGGGTAACCGTATTGGAAAGCCTTCTTTCATTATTGTTGCTGTAAGAAGAGATTACCCGCATGTTCAGGTCATAAGGCTTGTTGAATTCAAAGCCATAATTGAGCATGATGGTATTCAGTTCTTTGGCGGTCAGGGATAATTGTCGATCACCAATAACTTCCTGACTGGTTGCTTTGCTGAAATTGCGACCGGCAGAATCTATCTGTACAATAAACTTGAACGTTGCTGAGTCGGTTGCATAAAGCGGGCTTGTCCAATCCAGCGTAAGTACGGTTTTGTTACTGTCTGCAGCTATCGGGGCAAGGGTTGTAGCCGATGAAGAAAGTACTGGTTCTATCCCTTCATTATGGAAGGGCAGGTCAGGCACTTTCTCACAGGCTGATACCATCATCAGGATGGACACTGCAAGCAACCCAATTTTATTCAGAAATTTCATTTGACTGATTTTTTAAATGAATGACTATTTATTGTTTTACTACAGTGAACGTTCCTTTCTGGAAGTCAACTGAGATTTTGTAATTACCTGGTGCATCCGGTGCAGGAATATCCTGTCCACCACTGGTGTAAAAACGGAATTCACCGCCATTAGCAGCACCCGAAATGGAGTTATTGGGAATAGCAAATTTGCTTGACCAGCTTCCATTCTCCGGAAGGAACAGGTAAAAATTTCCGGCTCCGCCTAATGGGAGGGTTATTTCATACTTCGTGTCCGAAATTTTAGCGAACTCCTGTGAAGGTGTGGGTACAGGGTTATTCCATCCGCCGGGTGTTGCATTGCCTACAATAAACAGCTTGCCGCCAACAGGTAAGGGCACTTTAGGCGGCGGTGCATAGGGCAATGCCGAAAAAGTAACCTTATTAGACGTCAGCGCAGCAGCATTTTCCCCAATGGTGCTTGTTATCCTGGCTTCGATATTGTGTTTAACACCAAATTGAAGCCCCATTGAATTACCCAAAATAGCATTGAGTTCGGCTACGGTATACCGCTTCTCCAGATCCCTTGCAACGGTTGTAACAAATTTGTTTGGGCTGCCAAAATTGGCGCCGGCAATATCAAACTCCAGTCTGTAATTTACATCCTGGGAACTGATCCCGGTTGTGAACCGATATTCAGGGTTTGTCCACGTCAATTTGAGCGCTTCAGCAGATTCATCTGCCGGAGGCGGTAAGAGGTCTACTGCCGCAGTAGAAGCCGTGAGGATTGGGTCTGTTCCACCCTCAAAAAAGATTTTATTTTCTTCCTTCTCGCAACTTTGCAAGATAAAGGCTGCCAGAACCAGGGAAGAGAATGCAGTTATGATTCGTTTCATAATAAATGCAGTTTTATGAATTTTAGTAACCAGTATTTTGTTTGATGTTTGGATTGGAACCTACTTCTGTGGCAGGGATCGGATACAAACGCCTGAAAGCATCCACACCCGTTCCATTTTTCACACCACCTTTCCATGGCCACAAAAATGATCCATCAGTAAACCTTCCATAACGGATCAGATCAGAACGACGGAAACCTTCCCAATACAATTCCCTTCCACGCTCGTCCAAAATAAAATCTGTATTGAGCGATACATCAGAAATATTTCCGGCTGTACTTCCGTAAGCTCTCTCACGAAGCCTGTTGATATAGGTAAGTGCATTTACCCTGTCGCCGCCGCTTCCGCCACGCACCACTGCTTCTGCATATATCAGGTACATTTCAGCCAGGCGGAAAACAGGGAAATCGATATCACTGAAAGTTTTTTCAGGATCGGTTCCAAAACCACCGCTTCTTGTTCTGTTACGGAATTTTGTTACGGCAAAGCCATCTTTGAATTCACTGATCTTTTCTATTTCCAGGTTTTGCTGGAAGAACTGTGCACGTTTGTCGGCCGCACCGGTAAAATCAGGGAATAAGAGTGGCAGGTTTCTGGTTGCCCGGATACCACCCCACTTGGATAAACCAGAAACAGTCTGGTCCATATCCCCACCTACAGAAGCATTTACCAGGAAGGTAGTGCCACCATAGTTTTTGGTTTTCAGGCCATCATAGTTCAAAGTCCAGATAGACTCCGTATTGCCGGTATTATTATCAGCCAGCATGAGGTTGCGGTAATCTGATATCAGAGAGTAACCTGCATCGATCACTTTTTTGGAATTAGCAATCGCTTCATTCCATTTTGCAGTGCCGGTGTACACTTGTGCATTCAAATATATCCGGGCCAGCAGCGCCCAAACGGCTGCTTTATCGGCACGGCCGTACTGGTTTGCTTTGGGTGCCGGAAGTTCTGATTCGAGTGCACTAAGTTCTGATTCGAGATAGGTGAATAATTCGGCACGGGATATTTGCTCAGGCCTTACCGCGGCACCAATCGGTGTCTCTTCGTTGGTAAAGCCCGGATTACCAAAGAGGTCCATAAGGACAGAATACTGGTAAGCACGAACAAAACGGGCTTCCGCACGCATGGTTTTGATATTATCTGATGCGGGGCTGGTAATGCCACGCTCAGCCAGTTTTTCGGGTGTGCTTTCCCGTATGAACTCATTACACAGTGTGATCACATAGAAACTGCGGCTGTATAACCCTATCAGCATAGGATTGTTTGAACTCCAGTTCATATTGTGAAAGTCCTGGATGCCAGGGTCGTTCCAGGCAACCACAGCTTCATCTGTGCTCAGTTCCTGGGCTTTCCAGTAAAGGCGCAGAAAGTCTGAAGTGCCTTCATCGATACCAGCCACATCACCGGAGCCGGCAGGTCCGCTGTTGCCGGTGAGGGCCATACTGCCATACACTTTGGCAAGTACCTGTTTGTAACCTGCTTCGTCCACAAATAATTGTGCACTGGTTACATCATTCGGGGGAAAACGGTCGAGGTCTTTATGACAACCGGCCAGCAGGAGCACTACCGCCAGGAGACCCGTCCATTTACTTGAATTCTTTATCATAGTGAATTTCTTTTAAAAATTAAAAATCAAGATTCAGTCCAAGTGCAAAAATGCGTGGACGCGGATAAATCTGGTTGTCGATACCGCCATTTACTTCCGGATCAAGGCCCCTGTAATTGGTAATCACAAAAGCGTTCTGCACATTAGCGGTCAGGCGTAACCGTACGTTTTTCCAAACCTCACCTGCATCATACCCAACATTGATATTATCCATGCGGAAGAATGAAGCATTCTGAACATAGTAATCACTGAAATACTGGTTATTGGTAAACCCTGTTCTCAGATAATCAGCACTGGCATTGCCCAGCCAGCCCAGTGGGTTGAGCACTGAACGCAACACACCTAAGCTGCTTTCGACATTATTATAATTATAGTTCCCTAAGCTGATACGGGAAACAAAACCGGCGTTCCATTTTCCGAAACTTACTCCACTGTTGAGACCCATGAATACCCTTGGATCGGGTGATTTATAACGGTAGAGGTCGTTGTCGTTGATGATTCCATCACGGTTGATGTCTTCGTACAATCCTTCGATGGGCGCACCGGAAGGATCATAAATTTGTTTACGCACCAAAAATGTATAGGGGCGATTATCCACAGAATGAATCTGAATGGTATTGCCTGTACCACCGGAGATACCACCCACGAGGTTTCCTTTAAATGAAGGATCCGGATTGAGGAGCAACTTGGTGATTTTTGGCGTGAGATAAGTGAAGTTAAAACCAATATCCCAGGTTACATTCTGATTTTTAACCGGTGTTGCGTTGATGGTAAATTCAACACCATTGCTTTCGATATTACCCACATTGGTCAGCAACTGGTTGCTGAAGTTGGTACCAAGTGCAATGGGAACAACACTGAGGAGGTCTTCAGTCTTGCGGCTGAATACATCGATCGTACCGGTGATCCTGTTACTGTATAAACCAAAGTCAACACCTATATTGATGTTACGGGTTGTTTCCCAACTGAGGTTTGGATCATATGCACTTGGGCGCTGCATGCTCAAATATTCTGTTCCAAGTTGATACAGTGCGGCATTGTTACTGAGTGAATACCTTGGCAGGTAACCATAAAAATCAATTCCATCCTGCTGTCCGGTGATTCCCCAGCCCACCCTGAACTTCAGGTCGCTGATCACTTTGGAACTCATCAGGAACTCTTCGTTGCTTGCCCTCCAGGCAAAGGCTACGGAAGGAAATACACCCCAGCGGTTGTCTTTGCTGAAACGGCTGCTGCCATCAGTACGGAGATTAGCTGTAAGTACATATTTATTGGCAAGTGTATAATTCAAACGGCCGTAGTAAGAGATCAGGGTATACTGAGCTTCATTGGTTGGAAACTGAGGTTCCGTACCAGGGCGCATTGATTTATCATACCTGTAATCTGCAAAATTATCATTCGTGAAAAGGAAATCCTGGTAACCGGTACCGGCCATTATATCAATACGACTATTGATACTTGCAATGTCCTTGGCATAGTTCAGGTAAAAGTCCATCAGCAGGTTACGACGCTGACTGTTATATTGATTATTCACACCGCCAAAATGCACCACACTGAACGGATTGTTAGTTGTTTCCCAACGGCGGTAATCGCTTGCGGCACTATCGGGAACGACTACGGTACCTTTACCTTGTTGTACATCATAACCCAGGTTCAGGTTGGCACGAAGCCCTTTAACCCATGGAAGTGAATAATCGAGTTGGAGGTTTCCAATACTGCGGAAGACATTGCTTCGATCATCGCGCATATTCAATAAACCAACAGGGTTGGCTGGTGAAAGGTCTCGCGGTGGGGCGCCTGCTGCATTTGGATCAACATACGTAAAGTAACCGCCGAATCTCGGACTGTTCACTGTTACGGGCTGTGTAGGATCAAAATAGATGGCGCTTCCAATAGCTCCTTCATTCGCAAACTTGTTTTGCGTCCAGGCGGCTTTTACGTTCATATCAACCTTCAGGGTGTTATTGAATAAACGTGGATTGAGGTTTAAACTTAATGTCTGGCGCTTAAAATTGCCTGTCTTCAATATACCATCCTGGTTGAGGAATCCACCGGAAAGCCGGAAAGGAAGTTTACCATCAACCATGGCACCTGAAGCACTCAGGTTGAGGTCTTCGCCAAAAGCTGTATGATAAATTTCATCCTGCCAGTTGGTATTGGCAGTACCCAATTTGTTGATGTCTGAGGTTCCACTGCCTTTAGTTCCTACAATATCCCTGATCTGGTCGGCATTCAACATATCAACTGTGTTGCCGGGGGTTTGTACAAAAAACTGAGAACCGAAATTGAATTTTATTTTACCCTTTGTTCCTTTTTTGGTGGTGATGAGGATCACCCCATTGGAAGCCCTTGAACCGTAAATAGCAGCGGCAGAAGGATCTTTCAGGATGGTAAAATTTTCAATGTCGTTAGGGTTGATCATATTCAACGGGTTCACAGAACCTGCAACACCTGCATTATCAACAGGCACACCGTCGATTACGATCAACGGATCATTGCTTGCATTAAGGGATGCGCCGCCACGAATACGTATACGGCTACCTGCTCCGGGAGCACCGCTGTTTGAGACGATCTGTACACCGGCCACTTTACCGGCGATAAGTTGTTCGGGAGTTTGTAAAGCACCTTTCACAAAGTCTTTGCTGGAAATGGAAGTAACCGCACCGGTAAGGTCACGTTTACGTTGAGTACCATAACCAACCACAACTACTTCATTCAGGTTCCCCTGGATTTCATCCAGTGTAAAACTGAGTTGTGTCTGCCCGGCAGCCGGAATTTCCTTTCTGCCATAACCTACAGAGGTAACCACCAGCACTGCATTGTCATTAGTCAGGTTAATGGTAAAGTTACCATTGGCATCGGTACTGACGCCTTTGCCTGTTCCCTTTTCTACCACCGTTGCATTAGCAACAGGGCTGCCGTCTTTACCACTGGTGATCTTACCTGTTACTGTTTTGCCCTGGCCGAAACCAATCTGCACCATGGCAAAAAGCAAAAGGCCCAGTACTCCAAGTCGGGCAATCAATCGCTTGCTTTTCATATACAGTTTAAAATTTAACGTTAATAAAAAAAATCAAAAACTTTATCTTTTGTACATTTTATCTGCTTGCTTTGACGATTATCCGTTCCACAACCAATTCACCAACTGTTTATTTTGCAATGATGAATTGTTTCTTCATTTTTCTGCCTTCCACCTCCAGTATCAGCAGGTATTGCCCGGCAGCCGATTTTTTAGCCCAGTTATCAGATGCACTCCAGGTAAATGAATGCTTGCCTTTGGGTTTCACCCCGCTGAACAGGTTAATTATTTTTTGACCCTGCAGGTTATAAACGCTGATGTCTACTTTACCCGTTACCGGTATCTCATAGGCCAGCGTTGCATTGGAGATTACAGGGTTTGGGTAAATGATGAGCGACTGGTCGCTGAAATCAGGCCGGAGGTCATCCACCCCTGTAATTACCGGGTTGCTGATATTCCGGTTGGTATACACGTAAAATTCACCGGGCTGAAGGGTGATCGATTCTGATGCACCACTGGCTATTCTTGTACCCTGGCTCAGGTAGCTGTACCAGGTGCCGGCAGCCGGGAAGGTCACATTTCCTGTTATGGTGGCCACATCAAAATTCCCGATCACTACCACTTTGAGAGAATCACTTTCTGTTTTTAACCATTTGAATCCGCCGCTTAAATTCCATGTCACATCCGTATTGGTGGTAAAGGTGGAAATATAGTTAGGTGTGTTCCTTAACTGTAACAGTGCCGAGTACACGTTATACAGTAATTTTCTTTCAGGATTTTGCTGATAATCCCACCTTACAGGTTTTGGATCTGTTCTGCACTGATCACTTATGGTTCCGTTGGATGGACAATAATTAATGGAGTAATCGTAGCCAAGTTCACCAAACTGCCAAAGCATCTTAGGGCCCGGGGTCATCGCCCAGAAAGAGGCCGCCATGGCATTACGGGCAAGGCCAACCTGCAGGTTCTTAACATTATGGCTGCTGTTGGTACTATTGCCAAAATTGATATTCTTGTACATGAGCCTTTCTTCATCATGGCTCTCCTGGTATGCGATCAGGTGGGGCTGGGTCCAGTTTCTTTTTTTGGCAATGCTGCCGTCGAAATTGGAATTTGGCAGGAAGCCCATGGTAGCCTCATTAAAATTGAAGTTCGAGTTACCCCATAAGAGCATACCGTAATTTGATAATTCTATTTCCTCACTGTTATCTGCAAAATGTTCCAGGATACAGTAGCTGCCCGGCGCATAGGTTTGCATCTTGTCGTAAATCCTTTTCCAGATAGCTATCCGTGTAGGATCATACGCCCCCCAGGCCCCAACATTATTTGGATTGTTTACCTGGGTGAATCCTTTTGACAGATCCCAGCGAATACCATCGATCTTGTAGTTAACAAGCCAGTGTTCTGTTACCCTGTCAACAAAATCTTTTGTAGCCTGGCTTTCGTGGTTAAAATCATAGCCAACATTAAAAGGATGACGGGCGTCCTGGTTGAACCAGGGGGAATTAAGGGCCGGTTTACCGGAAGCAGCATCAAAATATAACTGCACCATTGGCGACTGGCCAAAAGAATGATTTAAGGCAATGTCGATCACCACTGCGATGCCCTGCTGGTGACAGGCATCTATGAAACGGCGCAGATCCGATTCTGTACCATAATATTTATCAGGTGCAAAATAGAAACTCGGGTTATAACCCCAGCTGTTGTTGCCTTCAAATTCATTGACGGGCATCAGCTCAATAGCGTTTATACCTAAGCGCTTTAAGTAACTTAGGGTATCCGTTAGTGTTTGATAGTTGGAGTTACCTGTAAAGTCCCGTACCAGCAATTCATAGATCACCAGGTTACGCTTATCGGGCCGGTTGAAATTACCCACCTGCCAGTTGAATGCGGGTTTCCGGGTTTGTAATATGGAAACATTACCAGATGTTTTACCAATGGGATAGGCTTTTAACCCCGGGTAGGTAAGCGGGGAAATAAAAGGATCATTATTAGGGTCAAGTATTTTCTCCGTATAGTAATCGGCAACCTTTAGCGAACCGTCTACCAGGAACTGATAAGCGTATTCCGTTCCTGGGGTAAGACCGGTTATTCGCAACCAGTGGCGGTTACCATCAGGCGATTTGTTCATCTGATAGTTCTGCGCCTGGGTCCAGTTATTAAAATCGCCAATGACATACACTGCGTTTTTAGCCGGCGCAAAAAATACCAGTGTTGCAGAAGTATCTCCTGGTTCATAATTGATCCCATCGCGAAGGCCTGCGGGAACTGGTAATACAGGAGATGGCGCCGAAACAAAAAATTTGACAGAATCCAGGCGGGTATTTACCCCATCGCTGGCTTCAGCAATGATCACCTGCATACCACCGGCAGTGATGAGCGGGTTGGCGGAAACGGATGCCACACTATTCTGAGATGCCACCTGAACACCATTGAAACTTATTTTTAAGTTTGCCGCGAGACTAGAATTAACGGTAATACCAATATTCTCCCCTACTGCTTTTTGAATCGGCTCAGGTGCCGGGATAAAGAGCGGCTGAATCGGCGGCTGGGTTATCCTTACCGACAGTCCGTTTTCATACACAGGGATATACATATCACTTCCATCTGCATTACGCTGCACTATGGATCCTGTTCCGTTTCTGAAAAGCAGGGCGATCTTTAAAATTTTTTCTGAAGGATTGAGCAATGCATAGAAAGCGCGTAAGCCGCCACTGATTGTGAATTTCCATTTATTGTTGCCGAGGTAAGTTGCCTGTGCCCCTGCAATGGGAGAAGTGAATGGAGAAAATTTTACATACTTCCAGTCGGAAGAACTGGTACTGGATGTAGTGATCACACCGGTATGGATGTATACGTCACCGGTAGCTGCATAATCTTTCAGCGCCTGGTTTCCGCGGGTAGCGTCCACCGTTATCTCAACCGTTGGCGTATTTTCTGTTATGAAATCAGGATTCCAGGTCAGCAGCTGACCGAAACCTAAACTGTATGCAAGTAAACATACTGTAGTGAGGAACCCTTTCATATGAGCGTTATTGATAGCGATCGTTAAAAAGCGTGTTAAAATTACACATTAGATCGGGACTAATAGGTACTTTTTACACATTTAAAAAAATTTTCAAAAAATGCCGGACTTGAGATAAAATTCTGACTTTAAAATAATATTCTTATAAAAAGATTAGATAATATCTAATTAATTAGATAGAATGATAGAAATTTTATTTTCGAAATCGATTGCGATAAATTAATTCTTAATAAAAAGATTCCTGAAGCCTTGACCGGGGGAGAGGCTCTTTTTATGGATCTCTTTAACTATTTTAGTTGATTTCCAACCAGATAGAAATATGTACGAACATAAAAAACAGCCCTTAGCCAGCAGACGCACCTTTTATAAGCGTGTATTTAAGAACCTGGTTGCTGCTTCCGTAATTTTACTTTTTTGCCTGTTGATTGGTATTATGGGCTACCATTTTCTGGCCAACGCGGAATGGGTAGATGCCATTCATAATGCAGCCATGATCCTGAGTGGAATGGGACCTGTGATTCAGATTGATACCACTGCAGGTAAATTATTTTCGTCTGCATATGCCCTTTTCAGCGGTGTAATTTTTATTGCAACCATTGGATTCATTCTGGCACCGGCCATTCACCGTCTGTTTCACATGATGCATATTGAAGAAAAATAAGGTGATCCTGCACTTCACGGATGCTATCATCCATTCTTTAACTGGTTGATATTTTCCTTAAGTTTTTCCAGGTGACCGCCGAATGCCTTTTTATTCATCCATTTTGCCAGGTAATAACATGCAGGCATTAGAACAATCAGGATAATAATGAAGGCAATTATGACAATTGGTTTTGACATAAACTCCCCCACGGATTTACCTGACCCTAATACGCCTCCCATCATGAATCCTCCAGCAGCGGCTATTGGGTAAAAGAATAAAGCTACTTTTTCCTGGGTCTTTATCCAATGATTGATAGAAAAATAATGACGTTCCATATCTTCCAGCAGTGAGCGACTGGTACTTATGCCTGGCTCAATACTTTTATACTCCCGCAGTGCTGTAATAAATCCCCAGGCAGTAAATCCCAACATTAATATCATTGAAAACCGGAATACAGGCAATGTAAAATATATGATTGCGGCTATATATAAGATACATATCAGTATAGCATAACCCATATTCATCTTCAAGCTTCTTTTCAGCTTATATAAGGGATTCAGCGGTTCCCGGTTTTTGGAAAGTGAAAACTTCACCAGGCTATCCCAGTCCTGGTCCTCAGTCCGCAAGTCATTCCAGCTTTTTTCAATATCCATGATCAGTCATTTAATATTTTTGCCAACTGATTTTTAATACGATGCAGCTTCACGCCAACATTATTGGCTGTGATACCCACTATTTCAGCTATTTCTCCATTTTCGTAACCATCGAGATGCAGGGAAATGAGGGCACGGTCTGTTTCAGCCAGTTCTCTTATGGCCTTATGCAACCTGCGTGAATTTTCCTGCTCTATGGTATTTTGTTCCACATATAAAGCAACCGGTTCAAGGTCATCCCTGTAGTCGATAATTTTCTTTCTCCGCTTTTGTGTCAGTATTGTATTAAGGCTGATGCGATACAGCCAGGTGCTGAATTTAGCTTCTCCCTTGAAACTGGGCCATCCTTTCCATGCCTGGCAAATGATCTCCTGGCAGAGGTCTTTTTTCTCCTCTGCATCAGATGCATACAAACCAGCCAGTTTATATATGATACCCTGGTTTGCTTTTAAAAGCGATAAAAATTCTGACTCACTCAAGTGGAAAATATTATCTCAATAAAATATAAACAAATCCAAGCAATACAATACTTACATGAACAAACAGCCAGATGCGCTGATATAATGGCCGCTGTCCCCAGGGTTGCTTTGGATCGAATGGATCAAATATAAGCGCTATACCCAGGCTGGTTACTGCCTCGGGGATATTCTTACTGAAAAGCAGGTAGAATAAGGCGATCAATAAAAAACCTGCGTAGAGTATTTTGTTAAATGATTTACTCCAATCTTTTGGTTTCGATTCAACAGTCTTTGTCATGTTTTCAATTTCCTTATCAGTAACTCCAGTTTATCAATCATTACAGGAAAAAGAAAAAAATCTTTGCGATGCCTTGCGGCTTCGCCATGGTTCGTGTCCTCACGAGTAGATATTTCCCGTTTCCTGTACAAGTTTTTTGAAGATGGCACTTTCATAAGTCTCGTTAGAGATTTAAAATAATGTCGCCCCTCTGGGGCTCTATTGAACAATCAAATGTTTTCTACAAGAATGTCGCTCCTCTGGAGCTGAAAGGCAGAACAGCATTTTTGTATTCGAGCCAGCCCCAGCGGGGCGACATTCTTGTAGCTCCACGTGCTTTTTGTATTAGAGCCCCAGCGGGGCGTTATTCTTGTAGATCCACATGTATTTTGAATTAGAGCCCCAGCGGGGCGTTATTCTTGTAGATCCACATGTATTTTGAATTAGAGCCCCAGCGGGGCGACATTCTTGTAGCCCCGCATGTATTTTGTATTAGAGCCCCAGCGGGGCGACATTCTTGTAGCACAATTGAATCAGTTTTTATCCATTTGATATTTAATTAGATACGCTGATTGTCATTGGCAACCATCATCGTAATGATTACGATTTACTATTGATGGTGACACGAACCGGGGCATTAAAACTGCAGCATAAACGCACTACCCTCTCCTTCCACTGACTGCACCTGGATATTCCCTTTATGCAGCATCATGATCTGTTTACAAAGACTAAGCCCTATTCCACTGCCGGTTTTCTTTGTACTGAAAAAAGGAATAAAAATATTTTCCATCACAGCAGGAGTCATGCCCATGCCATTGTCGGCCACTTTAATGATGATCTTATTTCCCGGTTGCTGGTAAGCTGATAATACGATCCTGGGTTCGGTGCGGTCTTTTACAGCCTCAATGGCATTGACCAGTAAATTGATGAGCACCTGCTCCATTAAATTGGTATCGGCCTCCAGGGTAAGCTGGGGATCTTTGAGGATAATTTCCAGTTCGATATTTTTCTTTTGAAGAGATGGCTGCATTAACTGATGCAGGTTTTCAAAAAGATCCCGAATAAATACTTTCTTCAGATTCAGTGTAGTGATCTTATTCAGGTTGCGGTAAGTTTCTGCAAACTTCAGTAAACCTTCGCTCCTGCGTTTGATGGTTTCAATACCCAGTTCAAGGTCCTCAACCGTGGAGGGCTGTGCTTCAAAATGGGATCTTGCTGTTTGTAACCTGTTCTTTAATGTATCTGCCAGCGAAGAAATAGGTGCAATGGAATTCATGATCTCATGGGTCATCACACTGAGTAGTTTCTGCCATGCTTTTGCTTCCGTTTCATCCAACGCTTCATTCACATTCTGAAAAGCGATGAGTTTAAATTTCTGCAGGTCGGTTTGAAAGGCTGTTGCTGATAATAATGTTTTCACCACCTGCTTCTCCCTGGTGATGGGTACAATTTTATTTTCGCCGGGCTTTATCTGGAGCAACTCTTCGTGAAGCATGGCATCCCGTTTTTCCAGGGAATCCATATTTTTCAGGTAGGGTATGCCGAGCATTTTTTTTAACGACTCATTCATCCAGATAATGTTTCCTGTTTCAGGTTCATAAGACAGTATCCCTGTATCCACCAGTTCCAGTATCTTCTGTAAATACTGGTATTGTGTTTCTCTTTCCTTACTGATCACTTTGAAGGTACTGTTGATCTCATTAAAGCCTTTTCGCAAGGGCTGTAACTCAAGCGGCGCTTGCTTCACATCAAAATACCTTGAGAAATCGCGGTAATGCACAGACTCTACAAACTGGTCAACTTCATCCTGCGCTTTTTTGTGAAACCGAAAAAAATCATAGACCTGGTAAACCACAACAGGAAGAAGCACGATCAGGTATACGTATTGCTCTTTGACCAGGAGGAACGACCCCAGGCTTAGTACCAGGAACATTAGTGCCACCCTGATAATGATGCGCCATTGATATTGTTTGAACATACAGTTGATTTTTTGTCATGCCGACAAAGGAGGCATCTTTACGAGATACCCAATAAGATCCCTCGTTCCTCGGGATGACAAGACACTCTGCTTTGTCATGCCGAGGAACGAGGCATCTTTACGAGAAACCTAATAAGATCCCTCCTTCGTCGGGATGACAAGTAAAAATATTCAAATATCATATTTACTGAGCCGCCTGTACAGCGCCGTTCTTGTCAGTCCAAGTTCCTTTGCTGCCTTGGTGATATTCCCGTGATTTTTTTCGATCACCCGCAGTATCGTATTCTTCTCTATCGTGCTTAGCCTCAGTTCATCCGGTTCATCATCAACGGAAGTGGCTGATTCCAACGGAGAGAATATGAGGTCCTCCGCCTGAAGCACATTATGATCCGCCATGATCAACGCACGCTCAATGGTGTATTGCAACTCGCGTACGTTGCCTGGAAAATGATAACTCCTTAATTTATCCAATGCCTTTTCACTAAACGATATGGTTGGCTTCAAATATTTGGCAGCATAGATGGCAGCAAAATGTTTGGCCAGTAATATAATGTCTTCATCCCTTTTTCGCAAGGGCGGTACCATCATCTCCACGGTGTTGATGCGGTAAATAAGGTCCTTGCGAAACCGGTTCTCATTGGCCAGTTCGCTCAACGGCAGGTTGGTGGCGCATATCAGCCGGATATCAATGGGGATGGCCTGGTTAGTGCCCAGGGGTGTGACCATCCGGTTTTGCAAAACGGATAATAATTTTGCCTGCTGGTGCAGGGAAATATTGCCGATCTCATCCAGGAACAGAGTTCCGCCATTAGCCGCTTCAAAGCGCCCTACCCTGTCCTCACGGGCATCCGTAAACGCACCTTTCTTGTGTCCGAAAAGTTCGCTTTCAAACAGGCTCTCCGTGAGCGCGCCGACATCAACTTTTACAAAAGGTTTATCCTTGCGGAGCGACCTTTCATGAATGGCTTTGGCGATCAGGTCCTTACCTGTTCCGTTTTCGCCCAGGATGAGGATATTGGCTTCCGTAGGAGCGATCTTATCGAGCTTGAAAAAAATATCGCGAATGGCATCCGACTCCCCCACGAGCGTGGTACCTGACGTTGACGCATCAGCGCTTTTAAGGGAAAGGCCGCTTCCTTTATTGGTTTTCTTACTGAGCGCATCGCGTATCGTACCAAGCAGTTTTTCATTATGCCATGGTTTGACCACAAAATCCGCCGCACCTTCTTTAAGTGAACGTACTGCCAGGTCTATATCTCCATAAGCAGTTATCATAATCACAGCAGCCTCTGAACCCAGTTCCTTGATCTTATTGAGCCAGTAAAATCCTTCGTTACCCGTGTTGATGGAACTCGTAAAGTTCATATCCAGCAGGATCACATCATAGCTTTGCTTGCTGAGCAGGCTCCGGATATTTTCAGGATTTTTCTCAATGACTACTTCTTGGGCTTCAGTTTTCAACAGCAGCCGCACCGCAGTAAGCACATCGGTATCATCGTCTATCACCAGTATGGAAGCGTTCTTCAGATTCATAAATTAATTTCTACCCGCAAAGAAACAAAGATGCGAAGAAAAGGGATATACCCTTTATCATATAGGTGTATCAAAACCGGACAGTGGTTGTATCGGTATCGCACAACTACATCCGGATTATGTACTTAAAATATTGATTATCAGTATATTTAAAGAGTGGCACGGAGTTGTATCCTTAGTTTTCATCAAACAAAATTAATAACGCGTGGACAGAGTCATCGAAAAGAAAAAGTGGTCAACCAAAAGAATCATGACCATTGCAGGAATCGCCGGGATCATTTTACTCATTGCAGGCAGTTATTATTTCACATCCGGTAAAAGCCGGCTCAATGTGGATACAGAACGCATTACCATCAGTGAAGTAAAAAGCGGGATCTTCCAGGAAAACACACCGGTAAACGGCGTTGTCCTTCCCCTGACCACCATTTACCTCGATGCCCAGGAAGGCGGCCGGGTGGAAGAGAAATATGTGGAAGATGGCGCCATCATGAAAAAAGGCCAGCCCATCCTCCGATTATCCAATACAGACCTCGAGCTCAGCCTGGTGAACCAGGAGACCTCAGTATTCAACCTCCTTACACAAATGCAGATATCACGCAACGCTGCACAACAAAATACCATTGGAAAACTTAACCAGATGGCGGATGCAGATAATGCATACAAAGAAGCAGAACGCCTCTATAAACTCAACAAACAATTGTATGAACAAAAAGTGATCGGTTCCCAGGAGTTCAAACAATCTGAAATTGCTTATGAGTACCAGGTAAAACGCAGGAAATTACAGGAACAGATATTAAGGCAGGATACCATTTCGGTAAGACAGGAACTGGACCAGGCAAAACAATCATTCGACCGCACGCAGAATGCCTTACAGGTGATGCGCCGCAAAGTTGGCGACCTGATCGTAAGGGCACCCATCGACGGACAACTCACCTCACTCGATGCAGAGATCGGACAAAATAAAAACAAAGGTGAAAGGCTTGGCCAGGTAGACGCAACAAACGGTTTTAAGGTAAGGGCGGATATAGATGAGCATTATATTTCCCGGATTTTCACCGGGTTGAAAGGCAGTTTCAGTTTCGCAGGTAAGGATTATGCATTGACGATCAAAAAGGTTTTCACCCAGGTGACCAACGGCAGGTTCCAGGTAGACATGGAATTTGCCGGCACGGTCCCTCAGGGCATCCGCAGGGGCCAAACACTTCAGATCAGGCTCGCATTGAGTGATGAAAAACAAGCCCTTTTATTACCACGTGGCGGCTTCTACCAGCAGACAGGTGGGAACTGGATATTCAAAGTAAGCGAAGACGGAAAAATTGCCTACAGAACGGACATACAATTAGGCGGGCAGAATCCGGACTACTATGAAGTTTTACAGGGATTGAAACCCGGCGACAAAGTGGTGACCTCCAGTTACGAAAACTATGGCACCATGCAGGAACTGGTATTGAAAAAAGAATAGAGGCAATGGGTATCGTGTGCAACAATTCAGACAGGAAATCATCTTTAGAAAGGCAGTAGAACAACAACAAACAAAAAAGACGGCACACGGTACCCACAAACCTCCTAAAACATTGATCAAAATGAAAAGAGTAAAATCAACATTAAGCTGGTTATTCATACTTGCCTGCAGTATGCACATACTCACGGCAAGTACAGTGACTAACACCGCTGATCAAAAGTCAAGGCCCCCACAAACCAAACAGACTAAAGCCAAAAAAAGTACCAAATCTAAAGGGCAAACTCCTTTGTTCAAATCCCTGCTTAATCATTTATAACATTTCCAACCAAACCAAATATATGATCAAGATCAAAGACCTCGAAAAAATTTACCGGACTGATGAAGTAGAAACAGTTGCCCTCAACAAACTCTCCATTGAAGTAAAGGAAGGAGAATTTGTAGCCATCATGGGACCTTCCGGTTGCGGTAAATCAACATTGCTCAATATACTCGGACTCCTGGACGATCCCGACAAAGGAAGTTTCATATTTAATGGTACCGAAGTGGCCCATTTTAATGAACGTCAACGTGCAGATTTGAGGAAACACAATATTGGGTTCGTTTTCCAGAGTTTTAATTTGATCGATGAACTCACGGTTTTTGAAAATGTGGAACTGCCCCTGATCTATACCGGCGTTAAAGCGGCGGATCGCAAAGCCAAAGTAGAAGCCGTGCTGGACAAAATGCAGATCATGCACCGCCGTAACCACTACCCGCAGCAGCTTTCCGGCGGACAACAGCAACGGGTAGCCGTAGCCAGGGCCGTGGTGAACAATCCCAAGCTGATACTGGCGGATGAACCTACGGGTAACCTCGATTCATCCAATGGTAATGAAGTGATGCAATTATTAACGGATCTGAACGAACAGGGAACAACCATCATCATGGTAACACACTCTGAACATGATTCAAGATACAGCCACAGGATCATACGTATGCTCGACGGACAGACTGTTACAGAAAATATCATGGTGTAATATTAAACGCAGAGAAAAGAGAACGCCGAGAAACGCAGAGGAGTAGCGGGGAGGTACCCCTCTCTGGAAGAGAGGGCCGGGCCTGCCCGCCGTGCGCCTACGCTGAAGCTTCGGCGAAAGCGTAAACGGAGTGCAGGCGAGGGGTGAGTTGGAAAGGATTGAATGAAAAATGGTAATTGAAGCTTATGTTAATCAATTATTTCAAAATTGCTTTAAGAAATATTACCCGGCATAAAGGATATGCGGCCATTAATATTATCGGACTGGCCATTGGTATTGCGGCAAGTCTCCTGCTTTTCCTGGTTATCAGGTACGAACTGAGTTACGACCGGTTTCAACCAAACTTCACCCAGATCTACCATGTACTTACTTCAGAAAAAAACGCTGAAGATGATAATATCAATCCTGGAGTACCTGTACCTGCACTTGAAGTATTCAGGCTCAAATTCCCTCAGGCTAAAGTCGCCGGCATTTTCTCCAGCTACGGAAGCCAGTTTACCATCATTGGTAACGATTCAACCAGTGCCAATATTAAAGGTAAATATTTAGAAGAAACAGGTGTCTTTTTTGCAGAGCCTGAATTTTTTGAAGTATTCACATTTACCTGGCTCAATGGATCACCCTCTGTTCTGTCAGAACCTAATGCGGTTGTTTTGTCGAAATCAATAGCTGAAAAATATTTTGGCAACTGGAAGCAGGCAAACGGCCAGTTCATCAAAATGGATAATAATGCAACCCTTATGGTAAAAGGTGTTATTGATAACACCCCACTTAACAGTGATTTTCCCATCAGGATTGTAAGTTCATACGCAACCCTGAAGAACAATCCCGGCCAATATTTTTATCAGCCCGACTGGAACAATCTTTCCAGTTCTTTCCAGGTTTATATGCGATTACCCGAAAACGTTAGTTCATCAACGGTTGATCAGCAACTCCTGTCATTCAGCCGGGAACAATATAAAAACAAGCAAACCAGCGGGGTAAGAACCCATTTTTTGCGGCCGCTTTCCGAAATCCATTTCGATACACGCACAGAGCATTTGGGAGACCATGTTACCAGCAAGCCAACTTTATGGACTTTAAGCCTAATCGGTATCATGATCATTCTCATGGCCAGCATCAACTTTATCAATCTTTCTACGGCACAGGCCATCAGTCGTTCCAAAGAAGTGGGCCTTCGCAAAGTACTGGGCGGGAACCGCATGCAACTTATGGGGCAAATGATGGGAGAAACTGCAGTCATTGTTTTTATTGCATTGATCCTGGGAACCACCATCGCTTTTTTCTGTGTCCCCTATCTTGATCAATTTATAAACATACCCGAAAAACTGAGTTTTTTCAATAGTAAAGTATTGGGTTTTATGGTCCTGCTTTTTGTACTGGTTACTCTTTTTTCCGGGTTGTACCCATCTCTTGTATTATCGGGTTTTAAACCGGCCCTGGCCATAAAAAACAAGATCAGTTCAGCTTCCATTGGCGGTATCTCTTTGCGCCGCGGACTGGTTGTTCTTCAATTTGCCATTTCACAGCTGCTCATCATTGGTACTATCGTGGCACTAAGCCAGATGAAATTTATCCGAAATGAAGATCTGGGATTTAAAAAAGAGGCGGTATTGGTTTTAAGTACCAATTCAGACAGCGCCGTAATATCAAGGCAAAAAGCTTTTAAAAATGAATTGCTATCTCAAAAAGGCATTCAGGCGGTCAGTTTCAGTTCAGACATGCCCTCCTCTCAAAATACCTGGTCAACTAATTTTGCTTTTGACGGCAGGGATGATGAAGATTTTGAAGTCTGTCTCAAGTTTGCCGATGCGGATTATTTCAAAACCTATGGTTTTCAGTTTGTGGCCGGTAAAGGACTGTCAGTTTCTGACACCACGAATGAAATTGTGATCAATGAAACACTGGTAAAAAAACTGGGATTAAAAGATCCGGCTGAAGCTATAGGTAAAAATCTTCGCCTGGGTGGTGGCCGTTGGAAGCCCATTGTTGGCGTAGTGAAGGATTTCAAACCAAATACTTTAAGGGAAAAAATCAGCCCCATTGCTATTTCTTCAAGAAACAGGTTTTATGGTGTAACAAATATCAAGCTTAGTACGTCGAACCTGATGGGCGTGGAAGAAAACATTCAACATACCTGGGATAAATACTTTCCTGAATATGTGAACAAGAGTGAATTTATGGATGAGACCATCAATAAATTTTACCAACAGGAAACACAACTAACAAAACTGTATCAATTCTTTGCCATTTTGGCCATTTTGATTTCTTGCCTGGGCTTATACGGGCTGGTATCATTCATGGCAGTACAAAAAACCAAAGAAGTGGGCATACGCAAAGTATTGGGCGCTTCGGTTAGCAGTATTGTAATGCTGTTCTCCAAAGAGTTTACCATATTAATCTTTTTAGCCTTCCTGGTGGCTGCACCTGTTGCCTGGTACCTGATGTCGAAGTGGCTGAGCAATTTCGTTTTCAAAATAAATATGGGTGCTTGGATATTTATTACTGCGATTGTTGTTTCCATTGTCATAGCCTGGATCACGGTTGGATTCAAAGCAGTGAGGGCAGCTTTGGCGAATCCGGTTAAGAGTTTAAGATCGGAATGAACGAAAATCGAAAGTGGAAAATCGAAAATCGAAAGTGAAACAGCCAATACAATTAAACAAAGAATCTTAGAAAATCCATCCAGAAAATCCATCAAATCCTTAAAATTCTGCTCCATGCTCAAGAATTATTTCAAGATTGCCATCAGGAATCTATACAGAAACAAGGGTTTTTCTTTTATCAATATCCTTGGCTTAGCCATTGGCATGGCCAGTGCGATCCTGATACTGTTATGGATCTACCATGAAGTTAGCTACGATCAATTCCATGAGAAGAAAGACCGGATCTACGAGGCCTGGAACCGCGATAAAATGAATGGTAAAATTAACTGCTGGAACAGCACCCCTAAAGTACTTGCATCGGCACTTCAAAAAGATAATCCGGAAATAGAAAGAGTGGTTCGGGTAAATTGGAACAACCGGTATCTTTTTGCAGCAGGTGAAAAGAAAATTCCAGGCAATGGTAATTTCGTTGATTCCGGATTCCTGCAGATGTTCAGTTTTCCAATGATCAAAGGAAATCCGGCAACTGCTTTAAATGATCCCCATTCCATTGTACTTACAGAAAGGCTTGCTAAAAAAATATTTGGTGATGAGGACCCTATGGGTAAAACCATTAAAGTAGAGAACAGGGATAATTTTACCGTTACGGGAATTGTAAGAGATCAACCCAATAATACCCGGTTTGAGTTCGAAAGCCTTATGCCGTTCTCCTATCTGAGATCCATAGGCGAAGACGATACTTTTTGGGGCAATAATTCAACAGAGACCTATGTTTTACTGAAGCCCAATACGGAACTTACAGCCCTGTCTTCAAGACTGAAGGAAACCCGTAAAAAATATGACAGTGAAAGTCCCAATGGAGAGTTCTTCCTGTATCCTATAAGCCGGTGGCGTTTGTATTCGCGTTTTGAAAATGGTGTTGAAACAGGCGGCCTGATTGATTTTGTAAAATTGATGAGCATTATTGCCGGATTTATCCTCCTGATTGCCTGTATCAATTTCATGAATCTGAGTACGGCACGCAGTGAAAAAAGGGCACGCGAGGTGGGTATCCGAAAAGTAGTTGGCGCGCGAAAAAATGCACTGATCGGACAATTCCTTGGAGAATCCATACTCATAGCTTTTCTTTCCGGAATACTTGCATTAGTGATCGTGCAATTATCCCTCCCTTCGTTTAATACACTTACCGGTAAAATATTATCCATAGACTTTTCAAACATCCGGTTCTGGCTGATACTTTCCGGTTTTATCATTTTCACAGGCCTGCTCGCGGGAAGTTATCCGGCTTTCTTCTTATCATCTTTCAAGCCGGTCAAAGTGCTTAAAGGGAACCTGCAAAAGGTCAACGCCCTTGTAACACCCCGAAAGGCCCTTGTAGTGCTGCAGTTCACATTCGCTATCATCCTTATCATCAGCACAATCGTTGTACATAAACAAATTGGTTATGCACGGGAAAGGGCCGCAGGTTATGAGAAACAAAACCTGGTATATCATTTTTTATCAGATGACCTGGTTAAAAATTATAGCCTTGTGAAAAATGAATTATTGTCGGCCGGCATTGCCAGCTCTGTCACTAAAACAAGTGCGCCAATGACGGAAGGATGGAGCAACAGCTGGGGATTTGAATGGCCCGGAAAGGATCCCAATGACAGGACTGTATTCGATCGCTATTGTGCCGATGATAAAATTGTACAAACGGCCGGCATGCAGCTTGTTAGTGGCCGGGATATCGATCTCTCAAAATATCCAACAGACTCCAATGCGATTATCCTCAATGAATCTGCCGTAAAAAGTATGGGGTTCAAGGAACCTATCGGTCAAATCATTAAAGACAATGGCAACGACTGGACTGTTGTTGGTGTGGTAAAGGATTTTATTCTTACATCCCCTTTTCACCCAACCAATCCAATGGTAATTGAAGGGGCAAAAGGCTGGTTTAATGTTATCCATATTAAAATGAATAACCAGTATTCCACCGCTGAAAATCTGGCAAAGATGGAAGCTGTATTTAAAAAGTACAATCCGGATTTTCCATTTGAAGCAAAATTTGTTGATGAATCCTATGCCCGGAAATTTGATTCTGAAAAGAGAACAGGTACACTTGCAGCGCTCTTTGCAGGATTGACCATTTTTATTTCCTGTTTAGGGCTCTTTGGACTGGCAACCTATATGGCTGAAAACAGGATCAAGGAAATTGGCATACGTAAAGTGCTTGGCGCTTCCATGTCTGACATCACGGCTCTTTTATCAAAAGATTTTCTGTTACTCGTTCTGATAGCTTTAGTCATAGCCATTCCAGCAGCCTGGTGGGCCATGCATGCCTGGCTGGAAAGTTATCCTTACCGCACGCCGATTTCTGTTTGGGTATTTGTTGTTGCCGGTGCATTGAGCCTGTTGATTACATTATTGACAGTGAGTTCACAAGCGATCAAAGCTGCGATACGTAATCCGGTGAAGAGTTTGAGAACTGAGTAAAAAATCGAAAGTCGAAAATCGAAAGTCGAAAGTAAAACAGCCAATACAATGAAAAACAAAATTCTTCAAAATCCAGCGAATCCATTCTGTTAATCCATCAAATCCTCAGAATCATGCTCAACAATTATTTCAAAATCGCCTGGAGAAACCTTATCAAGCATAAGGGCTACAGTGCCATTAATATCGGTGGATTAGCAGTAGGCATGGCTGTTGCCATTTTGATCGGACTTTGGATATGGGATGAATTTTCCTTTAATAAATATCATAAGAACTATGACAGGATCGTACGTGTCATGCAAAACCAGAATTTTAACGGAGAGATCGGAACCCAGATATCCAATCCATATGTGCTGTCAGCAGAGATCAGGAACAAATATGGCAGTGATTTTACATACGTATTACAATCGTCCTGGAACAATCAGCATACATTGACTTATGGAGAAAAAAAATTACTCAAAAATGGATCTTATTTTGAACCGGAAGTAGCCGAAATTCTTTCTTTAAAAATGATCAAAGGAAGCCGGAACGGTTTAAAGGAACCATATTCCATTTTACTTTCTGAATCCGTAGCCGAAGCATATTTCGGCAATGATGACCCAATGAATAAAACCCTGAAACTGGATAATGCGGTTGACGTAAAAGTTACCGGTGTCTATGAAGATCTTCCTTTTAATACTTCATTCAGAGAATTAACCTTCATACTTCCCTGGGAACTTTATATTATTCGCGAAACCTGGATCAAAAAAATGGATAATCCATGGGGTAGCAACTTTACGCAAACCTTTGCCCAATTGGCTGATAATGCAGACCTTGAAACAACATCTATTAAAATCAGGGATGTTAAACTTAATGCTCTTGCTGAAGATGAAAGAAGGTATAAGCCTGCAATCTTCCTCCATCCAATGAGTAAATGGCACTTATACGGAGATTTTAAAAATGGTATTAATACAGGAGGCAGGATTCAGTATGTATGGCTGTTTGGCATCATCGGTTTATTTGTGTTGCTACTGGCCTGCATTAATTTTATGAACCTGAGTACGGCCCGTTCCGAAAAAAGGGCCCGGGAGGTTGGCGTAAGAAAAGCCATTGGATCTGCCCGCTGGCAATTGATCACTCAATTTTTCAGCGAATCTTTTCTTGTGGTGAGCTTTGCTTTTATTTTATCGATCATTATTGTCTTTTTATCGTTGCCATTTTTTAATGAAGTCTCAGATAAAAAACTTTCACTTCTTTGGCTGAATCCAATCTTTTGGATCATGGGAGTTGGTTTCAGTTTAATAACAGGGATTGTTGCGGGTAGTTACCCGGCACTTTATTTATCATCTTTTCAACCGGTAAAAGTTTTGAAAGGAACTTTCCAATCGGGCCGGTTTGCATCTTTACCGCGTAAAGTCCTTGTTGTACTACAGTTTTCGGTTTCCGTAGTGCTGATCATTGGGACGATCGTAGTACATCAGCAGATCCAGCATGCTAAAAGCAGGCCTGTAGGGTACTCCAGGGAAAGCATGATCTGGACAAGTTCCAATGAAGTGTTGCATGACAAGTTTGAAGTATTGAGAAATGAACTCAAAAGCAGTAACCTGATCGTGGAGATGGCGGAATCCACCAGTCCCACTACAGATGTTTGGAATACGAATGGCGGCTTCAACTGGGAAGGCAAAGATCCCAACCTGGGTGTTGACTTTCCAAATTCTGGTGTTACATATGAATTTGGTAAAGTAATCGGCTGGGAAATTAAAGAAGGCCGTGATTTTTCGCGGGAATTCGCAACAGATTCTGCTGCCTTTATTCTAAATGAATCTGCCGTTAAATTTATTGGATTTAAAGAACCCATTGGCCAGACAATCACCTGGAATGACAGACCATATAAAGTTATTGGCGTGGTGAAAGATATGCTTGTACAATCGCCATATGAACCCATTCGCGCTTCCATGTATCACCTTTCTACGGATCAGGAAAATATCATGCTCATGAAGATCAATCCAAACATGGCTGCCAGTGAATCGGTCAGTAAAATTGAAAATGTTTTCAAAAAATATGATCCGGGAACAGCCATGGCATTCCAATTTGTGGATGAAGATTTTGCCAGAAAATTCGGGAATGAAGAACGGATAGGAAAACTGGCTTCTGTTTTTGCCATACTGGCCATATTTATTTCCTGCCTGGGATTATTCGGGCTGGCATCCTTTGTAGCGGAACAGCGCACCAAGGAAATAGGCATCCGAAAAGTGGTGGGTGCTTCTGTGCTAAACCTCTGGACTTTACTTTCAAAAGATTTTATTATGCTGGTTGTCATAGCATGTATGATAGCGATGCCGCTGGCATGGTATGGTATGAACCAGTGGCTGCAGAAATATGATTATCGGACAAATATTGACTGGTGGATATTTGTATTGGCTATTTTAGGTGCTTTGATGATTACCATTTTGACGGTAAGTTTTCAGGCAGTTAAAGCAGCGTTGGCTAATCCGGTAAAAAGTTTGAGAACAGAATAATCTAACCGCAAAGAAAAAAGAACGCAAAGCCATGCTCAAAAATTATTTCAAAATCGCCTTCCGGAATCTCTGGAAAAACAAGGGATACTCTGCCATCAATATTTTTGGACTGGCCGCAGGTCTGGCAATAACTCTTTTAATTGTTTTATATGTACTGGATGAATTAAGCTATGATCGTTTTCATGAGAAAGCTGACAGAATTTACAGAATTGATTCAGATATAAGATTTGGCGGTTCCGATTTGAAATTGCCTGTAACCCCAGACCCTATGGGTGCTACTTTAAAAAAGGATTATCCACAAGTGGAACAATTTACCCGGATCTATGCGTCTGAAGGAAGTAAGCTGATTAAAAAAGGAAATGACTACATAACAGAAGTTAAAATCGCATATGCGGATTCAACATTCTTTGATGTATTTACATTTCCGATCATTTCCGGTAATCCCCGAACAGTTCTGAACGATCCAAATACCGCAGTTATCTCCGAAGCGGGGGCATTGAAATATTTTGGCACAAAGGATGTAATAGGCAAAGTGCTGGAAACAAACGATAATGCAACATTCAAAATAACGGCTGTTATGAAGGATATGCCGCCGAATGCTCATTTTCATTTCGATATCCTTCTGTCTATGGATAATTTAGACTATCAGTTTGGCAATTATCTCAGCGCTAATTTCCACACATTTATTTTATTACAAAAAGGCATAGACCCGGTTATTTTTAAAAGAATATTTCCGGAATTTATTGAGAAATATATTTTGCCGCAAGCCCAGGCTTTGATGCAGATAAAAAGCATGGATGAATTTAAAAAGGCAGGCAACAATCTTGAATATTCTTTGATTCCCCTGACAAAAATCCATCTTCATTCTAATCGCTTCCCCGAACTGGGCACTAACGGTGATATTCAGAATATCTATATATTCTCTGCAGTGGCATTATTCATATTATTAATTGCATGTATAAACTTTATGAATCTATCAACTGCCCGCTCCGCAAATCGGGCAAGGGAAGTAGGTATACGTAAAGTACTTGGAACAGAAAGAAAATCGCTTATATGGCAGTTCATGACAGAATCCATATTGGTAACTTATATTGCATTAATTATTGCACTCGGCATCACCCTGTTTATTCTGCCATTTTTTAATGACGTAGCTTCAAAAGATCTTAAGTTTTCCAATCTCTTCAATGCAAGTTTTATCCCTTATTTGTTATTGATTCCGCTCATTGTAGGCTTTTTAGCAGGGAGTTACCCAGCCTTATTTTTATCTTCCTTTAAACCAATTACTGTGCTCAAGGGAAATCTTTCCACTGGCTTTAAAAAAAGCAGGTTAAGAAGCACCCTGGTCATTTTTCAGTTTGCAACTACTATCTTTTTAATTTTCGCAACTATTATCGTTTACACACAGCTCAGCTACATTCAAAATAGGAAAATTGGATTTAACAAAGACCAGGTCTTAATTATTGACAATTCAGATGCGCTGGGACCAAAGGCAGAATCATTTAAAACAGAAATAATGAAACTAACCGGCGTTTCAAACGGAACCCTGAGCAGTTATTTACCTGTATCCAATTCGTCCAGAAGCAATACTTCTTATTCTACAGAAGCCGTTTTTGATATGAAAAATGCAATAAACCTTCAAAACTGGACCATTGATGAAGATTATTTGCAAACATTGGGAATGGAAATCAAAAAAGGAAGAAATTTTTCCAAAGAATATGGTACAGATTCTTCAGCTATTATCATCAATGAATCCAGTGCCGCCATCCTGGGTTTTGAGGATCCAATAGGTAAAAATATTTATAGTTTGGATAATGATGCAAACCAGAAAAAATATACCATAATTGGTGTTGTCAAGAATTTCAATTTCGAATCGCTACGTGAGGAAGTTGGTCCGTTGATGTTCCTATATGGAAGAAGTAACGGTAGCAGCATATTTAAAGTGAATACGAAGGATCTGAAACCTCTGTTGGCAAGTGTTCAATCTACCTGGAAAAATATGGCTCCGGGTATGCCTTTCAGTTACCGGTTCCTGGATGAATCTTTCGACAGCATGTACCGGGCAGAACAAAGAATGGGCAAACTGGCGCTGGCATTTGCGATATTGGCCATAATCGTCGCCTGCATGGGTCTATTTGGCCTTGCAACATATGCTTCAGAACAAAGGGTCAAAGAAATCGGTATTAGAAAGGTACTCGGTGCTTCAGTTAGCAATATCACGGAGATGCTCTCAAGAGATTTTCTAAAACTCATTTTGATAGCAGCCGTCATTGCTTTCCCGCTGGCCTGGTGGGCCATGCATCAATGGCTTCAGAATTTCGCTTACAGGGTAGGCATTCAATGGTGGGTTTTTATGGTTGCCGCCTCTTTAGCACTCTTCATTGCTCTAATCACCATCAGTTTCCAGGCCATCAAAGCAGCCGTTGCTAATCCGGTGAAGAGCCTGAGAACAGAGTAAAGGAAGTGGGAGGTGCGAAGTGCGAGGTGCGAAGTAAAAGGCATTTTCGAGAGTTTAAAAGCTAAAGTCATTTTTAAAATCCAATTAATCCATCCTGTCAATTCATCAAATCCTCAAAATTCTGCTCCATGCTAAGGAATTATTTTAAAGTTGCCTTTCGTAATATCCGGAAAAACAAAGTTTTTTCTGCGATCAATATCATTGGATTAGCCATTGGGATTGCTGCCTGCATTATCATCATGGTTTTTGTGTTTTATGAGAAGAGTTTCGACAGTATGCACAAAAAAAATATTTACAGGCTGGATGAAGTACAAAAATTTGAAGGCATGGTTGAGCCCCAGAATGTAGCGCTTTCCATGTATCCTATGGCATCTACCTTAAAGCAGGAATTTCCCGAAATAAAAAACTATACACGTGTATGGCAAAATGAGAAAGTGAATATTAGACTGGGAGATAAACGCATCATATTACCTGATGTTTTCTATGTAGATTCAACTTTTCTGGAGATGTTTGATTTCCCATTAATAAAAGGAAATCGTGAAACAGTTTTGCAAAAACCTAATAGCTTAATACTTACGGAAGAAAGCGCAGCTAAGCTTTTTGGCAATGAAGATCCGATGGGTAAAACAGTGGTTCGTTATGGCGGTGATACCATTCCATTTACCATTACAGGTATTTTAAAAAACATCCCAGCCAATTCACACATTCAATTTGATGGGCTATTTTCATTCAGCACAATTTATAATCCGAGGATGATGGAGGATTGGGGTGGCAACTGGCTGATTACCTACCTTGAAATAGATAAGAATGCAAACATTGCAGCCATGGAGAAAAAATTTCCCGCCTACCTTCAACGCCATATGGAAGATGAAGGCTGGAAATTCTATGAGCTTTTCCTGCAACCATTAAAGGAAGTTCATGCCAATTCTTCTAATATCACCCATGATTATATCAACTTTCAAAAGTTTGACAAAAAGCATGTTTATATATTTTCAATCATTGGACTGATAGTATTGATCATTGCCTGTATCAATTTCATGAATCTGTCAACCGCGCGTTCGGCCGGGAGGGCAAAAGAAGTAGGGGTTAGAAAAGCTATCGGTGCCAAAAGGAGCCAGGTGAGCATTCAATTCCTGGTTGAATCAGTTTTGATAGCCATCCTTGCACTTTTTCTGGCAATAGGACTGGCAGTGCTCGTATTACCGGCTGTATCATCTTTAAGTAATCGTGCATTACAACTTCCCCTTTTCTCAAATCCTTTCCTATTTCTGATACTACTTGGAGGAACAGTAATGGTTGGCATCATTTCCGGCCTCTACCCTGCCGTCTATTTATCGTCCTTCAATCCGGTAACAGTTCTAAAAAGTAGCGTTCAATCAGGACCCAATAAATTCAACTTTAGAAACCTGCTTGTTATCACACAATTTACCGGTGCAGTATTTCTCATTGTAGCCACCATTTTTGCGCTTAAGCAACTACGTTTTATGCAGGAGAAAGATCCTGGCTTTAACAAAGAACAGATAGTTGTAATTCCTTTAAATAATACAGCGAATAAAAACTATGAAACGATTAAACAAACCTTTCTAAAAAACACACTCATCACCAGTGTAACCGCTTCGCAGCAGCGCCTGGGAAATAATCTGCATCAGGGTGGCATAACCTTTCATGGAAACGGGCCTGCCCGGGACCTGACTTCTTCACAGGTTATTGTAGATCACGACTATCTTAATCTCTATGATATAAAACTGGTCGCCGGGAAAAACTTTTCCAGCGAGGCTTCTGAAAATGCCAGCACCTATATCATAAATGAAGCACTGGCGAAAGAGCTTTTAAAAGATGAACCAAAAGCATCTTATGAAACTTTATTGGGCAAAATGTTTGGATTTAGTGGCATGGACTCTTCAGGCAAAATTATTGGCGTAGCAAAGGATTTTAATTTCAACTCCCTGCACCATAAAATTGAAACCCTTTTAATTTTCAACCAGAAAGATTGGGGCTATGGTGAAATGTCGGTAAAAATAAATGGCGCAAAATCTAAAGAAGCGATTAAATACCTCGAAGCAAATTGGGCAACACTGGTTCCGGATATACCTTTTGAATACAAATTCCTGGATGAACATTTTGAGGAACTGTACCGCGCCGATAACCAGGTAAGTAAGATCATAGGATATTTAGCGGCATTGGCCATTATCATTGCATGTCTTGGGTTATACGGGCTTGCATCATATTCGGCAGAAAAAAGAACCAAAGAGGTTGGGATAAGGAAAGTATTAGGGGCTAGTGTATTTAACCTGGCTGCATTATTGTCAGGAAATTTTTTAAAGCTTGTAGGCATCTCTATAGTAATTGCATGGGCAATTGCATGGTTTGTGGTTAACAACTGGTTGCAGGATTTTGCGTACAGGATTAATATGAGCTGGTGGGTATTTGCAGTGGCTGGTGTTGCTGCTATACTAATTGCACTATTTACAGTCAGTTTCCAGGCCATCAAAGCAGCGGTTGCGAATCCGGTGAAGAGTTTGAGAACAGAATAACTTAACCGCCAAGAAACAAAGCAAACGAAGTTTATGAAAAAGAATTATTTAATCATAGCATTCAGAAACCTGAAGCATAACAAGCTTTTCAGTATCATCAATATATCCGGCCTGGGCATCGGACTGGCAGTATTTCTGCTCATCATGCTCTGGATAGGCAATGAGCTGAGTTATAATAATTTTCATGCCGACAAGGATCGTGTTGCAGCTTTAATGGTCAACAAAAAGTTTACCAACAATGAAATAGCGAGCTATCCGGCCGTTCCTTCATTACTGGCACCAACACTCGCCAAAGATCTTCCCGGTATCGAATATGCGGCCCGTACTTCATGGGGTGATGTCCGTTTGCTGTCGAAAGATGAAAAAAAATTTACTGAGTACGGCTTGTATGTTGACCATGATTTCCTGAACATCTTCACCTTTCCGCTCATTGCCGGAAATAAGAATGAAGTGCTTAAGAAACCCCATACCATTTTACTTTCGGAAACCCTGGCTAAAAAATATTTTGGCGCTGAAAACCCCATCGGAAAGCAAATTTTAGTGGAAAGAACCACCCCTTACATGATAGAAGGGATATTCAAAGACATCCCTTCAAATGCCACCCTTACATTTGATTACCTGATGCCGATGAAAGATTATCTCGACCAAACAATGGGTGGTTTAGAGAATTGGACAAGCAACAATTTACGTTCCTATGTAAAATTAAAACCAGGTACCACTAAAACATCCATGAATGCGTCCTTATTGAATTTTATGGATAAACACACCGACCAGCAGGCTAACACAACCTTGTTCCTGTGGGAACTGAATGACTGGTACCTGCGCTATGATTTCAAGAATGGACAATATGCCGGAGGCGGTCGGATAAAATATGTGAAGCTGTTTTCCCTGATCGCTTTCTTTATCCTGCTGCTTGCCTGCATCAATTTCATGAACCTGTCTACGGCGGGGGCTACCCGAAGGGCAAAAGAAGTGGGCGTAAGGAAAGTGTTAGGCGCTGAAAAAAAATCGCTGATAGCCCAGTTTATGAGCGAATCGGTGATGCTGGCCATTTTCTCCGGCATCCTGGCGCTGTTGATTTTAGCGATGATCCTGCCGTCTTTTAATGAATTAATTAACCGGAAGATCAGTATCGATTACACCAATCCACAGAATATTTCTATTTTCATCGCTATCATACTGATCACCGGATTACTGGCAGGCAGCTATCCCTCATGGATACTCGCAGCTTTCAAACCGGTGAAAGTATTGAAATCATCAGCCGGTTCCGGATCCGGAAATACGGCCTGGATCAGAAAATTCCTGGTTGTGACCCAATTTACTGTTTCTGTTCTGCTCATCATCGGCACATTGGTTGTTTCACAGCAAATAAAATACATCAATAATAAAAACCTGGGCTATGAAAGAGAAAATCTGATCTGGTTTGCCAATAATATTGAAGGACAAAAGAATGACCTGGCAATTCAGGAATTCCTGAAAGTTCCAGGTGTTAGCCAGGTTGCGCGGGCATCCATGACTTTCACCATGCCCAATAACAGGGGCACATCAGTAAACTGGCCCGGAAAACCAGAAGGGGAGGAAATATTTTTCAGCTTTATTACTGCCGACCAGGACATCATACAGGCCATGGGCATGCAACTAAAGGAGGGCCGGACATTTTCCAAAGATATCATCAGCGATACTTCTGCATTTATACTAAACGAAGAAGCTGTAAAAAGAAT
Organism: Chitinophagaceae bacterium; assembly: GCA_041752135.1. GTDB lineage: Bacteria > Bacteroidota > Bacteroidia > Chitinophagales > Chitinophagaceae > Pollutibacter. Next base: position 58,340 of record JBGSHT010000078.1, on the reverse strand, counting down.
GGGATTACAGGATCCTTTGGGAAAAGAAATCGAATCATTTTCCGGTAAAGGCAGGATCATTGGCGTGGTAAAGGACTTTCACTTCGAATCGCTACATAATCCGATAACACCTGTTATCATCAATTGCAAGCCGGAATGGACCTGGCTGTATTATGCACGGTTAAAAGGTGATAATATACAGGAAAGCATAAAAGGCCTGGAAGCTGTTTACGCCAAAATGGCTCCCGGTTTCATTTTCGATTACAATTTCCAGGACAAAGAATATGAAAGACTTTACAAGAGTGAAAGCCAGACTGGCTCCCTGGTTAACTGGTTCGCCTTTGTAGCGATTTTTATTTCCTGCCTTGGCTTATTAGGCCTTACGGCATTTACAGTAGAAAGAAAAACAAAAGAAATTGGCATCCGCAAAGTGCTGGGCGCTTCCGTTATTGATATTGTTATGATGGTATCAAAGCAGTTCCTCTCCCCTATTGCTCTGGCCATTTTAATTGCCATTCCGCTTGCATTCTATTTAATGAATAACTGGTTGCAACAGTATGTTTATCGAATTAATATCAGTTGGTGGATCTTTGCAGCAGCAGCAGGATTGGTTATATTAATTGCGTTAATAACCATTAGCTTCCAGTCGATAAAAGCAGCTGTAGTTAACCCTGTAAAGAGTTTGAGATCGGAATAAATTAACCGCTATGTAAAAAAGAACGCAAGGATATGATACGGAACTATTTTATTATTGCCTGGCGGAATTTGCTAAAACGCAAATCAAATACACTCATCAATGTACTTGGCTTGTCAACAGGCATGGCCACCTGCATGCTATTGCTGCTTTTCATAAATGATGAATGGCGATATGATCAGTTCCACGAAAAAAAGGACAGGATTTATCGCCTGGCCCTGGAAAGAAAGTATCCGGGCAGGTCTACCTTTTACTCCTTTATCCCGGCGTCCATTGGTGAAGCGGCTAAAACTGAATTTCCGGAGATTGATGAAAGCACCAGGTTAATTTCGGCCAGGGGCTTTGGCAGTACGTTTATCAAAATAGGCGATAAAATATTTGAAGAAAAGGAAGTGCTTTTTGCAGATTCTAATTTCTTTCGCATTTTTAGCGCCCCCCTGCTGGCCGGTGATCCAAAAACCGCCCTGGAGAAACCTAATTCCATTGTGATCAATAAATCTGCTGCCATTAAATATTTTGGCAGCACAAATGATATTGTAGGTAAAACGCTGGAAATTGAAGATCGCCCCAATACCATAACCGGGCTGGTTGATGACTGGCCGGATCATGCACATTTCTCCTTTAATATGCTGATCTCTACAAATACTTTATTACAGAATACACCCAAAGATTATATCTCTTTTTCCGCACATACTTATTTGCTGTTAAATGAAAAATCAAACCCAGCCGAACTGGAAGCTAAATTACCGCGGATCGTGGAAAAATATGTTTCTGGTTCAATAGAAAAGAACTTCGGCCAGACATATACACAATTCATTTCTTCAGGTAATGGATATCGTTATTTTTTACAGCCACTGACGAAAATCCATTTAACATCTGATTTGGAAGGCGAGTTAGGTGCCAACGGCAGTGAAAGGTCGGTTTATATTTTCCTGGTCATCGCCATTTTTATCCTGGTCATTGCCTGCATTAACTTCATTAACCTGTCTACAGCCCGATCCATGGAAAGAGCTAAGGAAGTTGGCATCAGAAAGACTTTTGGATCGGATAAGAAATCACTGATCAGTCAGTTCCTAGTTGAGTCGGTACTGATCAGCCTGGTCAGTATTTTACTGGCGGTTATTCTGGCGATCCTGCTTATCCCGTGGCTCAATGAAATTTCGGGCAAACAATTAAGTTCAACTTACTTCCTGCAACCACCAGTTCTATTGTTATTGTTATTCTTTACCGTCATTGTTGGATTTATCGCAGGGCTGTACCCTGCTTTTGTATTGTCTTCATTCAAACCCATAGAAGTCTTACGAGGTAAACCCGGTATTAAAAGCGGCGGTGTAAGTTTAAGAAACGGATTGGTTATATTCCAGTTTGCCACTTCGGTTATGCTGATCATCTGTACATTGATTGTCAACCAGCAAATGGATTTTGTTTTAAGTAATAAACTGGGTTACAAAAAAGATCACATTGTGACCATTGAAAGAACAGACCTCCTGGGAGACAAAGCTGAAGCTTTCCGAAACGAACTGATGAAAATTCCAGGTGTGGAAAAAGTAAGTGGGACTACATCGGCACCCGGAATGCCAAATTATTTTGGGCAATCTTTTCAATTGAAGGGAACAACAGAAAACCGCACCGGCAGAGGTATATTAACCGATGATGCCTACCTGGATGTATTATCACTCACTTTATTAAAGGGCCGTTTCTTCAACAGGACTTTTGGGATGGATACTTTGTCGATAGTGTTGAATGAAAGCGCTGTATCTGCATTGGGCATCAAAGGTGATCCAATTGGCGTCAGCCTCACCAGCCCCGACGAACAACTTAACCCCCCGGGTGGACAAACGCTTAACACGTATTCCGTCATCGGTGTTGTAAAGGACTATCATTATCAGTCGCTTCACCAGGAAGTAGCGCCATTGTTTTTTATTAACCTGAGAAAATTTACACCCGTGGATCCCCTGTTGATGATAAAATTGAAACCTGATCAACTACAAGAGACACTAAAAGCGATTGAGGCCCAATGGAACAACTTCATCAAAGGAAGGCCATTGAATATAAATTTTCTGGATCAGTCACTGGAAAAACTTTACCAGTCGGAACAAACCATGCGCAAGGTATTTTCTGCATTTTCCCTGCTGGCCATTTTTATTGCCTGTATCGGATTAATCGGACTGATCGCATATACCACGCAATTAAAAACCAGGGAAATAGGCATACGTAAAGTATTGGGCGCTTCTGTTGGAAACATACTGATACTCCTTGGGAAAAATTTTCTCCTGCTCATTTCCATTGCGAGCCTGATTGCATTTCCTATTGCCTGGTGGGCCATGCACCAATGGCTGCAGGATTTTGTATACCGGGTAAATATACAATGGTGGATATTCTTAGTGGCAGGATTGGCCGCATTATCCATTGCATTATTAACAATCAGTATCCAGGCTATTAAAGCAGCTGTTGCCAATCCAGTGAAAAGTTTAAGGCAGGAGTGAAAGAAAAAATCGAAAGTGGAAAGTCGAAAATCGAAAGTGAAACAGCCAATACAATTTATCTCCACAATAAATTCTTAAAAATCCAATCAATCCATCCCGCCAATCCATCAAATCCTCAGAATCCTGCTCCTATCCCTGTATTCCGAAGGAGAACAGTCCTTGAATTTTTTGAAGGATTTGGTAAAGGAATTCCTGTTGCTGAACCCACAATCTAAAGCCACTGCCTCCAGGGTAAAGTTCAGCCATTCCCCCTGGTCAAATTTCGCTACACAGTACCGGATACGTTGTTGGTTGATAAAATCCACATAACCGCAACCCTTGAATGTCTTAAGGCTTTTTAAAATCTGGTAGACAGGCACATTGATTTCTCTTGAAAGATCATTGATGCCGTACCCCGCGGTTAGAAAAGACATCTTGCTCGCCATTTGAAACTCGATTAACTTCATGTATTCTTCCAATTTTTTCTCCTCCGCCTCTGTTGTCTCGGTTTTCCTGAGGACTCTTACGATTCTGGACGATACAGAAGGTCCTGCCAATCCCGTCCCATAAAGCAGGGACGGAAAAAAAAAGAGGGAAAGGCTTGACACCAACAACCAGCCGATGGAAAAAGAATTAACGATGTGATAGGTTGTCATTATTTCCATTCCGAAAAAGCTGAGGTAAAAAGGAAACCACATAAAAAACTGGCAACCAAGAAATAGCATGATCCAGTTTTTCCAAACCTTGTTTTGGTGCGTTAGTGAAGTTTGGCTTTTCAGCCATTTTACCAGGATCACTACCTGTGCCACCCAATAGGCACTATACAGCACAGTCCGGAATTCCTGGTGAAACCTGGGGCCGAAATACTTGCTCTGCCTGAACTCGCCCAACAAATTCAGATCATTGATCTCCTGTTGGATAATCAGCAATTTCTCCGCATTGGGCAATAGCAAAACATGCCCGTAATCCACCAAAAAAATCAACAGCGGGATGGAATGCAGTAGGTCATACCATTTCCAGTGCCGGTTCCTGGTGTAAAAAACCACGTGCAAAAAAGGCATTGGAATAAAAGCCAATAATAGAGGATTGCCCAGCCGGTAAAGCAACGGCCATTGCAGTATTAATTTGGAAACAAGGGAGAAACTCACAACAATGGCCAATGACGCAAGTAACTGGCCAATGGCTAATGGCTGGTTCGCCGGGGTGGCTTTGACGCCAAAATAAAAGATGACCAAACTGGATACAATTCCCAGGACAGCCGCTGCCAAATGAATAAGGGTGATAAAATCAAAACTTATTTCCATGTTTATGAGAAACCTCTGCAACACTGTTTTGATTCATTGGGCCTGATTTCAATGGCAATCAGACAAAAAACGGTGTCGAAGTAATACCCAAATTTATCTAATTACGCTCAAAGGCCAAATAAATGCCATTCCATTCACTTTCCTTGCTCATTTTTTCCAAAATGAAGCAGAAACTGTATTGCCTCAAATCGCATTCGAGCTAGGTTTGTTTGTTATGGCCTCTGTATATATCAAATGAGATAATGCATAAGGAAAAATCACATCATTAATTATACTAAATATTAAAACCATGAAAAAAGGGTTCAGCTTTCTGGCTTTGTTTTTCGCTTTGCAGATTTCCTCTTCATTTGCCCAGTCCAATTTGAATTACCCAGGCAGGTATATGGGCCGGGACGAAGTGAAAACAATTACAGCCCCCAATGGTGCCGTAGCCGATGCCGGTTTCGCACAGACACTACAATTGATTTACCCGCAACCCACCATTGTAAAAGAGGCTGACGGAATTTGGGTTCTTGGGGGCTATTCGATAACCAATGTTGTTGTAATAGAAACAGATGAGGGATTGATCATAATCGACTCGGGCGACTCTGAAGAAGAAGGAATTAATATTAAAGCAGTCATTCGCAAAAACATCAGTCAAAAACCTATTATTGCAGCAATCTATACCCACTCACACTACTGTATGGGAACAGGCAGATTGGTGGATGACCCCAAAACAGCCATCATAATAGGTCACGAAAAACTTAACGAAACAGTACAAAACAATTTCAGATCAGGGGGGGCCATTGCACAGATACCCGAATTAGGCCCGGTTTTAACGGCTAGGCAGTTGATCCAGTTCAGCAACTTTTTGCCTGATACAGGCAAAGACGGCCTGCTGGGACAACGATACCGCATTAAAGAAAATGCTTATTTGCCACCCACCAAAACTGTCAAAAACGAAGAGATCGTAAAGATTGGCGGTATGAATTTCCAGTTTTTTACAGAAAACAGGTCGGATGACCACAACCTTACCATTTGGCTACCAAAGCAAAAAGTGGTGATGAACAACTTCTATTGGCCGGGCACCCCCAACCTCTATAGCATTAGAGGAGCTTCGTACAGAGATCCGAGGGAATGGAGAAACGGGCTGCAGGTAATAAGGGATTTGAAGCCTGAAGTGATGATGAGTACCCATGCCAGAACAGTGAAGGGCGGTAAAGAAGTGTTTGACGCTATATCAAACTATATGGACATGATCACCCTGGTCTATGATCAATCTATAAGGGGAATTTTGCATGGCCTGGGTCCTGATGATTTGCGTTACTTTGTTTACCAACCCAAACACCTGGCCGCTTTTCCCAACAATGCGCAGGCTTATGGCGAAGTGCCCTGGTTTACACCAGCAACATTTTACCACCAAATGGGCTGGTTCGACAGAAATCTTTCTAACCTGCACAAAATACCTCCTGTAGAAGAAGCACAACGGATAGTGGCCCTAATGGGGGGAAGAAAAAAGGTGTTGCAGGAGGCAAAAAAGTCATTTGCCAAACGCGAACTGGCCTGGTCAGCTCAGCTTGGAGATTATCTTTTTACCATTGACCCAAAAGATGCTGAAGCCAGAAAATTATTGGCGGACGTATACAGGGCTATTGGTCAAACTTCTTTGAGTGTAATTGGCAGATCATTCTTTCTTAGTGAAGCGAGGGCTTTAGAGGGTTCAGTCCAGATTCCGAGCGTAGTGCCTCCCAAGCCGGAGATCATCGAAAGTAAACCAACTTTTTTTGTGGACATGTTCCGAGTGAGGATTGATCCCAAAAAAGCAGAAAATACAGAAAAAATGTTGGTCTTTAATTTCTCTAACGGAACAAAAGCAGGCCTGCATGTGCGCAAAGGCATTGCAGAATTTGTTCCTGACCCGAATGACCATTACAAGCAGGCAGATATTTCCTTCAACATAGATTCAAAAACCTGGGCGGCCCTTTATCTTAACGCTACCACTTTGGAAGACGCTGCAAAAAGCGGTGGAGTGAAAATGACCAAAGGAAGTATGGAAGATTTGAAGGCAGTGATGGATTTGTTTGACAAATTTGATCCGTCTAAAAACTTTACGATCCCTGTGTTGGAAACAGATGATTTCAGATAAAAGCCAATTGTCAGGCTAAGAAATAAGAGCGATGATCAGCAATACTTTGTATCAATAAACTAATTTGAAATAGCGTCTTCAAAATGAATAAAAAAATATAACTATGAATGGAAAAATGCTGATTTCAGGGTTATTGGCAGTTTGTTTCATGGCATTTGGTTGTAAACAAAAAACTGCTGATGGTAGTTCCTCACAAGCAGATGAACTGAGTGTTCCCCAAAGTGGTAACTTTATGGGTGTGCCATACGAACTTGTGGAATTTCCGAACGGAGCATGGGCGAATAAGACCCTGAAGACTGACTACAAAATGTTCAAAGCTCCTTTGTCGTCCAATTTCGTAAAAAAGGAAGTTGTGAAAATTGCAGAAGGCATTTATACCATTAATGGTGTGTATGTTGGGTTTGTTCCTGTAATTGAAACCAAAAATGGGGTGATAATATATGATACTGGTGAGAATCCGGAAGAGGGAGGCGAGATTTTGAGATTACTGGAAACGGTTACCAAGAAGCCGGTAATTGCGGTAATTTATAGTCATTCCCATTACGTGTTTTGTACTTCTGCCATTAAAGAGAAATATCCTAACGTAAAAATTATTGCCAACCCCAAGCTTGCCAAAAATATTGCATCAGGCTCAGGGGCAGGAAGTATTTTTCCTGAAATATCATCCCTGCTGAATAGCGGTGTGGTTCAGCAATTTCACATGATGCTTCCGAAGGAAGGCAAGGATGCACCATTTGGTGGGTACATCTCTTTTCCGGATGTAAGCGGATTTGTGATGCCTACTATTGAGGTGAGTGACGGACAGTTACTCAATATTGATGGGATGGATTTTCAGTTCTTCACCAATTTCAGTGTTGATTCAGATGATCAGTTGCTGGTATGGTTACCCGGCAAGAAAACAGCATTGAACAATGCATTCTGGGGAATGATGCCAAACATGTATTCTTTGCGTGGTTCTAATTTCAGAGACCCTGGAAACATAACTCAGGCGTTATTTAAGATCAGGGACTTAGGCACAGAAGTAATGCTAAGTACGCATGGCATGCCTATAGTGGGTAAGCAAGAGGTAAAGGAAGTTGTTGAGACCTATGCTGATTTTTACAATTTTGTGAAAGACCAGACTTTAAGAGCTATGTTATTGGGAAAGGCTCCGCAGGATTTGGGTAAATTTTTAAAACTGCCAAAGCATTTTCGTGATGCGGAGTATTTGTCTGAAACTTATGGTGTCCTCGAAACATTTGCCGAACCAATCTATCATCACGGCAAAGGATGGTTTGATAACGATGCAGCAAACATTTTTAAGCTAACCAGAGAAGATGAGGCAATAAACCTGATTAAAGCAATAGGTGGCCCTGACCGTGTGTTAGAACTGTCCGACCAGGCTATCAAAGATGGAGACCAAATATGGGCATTGAAACTTATCAACTACCTGTATGTAACAGAGCCTACAAACCAGTTATACCGTAGCAAAAAGGCACAATTGCTTTATCAATTGGGAATGGTGCTTGAATCACAAAATGCACGTAGTTGGTGCCTTACACAGGCTTATGCCCTAACCGGAAAAATCGCCTTGCCGCGGCTGGTTTTGCCTGATATGATTGTGAATAATATGACCCCAACGATGCTGCTTTCCCAATACAAGATAAGAATAGACCCAGAAAAAGCAGGCAATACCAACTATTTACTGGCTTTTGCCATTGGTAATAACAAAAAGGTTGGGCTGCATTGCCGGTTTGGTGTGGTTGAATTTATTGATGATGTAGATAAATACAGTCAAGCCCCCAATGCCACCCTTACCCTGACACAATCTTCATTGGTTGATTTATTTATGAATAGAAAACCAGTTGGTCAAATTTTGTCAGAACAAGGCAACTCTGTAAAGGGGAATAGGCAAGAGGTTGAAAAATTCTTATCCTATTTTGATGAAATATTTAGCCCAGCCGTAAATCAGCACATTCCGGTACTCAAGAAATAATCTGAAGGAGCCAATAAGCACTTATAATTAAGGCATGGATGGGTAAATAAACCTGGCAAAACATAATATAAAATGCTCCGGAGGAAGAAATGGATTTGTTTGACAAATTTGATCCGGCTAAAAACTATACGGTTCCACCAACCGGTTCGGATTTTTAAAAAAGATCAACAACAAAGCTCATATAAAGTAAATGCATAGCAGCAGCATCAAAAGGCTGGCAGCAAGTTATTATGGATTTTAAAAACCCGCCCTGCAAAAGCAGGACGGGTTTTTAAATCTTCGCCACCATAAAAACAGGGAAGAAATCTGTTCACATTAAATACAGGCGAAAATCGCAACGTCCCCTCCTCCTGCGTGCCGCCGCTGACCGGTCTCTACGACTGTAGAGATCACCGACAGCTCCTTATTTCAATAGTTTCTAACTTTACAAAAAACAACCTTTGTGTATGTAACTGCCAGCATTTTTGCATTTCATCCGCTTCATATTGTCATTTGCAGGATAGGCGATTTGGATTTTTAACGCGAAACGGCAATAAGTTATCGGCTTCTAAAGCGAGCAGGAAATACGGGTGATAACACCCGCAACGGCAAAGGGGTTTATAGCACGGTTCTGGAGGATGTAGGGGTGAATTTTAATCATGCAGGCCATTAAAAAATATAAAAATAAACTGCATAAATTCCCCTGCCTTAGTCCATTAGAAGTTCGTGCCTATCGTCAATAGTCTACACTCAGTTTTAAATGTCCTCCCAGGCCTTCTTTAACTATTCGCATAAGAGTTGAGAGTCTTATATCACTCGCATTATTTTCAATCCTTGAAATGTATGATTTTGTTGTACCACATTTTACAGCAAGTTGTTCCTGTGTCAGGTTTTGTTTCTCCCTCATTTCCTTAATAAGCACACCAAGCTTGAAAGCTTCGAATCCCTGCTCGTAGTTATCTCTTTTTACAGTTCCAACCTTGCCATATTGTTCGTCAAGATGGTCGGTAAAAGAAGTCAGATTTTTATTTTTTTCCTTTTTCATGTGTTCATTTTTATTGTTTTTTAATTGCCACATGGAATGCCCAAATAATCATCGGCGCTGGGTGTGCAGCGGCTCGTGGGCATTTCATAGAAATATTCCTTTTTAATTTTTTCTGCTAATTCAATTTCCTTTTTAGGTGTCTTTTGGGTTTTCTTTTGAAAAGCATTTGCCACAACAATCAATTGTCCTTCGTCAAAGAAGGAAAAGGCCCTGAATATATTACTTCCAACTTCAACCTTAATTTCATACAACCCAACAGTATCTTCCATATGCTGGAAGTATTTTTTAGGAACACGGTCAATGGTAGCAATAAGTTCTAAAGTCCAGTCAAACTTCCTTTTCACATCATCTGTCTGCTCATGGTAGAACTCAAGAAAGTACTGCTTGTAATAGAATATGTGTCGGATGAAGTCTGGTTTCACAGTGCAAAGTTAGCTAATTAGGTAACTTTGCCACAATTTATTTTGTAGAATATTGAAGTGGAGTAAGGGTTCCAATGGTATGACCGCTAACACCACTCATTGGCGGCATTGAAGGAACTTCCGCAAAAGAACAGTGAAGGAGTCGCGGGGGTGATAACACCCGCAACGGCAAACATCCCCCCTCCTCTTGCGTTGTAAGAGAGCCATTGCTAAGGATTAAAAACTTCCTAATGCTGATTATGTTTTGGTAAGTGGTTCCTATATTTGAATATTGGGACTTCATTTTTATGGGTATTTAACACCGCTTCAGAACTTTCTTTTTCAAAAACCAAATGGAAATACCTTTTGATTTACTAACCATTATTCAATTGGCGGCGGTAGTTTTAGGCATTTTGTCCTCTGCCGTCATACTTTTTTTCGGTTTCAAAAGCCACCCGGCCAACCAACCTTTGGGCATTGGGCAATTGAGCATGTCCTTAGGTCTTTTTGTCAGTTTTTCCCTGGTTTCCCAATTAATTGTCCATTGGCCTTTCTTGTATAGGACCGGTCAGATTTTCGCCCTCATTTTTATCCCAATGCCCTATTTATATACGGTATTCTATACAAAGAAACGGCTCTGGCGTTGGTACGACCTGTTGCATGCGCTCCCTTTATTGATTTACCTGGTTGATTATTGGGATGTTTTGTCCCTGTCTTCGGCGCAAAAACTAATCCTTATCCAACAGGAAATAAATGACCTTGATACCATGGCAAAATTTAACCAGAGCAAGTTTATTGGTCCGGGTTTTCACCATGTATTCCGTACGGTTTTGTTTAGTGCCTATTGGGTAGCGGAAGTAATCCTTTTTGTAAAATGGTTCCGAAGTCAACCATCTTTATCTTACCAAAACAAGGTTTGGCGTAATTGGATGTTGGTGTTTCTGGGCTGCCAATTTTTCTTATGGTTCCCTTTTTACCTTTCTCTTTTTTGGTTGGATAAATTTACTAACTACCAAATCATCGATTCCTTTTCAGTAATATGGCTATTGCTGTCAAGCCTATCCCTTTTCTTTTATCCTTCTCTGCTATATGGGAAGGCAAGTGAAGTACCTGCTGATTCTATCAAAGAAGCCAAAGTGCTTAAGAAAGCGCAAATATCAGATGAAGAGGAGAAAAAATTGGACGAGGTTATGCGTAGTATAGAATCGGAAATGGATGGCAACAGGTATTTTTTGATTCAGGGGTATAGCATCAATGATTTTTCTAAAGACATCCAGGTTCCTGTTTACCAGATTTCCAAAAGCATCAACCATTTCCGCGGGATGAGCTTTATTGATTTTATCAACCAAAAGCGCATTCAATATTGCATTCAAAAATTTGATAATGGGGAATGGTTGAATTACAAAGTTGAGGCTATTGCTTTTGAATGCGGCTTTAACAGCAGGAATTCTTTCACCATTGCTTTCAAAAAGGTCCAGGGAGTTCTGCCTTCCAACTATCGGGAAAAGAAATGATCGATAATTCTTAGCTGTGATTTTGTGTTGAATGGATTGCACCATTCGTTCCTACTTTGATAAACAATTTCTTTTCTTCTATTTTTTCTATTCAGGTTTTAGTCCCCTGCGGATCATTTAGCGCTTCAAAGTCTATGCCTTTTCTCATCGAAAACGGGCAACATGCTTAATTATCCTCAAGCGCTTTGGAATAATTTTAAAAAAATTAAGGCATGAAAAAACAAATCCTTTTTTCATTAGTGGCACTTGCATTCCAGGTTGTCCTGGTACAAGCCCAAACGACCAATAATTATCCCGGCCGCTATATGGGCCGGGAAGAAGTAAAGCTATTTACAGCCCCCAACGGAGCGGTGGCGGATGTAGGGTTTGCCCAGTTACTGCAATTGATATACCCACAGCCGACCATTGAAAAAACTGCCGATGGTATATGGGTGATTGGCGGTTATTCTATTGCCAATTTTGTGGTGATTGAAACGGATGAGGGTTTAATTGTTATTGATTCGGGCGATTCGGAAGAAGAAGGGAAAAAAATCAGGGAAGTTATCCGGGAAAACATCAGTAAAAAACCCATCATTGGTGCCATTTATACCCACTCTCACTACTGCCTGGGTACAGGGGCGTTGGTAGATGACCCCAAAACAGCCATGATTATCGGGCATAATAAACTGAACGAAACGGTTCAGGCGGCTTTCAATGCGGGAGGGGCTCCTGCAGCGATACCCGAATTGGGACCGGTTTTGAGTGCAAGGAAGTCAATTCAATTCAACAATTTCCTTCCGGATACAGGCAGGGATGGTTTGCTGGGTGGAAGAATCCGCACCAAGGAAAATGCGTATTTACCTGCCAATAAAACAGTTGAAAATGAAGAGATTGTAAAAATTGGCGGCATGGATTTTCAATTTTTTACAGAATACAAATCTGACGACTATAGCCTCACCATTTGGCTACCGAAGCAAAAAGTGGTTATCAATAATTTCTATTGGCCGGGTGTCCCCAATCTGTACAGCATCCGGGGCGCTACTTACAGAGATCCGAAGGAATGGAGAGACGGACTTCAGGTACTCAGGGATCTGAAACCAGAAAAAATGGTGAACACCCATGCAAGGACGGTATCAGGCAGCAAAGAAGTTTTTGACGCTATCTCTAATTATATGGATATGGTCACCCTGGTATATGACCAATCCCTACGAGGGATTTTACTTGGCCTGGGCCCTGATGAACTGCGTTACTTTGTATACCAGCCCAAACACCTGGCCGCTTTCCCCAACAATGCACAGGCTTATGGCGAAGTGCCCTGGTTTACCCCTGCGGTTTTTTACCACCAAATGGGCTGGTTTGATAGAAATCTTTCTACCCTCCAAAAGCTGCCCCCGGTGGAAGAAGCACAACGTTTAGTGGCGCTGATGGGCGGAAGAAAGAAGGTGTTGCAGGCGGCAAAGACTTCATTTGGCAAGCGTGAACTGGCCTGGGCAGCACAACTTGGGAATTATCTTTTTACAATTGACCCAAAAGATGGCGAAGCCAGAAAACTATTGGCAGATGTGTACAGGGCAATGGGTCAATCATCATTGAGCATGATTGGCAGAACATTCTTTTTAAGTGAAGCGAGGGCACTCGAAGGCAAAGAACAACTTCCAAGGGTAGTGCCTCCCAAGCCGGAAACCATTGCTGGCAAACCCACCTTTTTTGTGGACATGTACCGGGTGCGGATTGATCCCAGGAAATCAGAAAACACCGAAAAAATGGTAGTGTTCAATTTCTCTAACGGAACCACAGCAGGCCTGCATGTGCGCAGGGGCATTGCCGAATTTGTGGCCGACCCTGCCAAACACTACAGGCCGGCAGATATTACCGCTACCGTAGATGCAAAGACCTGGGCGGCATTGTATCTCAACGCTACCACTGTGGAAGAAGCTGCCAAAATCGGGGGGTTGAAAATGACCAAAGGAAGCCTGGAAGATTTAAAGACCGTGATGGATTTGTTTGACAAATTTGATCCTTCTAAAAACTACACCATACCGGTGATGGAAACAGATGATTTTAGATGATTTCCTAAATAAAATAAGTTCTTAACGTATGAATACTTCCACCCAAAAATTAAAAATAAACGGCATCGAACTCAACGTCCTGCTCGCAGGCCCTGAGGACGGACCGCCTGTGCTCCTGATGCACGGCTTTCCTGATGACCACACCGTGTGGCGATACCAAATACCTGAACTGGTCAAAGCCGGTTACCGGGTTATCGCTCCCGATACCCGTGGCACTGGCGAGAGCCAGCTTCTGCCAAAAGTATCCGATTACAGGATGGAACATCTGGTTGCCGACCAAATTGCTTTGCTCGACTACCTGGGCATTAAGAAGGCTCGCCTAGTCGCTCACGACTGGGGGGCGATACAGGGCTGGGCGCTTGTGCTACAACATCCTGAGCGGTTCGACCGCTACATGGCACTCTCAGTAGGGCACCCCTGGTGTTATACACGTGCGGGGTGGCAACAAAAGCAAAAGGGCTGGTACGTTTATTTTTTCCAAACCCGAGCTCTGGCACGGTGGATTTGCAGCCTGAACGATTGGAATGTCTTTCGCCACTTTCTTCGGTTTGAGTCCGAATGGCCGCACATCAAGCAGCAATATTCGCGCCCGGGCCGTTTTGCTGCAGGGCAAAATTACTATGTCAGCAATCTGAGGAAATGGCACGCCGCACCGCCAACGCCCGCGCAAATCCCGGTTATGGGCGTATTCAGCACCGCAGACATTGCGCTGGTGGAGAAGCAAATGACGATGTCGGAAAAACTGTGCCCCAAAGGCTGGCGATATGAGCGGCTTGAAGGAGTGGGTCATTGGATGACACTGGAGGCGCCTGATCGCGTAACCGCGCTGATGCTGGACTATCTTAAGTCGCCACTGTAGTGGCAGGGACGCTAAAAAATTACACGGTTCCAGCCACAAGTAGCGATTTTTAAAATTGTTAATTAGAATCACAACAATACATAAAATGAAAAATAAAATTTTAATTAGTTTGGGGTTACTTTTCTTTGCTTTAGGCTGCCAAAGCCCCATAGAAAAATTAACACCCCAACCAACATCCCAACCGACCGACCAAATGGCCGGACAACCGTTGAATGGCGCTAAACAAACTGTTCCCGATCTCGAAGAACAGGTGGTTTACCATCGGGCGTTCGAGGCGGTGGTCTGGGCGATGCCCGCTTCGGCCATCACCCGCTTTCGCGAAGGACTGTATGAACTTCCCGGCGTAAAGGACAATGTTGTCATTGCCTTTTCAGGGACGCTGAAACCGCGGCATGAAGTAATCACCGCCAACACAGTAACCCCTTATATCGCTGCGTTCACCAATTTGACAAGCGGTCCGATGGTCGTCGAAATACCCGCAGCCACTGACAAAGCGAGCCTGTACGGGCAGGTTGTTGATGCCTGGCAGGTCACCATCGCCGCCGTTGGCCCCACGGGACCGGATAAGGGCGCTGGTGGCAAGTACCTGTTCCTTCCACCCGGTTATCTGGATGCCATTCCGGAAGGCTACTTCCCGATCCGCTCCACGAGTTACCGGCTTGCATTGGCGTTTCGCTCCGTAGCGGGCAAAGGTGCCACACAGGCCGATGCTTATGCCTATACGCAGACGATGAAGATGTATCCTCTTTCCGAAGCCGGCAACCCGAAGCCTACACAATTCGTGGATGGTCTTCCCCTTACCATTAATACGTTACCCTACTATGACTTCCGGGCAATGCAGGACATTCACGATCTCATCAGCGTGGAACCCGTGGATCCGCGGGACAAGGTGATGATCGGCATGTTGGCTGCAATCGGCATCGAGAAGGGTAAGCCATTCAACCCGTCACCGAAGATCAAGGCGGCGATGGAGCGGGGTGTAGTTGATGCCTACCACTACATGCAGGAATTAACCAGAAAGGACTTGGAATCGAACCTTTGGTGGCCTGACAGGCATTGGGCCATGGTGCTGGTGCCAGACGAAAACCGCGGGTTCTCGTTCGTCAACGACCGGTCCGTTGATATCGACAAACGTGCCGCCATATGGTTCCCCGCCATTTTTCTCCCTCCGATCCAGGATGAAAATGCCGGTGTGGTGTACCTGTCGGCGATTGCCGACAAAGATGGAAAGGCCGTGGAAGCGGGCAAACTTTACCGCATCCGAATTCCCAAGGAAACCCCGGCCAAACAGTTCTGGTCAATCACCGTTTACGACAATGCCACCTGGGCCTTTATCCTGAACCCGCAGGATAGATCCGGATTGGGGTTGTTCGATAAGGACAAGCTTAAGGTGAACGACGACGGGAGTATAGATATCTATGTTGGGCCTAAGGCTCCCAACGGACTGGAATCCAACTGGATCCCGAGCATGGACAAGAAGCCTGTCATCTGGCTGCGGCTTTACGGCCCGGATGTTCCATTTTGGCAAAAGAGCTTCACGATGCCGGACATTGAACTGGTTAAATAAAGTGAGGATGATTTGAAGGTCGGGATGGATTTGTTTGACAAATTTGATCCTGCTAAGAAATACACGATTCCGGTGACAGATAAAGAGTGCTGAACATTTTGTTTAATTATTACTTAAACCAAAAAACCACATGATAAATAAATTAAAATTTCCAAAAACTCTACCTTTTGCAGGTGTTGCTTTTTTAATGGCGCTTTCAATTTTAGGAGGTCAAAACAGCTTTGCCCAATCGGCCATTAATGTGGCATCAGCAGTGCTGGACGATGCTGATGTTAGTAACAATGATTATAAAGACAGCACCAAAACCAAACGCGCCAAAAAATTCGATTTATCTCCCATTCCGGTCATCGCGGTAAATCCAACAACAGGTGTGCTTGGTGGATTGTTGCTTGGCGTAAACTTTAAAATGGGTGATCCTGCCCTGCAAACAAGGACTTCTGCCTTTTTAGCTGGTGTTTACTATACCTCCAACAACCAACTATTTACTTCGCTTAGGGGAAGTACTTTTACAGAAGAGAACAAGTTGTTTATGTTAACTGATATCAGGTTTAATCTTAACTCGCAACCAACCTATGGATTGGGCTCAAATATTACCCTGGCGAGCCAAACCATTGTAGGAGATGATGGTGAAGTGTCGGACGATCCATATAATAAGGTACCGAAGCAGGAAATGATGGCCTTCAATAATTTCCGGTTTTACCAAACGGTGCAAAAAAGATTAAAGAAAACCAATTTCTATTACGGGCTGGGCTATCATTTGGATGTGGCCTGGGCTATTGATGATAAGCAATTGGACCTGGATGCGGCACCACCGGTAATAACTTTTCACCATGATTACCAAACCCGAAACAATATCAGCACCGAAAAGTACACCCTGTCAGGTGTTTCTTTAAACGCTACTTTAGATAGCCGGGACAACGTGATAAACCCCTATGAGGGACAATATGCCTTTTTAAATTTCCGCATGTTACCCGAATTTTTGGGTAGTACTTCCAGTGCATCCCAATTGTGGCTGGAATACCGCAAATATGTTAACCTGGATAAAAACAGACCCCGTAACCTGCTAGCCTTTTGGACCTATGGCTGGTTTCAAACAAGTGGTGCAACTCCCTATTTGTTTCTGCCTGCCGTGGGTTGGGATATGTTTGCCCGTTCGGGAAGGCCTTACACACAAGGACGTTTCAGGGGAGAAGATGTGGTGTATGGAGAAGCTGAATGGCGGTTTCCCTTGCAAAAAACGAAGAATAAATGGGGCGCTGTATTATTCGTGAACAGTACAACAGCCAGTAACAGGACTGAAAATATTGGTCTTTTTAATTACCTGCAATTTGGATATGGCGGTGGCTTGCGATTTATGCTCAACGAAAAAAACAGGGCGAATCTTGGGCTTGATTATGGCTTTGGAGCACATGGTGCACAAGGTATCTTCCTGAACCTGAATGAATATTTTTGATGTATAGAACCCAAAAATATCTTTGATGCATAGAATATAAAAAGTAATGAATAAAACGAAAAAAACTTTTAGTATTAAGAAAAAAACTGTCGCGATACTCCTTTTCATCATCATTTCTGATGGTAGCTTTGCCCAGGAAATTGCCCGGGAAAAAAAATGGAAATTTCTAATTGAACCCTATATTATGTTCCCTTCCATGTCGGGGGAGACGGGTGTGCGTAATTTACCCAGTCTTAATGTTGATGCAAATGCTGAAGACATTTTCAGCAGGCTTCAGTTTGGCGCCATGTTGTACCTGGAAGCGAAGACGGATAAGTGGGCCATTACTTCTGATTTGTTATATATGAAGCTCCAGCAAGATGCCACACCTAACATTATTATTAACTCAGGCTGGGTAACTGCAAAACAACTTGGATATGAGCTTGCCGGATTATATCGGATTGCTCCCTTTTTTGAAGCCGGTGTTGGAATGCGGTTAAACAGCATCAATACCGAACTGAATATTGTTCGCAACAGGGTGGGTGGTGGAACCCAAACACTCACTCCTTCTCTTTCGCGCACCTGGGTGGATCCGATTATCGTCGCCAGATTTACTCACGATATTAAAAATATAGGATTAAGTATTTAAAGCGCAAAGCCTTATTAGAAGGTTATTTTACTTAGTTTCCCTGATGTAAAAAAGGTACAAAACAAAATCATCCCGCACATGCGGGAGTAAAAGAGAGAGAACATCCTCCCCCTAAAACCTGAATGTGTGTTAAGTTCGAAATTCACCCCCTCCGAGAGGGGGACATTACTTCTCCGAAACTTTCCAATAAAATAAAACGATCACTTAAAAAAGACATTGCAGTGAAGGGCTGTTATGTCCCCTTCTCGGAGGGGGTGAACCGCGGAGGAGTTGTATAATTAAGTTGTAGGGGGAGGACAATCCTACATTGATAAAGTGGTTTATTAATAATCAACCCTACAGCTACATTGCAAATGCGACCTAAATGGGTAATCCTATAAAAATAAATGGTTATTTACTGTCCGGGGCAACATAGGTGGCTTTAGGGTCGGATCAAGCTTTACCTGACAAGTTCAAGGATATGTGGGGTATCGGTTTTCAAAACTATTTCAGACATCTGTTGGCTATCGTGTTGTTGGTGTTGATTACGACAAGGGTGTTGATGCAGATCGCTTTCGCTATAATATGAACACCTTTGGACCTAATATACGATTAGGCTTCAACCTGTAAAAGAAACTGGAATTGATTTGAAATAGAATCTGCATCAACTCAAATGGTTGTGTAAAAAGTTTAAAAGATCAAGACTCTTCTGGACCATTACGGCATTTACGATTGCACATAGCATTACTCTGGCCCTCGCTACCTTGCATATCATAAAGGTTTCAGGGGGCATTTACAGAAGCAGCAATCGCACTGAGTATTGTTTTTTTGGCTGTAGAACTCTTACGACATTACCGGGGCATTAATGGCTTTGCTTATCATTATCCATATTGGGTTTCCTTTGTTTTTGGTTTGCTGCATGGACTTGGCTTTGCAAGTGCATTGCAGGATGTTGGGTTGCCAGAAAATAATATTCCACTAGCCCTTTTTCTATTTAACGCCGGGGTTGAAATAGGGCAATTGGCATTTGTATTGTTGATGTTGGTTATTATGGCAGCTATTAAAAGGTTTAACTTTCGATGGCCAGTTTGGGTGTATAAAACCCCTGCATATTTGATTGGTACACTGTCTATGTATTGGTTTTTTGAAAGACTGATGATTATTTTTCAGGCGGGTTAGGTGCAAAAAGCGATTCCCCTGCCTTACTCGATTGGTGGCAGTTTTAGTTGAGATTGTGCTAGAGTATTATAGATAAATTAAGTTGTCCGCCAAGTCCAACCTCAATGATTTTTTGTAGCGTTGAAATACGTACATCTTTTATGTCATTTTCAACCTTAGAAATGTATGCTTTATTTGTACCGCATTTTTCTGCAAGTTGTTCCTGTGTCAAACCTTTTTCTAGTCTTGCGTCGTGTATCATTGCTCCTAATTTAAAAGTTTCATATCCTTTGTCGAATTTGTCTCTTTTTGGAGTTCCTTTTTTCCCATATTGTTCTTCAATTAACACGGCAAGTGTCTTTGTGTTACTTTTTGCTTTCATAATATTCCTCCTTAATTTTTAATGCTTTCGCAATTTCTTGTTTGGGTATCTTTTGTGTTTTCTTCTGAAAACCATTTGCTAATACAACTAATTTACCCTCATCAAAGAAGCAAAAAATTCTAAAAATATCACTCGCAAGTTGAATGCGAATTTCGAAAAGTCCGTCTGTACCCTCTAGATGTTTTAGGTAAGTTTCTGGAACTTGTTGAACTTCTTCAATGAGCAAAAATGTCCAAATAATCTTTTCTTTTACTTTTTGTCGTTGCTTTTTTAGAAACTCCTCGAAGTAATCCTTAAAGGTTATGATTGTTCTATATTTTTTGGGTGTACTCACAATGCAAATATACAAAAGTAGTCCAATAAGACAACTTTATTTTTTGTGGTTTTATGCTAAAATTTACAATAGGCGGATGGTGTCCAAAAAAATTGCCAACAACAACTAAATTTGACGCCAATAGAAAAATAAAATTAACCAGGTATCCATGAGCATCAAGTGACAAATTGCTGACCGTTGAGTTTGTAAATGAAGGACAAAAAGGGCTAATTCATAAACTTGTGCGTTACCAACCGACTAACCTCAAAGATATTTACAATCTTGCGTTTGGCGACAAAGAACACTCAAAGGGCGATATTGACGATACCGTAATTTCAAACAACGGAGACAGCGAAAAAGTATTAACAACCGTAGTTGCAACGCTTTATGCTTTCACGGACAAATATCCTGACGTTTGGGTTTATGCAACTGGAAGCACGAAAGCAAGGACACGCCTTTACAGAATGGGGATTACAAAGTTCCTATCAGAAGTAACAGCGGACTTTGAAGTTTTAGGCGAAGGAAATGACGACCGGGAACCCTTCAAACAAAATGTTGAATACGAAGGATTTTTGGTTAGACGGAAAAAGAAATAAATATTACCTTTCACACAGTCAAGAATTCATAAAATGAAAATAACGACAGAACTAAAAAAGCGAAAAATTCCAATTGTGAAGATTGACAAGTCATTGAACAAATATGACGATATCGTTTTGTTCCCTGACAAGTTGGAAAAAGCAAATGAAATGTTACGCAAAGTTGTACTTCCTAAACAATGGACAAAAGAGAAGCACAATAGCTAACAAATAAGGCTATGTCGGGACTGCAAGGCAAACAATGAAGCCGCAGTTGTACGAAACCACTGTTAGAAATTTATTATCATGGGGATTGCGTTCTTGCAAACGTCGTTAGCGAAAGAGGGGGCGTATTCTCCGGACAGTTTTGTGGTTACAGAAAGTTCAGCAATCCAAATGAACATTTGTGCTGAAAAGTCCTCCCATCGCAAATTTGCAATAAGTTAAGCGAAATTCATTCAATTTATTTTTGGTTTATATTTAAGCAAAAGTTTATATTCTATCAGAGGTGACAAATTTGACCCTGCCAAAGACTACACGGTTCCAATAACCGATACGGATTTCTAAGCCAGTTAAATGCCAATACTCAGCATCTAACTCCATTAAAATCAACAAAAACAATCCGGTAGCCGGATATCAACAAAAAAGGGTTTGGGATGTTTGTTCCAAACCCTTTTTTGGTGTTGCGGGGTGTTAGCGATAAGCGTAAAACGACTGTAATCATAAACTGTCAAACAATTTTAATTTTCAATTGTTGCTCAAAAAATGAACAAAATGACCTACAATTATTCTAATTCATTTAAAAGGGCTTGTCTCATACAACTAACAGTTGTATTTCTTTTGTTTCTTTTCTCATGTTCAAAAGATGCTGAACCACCATCTCCCCCAGTTATAACCCCGCCTGTAACCGGTACACCAAACATTACGATAACCACTCTGCTAACCAATCAGGGTATTATTTGGGGCTTTGATGTACTGCCCAATGGCAACCTGCTGTTTACGCAAAAAGCTGGAACTATGCAGTTGTTTGATACTACCACACGCAGCAACACGATTATTACGGGTTTGCCTTCCAATATTTCGGCAACAGGGCAGGGTGGATTGCTCGACGTAGCCATTTCGCCGGATTATGCTACAAGTCGCAGTGTATTTGTAACTTATAGTATTACGGGCGGCTTTCTTTCGCTTGCACGGTTTACATTAAATGGAAACGCAGCTATCAATTGGCAGGTGATCCAAACCACTGAATCAGCTTCTACCTGGAATGGCCACTTTGGAAGCCGTATTGCGTTTGGCCCCGATGGTAAATTGTATTGGAGTGTGGGAGAAGGCGGAGGTGGATCCCTTGGCGGGGCTTCGAGTCCTCATCAAAACGGGCAACGACTTAATACGCTTTGGGGTAAAATACATCGAATGAACCTTGATGGAAGTGTACCAAATGACAATCCATTACTTCCCGGCCAAACAGCACGAACCACCATTTATACTTATGGACACCGCAATCCGCAAGGCATGGCTTTTGAACCGGGAACCGAACGGCTTTTTGTAAATGAACACGGACCAAGTGGTGGCTGCGAACTTAACCGCGTTCAAGCTGCAGAAAATTTTGGGTGGCCACTGTATAGCAATGGCATTAACTATAACGGAACCGTCATAAGTAACGGACATAACGGACCGGGGATTGTGGCACCGCTAAAAAGCTGGACTCCGGCATTTGCACCTGCAGGTCTTACCTTTATCAATCACCCTTCATTCAGAGATTGGAACGGCAATATGCTAATGGGAAGCCTTGGACGCCGGCGATTACTAATGATAAAAATGACTAATGGTGTGCCAGGCAATGAAACCATTTTACTCGAAAATTATGGCCGCATACGTAATGTAAAAATGGGCCCTGCCGGTAAGATTTATGTAAGTGTGGAGGATGGGGGCAGGTTACTTTCGTTAACAGCCAAATAATTTTTAAAAAAATAATTCGTTAATTTTTTCGTACCACTAAAGTAAAAGTTAAACCCTAAAAATTATTATTAAATATTAAAATAATAAAAATGAAAAACAACAATACTATAAAATTTTATAAGGATGTTTTTCTGACTCTGATAACATCTTTATTTTTAATGTCTCAAAGCTCATGTGGAAAAGATAGTAATCCTTTACCACCATCTCCCCCAATTATAACCCCGCTTGTAGTTACCCCTACTGCTTTTGTATCGGCTGCAGTTGTTATTGATTCTATGGGTACGGGTTTCAATTTGGGAAACACTTTTGATTATGCATTACAAAGCACCAATGCCACATCAATCTACCCAATTATTGACTTGTATGCTAATGCTGGAATGAGACATATCCGAATTCCCGTAACATGGATGGACGGATTTGGTGGGAATACCCTTGCCGATGCCAGTGGCAATATTAACTTTTCACATGCAAGATTTATTCAATTGAAAGCAGTTATTGATTACGCAATCAATAAAAATATGTTTGTTGTTTTAAATACGCATCATGAGCATTGGCTAAATAATAACTATAACGGCACAGCACAGTACAATAACGCGTTTGCCAATCTTTGGACTGGCATTGCAACCCACTTCAAAGACTATTCTCACTTACTTATTTTTGAAGTTTTAAATGAACCACATGGGGTTTTTGGTGATTGGAATGGTGGAGCAAGCCCGTCAAGCAGTGCTGCTTTGGCATTAACCCGACAAATAAATAAGGTTGGTTATGACGCAATCAGGGCTACAGGTGGCCTGAATACCAATCGTGTAGTAATGGTTTCTACCAATGGAATGGGAAATCATAATCAGTTAGACGATGTTTATCCATCAATCTCAAGTCTTCCGGGTGGTGGCTCGGACAGGTATTTGTCGTTTCATGTTCACACCTACGACCCCTGGGCGTTTTGCGGGCAAACAGGCAGCAACGCATCGTGGCCTGGTAGCAATTCCATTGCTAACTCGTTAAGAACAGTTTCAAATTACGCAAAGACTTTAAATGTACCAGTTAACTATGGTGAATTTGGTGTTGGACGTGATGCCAATGCTTCAGAACGTAACTCGAATATTGTAAGGGAATATTATAGAACGATGCGTTTGACTTGCCTAAGTGAAAAAATGTCGCCAACCGTTTGGGACGACAGAGGATGGTTTGGGTTGGTTAATTCAAGTGGTAATAGCTTTCTATTCAATATTGTTCCGAGTATGATGGCACCATGAGATAATCAGATGGAGTCAAGCATACCTATTGAAAACGCCTAACCGCTAACATTTACTTCTTAATGTTGGCGGTTCGTTCTTCTAGTCAGAGTTGGAGTGTCAGTTTCAAGTGTCCGCCTAATCCTTTTTGAACGATCTTCATTAATGTCGAAAGCCTGATATCGCTGGCATTATTTTCGATTCGGGATATGTAAGACTTATTTGTCCCACATTTTTCGGCTAGTTCTTCTTGAGTCATACCGAGTTTAAGTCTTGCTTCTTCAAGCAAAACTCCAAGTTGGAAAGTTTCAAACTCCTTTTCCCATTGCTCTCTTTTTTTTGCTCCTCGTTTGCCGTATTTACTGTCAAGGATATTGTCAAGCGTTGTAATATTATTTTCTTTCGTTTTCATATTCCGCTTTTATTTTTAAAGCCCTTTCAATTTCTGTTTTTGGTGTTTTCTGAGATTTCTTTTGAAATCCGTTGCCTAAAACTACCAGGTTTCCTTTATCCAAAAAGGCGAAAATTCTAAAAATGTTTCCACCAAGTTCCACACGAACCACATAAAGTCCATCTGTGCCTGTCATATGGTCAAAATACTTTTTAGGTACTCTGTCAATTGTTCGCAACAAATTCAAAGTCCACTCGATTTTTCGTTGAGCTTCGTCTGTTTGCATTTGGTAGAAATCCAAAAAGTATCTTTTATAGGCAATAACCTGTCTATTTGGTTCCACTTTGCAAAGTGGACTATTCAGACAACATTTCGCAAATTTTCTTTAGAGAATATTAGCGGGGGAGTTTCGTCGTAGAATGACCGCCAACGATTGTATTGGCCCAAACCTGCAGCATTTGACGCTACCTGGAAACGAGCAGCTTTGGTTCGGGTACCATACTTAATATTAATGATATTTTTCTGAAACAGATGACGCTATAACTGGTATTATCAACAGGGCTGGCATATCGCCCGCCCTGTTTTTTTTGCGCACTTGACCATATTTACTTAATACCACTGCTGCCAATAATCATTTTGTAAGCGCCTCCGAAATTCCAGAAAAATAGCATCTCTGGTAGCCACTGGAGCCCGTATAATGTTGCTCTTGTTTGCCCTGGCAAACACATTGAATATGTCCATATCGTTATATTTGAGGGGCAAAAGACATAATCGGGAATTACTTTTATCTTCGATAACAGAAGTCAATTTTATTCATGATTTTGTATATGGGAATTTTCGCAACCTGCCCTTATTTGCTAACCCTTTTAACTGGCTTTTGGTCAGAGTTATATTCCTATGGAAATCCACTTTGATTTTATCACCTTCATTAATTTGGCTGCCCTTGTTTTAGGGCTGACGTCAGGTTTGGTGATCCTCTACCAGGGCATCAAAACGAACCCTACGAACCTGCCGTTGGCCTTTGGGCAAATGTCGCTTTCCCTTGCCCTTTGGGTCAATTTCCTGATCGTTTCCAAATTACTGGTCCATTGGCCCTTTCTTTTTCGTACCGGTAGCCTGTTGGCATTGATCTATGTACCACTTCCATTTTTGTACGTTAGTTTTTATATCCAGAAAAGAACCTTGCGATGGTATGATTTCCTTCACTTCATTCCCGCCCTGGTATTCCTGGTCGACTTCTGGCCCATTTTCATCTTGTCGAACCAGGAAAAGCTGGTTTTGATCCAGCAGGACCTCAATGTCCCAAACCAGTATGCGCTTTTGCGTGAAAGCCGTTTCTTTCCCCCGGGTTTTCATCAGACATTCAGAACCATACTCGTCAGTATCTACTGGCTCATCCAATGCCTGATGCTGCAACGGTGGATCAAAGGACAAGCCAACATCTCTTACGAAGACAGGATCTGGAAAAACTGGATGATCGTTTACCTGTTTTTCCAGGCTGGCCTGTGGATACCCTTCTATCTCACGTTCGTCCTGATCGATAAGTCGCTAACCTATCACATGATATATAATGTCAGTGCCGTCTGGATGGTGGTATCTTCCTTCCTGCTATTATTGTATCCCTCTTTGCTCTATGGCTACCAGCCTGTAAAAAGTAATCAAAAAGCGCTAAAATCCAGACCAGCCGCCGGAGAAACCGGTCCTGGCAACGGACCCGATGACCAGAAGATGGAGGAAGTGAAAAAGGTGGTGGATCGGGCTCTTGACAGAGAAGCCCTTTTCCTGAAACCGGGATTAACCATCAACGAATTTTCGAAGGATATTAGCATCCCGGTGTATCAAATATCCAAAAGTATCACCTATTATACCGGCATGGGGTTTATTGATTTTATCAATCAAAAACGGATACAATATTGTGTGCAAAAACTGGATTCCGGCCATTGGAAGAATTTTACGGTTGAAGCTATTGCCCAGGAATGTGGCTTTAACAACCGCAATTCCTTTACCAATGCTTTCAAGAAATTTAAGGGGGTCTCCCCAACGGAATACAAAGCAGGCCACAATTCCCATCCTGCTGCAAGCTAAGGTGCTTTATGGCAGCCTTCTTTTTTAACTGATGCCCTTCCAAACGGTGGCTTCGCCATTTACCAGGCACCCTAAAACAGGCGCTTACCTGCCAAACTTAGCCTAAGATTGGCAATCTGTTCCCATCACTTTGCTGCACTGTTTTTAGTTTTGATAGATCACAAACTATTAACAATGCGAACTACTAAAAACAACATTTTTATTGGGTTAGGGATGTTCGCCCTTGCCTTTGGCTGCAAAAGCCCGACAACGGAAACAACAACTGAAGGTACTGCCGTAGAGACCAGTACCCGGACGTTTCCTGAAATCCAACAGCAAGTTGTGCAGAATCGTGCAATAGAAGCAGTCATCTGGGGTATGCCCGCAGTGAATCTTGATCTCATGTACCAGGCCATGTTGCGCGAGACCAAGGCCCGGGAAAACCAAATGTTGTATTGGTCGCGACTGCTTGACTGGAAGAACCAGACGCTCACGCCCAACACAGATGTCATCTATTTTACACCCTACTTCAATACGAAGGAAGTTGGGCCAATAGTGCTGGAGATTCCACCGGCCGATGATGGCGCCATCGTGGGTACAATCATGGATGCCTGGCAGATGCCGCTCGAGGATATCGGAATGGCTGGCGTGGATCGCTTTCGTATTCTTGATACAGATCCGGCCTTTGAAAGCAATTTCTTTGAAGCGTTGAAAGTTTCCGCACTTGGGGGCACACCGGTTCAGAACAAATTAATTAAGGGGCTCGATAAAGCGCCGTACCCGTTGGCGGTAATTAAAGCATAAATAACTATCGAAATAGGAACCTTAGAAAAAAAATAATATGAAAAATCTAAAATTAATGCTGTTGTTTTTAGCTGTGATGGTCTGGAGTTTCAGTTGTAAAGAAAAAAAAGTAGCATCAACGGTCGAAGAAACTCCTAATGAAGTTGCGAAATCTGGAACCGGCTTGGTTTGCTGTGAATCAACTCTAGACACAGAGACAGTGGTTTATTCTCCCTTCCCTCAACTGGATTTTCCTAACAACGTCTATTTTGGAGACACCCACTTACATACCTCCTGGTCTGTCGATGCAGGAATGTTTGGTAATATTCGCGGACCAGAAGATGCATACCGTTTGGCACGTGGTGCAACAATTACTTCCAGCCATGGGCTTCCAGTCAAATTATCCAGACCGCTGGATTTTCTGGTTGTTTCTGAACATGCGGAAAATTTAGGACTCGCTCCTGCTATTGCAGAATCTGACCCAATTCTATTAAAAAACGAATGGGGGAAAGCCATTCACGATGTTGTGATGAAGGAAAAAAACCCAGAAAAAGCTTTGCTTATGTTGATCGAGCAAACGAATTCAGGGAAAGATAAACTCGCGGGTTCTGGTATGGTAGAAACATGGTGGAAACGATCCAATGCGATTTCCGATAAATATAATGATCCAGGAGTATTTACAGCTATTATTGGTTTTGAATGGACATCGATGCCTGACGGAAATAATCTGCATCGAAACTTGTTGTTTAGGGATAATGCCGAAAAAACAAGTCAAGTCGTACCCATCTCGTCTTATGATACACAGGATCCAGAGCAATTATGGGAATATATGGCTAGCTATGAGAAAAAAACGGGTGGAAGGGTTTTGGCGATACCCCATAACGGCAATTTGTCAAATGGCCATATGTTCGATGATGTTACATTAACGACTAAAAAACCAATAGACGGGAATTATGCAAAAAATCGGATGCGTTGGGAGCCCATTTATGAGGTGACTCAAATTAAAGGTGATGGAGAAGCTCATCCGCTGTTGTCTCCGAACGATGAGTTCGCTGATTTTTATACATGGGATAAAGGAAACGTAGGAGCAGTATCAAAAACTCCTGAAATGATACCAAGAGAATATGCAAGAGAAGCGTTAAAACGAGGGTTGGTATATGAGGAGAAACTGGGAACTAACCCATTTAAGTTTGGCATGATTGGATCTACCGATTCCCACAATTCGATTGCAAGTACTGAAGAAAATAATTTTTTTGGAAAAATGAGTGCGGCAGAACCAAGTGCAAATCCAAAGTACCGATTTAACAAGGTTGCCGCTGCATGGACAAACCCCGACACAACAAAACATATAAAGCATTGGCAAGCAGCTGCAGGTGGTCTTGCAGCAGTGTGGGCACGCGAAAATACACGTGAATCATTATGGGATGCAATGGCACGAAAAGAAGTATATGCCACTACGGGTACCCGAATCCGGGTTCGCGTATTTGCAGGCTGGGACTTTGGTCCAAAAGATCTAAACCAGTCAAATTTTGCAGAAAACGGCTATGCCAAGGGTGTGCCCATGGGTGGCGACTTGAAGGATGCGCCTGCTAACAAAGCACCTAATTTCCTCATTAAAGCAGTTCGTGATCCAGACGGTGCAAATTTGGATCGTGTTCAGATTATAAAAGGATGGGTAGATAAAGATGGAAAAACACAAGAGAAAATCTATGATGTTGCCGTTTCAGGTAATCGTAAAGCAGATAAAAAGGGGAAATACCCTCCTGTAGGAAACACAATCAATATGGATGATCTCAGTTACTCCAACTCCATTGGTGACCCGGTATTGGGAGCATACTGGAAGGATCCTGATTTTAATCCTGCACAACGCGCTTTTTATTATGTACGTGTAATTGAAATACCAACACCATCCTGGGTGGCTTACGACCTTAAAGTGTTTGGAGGAAAATTACCAGAAGGTGCAACAGCCGATGTATTAACACTGCAGGAAAGAGCCTATACATCACCTATTTGGTATACACCGAAGACCAAGTAAAAAAGGAATATAAAAAATAGAAAGGCATCTCTAAAAACCTTGTTGACCACCTCCTCCGCCAAAAAGAGAAGGTCAAACGGAGTTTTTAGAGATGCCCTACTATCGATTCTTGCTTGCACCATGCTCATTGGGGCCTTTGTGATACGGTGTAAGACCGCTGGAATAAAAACTGCTTGTTTAATAAGGATTAAAGGCAAAATTGGCTAGACCATTGGCGTTTTTAGTTATTGCAGATCATTCTGTACTGGAGGATTAGAAATTCTTCTTCCTATTTTAAAATAAAAACTATGAAAAGAATTTTGAAAGAACCTTTTATCCATTTTCTATTGATTGGAGGCTTATTATTCCTATTATATGGAATGCTGAATACAGAAAGAGATGAAAGTGAAATTGTCATCGATGATAATCTGGTGAATGAATTGGTTGCCAAATGGGAATTAAAAAGAAACAGGCAACCCACATTTGAAGAATTGGAAAACCTGATTGATGAGTACATCCAGCAAGAAGTTTTATATAAAGAAGCTTTGGTCATGAAGCTGGACCATAATGATGAAATTGTAAAAAGACGTTTGGCTCAAAAAATGGAATTCATTTCTGACGGTTTAACAGAGTCATTACAGCCTACAAAAGAAATGTTGATGGCTTACTATGAAAAAAACAAAAACAATTATAAAAAGGATCCTTCTTATACCTTTAGGCAGGTCTATTTCAGTGCTGATGAAAGGAAGAATGCACTGGCGGATGCTACAAATGCACTGGTTTCAAAATCTCCGGAAACACTGGGCGATGAACTTTTATTGCCAGGTGAATACACGGATGCCAGCAGCTATCAAATAGCAAACGATTTGGGTTCTGCTTTTGCACAACGTTTAGATTCGTTAAAAGTAGGACAATGGACAGGACCTGTTACTTCCAGCTATGGTGTTCACATTGTCTTTATTAAAGAAAAAAAAGAAGGCGGCTATTTTACCTTTGAAGAGGTTGGTGAAAAAGTAACTGTTGATTATAATTTTGATGCGAGTAAAGATTTCAAGAATGAGTTAATTACCAGCCTCCTGAAAAACTACACCGTAGTAATTGATGTCGCAGATATGAACCTAAAGAATGAACTCAATGAAAAATTTTAGTATTACTATTATTTTGTTGATGACATTTCTCACTGTGTCAGCCCATGAGGTGAGACCAGCCTATTTTAGTATCACGCAGCAAAGTGATACTACGTATCAAGTGGTGTGGAAAATCCCAGCGTTGGGGAACGCTATACCAAAAATCTTTCCAGTGCTTCCCAGCGATTGGGAGATTATTGAAGAACAATCAAATTTATTACCTGGAAACCTCCGCAGAACCTATTTGGTGAAGATTGAAAATGGAGTAGAAGGGAATAAACTTTTCTTTGATGGGTTGAATAAAACTCTCATTGAAGTATTGGTATCCATTAAAAAAAGTGATGGAGTGCAGTATTCATCAAGAATTACACCATCCAATCCCAGGTATTTAATTCCTGTTACACCCGATAGATTCAGCGTCATTAAAACATACTTACAATTAGGAATTGAACATATTCTCCTCGGTATCGACCATCTCTTATTTGTTTTCGCATTATTGTTAATCACTAAAGGATTTGGAAAGTTAATTAAAACAATTACGGCCTTTACCGTTGCGCATAGTATAACATTATCACTGGCTGCTCTCGGCTTTATTGGCCTCCCAGGCGCTCCTGTTGAGGCTGTTATTGCCTTGAGTATTGTTTTTTTAGCTGTTGAGTTAGTTCATTACTTAAATGGCCGCGAGGGATTAACAGTACGTTATCCATGGGTTGTAGCATTTACATTCGGATTATTACACGGTTTTGGTTTTGCAGGTGCTTTGGTAGAGTTGGGATTACCTCAAACAGATATTCCCTGGGCCTTGTTGTTTTTTAATGTTGGGGTAGAACTCGGGCAAGTGGCTTTTGTATTGATTGCGTTACTCTTAATTTGGCTAATGGGTTTAATAAAAATCAGCTGGCCCAAATGGATCGAAAAAGTACCGCCCTATGCCATTGGCAGCATTGCTTCCTTTTGGTTGTTTGAACGCGTATGGGGCTTTTTATAGAATGACATAAAAATAGCTAACGATGCGAGACGTGATTGTATCCTTATCGGGCTACCAACATTAACCTGGGTAATCCCGAAGGTCTGCCTGTATTCCAAGACTTCGATATTACCAAATTTTAGGCTGCATTTTGTAAATATTGATGATAATCGGTAAATTTTTTGATATAAGTTCTTTGTTCTTTGACAACTTTGAATGCCCGATATACAATTTTGCAGCGTACTGCATTAATGACCACACGATTTTCTTTGCCCTCCGCTGTCTTTCGCTCGAAATAATTTTTCATATCCTCGTCGTATTCGATGATTGATAGTGCTCCCCCGGTCCACCAGACTTTTTATTTCTTTGTTGGCAAGCCTAGTCGGTTAAAAGACCTGAAGCGCAACGCTGACGGATCCGTTGACTTGTATATTGGCGCCAAAGCACCGGCTGGATTTGAAACTAACTATATGAAAACAGTGGGTACCGATGGCTGGTTTGTATACTTCCGCCTTTATGCACCGCTCGAACCTTTCTTCGACAAAACTTTTAAATTACCTGACTTTGAAGTGGTGGAGTAAAATTGACCAAATGAAGCATGGAGGACCTGAAGGCTGTGATGGATTTGTTTGACAAATTTGACCCCGCTTAAAACTTCGCGGTTCCACCAACAGGGAAGGATTTTTAAAGGAGAATTGTTTACAAGTGTTTCTTCTGCACAAGCAAATACAAAATATCATTCAACAAGATGATTGAAAATAGGGACAGCAGCAATGCCGGCCCTTTTTTTATGCCCATAATAATGCTCAGTCAATAATCTTTCGCCAAAGCTGGTTATGTAAGTACTTGCAGCGGTGTTGCCATAAACCGGTTCCTAACAGATTACTCAAGCCATTCCTGGTACAAATCATCAGATGTTGTATTTTCTTATAAGCACAGTTTGCTCAGATAATTATCTTTGGGCTCAAAGCACGACTGTATTTATCTTTATTCAATGGAAATCACTTTTGATTTAATAACAATTGTTCATCTCTTTGCGATAGCCTTTGGTTTCGTTTCTGCTTTGGTTATTCTCTATTTCGCGAAGAGAACCAATCCTGCAAACATACCGTTGGGAATTGCCCAATTGTGTATCTCATTGGGTGTTTTCGTCAGTTTTTCGATTGTGTCCAAGCTGATTATTTATTGGCCATTTTGGTATCGAACAGGGCAGATTTTTAATTTGACATTGATTGCTATGGCGTTCTTGTATACGTTGTTTTACACCCAAAATCGATCATGGAAATGGTACGATTTGTTACATGCCATTCCGCTCCTCATCTATTTGGTTGATTATTGGGACGTGTTTTGGTTGCCTTCTTCCCAAAAATTGGAATTGATACTGAAGGAAATCAATAATTTGGATCTTTTGTTGGGTTTTTACCAGAGTAAATATTTCGGTCCTCATTTTCATCTTCAATTCAGAACATTTTTATACAGTGGCTATTGGGCAGCGCAAGTGGTGATTTTTGCGCGTTGGCTTCAAAAAGAGGGTTCGTTGTCAGCTAAAGATAAGATATGGCGCAATTAGATGCTCGTTTTTCTGGGTTGTCAATTTTTCTTCTGGTTTCCATATTACCTTGGATTTTATTGGTTAGATATTCTGACCACGTTTCAGATTGTTAATGCGATGACTGTTTTTTGGCTGCTGATTTCGAGTATTTCGCTTTTCTTTTTCCCATCAGTCTTGTATGGTGGTTTAGCTAAGTCGGATATAAAAACGAATAACGTCAAACATAAAGCCCAATTAACAAATGTTGAAGAGAAGAAGTTAAAGGAACTTATGCATATAATTGAGGCCAGCATCGAGAAAAACAAACTTTTCCTGAAAGCCGGATATGGCCTACCTGAATTTTCAAAAGATATTGGCATCCCAGTTTATCAAATCTCGAAAAGCATCACGCATCACTTTGGTATGGGATTCATTGATTTTATCAATCAAAAGCGCATCCATTATTGCGTGCAAAAGCTGGACTCCGGCGATTGGAAGAATTTTACAATAGAAGCAATTGCACAGGAATGTGGCTTTAATAACCGCAATTCCTTCACCAATGCTTTCAAGAAATTTAAGGGGGTTCTCCCATCGGAGTACAAGGCAGGTCACAATTCCCTGCCACCTGCAACCTAAGGTGCTTTAGGGCAGCCCATCTTTTTTTAGCTGCAGTCATTCCAAACGGTGGTTTCGCCTTTTACCAGGTACCCTAAAACAGGCGCTTTCTTGCCAACCTTGGCTAAAGATTGGCAATCTGTACCCATCAGCTGCTGCACTTTTTTTAGTTTTGGTAGATAACAAACTTTTAACAATTCGTACAATTAAAAACAACATTTTTATTGGCTTGGGAATTTTCGCCCTTGCCTTTGGCTGCAAAAGCCCGAACACTGAAGCAACAGCTGAAGTAACCGCTGCAGAGACAAGTACCCGGACGTTTCCTGAAATGCAACGGCAGGTTGCGCAGTCCCGAGCCATCGAAGCGATCATCTGGGGTATGCCGGCGGTCAACCTTGACTTTATGTACCAGGCTATGCTGAGCGAGACCAAAGGCCGTGATAACCAGATGCTGTACTGGTCGCGGCTGCTCGATTGGAAGAACCAGACGCTTACGCCCAATACCGATGTCATCTATTTTACGCCTCACTTTGATACTAAAGAAGTTGGACCGATCGTGCTGGAGATACCGCCGGCTGAAGGAGGTGCCATTGTGGGCACCATCATGGATGTCTGGCAAATGCCTCTGGAGGATATAGGCCCGGCCGGAGCAGACCAAGGTAAAGGCGGGAAATACCTTATTCTTCCGCCCGGTCATGATGGCAAGGTGCCTGCAGGTTATATCGTTCTGCCATCCCTGACCTACAAGGGATATGCACTCATCCGGTCCGTCCTGAAGAGCGGGAGCGAAGAAGATCTGGCCAAGGCGGTCGAATACGGCAAGCGGATGAAGATCTACCCCCTGTCACAGGCAAAGGCTCCGGCACCAACAGTTTACGTGGATGCATCAGGTTTGCTCTATGATGCCACTATTAAATATGACATCCGCTTTTTCGAGTCGTTGGATCGCCTTGTACAGTACGAACCCTGGCTGGAGCGCGACCGTACCATGATCGACAAGTTGCGGGCGATCGGTATTGAAAAAAGGAAACCGTTCGCACCGGATGCAGAGCGCACTAAAATGCTCAATGAAGCCGCCGCACAGGCCCATGCATACATTGATGGCTTGTATAAGGAAGTGGTAAAGGGTGGTGCATTCGCTAAAGGCAGCAGATGGTCATTCCCCGAGTCACTTGGACTCGTCTTTAAAGCGTACGGGGATCATTTCGCGGATCCGAATCTCTACCCGGTAGAAAAAAGGGGCCTGTTGTTCTCCTTCATCTTCTTTGCGCCCAAGCGGATGGGCCAGGGCCAATACTACCTCATGGCCTTAGAGGATAAGGAGGGTCAACTGTTGGACGGCAGCAAAACGTATAAGCTAAACGTCCCCGCCAATGCGCCCGTTCGCCAATATTGGTCGGCTACCCTCTACGATCTTAGCACCCACGCCCTCATTCGTGAGATGTCACATGCTGGTCGTTCCTCACAGAGTCCCGGTTTGCAGGTCAATGCGGACGGATCGGTGGATCTGTACTTCGGCCCCACAGCCCCAGCAGATAAAGAGTCGAACTGGACCCCCACTGATCCAAAGGGGAAATTCGAGATATTGTTCAGGTTCTACGGCCCGGAACCATCGCTGTTCAACAAGAGCTGGGTGCTACCGGATGTTGAACTTGTGAAGTGAGATTTTCACTAGAAAGGTAGTCCCTGTAAATGCTAAGCACAAATTTTACAACAAAATCAAAAATGAAAAAGATGAAAATCCGGCTTTTAATTGGAATAGGGTTTATAGCCCTTGCTCTCAGCTGCCAAAGCCCAAAATCAACAGTCACTACTGAAGAGGCGAGGGCCATTGCCAAGGATGCCTATATTTATGGCTTCCCATTGGTAGACCACTACCGCATTTTCTATTCCTATTTCGTGGACAAAAATGATCCGCAATTTAAAGTGTCGTTCAACCAATTAAAGAATATTCCAAAGGTTTATACCCATGAGGACACAGCGATTGTAACAGCCAATTCGGATACCCCTTATTCCTGGGCCGGCCTGGACCTTAGGGGAGAACCTATTGTTATCATCATTCCCCCTATTGAGGACACCCGCTACTTCTCCGTACAGTTGATTGATGGCTTTACCCACAACTTTGATTACATAGGCAGCCGTGTTACGGGTAATAAAGGCGGTAAATACCTGATTGTGGGTCCGGACTGGAAAGGTGAAGCTCCAAGCGGTTTCGACAAGGTCATCAAATCGGAAACCAATATGGTGTTGGCGCTGATCCGCACCCAGTTGTTTGAGCCGGGTGATATTGATAATGTCATCAAGATCCAGTCTGGTTATGAATTAATGCAATTATCTGCCTACGAAAAAAAGGCAGCCCCTGCGCAACCGGCAGCCATTAGCTGGGTGAAGCCACTCGGCAGTGAAGAACAGAGATCAAACCTGTTATTTTTCAATTCGTTGAACTTTTGGTCGCAGTTCTGCGGCATCCATGAATCAGAAAAAGCACTTTTTGAACGCTTTGCCAAAATCGGCGTAGTACCCGGCAAGACTTTTGATCCCGAATCATTTACCCCCGAAATCAAAGAAGCTTTGGCGGCCGGTATGCAGGATGCCTGGAAGGAATTTGCAGCCTTTAATGAAGCAGAAATAAAAACCGGAAAAGTGGGGAGTGCGGAAGCGTTTGGCACAAGGGAGCATTTAAATAACAATTATATCCTCCGTATGGCGGGTGCCGTATTAGGCATTTATGGCAATTCAAAAGAAGAGGCCCTTTACCCTATTTATCAAACCGATTCGGAGGGCCAGCCTTTGAATGCCGCCACCAACAAGTACACCCTGACCATGAAGGACAGTGAAATGCCCCCGGTGAATGCGTTTTGGTCTTATACAATGTATGCCTTGCCCTCGAGGATGATGTTGGAAAACCCAATCAACCGCTATCTGATTAACTCACCTATGCTGCCGGACCTGAAGCGTAACGCAGATAACAGCATTACCCTGTATATCCAATACGAATCGCCGGGCAAGGAAAAGGAATCCAATTGGCTCCCCGCTCCTAAGGGTCCCTTCTTTTTTGTAAATCGCCTGTATTGGCCAAAACCGGAAGCGTTCAACGGCACCTGGAAGCCTAAGCCTTTGGTACGGGGCTGATAAATTAACCCTGCTAATTTTTTTTATGATCACTCTAATTCTTTATAAAAATGAGAAGAAATAAATTTCAATCCATGCTGCTGATGGCAACAATTTGTTTGGCTATCTCCTGCAGCACAAAGGAACAAAAAGAATCAGGTACCGCATCAGCAGGAAGCAATACGCAAAACGGCTCGGTGTCTTTAGAAACTGCAAAGTTGAGCGGGGATGAAATGATTTCGACCCCTTATGGCACGATAGAACTGCAGCAGAATTATATTACAGAGGCAAGCTCTCAAAAGCTTTTTGACGCGATGGACCTGCAGCGAGCATCCCAGGCTTATATCTGGTCTACCCCATTGGTTAGTTTTGGCACCTGGCGCAAAGAACAGGATAAAATCTATGGGCCCAATGCCCGGGGCACTTTTGCGGTCTTCGACAGTTTCAACGAGAAGCTCGGTATTGTCACAGCCAACCTAACTACGCCATATGTACTTGCCTTTGACAACCTGTCTTCAGGGGCTCTTTACGTTGACTACCCAGCTGGCGTGACCGCCGGTGCTTTCCTTGATTTCTGGCAGCGTCCAATTGCGGATCTGGGGCTTACGGGTCCCGATCAGGGCAAAGGCGGAAGGTATATCATAGTCGGACCAGGCGAAAACCCTAAGAAGTATGAAAAGGCCGGCGTCTATGTCTTCCAGTCAGCAACGAATAACATTTTTTGGGGGTTCCGCATTCTGGATCCAAACCCAGCCTTTAAGGAAAGCTTCAGGGCAGCCTTGAAAATCTCAACTTTCAATGGTAAGCCCGTCGAACTTAAATTTATCGAAGGGCTGGATAAAGCCTGGTCTGCCACTGCCTATCGTGGAATTGACTATTGGAAAACCCTGCACGAGATCATCAATGAAGAGCCGGTACGTGAGCAGGATAAAGTATGGATGGCTATGCTTGAACCGCTGGGAATTGTCAAAGGCAAGCCCTTTGCACCCGATGCAAGGCAGACGAAGATACTGAATGAGGGGGCAGCCCTGGGTGAACTGATGACCCGCAACCTCCAAATCAATAAACGTCACACGCAACCTTATTGGCCGGGTACACATTGGTTCAACAGTATCGATTTTTCAATACCCCAGATAACGGATACGAAAGTAGAACTTGACGAACGTGCCATTTGGTTTTATGAAGCGGTGACCACCAGCGAAGGAATGGTGAACCCCTCTGTTGGAAAAGGACAGGTATACATGACTACCAAACGCGACAGCAAAGGAAATCTGCTCAGGGCTGACAGGACCTATCGGTTGCGTGTACCTGCAGAGGTGCCAACTGCTCAATTCTGGTCATTGACATTGTACAGCGAGAATACAAGGCGACCATACGAGAACGGCCAAACAACAGTGCGCGCTGTAAGTATAGACAGTAAGTTAAAAGACCTGAAGCGCAACGATGATGGATCAGTTGACTTGTTTATTGGAGCCAAAGCACCGGCCGGATTTGAAACTAATTACATGAAAACATTGGGTACAGATGGATGGTTTGTATACTTCCGGCTGTATGCTCCGCTGCAACCCTTCTTTGACAAAACATTCAAACTGCCCGACTTTGAAATGGTTGAGTGATTATTATGCGCTACATCAAGTGGAAACTATCGCCTGAAAAAATACGATATATTAAAACAATGAAAGCAAAGCCAGGGAACTGGTTTTGCTTTTTGCTTTGCAAGACCTGGTACAGTGCCATGTACAAGGTGATGTAGTGTTATTTTTTAAATATCTAACCTTACATTCGATAAGGTAATAAAAAAGTAAAGCATGATAGCAAAAATGAAAACAACTTCGCAAGTAATCCTGCTGTTGGCAATTGGGATGCTTGCCATAGTTCAGGCCATTGGACAAAGTGCGCCTGACCGTTCACCCAGGCTCATTCTACAGATCACTGTTGATCAACTCAGGGGCGATATGCCCGCATCGGTCCTGGACCGTTGCGGCTCTGGGGGTTTCCGCTATCTGTACGAAAAGGGCGTTGTGTATGAAAACGCCCATCACCGCCATGCCAATACCGAAACTGTAGTGGGGCATAGCACGCTGGCAACCGGAGCGGACCCGGCCGAACACGGCATGATTGGCAATGTTTGGTTTGACAAAGAGCTCGGGCGGGCCGTCTACAACATTGAAGACGACCGGTATGCGCTGGTAGGGGAAGGCGGCGGCGTGGATAAAAAAAACGAGATTGATCCAACCCAGAAGATAGCAAAGACCGATGGCCGATCGCCCAGGGCACTATTAACCACCACATTCAGCGATGAACTGGCGCTGAGCACCAATGGTAAAGCGAAGATATTCGGCGTATCGGTCAAGGACCGAGGCGCAGTCACGATGGCCGGCCATGCCGGGAAAGCCTTCTGGTTTTCCAAGGCAAAAGGGGAGTTTGTAACCAGCACTTACTATTACGATGCCTATCCTAAGTGGGTAGATGCCTGGAACCGTAAAGGGCTTGTGCAGGCCTATGCCGCAACCAACTGGGATCTGATGCACGACAAATCAACCTACAAATACGGCGAATACGATAACATGCCCTGGGAGACCAATCTGCCCGGTTTTGGGATCGTCTTTCCGCACCCCTTTGGCACAGCCGAAAGCAAGCTGTTTACAACCTTGTTGACGCTTAGCCCCGCAGGCGATGAGCTCACCCTCAACTTTGCCCGCGAACTAATGGTTCAGGAAGCCCTGGGGCAGGATGATATAACGGATTACCTGTCCATCAGTTTTTCCTCCACCGATTACGTAGGGCATGTGTTCGGACCATCAAGCCTTGAAAGCGAAGACAATCTGCTGCAGCTTGACAAGAGGCTTTCGGAACTATTCGCATTTATTGATAAGCATGTGGGGCTCGACAAGACCCTCATTGTGCTCTCTGCCGATCACGGCGCGGCAGAAGTACCGAACCGATTGAATACATTTGGTATTGATGCGCAGTATTTTAAACCCGACAGCCTTGAAAAACAACAGGTCATCAAAAATATCAAAGCCAAATATGGCATCGCTACGGAGCTTATCTCAGGATTCAACAATCCCTACATTTATTTAAATAACGATATCCTTAGAAAACGAAAGCTGAATATCGACGAAGTGTCCCGGGCAATTGCTGCAGAACTAACAAAAATAAACGGCATAGCCTATGCGGTGTCGAGCATTGACCTGGTAGAGGGAAAAATACCGGATACCCGGCTTTACCGGCAGATACTCCGCAATTTTAATCCCAAACGCTCCGGAGACATCTACCTGGTGTTGGAACCCCATTGGTTTGTCAACGATTTTGACGGGCTCACAGTAGCCAGTACCCATGGTTCTCCCTGGCAGTATGATACGTTTGTCCCCATTATTTTTGCGGGCAATAGCTTGAATGCAAAAACAGTTTTCAGAGAAGTTGAGACTGTAGATGTTGCGTTGACGCTTTCAAAGTATTTGAGGATCAATGCACCTTCCGGCGCAACGGGGGCGCCCCTCATCGAAGTGCTCAGTCAATAAAAAAATTAAACTTTTTTTAGGACGATTAAGCATGCATCCCCCCCGAAACTATTTGGGGGAGATAAAAGATCAATATAAAAAATTAACGTGTTGTGCTATTAAACGAAAGATTACCATTTCGCTGATTATACTAAAGTTCCTTCACCCTGGCAACTTGAGTAAGCAACTCTTTTAGAAAAGCCCGGGTTCAGGATGACAAGTGAGTGGTCGACTAATCGTTGCTATGTTATATGACTCATCTCCCCCCATCCTGTAATCCTATGTTTGTTTGTCATCCCGACCATTAGATTAAAAATATTCAATTTGTTTAGGAGATGACATTTACAAGAATATCTTCGCCGCGGCGGATTGAATATATCATCTATGGCTTATTTACAAGAATGTCGCCCCGCCGCGGCGGACTCTATTGAAAAATCAATTGTTTTCTACAAGAATGCCGCTCCTCTGGAGCTGAAAAGCAGAACAACAAAACAGCATTTTTGTATTAGAGTCCGCCGCGGCGGAGCGAAATTCCTGTAGCCCTGCATGAAAGGCAGAACAGCATTTTTG
Organism: Chitinophagaceae bacterium; assembly: GCA_041752135.1. Classification (GTDB taxonomy): domain Bacteria; phylum Bacteroidota; class Bacteroidia; order Chitinophagales; family Chitinophagaceae; genus Pollutibacter. Next base: position 18,027 of record JBGSHT010000078.1, on the reverse strand, counting down.
TATTATAGCCCCAGCGGGGCGAAATTCCTGTAGAACCGCATGTATTTTGTATCAGAGTCCGCCGCGGCGGAGCGATATTCTTGAAGACCATTTCAATCAGTTTTTTTATCGCCGTTGTTGGTGTTGCGTTTGAATTTTGGAGTGATATTGTTCTGAAACGCAACGCACACCAACAACCCGGAGCTACAACCCGAAAAGTTGATGGTGTGCGCAAAAACTTTCTTCAATTTTATAGATAATGCTTACGCAACTCCAACGGCGTAAGCAAATACATTTTACCGCAAAGGATCAGGGCTGTTCATCCCCTTAATCAATAAAATCCCCCCAAACCCGCCTGCCGAAGCGTGCGGCGGGCAGGCCTGTCCGACGGAGTGCAACGGCGGCGGATCCCCGTTCAGACAATACCGTGATCCCCCCGGCCGAATCCATTCTTTGATACCTTTCCCCAAAGAATGTACCTTTACACCCTAACAATAAATCGTTCAGCCAATGAAATTCGGTGTGGTTGTTTTTCCGGGATCTAATTGCGACAGGGATATGATGGATGCGCTCAGGGATGACCTTGGACAGGAAGTAGTTCCGCTCTGGCATAAGGACCGCGACCTTAGTGCTTTCACCACCGAAGATTGTATTGTGCTTCCGGGCGGTTTTTCTTTTGGTGATTATCTCCGCTGCGGCGCCATTGCCCGTTTCAGCCCCATGATGCAGAGTGTGATACAGTTTGCCGGAAAGGGCGGAAAAGTGCTGGGTGTATGCAACGGCTTCCAGATCCTCTGCGAATCGGGCCTGCTGCCGGGCATACTCCTGCGAAACGCCAATATGCAGTTCATTTGTAAGAACCTCTATATCACCGGTGCCGAAGGCCGCGCGCTGAAAGTGCCCATTGCACACGGCGAAGGACGCTTTTATGCCAACGAAGCCACACTTGATAAACTGGAACAAAATGGCCAGGTCATCTATCGCTATTGCGACGAAAATGGAAATATAAACAGCGAAGCCAATCCTAATGGCTCACTCAGGAATATCGCCGGGATCTGTAATGAATCCCGCACCGTTTTTGGCATGATGCCGCACCCCGAAAGGGCATGTAACCCATTGCTGGGGAATGTTGACGGGAGGATGATATTTAATACATTGACCGCTAAGGCGCTAAGCTTAGCACCTTAGCGGTTATGTGTATTTAAAGCGCAATCTGTTTTTCAGTCATCATCTTACGCAGGTTGATAAGACCATAACGCATACGGCCAAGCGCAGTATTGATGCTGCAGTTTGTCATGGATGCGATCTCTTTGAAACTCATTTCTGCATAATGACGGAGGATGATCACTTCGCGCTGGTCCGCAGGAAGCAGGTCGAGCATCTGGCGAACCCTGTCGTGGCTCTGGCGCTGCATCATCTTGCGGTCTACACCGTCTTCGGTAATGTTCAGCACTTCAAAAATGTCGCGGTCCTCGCTGTTGCGGATCGTTGGGGTCCTTTTTACTTTACGGAAATGATCAACGCAGAGGTTGTGTGCAATACGCATTGCCCATGGAAGGAATTTTCCCTCCTCAGTGTACCGGCCGTTACGAACGGTGTCGATAACACGGATGAATACATCCTGGAAAATATCTTCTGCAAGATATTTGTCTTTAACCAGCAGGAAAATGGATGTGTAAATTTTGTCTTTGTGACGAACGATAATGGTCTCAAGGGCTTCGGAATCTCCATCCATGAAAAGATGAATCAATTGTTGGTCGGTCAGGTTGGTCAGGGATCGCATAACTTCTACGGTTTTTTATGGTTTGGGATTTTGGGATGTACCAATAAACCAGTTTACAATGTAGAAGTCTATTCTATAGGCGGGAATAGTTTGTTCTTTTTTGTTCTTCTGGATATTGGTACAACTAAAATAGAACTAATTTTATAACGTGCAAATTTTAGTTAATTTTTTTTCGACTTACCACCAGAAAATTTATACACAGTTTTTTTTGCGTTAAAAGAATAAAGTTAGTGCACGCGTATTTTCCCTCATGCAAAAAGCATAACTTTAACAATAAATTCTTCATTCAATAATATGCCGAAAGCCGCGTCCAGCAAGCAACAGAAGAAATCGCAAAAAATAACGCACACAACAGGCAACATTCTCATACACGGAGCACGCGTGCATAATCTACGTAACGTCATCGTAGAAATACCACGTAATAATCTCATCGTTGTTACGGGAGTTTCCGGTAGCGGAAAATCCTCTTTAACAATTGATACATTGTATGCAGAGGGACAAAGAAGATATGCAGAAAGTTTAAGTGCATATGCGCGTCAGTTTTTGATGCGCATGAATAAACCTGATGTTGATTATATACGCGGATTGTGCCCCGCCATTGCCATCGAACAGAAAGTGATCACGCGCACACCGCGTTCCACCGTAGGCAGCATGACCGAAATTTATGATTACCTGCGCCTGCTTTATGCACGCACCGGTAAAACAATTTCGCCTGTATCCGGCCGTGAGGTTAAGAAAGACGATGTACATGATGTGGTGAATGCGATCGCCGGTTTCGATACAGGCGATAAAATATATATACTCGTGCCTTTTCGCTTCCAGGGAAAACGCGATGCGAAAGAAGAACTGAATATACTCCTGCAAAAAGGCTTCTCTCGTTTGTATGATATGCATGCCAAAGGTTTATCGCGCATCGAAGAACTGATGGAACTGGATCAATGGAAGCCCTCGCAGGATACCTATATACTGATCGACCGGCTGGTGGTGAAAGATTTTGATGAGGATGATAAACATCGCATAGCCGATTCCGTTAGTACGGCCTTTTATGAAGGCGAAGGAGAGATTTATCTCGAACGGAACGAGCAAAGCATGCTGCATTATTCCAACCGCTTTGAGCTCGACGGTATCCGCTTTGAAGAACCCGTGCCCAATTTGTTTTCTTTCAACAACCCCTTTGGCGCCTGCCCGGTATGCGAAGGCTTCTCGCAGATATTAGGCATCGATCCAAACCTGGTGATACCCGATCCGCGGCTCAGCCTCTATGAAGGCGCCGTGGCGCCATGGAAAGGCGAGAAACTCGGACAATGGAAAGATGCCTTCATCCGCGCGGCAAAGAAATTTAATTTCCCTGTGCACCGCCCCATTGCAGAACTCACCGAAGCAGAATATAATACCCTCTGGAAAGGCAATGCCCATGCCGAAGGCATTGATGCATTCTTTAAGGAAGTGGAACAGAACCTCTACAAAGTGCAGTACCGCGTGCTGCTCTCAAGATACCGCGGGCGCACCACCTGTACTTCGTGTATGGGTTACCGCTTGCGAAAGGAAGCGCTCTATGTGCAGGTGGGCGGAAAGCATATCGGCGAACTTTGCGAGATGCAGGTGAATGAACTCGACAAGTGGTTTGATGCACTTGAATTATCGCCGCACGACCAGCAGGTGGCCAAACGCATTTTGCTGGAAGTGCGCCAGCGTATAAGGACCCTGCTCGATGTAGGGCTTGGCTACCTCACCCTCAACCGCCTCGCCAACAGTTTAAGCGGCGGCGAGAGCCAGCGCATCCAGCTTACCCGCAACCTTGGCAGCAACCTCACCAACTCCTTATATATACTGGATGAACCATCCATTGGCCTGCACCCGCGGGATACGGAGCGGCTCATCCGCGTGTTGAAGAACCTCCGCGACCTCGGCAATACAGTGGTAGTGGTGGAGCACGACGAAATGATGATGCATGAAGCGGATCATATCATTGACATGGGCCCGCTAGCCAGTCACCAGGGCGGGGAAGTGGTAGCAGAAGGAAATTATGATGCCATTATCAAAAACCCCGAAAGCCTCACAGGCAAATACCTCCGCGGCGACCTGCGGATAGACCCGCCCGCCAAAATCCGTAAATGGAAACAATCCATTATTGTGGAAGGCGCCCGGCAGCATAACCTGCAAAACCTTAGCGTCACTTTCCCGCTGCAGGTGCTTTGCGTGATCAGCGGCGTGAGCGGCAGCGGCAAGACCACCCTCGTCAAGCAGGTGCTCTACCCGGCCCTGCAAAAGCTCAAGGGCGAGTTCGCGGATAAAGTGGGATTGCATAAAGCCATCACCGGCGACACAGATACCATCTCGCAGGTGGAAATGGTGGACCAGAACCCCATTGGCAAATCATCCCGCAGCAACCCGGTTACTTATATAAAGGCCTGGGACGAAGTGCGGGAGCTGTTTTCCAAACAATCGCTCAGCAAGATCAGGGGCTACCAGCCCAAGCATTTTTCCTTTAATGTGGATGGCGGCCGTTGCGATACCTGCAAGGGCGAGGGCGAACAGGTTGTGGAAATGCAGTTCCTGGCTGATGTACACCTCACCTGCGAGGTCTGCAACGGCAAGCGATTCAAGGATGAAGTACTGGAAGTTCGTTACCGCGAAAAGAATATCCACGAGATCCTCGAAATGAGTGTGGACGATGCGCTGGCTTTTTTCAGTGAAGAGCCCGCCATCCGCCTGAAACTCCAAACCCTGGCCGACGTGGGCCTCGGCTATGTGAAACTCGGGCAATCCAGCGACACACTCTCCGGCGGCGAGGCACAGCGGGTAAAACTCGCATCCTTCCTTGGAAAAGGGCGGGGACAGGGCAATATCCTCTTCATTTTCGATGAGCCCACCACCGGCCTGCATTTCCACGATATCAAAAAACTGCTCGCTTCCTTCAATGCCCTCATCAACCAGGGACATTCGGTGATTGTGATCGAACATAACCTGGATGTCATCAAAAGCGCCGACTGGATCATAGAACTCGGACCCGAAGCAGGCGATAAGGGCGGGGGACTGGTATATGCAGGGGAGCCCTCAGGGCTGGTGAAGTGTAAGGAAAGCCGCACGGGAAAGTTTATGGGAAGTGGAAAATCGAAAGTCGAAAATCGAAAGTGAAAGGCAAATACAACTTTGCGTTCTTCATTCCCTGGCGGTAAAGTGTCCGGTAACGCGTAATCCCCACCCATTATTGTGGGTATTTTGATTTTATTATTTCTCGTAAAAAATTGATTTTCAAATATATACGATTTGCTAATTATTTCATCATACCACAAAGCTTGGAATTTGACATTTTTGGATTTATTTTTGGCTATATTATAACATCCGGTAATATGTCCGGATGATATTGCATTACTCCAACTACCCTCCGAAAATTCCGCCTTCCACTCTTCTACGAAGACTAATTTATTCATTAGTTATTTAATTCTTACAGTATGATACAAATGCTACACAAGAGAAAAAGTTATGCCTTAGCGATTTTAACGGCCATTTTGTTATGGGGGGGTACTGCGATTGGGCAGACGAATACCTGGGATGGTTCTACAAGTAATGACTGGAATACAGCTACCAACTGGTCTTTAAATCTTGTTCCAATTGCAGCCCATGACGTTGTCATCAACATAAATGCAGCCATTACATTTAGTGGTAATGGGGTTGCCGGAAGTTTAACAATTTCAGGTAATCGCGTAGTATCACTAACTGCAGCAGGAGGTGGCCGAACACTTACACTTAGCAAAACAACGGGTCCGGCTTTGGATGTTCAATCCGGCAGTACTTTGTCCATTGCAGGAACTACAGGTGGAGGTACAAGAGATATGACCTTAACTTTCGCAGCCCCTGCAGGTAAAGTGGCTACAATTGCCGGAACTTTTGATAATACGGGTATAGGTGATGGAACTGACTATAATACATCAAATGCCATAACTACAGTATCAGGTACGTTTATCGATAGGGATGCTTTAACAGGTGATAATGCCACAAGGTTTATTGTTACTGGAACAGGAACTTACGAGTATGCTCAAAATGGCGGCAATTTACCAACTGCTACATGGAATACTGGGTCAACTGTAAATATTTCAGGAGTTACTAATGCATTACCCGGTAATGCAGGACAAATCTTAAGTAATCTCACATTTTCAAGTGCACTTACTAGTGATATTACCTGGACAACAATTCCCACAATTAATGGTAATCTCATCATGAGCAATACTGGCACCAGAATTTTAACAGTAACAAGTAGTCCTACTGGTAGAATTCTTACTGTAGGAGGCGATTTTACTCATACTTCAGGAAATTTTAGGGGCAATAGCTCATCGGGTGGTGCTACAATAAACGTAGGTGGCAATTTTAATCAAAGTGGAGGTACATTTAGTCTTAAAGAAGGTACTGGTAATGCAGCAATGAATATAACCGGTAATTTTACTAAAACCGGAGGTACTTTCAATCAAAGAACTACTACAACTACAGGCACAAGTGTTGTTACTGTTGGTGGAAACTTTAGTAATAGCGTTGGAACATACAATATGTCTTCTGTTGCAGCCATTGGTGTTTTAAATGTAACAGGTGACTTTTCAGTAACCAGTGCGGCTAATACATTCACAGAATCTGCGGGCGGAAGTGGGACCGTTAATTTTACCGGTTCTGGCACCCATACCTATACTGCAAATGCTACGGCAATAAGCACTACTATAAACTTTAATGTTGCTACCGGGAATACCCTGCAAATGGCAACCCCAACAACAGCGGTAACAGGTACAGGAACCTTTACTTTGGCTTCAGGGGCAACATTGGGAATTACTTCAGCAGATGGAATCACAACTTTAGGAACCCCTTCAGGAAATATCTTAACTACTGGTGGCCGGTCATATGATGCCGGGGCCAATTACCTGTATAATGGTACAGGTGCACAAAATACAGGCACTGGTTTTCAAACTAACCTGCTAGGTGATCTTATTATCAATAATCCAGGAAATATCGTAACCTTAAGTTCGGCAAAAACTATTGCCAGCGGCGGACTTGTTAACCTGCAGGCTGGTACCTTTGCCTCCGGTACCAATCTAACCATGGCAACAAATTCTTCTTTTCTTAAAAGTGCCGGTAGCCTTACCGGAACCTTTGCCGGCGGTGATTATGATGTTGAATACGCCGGAACCCCCGGTACTACAGGCCCTGAACTGCAGGGTGGACAAGGCGGTGGAACTAGGTTAAGGAATTTGACCATTAACCTTACAACAGGCCAATCAGTTAATTTAACTGCTGAGACCTCTATGAAGGGTGAACTTACGTTGAACACGGGTTTGCTTGCCCTTGGTGCTAATATTCTTGAGATGACTGCAACAGCAACTTGTACCAATGGAGGTAACCCAACTTCATATGTTTCGGGTCGTATGCGGAAAATTGGTGCAGCTGATTTCGTTTTCCCCCTCGGTCTTGCAACATACAAACCAGTAGGTTTTTCCGGCTCTTCAACAGATTTTACAGCTGATCTGACTGGAACCGCCACCATCACGGCACTGGCATTTAACCTGAACCCGCTGAAAGCTGTTGCACCCAAAGTATTCACAGGTTCCCTTGTAAGTTTGACAAACTGTTTCTTATGGCAGATCGAACGGGATGATGCGGGTACTAATGATGTTTTTGTTTGGACTTCAACTGGTCCTGCCGGTGGAGCTTTCTCCACTGAAAATCTCACCAGTTGTTTTGGCCCGACAACGCCGCCAACTACTGTTGTTCCTGCGGATCTTCGTGTAGCCCGTCATAACGGTTCTGTATGGCTTGATCTGGGCCAGGGTGCTCAGGTTCAGCGCAGCAATGCATGGTTTATTTCTTCCAGCGTAGCTTCTACAACTTTTAGTCCGTTCACGGTTGGTTCTGCACAGGATGTACTCCCTGTGAGCCTGGCGAGTTTCACTGCCAGCAAGCAAGGCGCTTCGGTTGACCTCAAATGGACAACGGCATCTGAGCAGAACAATGCATACTTTACCGTAGAGCGTTCAGCCGATGGCGTTAGTTTCTCAGCCATTGGTAAAGTAAACGGCGCCGGAAACAGTTCTTCAACATTGAACTACAGCTACACTGATAATAACCCGCTGGCTGGTAAGAATTTCTACCGCCTCCGCCAGGTTGATTTCGATGGCCAGTTCGACATTAGTGCCATTGTATCAGTGAATCTGTCGGTTACTTCTAAAGTAAGCCTCTATCCAAACCCGGTTTCAAACACTGCATTGCTCCAGTATCCTAAAGCCGTTAAAGGCGCAGGGTACAGGCTGGTTGCCATGGATGGCCGCGTGATGAAGAGCGGTATCCTGCAGGAGAATTCAACACAAATGAATTTGAACCTTAGTGGAATGCAAAGCGGAACCTATGTGCTGATCATCAATAATAATGGTGAGCAGTACCAGCAGAGGATACAGAAACAATAAATACATTTTACCGCGAGGTAATGAAGGCGCCGGGAGAGATCCTGGCGCTTTTTTTTGATTCACCCCGTCACGCTTTAGCGTGGACGGGGGTGGGTAAGCGCTTTTTTTACTCTTTTAAAACCGCTTAAAATCACTTAACAATCAGTTAATCAATTTATTACATCTTAAAAAGCATTATATGTTTACCGTAAATGGGTAAAATGACATTTTGGATTTAATTTTAACATAATTTCTTGCCAGTATTCTCCCGGCCAGGATTGTATCATATCCACTGTATCCTCCCGAAACTACCCCCTGCCCCCTGAACGGACCTTTTATTCCACCGTTTAATTTATACAGTATGATACAAATGCTACACCTTAGAAAAAGTTATCTATTAGGTATTTTCACAACTTTTATGCTCTGGGGATCAACGGCCATCGGACAGATTACATATACCTGGGTTGGCAGTACAAATTCACCTATCTCACTGGCTGCCAACTGGTCACCAGTTAGGACCATTCCGGCAGCTGATGATATCCTGATATTTTCAAACGGGGCAATACAAAACGTTGGTGTTGGGACCGTGACCGTAGGCAGGGTTGTGGTTTCAAATAATACCTATGTAAACTTTGATCCGGATGATGTTCTGCAGACATTCTCTATTTCAAACCCCGGAACGGCACTGACCATTGAAGCCGGAAGTACATTGGGAATAAGAGGGAGGAATGCTCTAGGTGCCAATTCATATACCTTAAACTTTGCCGGCGCAGGCAATATAGTAAACATTGCCGGCACACTGATCTTAGATGCTCCGCCTGTTGACAATAATGATTTCGGGACGTATGATGCCACCAATAGCGTCACAACTGTAACCGGAACATTAAGAAATAATGGAAATACCTCAAATCAGGGCGGCAACATCATTTCAACTGCTTCAAACCTTATATTTGGTGCCACAGGCATTTATCAACATGCCAGAAGCCAGGGAAGTATCCCAACAGCAACCTGGAATGCAGGCTCCAACACACTTGTGACCGGCCACATCGGCGGGGCTCTGGGCGGTCAGGCACAAACATTCAGTAATCTAACATGGAATTCTAATGTACAAACAGGATTGGTACTGTTTTCTCCGGGTAATGTAACAGAAAATCTTGTGATTCAAAGTACAGGTACAGGCCAGCTTCTTACGGGAGTTACGCCAAGAACATTCGGCAATTTTATCATGAGTGGAGGTTCTTTGAGATCCGGTTCCAATAATGTGTTTAATGTTCCGGGTAATGTAAGTATATCCGGGGGAACCCTTACAATGGCACATACAGCTGCAACCAGCACAATGAATGTAAGCGGAAGTTTTTCGCATACTGCTGGTACCATTAGTTCACCAGCTGGTATCGGTGCCATTAACTTTAATGGTACAATCCCGCAAATTTTCACAGGCGGTGGGACGGTTACGGGTACCGTTAATTATACGGTCAATAACGGGGCAACCCTCCAAATGAATGATGCGGCAACTGTTTTGAACGGTGCAGGATTTACGCTTTCCACAGGATCCACGTTGGGCATCAGGTCAGCAGATGGTATTACGCTTGCACCTACAACGGCGGGTAATATCCGCACCACTACCCGCAGTTTCGGGGTTGCTGCCAATTACTTATATAATGGAACGGCAGCTCAAATTACAGGGTCTGGTTTTCCAACCAATCTCACTGGTGACCTCATTATTAATAATCCGGGTTTCACCGTAACACTTGATGCCGAAGGTATTGCCGCAGATCCCAGGACCATTGCCGCAGGCGGACTGGTTAATCTTACGGCAGGTACATTTGCCGCCGCAGCCAATCTAACACTTGCATTGGGATCGGAGATCACACGCAGTGAGGGCACCATGACCGCTTCTGTCATTGGCGGAACGGCACTTGATGTTTATAATATTACCTACACGGGTAGTTCTAAAACAACTGGTAATGAGTTTCTTGGTGGCCAGGTTTCATTGCCTTCCCGTGTCAATAATGTTACTGTTAATTTAAGTGCGGGCCAAAGCCTTACAATGGCTGCAGGTATTGGCATACCCTTTTTAGGTATTTCCGGATCTGCCATAGCCGGTACGCTTACCCTGACCAATGGCCTGGTTAACACTGGCCTGCTAAATGGTATATTACTTACAGACGCTGCCACTATTTCAGGCGCAGGTCCAACCAGATATATCAACGGTCCCCTGGCCAAATCCGGAAGCGCAGCATTTGTTTTCCCGATAGGGGATGGTGGGCTTTACCTGCCCCTTGCCCTTTCTGGTGCAGCTGCAGCCCCTGCGGATTTCACAACTGTTTTACCTACTTCCAGTTTTATGCTGGTAGAACCCAAACACGCAAATGCAAAACTTACCTATGGCAGTCTGTTATCCGCACCTTTATTAAGCGTGAGTTCATGTTTTTATTGGAATATCACTAGGGGTACTGGCTCAGGAGACATACATGTATGGCTGCCTGTTGACCAGAAAGACTTCTGCTTTACAACGAATGTTATAAATGCTGATCTGCGGGTAGCACACCTTATTGGAGGCCCGGCCTTCTGGACAAGCGCTGCCACCCAGGGAGCAACAGCTTCTTCAAGCGGTGCTACCTTCATTGGATCTGCAAATGGATTTTCCGCTTTCAGTCCTTTTACGCTGGGATCCATTACCGTTGGCCTTCCTGTTGAACTGACAAAATTCAGCGCCGCTAAAAATGGCAGTGCCGTTAAACTAAGCTGGACAACCGCTTCTGAACAAAACAATGCCTACTTCAATGTAGAGCGTTCTGCCGATGGCGTTAGCTACTCTGTTATTGGAAAAGTAAACGGCGCGATTAACAGTTCTGCAGTACTTAACTACAGTTTCAATGATAACAGCCCGCTGGCTGGTAAGAATTTCTACCGCCTCCGCCAGGTTGACCTCGACGGACAATTTGCACTGAGTTCAATTGTTTCAGTGAACATGTCGGTTAATTCAAGTGTAAGCCTGTATCCTAACCCGGTTTCAAACACTGCATTGCTCCAGTATCCTAAAGCCGTTAAAGGCGCAGCATACAGGGTAGTTGCCATGGATGGCCGCATCATGAAGAGCGGTATCCTGCAGGAGAATTCAACACAAATGAATTTGAACCTGGGTGGATTGCAAAGCGGAACTTATGTGCTGATCATCAATAATAACGGTGAACAGTACCAGCAGAGAATACAGAAACAATAAATACAACTTACTGCGAAGTAAAAAAGGCGCCAGGAATTATCCTGGCGCCTTTTGTTATTTCGCGGCTTAATGTTCAAACACTCATTTGTCTGGGTATTTTTTAAATATAAATAATATGTATATAATTGAAAATCAGATAAATATATTTTTTATTACATATATTTAACTTTTGTCATAAAAGAAGCAAGCATTTCTGGAATTATTTTTGCGATTTCGGGAAGGCTGATTATACCTGTTGCCGGGTGTCTTATCCCAGTACCCTCCTGAAACTACCTTTCTTCAATTTTTCTGCGAACCTTAATTTAAGGCGCTCAATTTAAACTTAGCGTATGTTTCAAATGCAACACAAGCGGAAATTTTCTGTTTTTTCGATTTTTGCGGTAATTATGTTTCTTGGTGTTAATGTTTTTGGACAGGCGAACACCTGGACCGGTGCGGTTGATTTAAACTGGAATACAGCCGGAAACTGGTCAAATGGGGTTCCAACCGCTACTTCTGATGTAATTATCAATACATCTGCCGTAATTCAGATCAATTCTAATACTACTATCAACAGTCTTAGCATTGGTAATAATTCAACTGTAACTTTTAAGGCTAATGGCGGAGCCAGGACCATTAACATGGACAATAACGGAAGTTCAATCGCATTGGGCAGCACACTCAGGCTTGAAGGCACAACTGGTCCCGGAAACAGGAGAATGGAAATTGGCTATACAGGAGCCAACCGGACAATGACCATTGCAGGCACTTTATTATTAACAGATGTTGATGAAGGATCCCGCTACGATGCCGGAGGTAGTATAACAACAGTAACAGGTATTATCAGGAATGATGACTCATTCGCAGGAACAGTTTCAGGTACGATAATTTCTTCTGCTGCCAATCTCATTTTTTCATCAGGCGGAACATACCAGCATGCATTGGATGGCGGTTCCATCCCAACTGCAAACTGGACAACGGGTTCAAATTGTGAAGTAACCGGGATTAGGGGTAACGAGCCCAATGGCTTAAATCAGCCATTGAGTAACCTTACCTGGAACTGTACTGCACAAACTGCAGATTTCGGCATTGAATACTCCGGAACATATTCGGGGAATTTTATTATAAACAGTACAGGAACATCTGGCTCAATCCGGCTTGCGGATGGTAATCAGAACAGGGCATTGACGGTTGCAGGTAATTTTAGCCTGACTGGCGGTGAATTCAGGGTGGATAATGGTAATGGCGGGTCCACTTTGAATGTAGGGGGAAATTTTACATTGAGTGGAGCTACCCAAAACTTTATAATATGCAGCGGATCAGGAACATCAACTGTTAATGTAACGGGTAATGTGATTGTCTCAGGAGGAGTTTCACCTGATGGTTTTGAGATGTCTGAAGATAATGGCATAGGCGTACTAAATGTGACTGGTAATTTTTCCCATACGGGCGGACTAATAACAGAAACTGCCGGTGGCAGCGGATCCATCATTTTTAACGGGACCGGTACGCAGATTTTTACATCAGGGGGAACTGTGGCCAATAACATTAATTATACGGTCAACCCAGGTTCAACACTCCAAATGAATGATGCTACAACTGTAGTAAATGGTGCATCATTCACCTTGTCCGGAACAGGCGCAGGCGGAACCCTGGGAATCAGGTCCGCAGATGGTATTACCCTTGCACCTACAACGGCTGGTAATATCCGCACCACTACGCGTAGTTACGCTGCAGCTGCCAATTATCTATATAATGGCTCAGCAGCACAAATTACAGGGTCTGGTTTTCCAACCAATCTCACAGGTGACCTCATCATTAATAATCCGGGTTTCACCGTAACACTTGATGCCGAAGGTCTTGCCGCAGATCCCAGGACCATTGCCGCAGGCGGACTGGTTAATCTTACGGCAGGTACATTTGCCGCCGGAGCCAATCTAACACTTGCATTGGGATCGGAGATCACACGCAGTGAGGGCACCATGACGGCTTCAGTGCTTGGCGGAACGGCACTAGATCAATATAGTCTAACATACACGGGTGGTTCCAAAACTACCGGCCCCGAATTTCTGGGTGGTCAGGGTGTACCTGTCAGGGTTAATAATGTAACTCTGAACCTTACAGCAGGCGAGCGCCTTTCCATGGCCACTGGTTTGCCTATTCCAGGTTTAGGCATTTCCGGTTCTGCCATGAACGGCGTTTTGCAGTTAACCAGCGGTATCATAAATACTACTCTTTCCAGTGGCCTTTTACTTACCGATGCAGCTACGGTCCTGGGTGCTTCTGCTGCCCGCTATGTGAATGGACCGCTGGCTAAAACAGGCATCGCTTCGTTTATATTCCCGGTGGGTAACGACAGTCTATATATGCCGGTTGCGGTTTCAGGTTCAACCACTTTTGGGTCAGTTTTGCCAAGCAGCTCTATTTTCATCGCACAACCATTCCTGGGAAATCCAAAAGTTGATCCGCTCGCCGCTGCGGGCTCTGCCGTAACTGCGCCATTGCTGGGCGTTAGTTCCTGTAACTGGTGGGATATTGACAGGTTTTCCGGGACGGGAGATGTGTACGTTTGGCTGAGTATTGATAATATAAATGAATGCGGCGCTACAGGCACTGCCAATACCAACCTGCGCGTAGCGCATTGGGAAGGCGCACCCGGATCATGGGTAGATAAGGGTCAATCTGCCATTACTACTGTTGGCGGATCAAACTTTCTGGGTGCCGCAACAGGTTTGGCAACTTTCAGCCCCTTTACCATTGGTGATGTTTCCGGTACACTGCCTGTTGAGCTTTCTAAATTCTCAGCTGCTAAAAATGGCAGTGTCGTTAAGCTCAGCTGGACAACAGCATCTGAACAAAACAATGCATACTTTAAAGTAGAGCGTTCAGCCGATGGCGTTAGTTTCTCTGCTATTGGTAAAGTAAACGGCGCAATAAACAGTTCTGCAGCGCTTAACTATAGTTTCAATGATAACAGCCCGCTGGCTGGTAAGAATTTCTACCGCCTCCGCCAGGTTGACCTCGATGGACAATTTGCACTGAGTGCAATTGTATCAGTGAATATGTCTGTCAAATCAAAAGTAAGCCTGTATCCTAACCCGGTTTCAAACACTGCATTGCTGCAGTATCCTAAAGCCGTTAAAGGCGCAGCATACAGAGTAGTTGCCATGGATGGCCGCATCATGAAGAGCGGTATCTTGCAGGAGAATTCAACACAAATGAATTTGAACCTTAGTGGAATGCAAAGCGGAACCTATGTGCTGATCATCAATAATAACGGTGAACAGTACCAGCAGAGAATACAGAAACAATAAATACAACTTACTGCGAAGTAAAAAAGGACGCCATGAATTTTCAGGCGTCCTTTGTTATTATCTTAATCTTTCCAAACTCTTCACGAGCTTCTCATCTTTCACAATCCCCCCCCTGGCCAAAAAGAAAAGAAATACCATCAGGATCGGTAAGATCGCCCCAAACTGCCAGGAGTTCTCCGCAAGGTTCAAACCTTTTATGTAATCTTCCACCAGGAAATATTCAAGTGCAACAATGGCAATGGATAAAAGCGCACCGATCAAAGCAAACCCTTTCTGCTGGCTCCTGTTCTTAAATAAAAAGATCGTTACAAAAGCAAGGATAGAAGTAATAACAATCAGGGTAAATAACAGCAGGCTTTCGGGCCCCATGAATTTTTTTACAGAACCATCCTGCAGTTTCCCCTGCCACAGCGGAAGTTTATACGTGAGTAAACCGGCAACGCCTGCCAGTAAAAGCCAGATTGATTGAATACGTTGGATCATAGTAGTTGTTTTGGTGTTTGAATGTAATTTAATTTTTTTGCTTCCAACTCACCCCTCGCCTGCACTCCGTTTACGCTTACGCCGAAGCTTCAGCGTAGGCGCACGGCGGGCAGGCCCGGCCCCTCTCTTGAAAGAGAGGGGTGCCTCCCCGGAATGTTATCTGCGAAACCTCTGCGCCTCCGCGTCTCTGCGGTTACTGTATTTACTTCCTTATTTCTTATTCCTTATTCGATTCTGATCCTCCCCCTGGCCTATGAAGGGAGAAACAGGTTCAATTTCACCCCCTCCGGAGAGGGACATAACAGCCCTTCCTCTGCGAAACCTCTGCACCTCTTCGGTTAATGTCTTTAACTTTCGATTTTCGACTTTCGATTTTCGATTTTTTCATCCCAGTTCCGGATACAGCGGAAACATCCCCATCAACGCCCCAACCTCAGCTTTCACCGCTGCAATTACCTTCTCATCATCGCCCTGCATCAGCACCCTGTCGATCAGCGAAACCACATTTTCCATATCCCCTTCTTTCATCCCTCTCGTGGTAATGGACGGCACACCTACACGTATACCCGAAGTTACAAACGGGCTCTTATCATCAAAAGGTACGGAGTTTTTATTCAGGGTGATATGCGCCGTATCAAGGATCTCCTGTGCTTTTTTTCCGGTGATATTTTTATTGCGGAGGTCGATCAGCATGAGGTGGTTATCGGTACCGCCGCTGATGAGGTTATAGCCCCTGCTCACAAACGCTTTGGCCATGGCCTGTGCGTTTATCTGCACCTGCTTCTGGTAAGCAGTGAACTCTTCGGTCAGTATCTCGCCAAAAGCCACTGCCTTGGCGGCGATAACGTGTTCCAGCGGTCCGCCCTGCATGCCGGGAAAAACGGCGAGGTCGAGCAGGGAACTCATCATCCGGATATTGCCTTTGGGATCTTTGACACCAAAAGGGTTTTCAAAATCATGGCGCAGCATGATCACGCCACCCCTTGGCCCGCGCAAAGTTTTATGTGTGGTGGATGTTACAATATGACAATGGTCGAACGGATCGTTCAGGAAGCCCTTGGCGATCAATCCTGCAGGATGGGCGATGTCGGCCAAGACCAATGCGCCTACTTCGTCTGCAACGGCGCGTATGCGTGCATAATCCCAGTCGCGGCTATAGGCCGAGGCACCGCAGATGATCATTTTGGGTTTTTCAGCGCGGGCAGTGCGTTCCAGTTGTTCGTAATCCACCAGTCCGCTCTCCCTGTCAACCCCATAAAAGAATGCCTGGTAATATTTTCCGCTGAAATTGGCCGGACTGCCATGGGTGAGGTGACCGCCCATGCTCAGGTCGAGGCCGAGGATCTTGTCGCCGGGTTTTAAACAGGCGAGGAACACCGCAGTATTGGCCTGGGCGCCGCTGTGTGGCTGCACATTGGCCCAGCTGGCTTTGAATACCTGCTTCAGCCTGTCGATGGCAATATTTTCAATTTCATCCACCACTTCGCAGCCACCGTAATATCTTTTGCCGGGGTAGCCCTCCGCATATTTGTTGGTGGGAACCGTGCCCATAGCTTCCATCACCTGCAGGGAAGTGAAGTTTTCCGAAGCAATCAGTTCAATGCCATTACGCTGGCGTTCCAATTCTTTCCTGATCAGGTTGAATATCGCGGTATCTCTTTGCATGAATGGTAGAAATTTTGGCAAAAATAACCTGTCCACAGGGGAAAGCCAAAAATAGGATGGACAGGCCATTGGGCAGCAGCGCTTTTGTTGGTAACCGGTTCATAATTTTTTGCCTATTTTCACATCGTCATTAACACTATTACCGCAATGAAAGCTATCATTCCTGTTGCCGGTGCCGGTACAAAACTCAGGCCTCATACCTATACACAGCCGAAGGCCCTGATCCCATTGGCCGGAAAGACCATACTCAGCATTATCATCGACCAGCTCAGGGAAGGCGGTATCCGGGAATTCATCCTGATCGTTGGATACCTGGGCGATAAGATCCAGGATTATGTACAATTAAAATACCCCGACCTCCAGTTTCATTTTGTACATCAAAACGACCGGCACGGACTGGGGCATGCCATCTTCCTCACACGTGAAATGGCCGGGGATGATGAAGTGTTTATTGTGCTGGGTGATACGATCTGCGAATACGATGTGCAGGATTTTGTGTCACAACCGGGCTCTGTTTTAGGCGTCAAGAAAGTGGATGACCCGCGCAATTTTGGTGTGGCGGAGATAGATGAAGAGGCACGCATCACCCGGGTGGTGGAAAAGCCGCAGATCCCTAAATCGAATATGGCGCTGGTGGGCATTTATAAGATCATTGAAACCAACCTGCTCTTTTCCTGCCTGGAGAATAATTTGCGCGAGGGCGTGAAAAGCTATGATGAATACAGCCTCACCGACGCAATTGAATGCATGATCAAAGAAGGCGCTTCCTTCCGTTCATACAAAGTGAAGAACTGGTTCGATTGCGGGAAAAAAGAAACCCTGCTGGAAAGCAATGCCACGCTGTTAAAAAAATTCGGCGGTGAAATTGCAGAGGACCACCAGTTTGAAAATACCATCATCATTCCGCCGGTAAGCATTGCACCCGGTTGCGAAATACAAAACTCCATCATTGGCCCTAATGTGGCCATTGGCGAACAGACCTTCATCAATTATTCGATCGTTAAAGATTCGATCATCGGTTCTTTTTCCAAACTGTACGATGTGGTGTTGCATGATTCATTGATCGGCAGTGATACGGTGATCAAGGGCGAGACGAGGACGTTGAATATTGGGGATAATACGGAGATTGATTTGGGGTAGGGGAGGTGGGAAGTGCGAGGTGCGAGGTGCGAGGTG